>CAJWBE010000001.1 GCA_913020045.1 uncultured Oleiphilus sp.
AGCCGTCACGCCGGGACAATCTCTGGTGCTCTATATAGGCGAAAGATGCCTCGGTGGAGCGATCATCGAGCAAGCTCTGTAGTCGAAAACCAACCTATTCTATTAGCCAATAGCCGTATACGAGTTAACACAGCATTATGAATAAAGTGGATAACCAAACGATCGCCCTCGCTGGCGTTTTACAAGCGACTTTTCTTGTTGACCAAATAGCACGCGAAGGACGTTGTAATGAAGAGGCGTTCAATACAGCCCTTAGCAGCCTATTCATTACCTCGCCGGAACAAACTATCGATGTCTTTGGTTCATTAACGCGTTTGCAGAAAGGCCTCGAACTACTGCGTGACCTGCTATCTCAGCCAAGTCGAAGCCAAGCGCCTACATGGCTGAGATACGCATTATCGATACTCCACCTTGAAGCGAAACTAAGAAAGCAGCCGGCAATGCTGCAACAAATTTCAAAAGGGTTAGAGCAAGCGAATTCACCAAAAGAGCACTTTGGCCTTTCTCACGAAAATACTATTGCGAGTCTTGCCGATACATACCATAAAACGATTAGCACGCTCAGCCTGCGTATTCAGGTCAATGGTGACCCCACTCACCTGCGATCGGAGCATAACGCAGCAAAAATTCGATCACTATTGTTAGCAGGCATACGCTCAGCAATGCTCTGGCATCAAGTTGGCGGGCATCGTTGGCAGCTATTATTTAAGCGAAAAGCCTTGATGAATTCAGCCACTACTTTGTTGAAAGGCCTGACTCACTAGAAATTATCCTCCTACCAACTGTGAGCGCATATGATTTTGTAGTATCATTTGCGCCCATTTTTTGACCAACCCTATCAGAGAGTTCGAATGCAACTTAGCTCGCTTACCGCTGTTTCTCCTATTGATGGCCGCTACGGCTCAAAAGTAATTGATTTTCGCTCCGTTTATAGCGAATTCGGACTTATCCGTTTCCGAGTAGAAGTCGAAATACGCTGGCTTCAGTCTTTAGCCCAGCATCCTGAAATAATTGAGCTACCTGCATTCTCAGCGGAAGAGAACGAATTTCTTGATAGCATCGTCACTGACTTTTCACTTGCCGATGCTGAACGAGTGAAAGAGATCGAAAGCACCACCAATCATGACGTAAAAGCCGTTGAGTACTTAATTAAAGAAAAGTTCGCCGACGTAAAAGACCGCCTACCTGCTTTGAACCATGGCGCAGAGTTCGTGCACTTTGCTTGTACCTCCGAAGACATCAACAACCTCTCTCATGGTCTAATGCTAAAAGCAGGACTCGAGGCCACGCTGTTTCCAGAAATGACATCCGTTATGGATAAAATTGAAGCCATCGCGCTCGATTTGGCTGAACAGCCTATGCTCTCGCGTACACATGGCCAAACCGCCTCGCCTTCCACCATGGGCAAAGAGTTTGCGAACGTTGTCGCGCGTTTACGAAAGCAACTCAAGCTAGCACAAAACGTAGACATTCTTGGCAAAATTAACGGCGCCGTCGGCAACTATAATGCACACTATTCTGCTTACCCCGAAGTAGACTGGCCAGCGCATGCTAAGCAATTCATCGAGTCACTTGGACTAACGTACAACCCTTACACAACTCAAATAGAGCCGCATGATTACATTGCTGAGCTGTTTGATGCGATTGCTCGATTCAATACGATTCTTATCGATATGGACCGTGATATTTGGGGTTATATCTCGATGGGCTTTTTCAAACAGAAAACTATCGCGGGCGAAGTCGGCTCATCCACCATGCCGCACAAGGTTAACCCAATCGACTTTGAAAACTCGGAAGGAAACCTAGGCCTTGCCAATGCAATCCTAACCCACCTATCCCAGAAACTACCGATATCACGTTGGCAACGAGACCTAACGGACTCGACAGTGCTGCGCAACCTCGGTGTTGGACTCGCACATAGTTTAATTGCCTATCAAGCAACGCTGAAAGGCCTAAAAAAGCTAGAGATTAATCCGGGCAAGTTGCTTGGCGACTTAGATGCCTCTTGGGAAGTCATGGCCGAACCCATACAAACTGTAATGCGTCGATATAACATTGAAGGCGCTTATGAAAAGCTTAAGGAACTAACGCGCGGTAATGCCATGTCGCGCGAGACGATCCAAACCTTTGTTGAGGGTTTAGATATTCCACAAGAAGCCAAGCAAGGCCTTTTGGACATGACACCTGCTAGCTACATTGGCAACGCCGCCGCACAAGCCAAAGCAATCAATGAGCAAAACTAGCTGCGACATGCCTATACAAGTGCTCGGCGGCATCAGCCCCGAGCATTTCTTCAAAGAATATTGGCAGAAAAAGCCACTCCTCATACGACAAGCGTTTCCCGACTTTCAATCGCCTATTTCGCCTGATGAACTCGCAGGATTGGCCATGGAAGAAGAGATCGAATCACGCATCATTCTTGAGCATGGCGCAACAAATAAATGGGAGCTCAAATCAGGCCCATTTTTAGAGTCCGACTTTCAAGCGCTCCCAGAAACACATTGGACACTGCTCGTTCAGCAACTAGATGCTTGGTCTCCAGAAATCAATCAACTTAAAGACGCTTTTCGGTTTATCCCCAACTGGCGCATTGATGACATTATGGCCTCTTACGCGCCTGAAGGCGGCAGTGTGGGCCCACACTTTGACCACTACGACGTATTTTTGCTACAAGCTGAAGGCCATCGCCATTGGCGGCTCGGCCAAATGTGCGATGAATCAACACCCCGACTTCCCGACACGCCCCTGAGCATCCTCGAAAACTTTGAATGTACCGATGACTGGACATTATCCCCGGGAGACATGCTGTACTTGCCACCGAAACTCGCACACTTTGGCGTCGCCACAGACGAGTGCATTACGCTCTCGATCGGATTTCGCGCTCCCAAGCATGAGCAATTATTGGATGACTTCGGCCACTTTATTCTTGATAACGCGAACGCGAAACAGTTTTATGAAGACCCTGATGCAAGCCTCCAGGAACATGCTGGAGAAGTAAGCACTCAAGCATTGCAGAGTATTGACACCATACTAGATCAGCATCTCAACGATCCTGCACTTCGACGGCGATGGTTTCTTAGCTATATAAGTGGAACTAAAAATCAAGCTAGCTTAGGCGAGTCAGACCCTGACTTCAGCGAAGATGAGCTAAATGAACTGATCTCGCAAAATGGAGTGCTCAGCCAAAATGAAGGCTCACGCTTTGTTTACTGTCTCGATGTCGCGCCATTAATGGCCGTTGATGGAGAGACCTACCCTTTCGCACCAAATATCCTTCCAGCCATTCAGTTTATCTGCGAACACAGCTCGTTTGATATTGCCGAAATACCGACGTTAAATGACAATAAAGCAATCTTTGAGCTGTTATTAAGGCTTATCAGGCAAGGTAGTCTATATTCCTAATATCCGTATTAGAAATACAAGACTATGCCTGTTGTTAAGCTTTCGCAGTACCCCAAATATTCTGTTCCTCCTGAGATAAAAGGCCAGATCAAAAGCCTTCAACAAGAAGCCGCCCAGCCGCGGTTAATGCACGATGAAGGCACGAGTGCTTTGGTTTGTACTCTGTCCATTGGTGAGCACGTCATCGCCTTCTCAGAAGTAGAATTTGGCAACGATTCTGCTCAGCTCAATTGTTTAATCGTGCAGCAAAAGCAGCGAAACAAGGGCTTAGGCACGATACTACTCACACACACAATGAAAAAACTGGCCTCGCTTGATCATGCGCAACTTACAGCGCATTGCGAACCGGATCAGTTTCACTTTTTCCGGCGACTCGGTTTTACAAACAATGGGAGCGAGGAACATAACGTTCGCCGCTTCGATCTTTTGCACCCTTGTATCAGCCTCACCGTTGCTCACCTGCCTTCGTCGGCACATACAAAAGGCTCGTTCGATAGACCAGTGATGCAACTGAGTGAAGATACCGAGAGCTACCACTACAGCAATGAACACGACTATCTATCGCTACATCAAGTGATGCTAAATCAGGCACGAAAGCGTGTATGGCTGTTATGCGATACCATCAATAACCCCGTATTGAACAACGAACTCACCAGCCAAGCGCTAAAACGACTAATCAAGCGCAACCCACAAACCGAAATTCGTATTCTTGTCGCTGACGACAAAGCTGGAGCGGGTTACTTCAATCCCTGTATCAACTTAGCGCAAAAATTAAGCAGCTATGTTGAAGTGCGAACACTACAAAAAACCGGTGTACGCTTAAATGAAATGATTACACTCGTCGACTATAGCGCGAGTATTTTTCGTAAGAATAGATCCGACTATGCGGGCTTTGCTTGCTTTCATAACCGCTTGCTTTATGAGCGCATGCGTTCGAATTTTGATAATCATTGGCAGTTTGCCAAACCCTCTCAACAATTGCGCAGGCTTGTCATCTAATTCCGCTCATCAACGACATAAAAAAAGGGTGACGCTTTCGCGCCACCCTTTTTTAGTTTCCGTTTAGAAAACTATTGAGCTTTGAATTTCAAACGATAAGCATGCAGCAATGGCTCTGTGTATCCACTTGGCTGCTCTTTGCCTTTAAAGATCAGGTCAGAGGCTGCGTTAAACGCAATGCCGTCAAACGACGGTGCCATACTGATATACGCCGAATCACCTGTATTCTGGCCATCAACAATCGCCGCCATGCGTTTCAAGCTTTCTTCTACCTGCTCTTTCGTGCAGATACCGTGCTCAAGCCAGTTAGCAACATGCTGAGACGAAATACGCAGCGTTGCGCGATCTTCCATCAAGCCGACATTGTTAATATCTGGCACTTTCGAACAACCCACACCCTGGTCAACCCAACGCACAACATAGCCTAGAATGCCCTGACAGTTGTTATCGATCTCGTTCTGAATAAACTCAGGCGTTAGCGCGTCAATCGCCGCCTGGTCCATAAGAGGAACCGTCAAGATATCATCAACGTTTGCGTGCTTACGTGATTTCAATTCGTTCTGAACAGAGAACACATCTACTTGATGATAGTGAATAGCATGCAAGGTCGCAGCCGTTGGTGAAGGCGTCCACGCTGTATTGGCACCCGCTTTTGGATGACCAATTTTTTGCTCCATCATCATTCCCATCTCATCCGGAATCGGCCACATGCCTTTACCAATTTGCGCTCGACCCTGCAAACCGGTTTCAAGACCTATATCTACGTTCCAGTCTTCATACGCACTGATCCACGTTTGCTGCTTCATCAGTGTCTTAGCCACAAAAGGGCCCGCCAGCATAGACGTATGCAGCTCGTCACCCGTACGATCTAGGAAGCCAGTATTGATGAAAACAACGCGATCTTTCGCAGACCGGATACACTCTTTCAAGTTAACCGTGGTGCGGCGTTCTTCATCCATAATCCCCATTTTCACCGTGAAGCGTGGCAGCCCAAGTGCGTCTTCGACTCGGCCAAACAACTCATCAGCAAAAGCGACTTCTTCAGGGCCATGCATTTTAGGTTTAACAATGTTGACTGAACCTGTTGTCGAATTCTTAACAGGACTATTTCCTTTAATGTCATGAATGGCCACCAAGGTGGTGATCATGCCATCCATGATGCCTTCTGGAATCTCAGAACCATCTTCAAGCAAAATTGCAGGGTTAGTCATCAAGTGACCAACGTTACGCACAAACAACATTGAACGGCCTTTGAGAGAAAAAGCCTTGCCATCTGTACCTGTAAATTCACGATCTGGATTCATTACGCGCGTGAAGGTCTTTCCGCCTTTGCTAACTTCTTCAGCCAAATCGCCTTTCATCAGGCCAAGCCAATTGCCATACGTGATGACTTTGTCTTCAGCATCGACCGCGGCAACTGAATCTTCGCAGTCCATAATGGTCGTCAATGCAGACTCCATCACCACGTCTTTGATTCCCGCAGCATCGGTTGAGCCTACAGGTGTAGAGGCGTCAATTTGAATTTCTAAATGAAGACCATTGTTCTTAAGAAGGAAGGAACTTGGCGAGGCTACAGCACCCGTATACCCAACGAACTTATCTTCTTCTTTCAGACCAGAGGTAGAACCATCTGCCAAAGTAACAACTAATTTGCCGCCTTCGATTGCATAACCCGTGCTGTCTTTATGTGAACCTGAAGCCAACGGCGCAGCGGTATCAAGTACTCCGCGCGCGTACGCGATAACTTTATCGCCACGAACCTTATTGTAGCCTTTGCCTTTCTCAGCGCCGCCTTCCTCAGAAATAACGGTGGTACCGTAGAGCGCATCATACAATGAGCCCCAACGCGCATTCGAAGCATTCAATGCAAAGCGAGCATTCATGACCGGAACAACTAGCTGAGGGCCTGCCATTTCTGCAATTTCAGGCTCAACGTTCTCTGTACTTGCTTCAAAGTCGGCGCCTGGCTCTACTAGGTAACCAATCTCCTGAAGAAACGCTTTGTACTCTGCAAAGTCCAAAGACTGACCTTTACGATCAGAGTGGTACGTATCGATCTTCGCTTGAAGGTCATCACGCTTTGCTAGTAGCTTACGGTTACGTGGCGCTAGTTCATTAGCAATCGCACTAAACCCTGACCAAAATGCATCTTGAGCAACACCTGTTCCAGGAATTGCTTTCTCATTTACGAAATCATATAGCTCTTTTGCGACCTGCAGGCCTGCAGCTTGTACGCGTTCTGTCATTTTTGTATCAGCCTCAATGCTAAATAACACTGGAAATGGGACCTCGAGCGTGCATTTTTTAGCCACTCGAAGTGTGAAATGGCGCAAGATTCTACATGAAAAAGCGAAAAATCCCAAGTCACTTTGATGATGAACATCCACACCGAGCGAAGACGAGATACGTATCTAAGCTAACATTTCTTAGAGTGGTCTATACTCAAACAACAGAACCCAAAAAAACTCGAATTATTAGTAGGTTAGTTATGTCCGTAGTCACTATCACCATCATCATCGTCGTCATTATTGGCGTCTGCGTGACCGGTATTTATTTCGCTCAAGCTCGCGAACGCACGCGAATAGAGCAAATCCAAAAAATTAAAAGCTTCAGCGACCGCTATGAGCGGCTACAAAGACTGCTGCATGAGCTTCCGCCTCAGTATTTGCCTGAAGAACTAAGAATTTTGATCACTCAGCAGTCAATTAACTCACTGGAACGACTAATTGCACTGAAGAAAAGCAGAAATTACGAGAGCTACCTTGAAGGCGACAAGGAGTACCTGAGCAAGCTTCAGAACAAAACGCTCAAGCTCTCACCGGTTGTAGTCAAGTCTCCCGAGCAAGCACAGGAAATACGTAGCCTGCTTGAGATTCTTTTCAAGTTCGTTCAACAACAAGCCAAACAAAAGCTTTTAGACCCCGGCCGCGCTAAACAATATGCCTTGCAAATCAAATTCTCCGCCGTTAAGTCAAAAACCGACAGCCTGGTAGGTAAAGCAGAGACCGCAGCAAAAGCCGGTAAGCCTAGAGTAGCAATACATGCCTACCACACGGCTATTGAGGCGCTGAAAGCGATGGCAGAATATCCTCCGGCCGCTGAAGTTATTTCAAGCTTTAGGCAACAAATCAAAGCATTAGAGCAAGATGCCGACAAGCACAACCAGGACGTCAAAGCAAAAGCCCAAGCGCAAACCGAAGAAGAAGGCGACAAATGGAATGAGTTCTTAGGGGATGACGATGAATGGAAGAAGAAAAATTCATATGACTAAGCGCTAACGCGACCAATACGTCATGGCCCCCAATAGCAAACAAGCTAAAAATAATGCGGCTAGCGCGCTATCTGAACAACAACGTTGTGCCATTTTTTCCATCATTCTTATTGCCCTTGTGTGGCTTGCGTTTGGCGTAAATTCGCTCTCACTGCAAACAAGCAACGATCACCTTACTCTCCAGTGGCAACACATACTGTCTGGCGAGTACTGGAGAACGCTAAGCGCTTTTTTTGTTCATTCTAATGTCACTCATGCCGGCATGAATGTCGCCGGGCTTATTCTCATCACTTGGCATTGGCGCCACTGCCTAACACTCAAGAGCTATACGTTTACCCTGCTAATCAGCGCACTAACAGTCAATATTGGCTACGCTGTCTTAACCCCTGTCACGACAGAGTATTTTGGATTCAGTGCGCTGCTTTACGCTCTTATCACGAGCAATTGCCTGTTAAGCATTCGACAAGAAAAATGGGCGAGCATCGCTATATTGGCGGCCGTTTCGATAGCCGTATTACAGCCGGCATTCGTTGACGGAGCAGGCCAAGCATCGCACGCGCTAATTGGCGTAAGAGTGGCAACGGAGTCTCACCTTTACGGCTGGCTAGGCGGTCTTATTGCAGGAGGGGCATTGTGGTTTTATGAACAGAAGAGCAGTCTCTCCAAACTAACAGTCACTTAAGGGCTGTCAGTCTGGAGTTCATTGCATACAGATTACGGCAGTATTTTCTCTATATCCGAAGCGATGCTTTTTGGTTCCGTCTTCGGAGCGTAACGTTCAACAATGTTGCCATCAGCGTCCACCAAGAACTTGGTAAAGTTCCACTTGATCTTCTCACTACCCAACATTCCTTTCGCTTCTGCTTTTAACAGTTCAAACAATGGGTGCGCTTCGGGACCATTCACATCGACCTTTGAAAACATCGGGAAGCTCACACCGTAATTCAACTGACAGAATTCACTGATTTCAGCATCGCTTCCGGGGTCCTGACTGAGAAACTGATTACACGGAAAACCAAGAATTTCTAAACCTTTGTCTTTGTATTGCTCATAGAGTTTTTCGAGTCCTTTAAATTGCGGCGTAAAACCACATTTACTCGCTGTATTGACGATCAACAACACCTTTCCTTTAAATTCGTCTAGTGTTTTTTGCTCACCTGAAATAGTGCTTACCTGAATATCGTAAATCGCGGCCACAGCCTGCTCCTATCTATTAAATCGTTCCATAAATGAATGTGCTTGGGCGCTAATCGAAAACGCTCTATTTTTAAAACTCTGAGCATACTATACGCGACTGACAGCTGCTCGGATTAACTAACGATCGCCGCCAAAGCGAATTCTTATAGTCGGTCGAACAAGCTCAATGAAGTAATCTGTGCATAAGAGGAATAGGCGGCCTCTAAGGTAAACGTCTGCATAGACAACAAGCTCACGGCCTCCGCATAATCAACCGACTCTAAACCCGTTAAAAACTCTTGCGTCAGAACTTCAACATCCTTTAACTGCTCAGAGGTTGTTTCTATCGTATTTAGCCGCGCGCCAATTTGGCCCCGCGCTGCCAAAATCGAGGTTTCGGCGTTATCGAGGTTAGCAATGGCATCGGCAATACCGTCGTTAAATATATCCCTACCTTCAGGGGATGCCGTGAAATTCCTCAAGGCATAAACAAACTTCTCAACCGTTGTTAAAACGCCCTGCTTGGCAGAAGAGTTAACTTCAAAACTGTCTCCCGCCACGGGGTCTCCGGTAATATTAAACTGCACACCATTAATACTAATAGGCGAGTTTGATTGGTAGGCTGAATTCGATAAAACGACGCGTCCTGTCGATTTCTCGGAGACACTAAAGTCGTTTGGGGTATTGAACGTCACCACCAGGTCTTCAGGATAAAATGCATCATAAACCTCTTGATCGGTCACCTGCCCCGCCGATATCTGCGCTGGCGGCGACGCTTGGTTGCTGCTGCTCGCCACGGTATAAAAGGTGTTCCGCTCAGATGCGACATCCTGAAAAATTTGCTTGCCATTCTCGGTGGTTGCGATCGTGACACTCGCATCAATGCGCACTAGGCGCTTGCCTTCGTCACCCTGATATTCAAAAGCACCGGACACGTTTTCAGTAAATGGCTTAGTGTTTCCTTGATACCCTGCGAATAAATATTCGCCGCCCGCATCTTGAGAGTTCAATAGTCCGGCTAACTGACCCAAGCGTTCCTCGACTTCGTCAGCGATAGAGCCAAGGTCAGCCGCCGACAACGCGCCATTTCCAGACGTTACAGCCAGCTCCCTTATACGCTGAACCACATCGTTAACACCCGCCAAAGAACTATCCTGAAGCTTAAGTCGACCATCGGCTAACTCAATGTTCCGCTGATATTGCTGGTTAAGCACAAGCTCTTGGTTAAGTTCTAATATTCGAGTCGACGCAACAGGATCATCGGCGGGTGTTAGTACCTTCTTGCCCGTTGACAATTGCAGCTGAGTTTTTTGCTGCTGCTGAGTCACGTCCTGTATTTGCTGCAGGCCTCGGCTAAAAATTTGTTGGGTAGAAACTCTCATCGTATCACTTCACTTCGGCAGTTAACTGCCGTCAGATTCAAACTATCATGATGGATAAACATTAGTTAAACGCACCCAGTAAAGTATCAAAAAGCTGACGAGCCACTGATACAACTTGCGCGGAAGCGTTATACGCTGCCTGAAACTGGATCAAATGGCCGGCTTCTTCATCTAAGTTAACGCCGGAAATTGCATCACGGTTTCCTTGGGATTGGTCCAACAAAGCCTGAGCCGCATCTTCGTCTAACCTTGCGCGGTTCGTTGTCGTGCCAATCTCTTCAACTACTTTTGAGTACGATTCGCCATAGCTAATAATGCCGCCGGATACGAGCCCTTTGGTTTCGAGCTCTGAAATAGCCAAGGCATTCCGGTTATCTGAAATGCCGTCAGTATTGTAGTCGATAGCAAATCGATCTCCCGCGGTTGTCTCACCCTGAATATCGAACGCAAACCCTAAATATGTCGACAAAGCTGGCGGCGATTGGCGAAAGACACTCTCAACATCGGCCGTCATAATAACGCCGTTGGACATAGTGATGTCGAGCACACCACCAACCGCCACACCCTGACCACTGCCAACAGTTTGAGTCGATAAAACGGGCGCGCCTGCCGCGTATGGGTCCAACTTGCTCACATCCACGCTGTCGCCGGTGCCGCCAACAACTACTTCAATATCCGCACCAGTAAAACCCCGAATATCGACGTTTACACCATCGCTCACTGCAAAAATATTCAACGCGCTAAGCGCAGGGTTGTCATTGATTAAACTTGCCATGGTGTCCGCATTCAATACATCAGGAAAAACAGGCGTTAAGGCTTCGCCATTTATCTGAATACTCAACGGTGTGGCGTCTGCGTTATCGACAAAATTACTCACACGGACCTGCGTGTAGGCATTAGCCGACACGCCACTGAGGCTCGTAAGACCCGTCGCTATCTGCTCGGCGGTGCTGTTTGCACCTACCGTATAACTTTGCTGCGTGACTACGCCACTTGCATCATCTCGCGTTAAAAATGTTAGTTGCTGCGCACCGAAGCCATTCACAAATGGACCCGCGCCGGCAGCAGGCACTACTAAGGTGTCGGCTCCCGTCGAAGACACGCGAGTTTCGCCAGGATCACTCGTGAAAATGGCGTTATTCAAACCTTGCGAATAAACCAAATTATTCATCGGAGGAACCATTGGCTGCGGATTTGAAGGGTCCGACATATCCAATACTTCGTAATAATTATCGCGAATGAAGCTAATTCCCAACGGTGGGTTCAGCTCTCCATCATTCGCAAACATAGGCAGCGGCTGATTGGTAATGGGGCTTTCAACATCCAACATGACGCCTAGTGAAATTTGCGCATTACCCGCGTTTCCGATATCAGCTTCCGCGCGGACAGGCGCAGCAAATGCAAGCTCCTCGACACGGTCAATAACTAGATCAATGTCTGAGGCTCCGTTTCGCGTAGGCATCACCGTAAAATAGTCGCCCACCTTGAAGGTGCCGCCCTCAAAGACCAGATCAAAGCCGTCAATCTCAACACTACTAGGAAAAACACCCGGCAAACTTGACTGCACAATAATTTCGTCTGAGCTCTTACTCACAATCGTAAAATCGTTATCTGTGGGCCCTTCAAACCGCACTTCATAGTTGTCCGCTGTCAGTTTTGAGGTATCAATAATATCGACACGCAAAGACTGATCAAAAGGCGCCAAGTTACTACCGTTTGGGATTACCCTATTGCCCGCAACAATCGCGTCATTAATGTCTTTGAAGAACTGCCCGCCCAAGTTGTTTTCTAAGTCCATCCCTAGGTTGTGCTGGGCATTAACGGTATCCGCGAGCACGATCGCGATTCGTCCTAAACCATTAATAGAATCTTGCAATTCATTGTCACGAAAACTCAATAAGGCACCAAGTTTTCCACCGCTCAGGTTGCCCGAAATAATTTGTTCATTGCCATTGAGGCTCATCGCAATATCAAGCTTTGAGCTATCATCAGGACTTTCTGGCGTTGTAATGGGCGTTGCGGAGTCACCAATGACAAGTGGCTGACCATTGCCGATAAATACATTTACTTGGCCAGATGCACCCGCATCAATCACCGTCACGCTCACCAATTCCGAAAGCTGTCTTAACGCTTCGTCGCGCTCATCTAGCAACTCATTAGGCTTACCGCCTTGCGAGCCACTCGTACTTGCCGTCGCCAATGCCCGGTTTATTTCAACCAAGCCTTGCGACAAGCTGTTAATCGACGAAACCGCCGCTTCAAGCTCCTGATCAATGAACCGTACTTGCGTCGATAAGCTATCGTCCAATGAACTAAAGCGCGACACCAGACCTTCTGCCCGCGTTAGCAATAGCTGACGTTGTGGAATAGAGGTTGGGTCATCTGCAGCACCTTGAAAAGCCTGAAAAAAACTACTCAGCGCAGGGGTTAAGCCTGTCGTCGTGCTGGCGAGCAAGTTATCAATCGCTTCGGCTTGCGCCAACGTCGCCTTGCGCTGACCCAACAATGTCGTATCTGCTCGCACCTGCTCTGTCACGAAGCTTTCAGCAATACGAGAAATATTCTCGATCGTCACACCTTGCCCTACGTAACCAAACCCTGCACTACTCGACGGATTCGTCTCGAATATAGCTTGCTGACGGCTATAGCCTGGGGTGTTGGTGTTAGCAACGTTATTGCCCGTTACAGACAGCGCTGTTTGGTGCGCTTTCAGCCCTGTTAAGCCAATTCCTATTAGATCAGCCATGCCTTACCTCCCCCCTTTCGAACCGGACTGTAAGCCGGGCAAAAGGTCTGGACGAAGCTCAGACATATACTGATTCATAATTCGTTCGATCTTATTGCCATACTGCGGATCTGTCGCATAGCCAGAATCTTGCAAGGCATGAGCAAAGGCAACGGGGTCATTTTTCTGTGCCAATGCTTCGGTATAGCGATCATTGCTTTGTAAGAACTGAGCATAATCTCGGAAGCTTTCATCGAAGGAGTCATATACTCGAAAACTAGCGCGCTCTTTAAGCGCCACACCCGAACGAAATTCAGTCGTGACGATTTCAGTTTGCTCACCATTCCAATCTCGGTGCGCCTTAATACCAAACAAGTTAAAGCTGGGCTCGCCACCCTGCTGAACAATCTGTTTTTTACCCCAACCCGTTTCCAACGCAGACTGCGCAAGCATCAAGCGCGCATCAATGCCTGTTTCGGCCTCTACGCGTTTGGCCATTGGATATAGAGATTCGATAAAGCTTTGCGGGCCATTCAGCTGGTCTGGTCGTACCATTAACGTTTCAGAAATCGTTGGCTGACCTGACATTGCTTCAATATGTGAATCGACCGTCTCTACCGCTTGCGTAAGCTCAGGAGAGGCGCGATGCATTGGCGGCAATGAACGAGCATACCCTTCCATCGAAAACCGCTGCGCGGGTGTTTGACTCGCATCGTTCGACACATCACCTTGCGCTGCACTTGGTCCATCCAAATTGTAGCGTTGCATTAGCTGTTGCTTAATGACGTCAGCTAGCCCAAACCCTTTAGATGTGGACAAACTGACAGACAACTGACTGTCGTACATATCTTGATAGAAGTCGCCTTGCGAACTATTGAGCGGATTATCTTCACTAAAGGCTTTATTCGCGTCGCGCATCCCTTTCAGCATCATCGATACATACATCGACTCGAACTGCTTGGATATCGCATCAATACGCCCTTCTTGATCGGACTTATCATACTTGATCGATTGCAACGCATTGATGTCATTGTAGTTCGACGCCGAATAGTCAGACATCGAGCTCATATCACCCATTGCCGAGCCGTTCATCAAAGTATTCATCGCATCAACCTCAGCTAGATAACAACCAGGTCAGCTTTTAAAGCGCCTGCTTGTTTCAATGCTTCTAGAACCGCCATGATATCGCCCGGCGCCGCCCCTACTTGGTTTACCGCTTGAACGATTTCACTCAAGGTAGCTGCTGGACCAAACTGAAACATACGGCCCGACTCTTGCTCGACAGCCAGCTCTGAGCGAGGAACAACAACAGTATCGCCTTCGCCGAAGGCATTAGGCTGACTGACCGCCGCTTCTTCCGAAATGGTGACTGTCAGGTTGCCATGCGTGACAGCTGCGGGGAGTACTTTTACGTTCTGCCCGACAACGATCGTTCCCGTTCGTGAGTTGATAATGACTTTAGCGGAGGTCTGACCTGACTCTACATTCAGGTTTTCCAGCATCGCCATAAAGCTAACGCGCTGCGACGCATCTCTTGGCGCTTTGACTCGGATCGAACCACCATCTTGCGCATAGGCAATATCAGGGCCTAAAAGATCATTAATACTATTGACCACATTCATCGCTGTCGTGAAGTCAGGTTCGCGCAAATCGAAAGTCATGGTGTCTCCGCGATGAAAAGGGCTCGCAATACTTTGCTCAACCGTCGCGCCATTTGGGATACGACCAACACTGGGCACGTTCACCGTAATTGAAGAGCCGTCGGCACCTGCTGCACCAAAACCACCAACCACCAAACTTCCTTGGGACATAGCGTAAATACGGCCATCCGCACCTTTCAAAGGGGTCATCAATAGGCTACCACCGCGCAAACTATTTGAGTCGCCTAACGAAGAAACGGTAATGTCGATCTTCTGGCCAGGTTTTGCAAAAGGAGGGAGCTCTGCATGCACAGCCACTGCCGCAACATTTTTCGATTTAGGGTCCACGCCATTCGGGATCGTAATCCCAAACTTGTCCATCAAGTTACGAAAGGTCTGGGCAGTAAACGGTGTTTTATCGCCTGTTCCATCAAGGCCGACGACTAATCCATAACCCACTAGTTGGTTGCTTCGAACACCTTGAATGGTCGCAATATCTTTGAGTCGATCCGCCAATGCCGGAACGCTAAACGTCGTTAGCATCAAACTCGCTAGCACGATGTAATTAATCGTTTTCATTGCGTATTTCTCCTGTCGATAACACATCTGACATGCAAAATATTTGGTCTCACATGAACCACCAATCGCTATTAAAAAAGCGTGACAGCCAACCCTGACGATTCACATCATCAAACTCTCCGGTGCCGCCATAAGCGATGCGAGCATCCGCAATTTTGGAGGACGGGACGGTATTGTCAGTGCCAATATCTTGTGGTCGAACCAGGCCGGTCAGGCGAATATATTCATCACCCTGATTTAGCTTCAGCCACTTTTCACCACGAATCCGCAGAATCCCGTTAGGCAATACCTGCGAGACCGTCACCGAAATACTACCGGTCAAACTGTTGCTTTGGTCACTCTGAGCGCTGCCATCAAACTCACGCGCAAAAGCAGGGTTGGTCAACAAACTCATGCCCTTAAAGCTCAATGCGTTACCCAAAACGGTCGCCTCATTGAAACCAATCTCATCTTCTTTGTCGTAACTGGTATCTGCTGATTTCGTCGCGCTGGTTTGCTCTTCTAAGGTCACCGTTAAAATGTCACCGACATTGAGCGCAACTTGATCGCCATAAAAGCTAAAGTTTCTAGCCGGCTGATAAATAGCACCAGACACGTCCCCTCCCATTTGCAATTCACTCGCGGGAATCGGCGCAAACTCTGGATCATTCGGTGCAGGTAGCTCTCGCGTTAGCGTACTGCAGCCAAATAGCTGAGACGCGACCCAAAGCGACAGGCTCAAACGTGCTGCCCGACTAACCATATGAAAAAGCTGAGTGCTCATAGCGCTACTCCTACTCCTAAAGATTCTGCGTAATGAACTGCAGCATTTGGTCTGCGGATGAGACGACTTTCGAATTCATTTCGTAAGCACGCTGAGTGGTGATCATGTTGACCATCTCCTCAACAACATCCACGTTAGATGTTTCCAAGGTGCCTTGACTCACACTCCCTAAACCGGCTAAACCTGGCGTCCCTAAAACAGGGTTACCACTCGCTTCTGTTTCGCGGAATAAGTTGTTTCCGATGGCTTTCAAACCCTGTGGGTTAACAAAGTCTGCTAAATCGATCTGACCTAACTGGGTCACGGCATTTTCTTCACCAGCGATACTCGCGCTGACGATGCCGTCAGACCCTATAGTGACAATAGAAGCATTGCTCGGAACGGTAATCGCGGGCTGCAAGGGGTAGCCATTTGCAGTGACGACTTCGCCATTGGAGTTAACTTGGAACTGACCATTACGTGTATAGCCCGTGGTGCCGTCAGGCATGAGCACTTGAAACATCCCTCGCCCGGTCACCGCTAAATCTAGAGGTCGTTCGGTGACCTGCATTGCGCCTTGCGTAAACTGCTTAGCAGTACCGGCAACACGAACACCCGTACCGAGCTGCAAACCAGAGGGTAATTGAGAGTCTTGCGAGCTTGCCGCCCCAGGCTCACGCTTCACTTGATAAAGTAAGTCTTGGAATACGGCCGTATCGCGTTTGAAGCCAACCGTACCAACGTTAGCGAGGTTGTTGGAGATAGTGGTTAATGCGGTGTCTTGCGCACTGAGCCCAGTTTTACTGACATATAAAGCTGAATGCATAGGTTTTCTCCCAGAATAATAACTACAAGGGATCAAATCGCGCGGTTCAGGGCTGCAAATTACTGCCGCTTTTCAGGCGGAATTTGATCTTTCTAAGAGAACTGCAACAAGCGTGCCGATGCTTCACTATTTTCTTGAGCACTGGTCATCATTTTCACTTGCATTTCATATTGGCGGGTTAAAGCGAGGATTTCGGTCATTTCATTGACCGCATTTACATTTGAGCCTTCAAGGAAACCTGAGCTCAATCGAACAAGCGCATCCACTTCAGCCTCTCCCTCAGAGAAATAGACCAAACCGTCTTCGCGTTTTTCAAGGTTTTCTGATGGCGGGTTCACTAGCTTAATACGGTCGACTTGCGCTAACCCTACGGCCCCATCAGCGAGCACCGAAACAGTACCGTCATTACCAATTTCAACCGTTGTTGTCGGCGGTACCACCAAAGGTCCACCACCGCCAAGGACGGGAAGGCCCGCCCCAGTGCGCACTTGGCCATTTACATCGACATGCAAGTTTCCTGCACGCGTATACGCTTCTTCACCTGACGGTGACTGCACCGCAATCCAGCCATCTCCAGCGACAGCTACATCTAGCGCATTACCAGTCTGAATCATCGGGCCTTGTTCGAAATTCGTACCCGGGCGCTCGGTCATGACATAGGCACGGGTATCATAATGAGGATCTTCAGAGAAAACCTGCATGCTGCGAGCTTGTGCGAAGTCATGCTTAAAACCCGTCGTATTCACGTTTGCCAAGTTATTGGCGTGCGCACGTTGAGCCAGCATCATTTCTTTAGCGCCACCCATGGCGACATACAAAGCCTTATCCATACATCACTCTCACTAGATAAAAAATTAGCAAACGGATGGCCTTACTTAACCAGCAAGGCCAGATAACGAGCCTTAAATATTCAGAATCGTTTGCTGAATAGTATCGGCAGTTTCGATGGTCTTGGAATTCGCCTGATAGTTACGCTGCGCAATAATCAGGTTGACCAACTCGTTAGACAAATCAACATTTGACTGCTCAACCGCCGACGCGGTGAGCACACCCAAAGATGCCGTACCAGGAGACCCAATCACGGCATCACCCGATGCAAACGTACCGACCCAAACCGAATCACCAACCGGCGCTAAACCCTCAACATCATTAAAGTTAGCAAGTGCTACTTGCCCAAGAACTTGAGACTCCCCATTTGAAAATCGCGATAGGATTACGCCCGAACCATCAACATCCAAACCCACCAATCGACCTGTCGTATAGCCATTTTGATTTAAATCATTGACCGAAAACGCACTACCAAATTGCGACAGCTCCGAGATATCAATCTCAAAGTTAGAGCTTTCAGGCGGCGTCGGAATTGGCAGCGCTCCGCCAGCGACCACGTTCAAGGGGTCCGACGCACCAGCGGGATTACCCGCCGAGTCCAAGGGAACCCAGTTAGAAATTAAGACGTCATCCGTCAACGTATCGTTGATCGAGCCGTCGTCATTGAACACAATATTGTAGGTCGCTCGCGACGGTGTTGCGCCAATTAGCGGATCACCCACATCTTCGCCATCAATCTGTATTTGCATCTGCCAAGTGTTCGGCTGAGTCGAAGCGTTCAAACCCTGCTTAACAAAAAACATACTCAAAATGTGAGAGTTACCTAGGCTGTCATAAACGGTTGTCGATGTTGCATGGTTATAAGTACCTGGATCATCCGGATTAAACTGGTTATTCACAAACGGTGCGCCAACAAAATTCGCCACGATGTCGGTCGATGCCGCGCCATTCGCAAACGTAATGTCATCATCAAGAATAAAAGTAACTTCACCGCCAACCGTTCCTTGAGGTGTGCCGGCACCCATCGCGATTGTTGTCACAGGGTTATCCGAGCCGCTTAATGAAAAGCCATCACCACCAGCACCTGCAAAACCAAACACCAAATCCGCGCCTTGGTCCTGAATGATCTGCAAATCGCCTGCGCCATCAATTACCGCAGTCACGCCAACTAACGCCGAAGAGTTAATTTTATTGCCTAGATCAGCAAGCTGATCAGCAGTTGTCGCACCCACTGGTTGAAAGCTAATACCATTCAAGCTAACCGTCATAGATCCTGCGTTAACATAACCGGCCTGTGAAATTGTTGCCTCGGAACGCGCCGTTGCATCCACCCCTTCTAGCGCACTAAATTGCGAAGCAATGGCACCCGCACTCGCATTAGCCGTCGTAACCAAAGTAGACGTCGTGCCGTCAGCCAATGTGACATCTATCGTTTGAGCACCATAACCATTACTCGTACCCGCCGTCGCAATCCCAATTGCGCCGCCATCAGAATCAATCGTTGAGCCGCTCTCACTTAACACCAATTCAGAGGAATCCAGGTTCAACAGGGTACCTACCAAAGTCGTTTGTCGCGGTGCCAGATCACTAGTCTCAACCTCAAGGTCGCCTAGAACCCCGCCAACATTACCTGCGTCATCTGCCTGAAAGCCCTGAACTCGCATACCAGTGTTGTTAACCAAGAAACCTTCCCGGTCGACACCAAATTGACCTGCCCTCGAGTACTTAACCTCATCGCCATCATTCACGACAAAATAGCCATTCCCGGTAATCGCCAAATCTAAGCCGCCGTCGGTAAAGCTTACGTTACCTTGGCTATGCAACTGCCGAACTTTCTGAACCGTCACACCATCACCGATATCAGTAGTCCCTCCTCCAAAAAAGCTATTGGAGTAGATGTCGCCAAATTCCGCCCGCGAACGCTTGAAACCGACGGTACTCGCATTCGCGATGTTGTTGCCGGTGACTTCTAGGTCGGTGGCAGCCGCCCGTAATCCACTCAAAGCTACGTTAAATGTCATGGTACACCTCTACTGATATTCTAATTTCTAGTTAACCGGCAACAGCGCCGAACACTACTCAAGCTATCCAAAAAGAATCACCTGAAAAAGCTAATTAATTTCTCGCACATTCTCTAAGGGCACAGCCCCCATTCCTTGAAGATTCAAGGTGATCGCTCCCGTTTGAGCAATCGAAACACTATTTACATTCGAAGAAAGTAAGGTACTTGCCTGCACACTCTCACCATCCACTTTAATGTCTGCTTGAACTCGGTATTCGTCATAGGGCATCAACTGCCCCTCTGAATTAGTGCCATCCCAAGTAAACGGCACAGAACCGGCAGCTTGTTGCCCCTTGTCCCAACTCGACACCAACTCTCCAGACTGATTAAAGACACTAATACGCAACGAACTAGTACTAGAAGGCACCTCAACCAAGCCTTCAATCGTGCCACTAGCCGACAGTGGAGACTCCGACCCCGGTACCAGAACCGTTCGACCAACCATGGCTGAAGCTTGCAAGGCTTGGGTCGACTGAAACTGCGTGGAAAATCCGTTAACAGACGAGTTCAATGTTTGCATTTCTTCCAGCGCACTAAACTCTGCAAGCTGAGAAATAAACGCGCCATTGTCTTGCGGCTCAAGAGGGCTTTGATTCTCTAACTGCGCAATCATTAGCTCTAAAAACTCGTTCTTCCCTAGCTCTTCTTTTTTCTCGCTCGCCGTAGTGTTGTCATAGCGGTAATCCGCTAATACGTCAGGGCTTTGGTTGGTGTTTACCGTGGTCATATCGATTACCTTCTCAAATGCTCACTTATTGGCCGAGTGTGATAACGCGCTGCATCATCGTTTTCGCCGCATTCATAATGTCGACATTCGTTTGAAAACTTCTAGATGCCGACATCATATCGGTCATCTCTTCCACAATATTTACGTTCGGGTACATCACATATCCGTCGTCATTTGCCTTGGGGTGGTGAGGCTCATATCGCATATCCAATGGCGCTTCGCTTTCCACAACACCATCTACCTGAACGCCTCTAGAGGCGTCGTCCTGACCGTTAATCGCCATCTCCATCTGCTGCATCACATCCAACTGAACCGCAGAGAATATCGGCTTCTTGGCTCGATATACTTCATCTTCACTGCTCGCTGCGCTGTTCGCATTAGCGATGTTACTGGCCGTTGTGTTTAGTCGTATGGACTGAGCAGCCATGCCACTTCCGGCAATATCAAAAATTCTATCTAGGGACATGCTTACTCTCCTTTAAGGACTGCAGTAAGTGCTTTGAACTTGCCGTTTAACAAGCGAAAGCTTGCTTGGAAGTCCAACACATTCTTTGTAAATTCCGCCGTTTCTTTTTGAGTATCGACTGTATTTCCGTCAAGACTGATTTGATCAGGCTGTCTATATTTGAGGCCATTCGACTGAGCAATATCCATTGGTGGCAAATGCTTTCCGCTTGTCATACTCATTTGCATTTGATTATCAACTTGAGCACCCAGCATCGCTTTAAAGTCGAAATCTCTCGCCTTGTAGCCAGGAGTGTCCGCATTCGCCAAGTTGTTCGCCAACACCTCCGCGCGGCGCTCTCTCAGCTCTAGAGCCTCAGCATGAATGCCGAGCGCTCGATCAAACGATATGCTCATAGTTGCTCCACTCACCAGTCGTTGCCGCTCTGTAACTTAGAACGACCATAATCTATACCTCGTTAAACTAAGCAATACAGATGCCAACTAATTATTTCTTTATTTTCAATCACTTAAGATTTTTAGGATAATGGAAAACGGCAATACCTTTCCAAATTCCCGTCCCACTTTTACCCAACTCAATTCAACGAAATACTCTACGAAGAACAGACAGAAAACACAGCAAACATGAAGCAATGTCGGTGCCAAATGCAGCGCGGCAGAAAACAATCAGAACGGATACAAGACAAAAGACAACATAGAAACGTCAGTCGCACATAACCATGCGCATCCAACGGGAACTCTAAAGGAGGTCGAGAAATGGCCAAGGGAGAGAAAGAGAAAGAAACGGAGAGTGGTAACACCCTCCTAGCAAGACTAGTAAGTCAGCCTTATTGCGCTGGCGGCTGCCAAGGTTTGAAATGTGTATCCAGGTCAGTCTCCGGAACAGGCTTAAGCTCTCCACAAGGGGTGCCTATATATAGGAAGCCGACCAAGGTCTCGTGAGCCGCAATATCTAACGCTGTCTTCAGATACGAATTCTCAGCCAAGGGGCCCGTTCGCCACACGCCGCCAAAGCCTTCCGCCTGCAACGCAAGTAACATATAGGCAACGCCTGCGCCGCAAGAGATTACCTGCTCTTCGACGGGCACTTTGGGATGAGTAATGTTTTCTGAAATAGCGATCACCATCATCGGAGCTCGCATCGGCATGGCCCGAAACTTTTCTACCTGATGCGGCTTCATAGAAGCATCTTGTTTAACAGCGCTGCCAGCAAAAATATCGCCTAACGCCGCCCTCATCGATGACTCAATGATCAGATACCGCCAAGGCCGAAGCATCATGTGATCAGGCGCCCTTAATGCGCACCGATATACTCTCTCCATGACGCCCTTATCAGGCGCAGGCTCCGTTAAACGAGGAGAGGACACTCTGCTTTGCATCAACTGAACAATCGAATTACCCATACATTACCTTTCTTTCGACCAATGACATCGCTGCGACATGATTCTCTATTTTTAAACCCAGAATAGCGCACTAAACAAACACGGCCATACTTGTGCTACAGCAGCTTAACGCAATTTAAACTCGCCCATTCAGACAATCATTCAAAGGTTGAAAACTTGAACTGTTTAACAATTGTCTAAGACAAAAGGAACTGATAGTCTAAGCCGTCCACAAACTGAGGCACTATTAATGTGCATTCAGAAAGAGGCAATCCTAACGGATAAAGCTGCCTAAATACTAATAATTCAGAAGCGATAAAAAACAAAGGGAACCAGTTTAAATTGGTTCATACCCAGACTATGACAAGCAGTAATCTATTAGCTGGCAATCCCGACCCAACACCCTCAGTGATGCCAGCCTACAATGCTCGCGTGCTTGGTTACTTAACAACCAGTGTCACATTTATCGTGGGTATTTTAGAAGGGCATTTTGACGAGTCGCTTATTTGGTTCGTGCCGGCGGCAATGCTTTGGCCTCACCTACTTTATTTTGTTATTCGTTATCTAAAACTCAATCACAGCGCCGCTGCACGTGAAAGCACGCTACTGATTGATGGCGCAATTGTCGGGCTAAGCTTGGTTTTGATCGACTTTAGTTTAGTGCCCAGTATTTTCTCACTCGTCATGCTCAGCTTTAGCTTTATTATTGTCGGCGGCATGCGCGCGTGGCTGTTAGGCAACTTCATCTTGGTTCTTTCTACCATTGTCTCGACACTGATCTTTGGCCTAGAATTTTCCGACATGACACCGCCTCTAGTCAGTATTGTTGCCGGTGTCGGCAGTGGCGTTTATGTGTCTGTCACCGCTTACTATACTCACCAACAAGCACGAGCTCTAGTAAAAGCAAAATCACAAATACAGCATCAGAGAGAACAGTCCATATCCTTGTCCCACAAACTAGCGAAGTATCTTTCTCCGCAAGTTTGGCAGTCAATTTTTACGGGCGAGCGAGACGTTCGCCTTGAGACACAACGAAAAAAGCTCACTATTTTCTTTTCTGACATTAAAGGTTTTACCGAACTCGCCGAGGAAATGGAGCCAGAAAGCCTAACCGAATTATTGAATAGCTACTTCAATGAAATGTCTCAAATTGCGCTTAAATATGGCGGCACGATCGACAAATTTGTCGGCGATTCAATTATGATTTTTTTTGGCGACCCTACCAGTCGGGGCGTGAAAGAGGATACGCTTTCATGCGTTGCCATGGCGATTGATATGCGCAAGCACATGAAAATCCTTCGTCAAAAATGGCAAAGCCAAGGTATTAAAACACCACTTCAAATTCGCATAGGAATCAGTACTGGTTATAGTACGGTCGGCAACTTTGGTGCTGAAAACCGCATGGACTACACCATTATTGGGAAAGAGGTGAATTTAGCATCACGCCTTGAGTCACTTGCCGAGCCCGGCGAAATACTCATTTCTTACGAAACATTCTCTCTTGTTAAAGATAAGGTGATGTGTCGAGATAAAGGCGAAATCACGGTGAAAGGGTTTGCGCGCTCTGTTCCTATCTACCAGATCGTTGATTTTCGAAGAGATATCGGCGCTGGACAAAGCTTTATTGAACACGAGACTGGAGGGTTTGCACTCTACCTCGATACAGATAAAGTAAACAACGAAGAAAAAGATCTAGTGGTGCGCGCGCTGGAAAGAGCGGCAGAAAAACTCAAAGAAAACGACTAAACTCTCTTCATTTACGCCCTGAACATAGAACAAACAGTTACTGGCGAACGGTTCTCATTGAGGGCGCATGATGCTGCCGGTCGGGCGTAGTGCGATACGGATTAATATCCAACCCGCCCCTGCGCGTATAACGCGCGTAGACACTTAACGACTCACACTGACACTGCGCCAATACATCACAGAACATTCTCTCCACGCAATGCTCATGAAAGTCCTGACACTGCCTAAACGAAATAATATATCTCAGCAACGACTCGTGATCGATTTTTGGGCCCCTGTACTCAATATATACGGAGCCCCAATCGGGCTGATCGGTCACCGGGCAATTTGATCGCAGCAAGTGGGAATGAAGAGATTCCTCGACAACCTCGCTTTCATCTTCCGCCACTAGAGCTAAGCGCAAGAGTTTAGCGTCAGGGGCGTAAACAAATGCATCGCTACCTGGAGTTAGTGAGTCCAAACATACTTGGCTCTCACTTTCAGCCGGCTCACTAATACTAAAATTAGCATTAGTGACTAACTCAATTTGAACGTCAACGGAAGCCGACGCGGCCTTGGATAGATCCCGAGTCAGCACATCTCTGAGCTCTGCCACAGACTCAAACATATGCTGATTTAGTGAGTTGAGATACAACTTGAAAGATTTGGACTCGATAATATTGGCTGAATCACTTGGAACTCTAAAATGCGCGATCGCTGCCACTGGCAATCCAGATGGCTGCAACCAAGATAATTCATAGCTCGTCCACCAATCCTCGCCCACAAAATCCTTCACGCTATCACTTAGCTTATGACGGTTATCCGCACGCGAAATTGGAAACAAAAGTGCAGGGTCATAAGCATGATCATAACGGGTTTGCTTACCTAGCTTGCTCTCTTCAACACTGGCCATGAAAACTCCTAGGCTCGAATTCCTTTGCCCTGATTCAGCAAGCGGAGCGCAAAACTGAAAAGCAACACAATAAATACGACGACCATGGCATACGAGACCATGATATTGACATCACTCACGCCCAAGATCCCATAACGGAAAGCGTTCACCATATAAAGGATAGGGTTCACTTTGGACACTAGTTGCCAAAACTCAGGCAACAAAGAAATACTATAAAACACGCCGCCCAAGTATGTTAGCGGCGTCAACACAAAGGTAGGCACGATTGAAATATCATCAAATTTGGTCGCATAGACGGCATTAATAAAACCGCCTAACGAAAACACAATGGCTGTCAGCAAGACCATACTCGCCGTAATGGCAATGTTATGTACCTGTAAATCAGTGAATCCTAGCGACAACAAGGTCACAATAAACCCGACCGCCAAACCGCGCGCCACGCCGCCTGCAACATAGCCAATCAACACAATCCAATTAGGGACAGGCGAAACCAATAGCTCTTCAATACTGCGTTGAAACTTCATTCCAAAAAAAGACGACACGACATTGGCATAGGAGTTCGTAATCACCGACATCATGATCAGTCCCGGTACGATAAACTCCATATAGTTGTAGCCTTCCATCTGACCGATTCGCGGGCCGATCAAATTACCAAAGACAACAAAATATAGCGCCATCGTAATGGCAGGAGGAAGGAGGGTTTGCGCCCAGATTCGCGTAAAACGACGAACTTCCTTTACCACAATAGTGCATAACGCCACCCACATTTGCGACATAGACATTACGCTTCCACTCCCTTGGCACCAGACTCAGTATCGTGCGTCTCGACTAGCGATAAGAACAACTCTTCCAGGCGATTAGACTTAGCCCTGACAGTTTTGACCAGCAAGCCTGCTTTGTCGACCGCTTTAAATAACTCGTTGATATTCTGTACCTGCTCGACATCGACCTCCAGCTCACCCTGTTCGTTGACGATACATTCAAAGCCATCTAACAGTGGCGCTTTCGCCAGATCCCTGTCTAGCGCTAAGATAAATGTTTCGACATGTAGCTGGCCCAATAACGCGTTCATTGTGGTATCGGTCAGAATTTTCCCCTTATCGATAATGCCAATATTCCTGCACAGTGCTTCTGCTTCTTCAAGATAATGCGTCGTTAGAATAATGGTAGTGCCCTGCTCATTGATCTCTCGCAAAAATTGCCACATTGAGCGCCGAAGCTCTATATCAACGCCAGCGGTCGGCTCGTCTAGAATCAACAATTTAGGGTGATGGATCAAAGCTCTGGCGATCATTAATCGGCGTTTCATCCCGCCTGATAGCTCACGGGACGGCTGGTCTCGCTTATCCCACAGACCCAGTTTTTTTAGATAAAGGTCGGCTGTCACTTCTGCTTCAGATGCAGGAATACCATAGTACCCTCCTTGCGTCACAAGGATGTCTTTCACTTTTTCAAACTGGTTAAAATTGATTTCCTGAGGGACAACGCCTAAGCACATTTTTGCTTGCTCTAAGTCGCTATCTAAATCAAAACCAAACACACTAATGTCGCCCGACGTCTTATTAACCAAAGAAGACACTATACCGAGGGTAGTCGATTTTCCTGCGCCATTTGGTCCCAGCAACGCGTAAAAATCACCTTGCTCCACAGTAAGGTCAATTCCTTTAAGCGCCTCAAAGCCATTGGCATAGACTTTACTTAAGTTGTTAATTTTCAGGGCGTAAGTCATCGAAATTTAATCTCAGAGTGCGAAAGAAGACGCCACAGAAATCGCAGCGTCCACACTATTTTGAGGCTATCTTAGATTTTTCAAGGTTAGATCAGAAATGACGAACCGGGAACACAGTACGATTAAAAGAACTGTCTATTCATGTAAGTAGCAGTTTTGATTGGAAACACTATTGGCTGACGACCTCACAGGCCATGTCCGGCTAGCTCGCAGCAAGGCTACCTTTAAGGTGTTGCCAACTCCACTTAGACTTAGCGCCCGTTAATAGAAACTGGGTTTCGTCAATGTCATAAGCACCCTTCGGTAGGCTTTCACGAATATACAAGCTCTGGCTCTCTTTGCGGTCTCGATTGTATTCCATAAGGTCAACGAGACGCCCATTTTTGAGGGGGCGTTTCGATGGGTCGAGAACGACCATGACGGTCGGTTGCAAGCGCCGCTCCTGATTATGCCCCGTCACGATTCCAACCTCAGACGAACTTAATTCGACTAGCGTACCCGTTGGGTAAACGCCCACAGCCTCAATAAATTTTTCAACAAGATCTTTCTGAAAGGCGATATTTCTGAGTTCGTATAGGCTTGAAACCGCTTCCAACGGAGATTGGCCTCGTTGCGCCTCTCTCGGAGTGATTAGGTACTGATAATGATCAACCAAACCCGCAATTTTCGCGAGCAATGGAATTTTCTCTCCCGTCACACCCTCTGGGAAGCCGGACCCGTTATGACGTTCTTGGTGAAAGCGAACAATTGCATTCACACCAGACGATAGGTTTTCCATATCGTCCAACATATCAACGCTTAGCCCGACGTAGCTCTGGTAAGTTTGTAACTCGCTACCCGTTAAGGAGTCCGCACGCTCAACCAGCTCAAAATCTAGTTTAATTTTGCCAATGTGAGAGAGTAGAACTCCCATTGCTAAGGTTTTTAGTCGTTTTTTATCCAAGCCCAAATGACGCCCGAAAACTAATGCCCAAATCGAAGCATTAACGCTGTGTCGATAAGTATGACTATCGCTTTCGTTCATTTTGGCGAGCCAAACCATTGCATCTGGGTTGCGTATGATACTTTCTACCATGCCGTCAGCAACGCGTTCAGTCTCCTTTACAGAAACATCAATACCATTCTCTAGACCAGCATATACGTTATCGATCGCTTCATAGACGTGAGCCTGAAGCTTTTTTACTTTAATCACTTCTTTTTGAATTGACGAGGTTGACTCGTATTGAGCTGGCGACTTTATAACGATCGGAGGAAGTTTGAGCGAGACATGGTCTTCGGGATTTTCATTTCGACGCTTTCCTTCGACAGGCTTAAACGCTGCATGCGAAGCATAGTGGGTTTTCGCTTTCTGTTTCTTAACGTCGACATAAACGTACTTACAGTATTCAGCCAATGCCTGCACATCATCATCTTGACGAATATAAAACCCCTGCAACGGGAATGGTGTTTCATGCCAAGGGCAATCTAAGTCGGCGACAAACATCCCCTCCTTCAAACCATTCACATCGATTTTCATTCTATTTGTCGACATAACGCTGCATACCTTCCAAATTTCTAAGCCACTATTACCAATCTGTGTAGTTTGGCAAAAGGTCGCATAAAAACCACCACGTCACGTGTGATTTTGTAAGGAGTCGTAAGCAAAAAGACTAGCTAAACATCTAATTTAATTGATCTATTAGAAAACAAGCATTCTGTCACACAGGTTTAGTAATCAGGGTCACAAATCGAAGAGTGTTGCGACACCTCAGGCAAGATTTTATCAATGTCTCGCCCTTTTACTTTTTTGGTAGACACAATGTAAGGAATGGACGAACTCATCAAGTAATCGGTATTCACTTTTTCTCCGCCGATACGCTTCTCGGGGACGGCAGGTCGACAGTCCAGTGTGATCAGCACCTGACCCTCTAAGGACAACAAATCCCGAGAACCTTTACGATCGGTCACCACACCGCACAAGGTACGATCACTTAATCGCAGTCCACGCCTAGTCGTGTCTTGCGGCTGTCTACCACAAAAATTTATCCCTGACGCTTCCGTGTCACTGCATCGCCGACCGGGGCCAAAAGAGCTATCGTAAAAACGCAACTCTCGGTCACTGCATTGCGTTTCCAAGACCAACGGAAACGCACGAAATTCATCGCCTCCCCAGCCTTCATATCGAACTGTTTGCCAATAGATTCGAAATAATCGCTGCTCTCCACTCGAGTTTTCTGCCTCAAAAATACCGTAATGCGTGACAAAGTCAGAGGTTGCACAACCCCCGATCAGCAATAACGCTAACGACATTAGTAAACGGCCTACATTAGTTAACACTCAAACGACCTGTTATTCAGTCCAATCATTCACACTATCCATGCAAAAAGATAAATAAAAAACAATCACTTATAGTTCTAGCATAGAGCATGGTATCGGACGATAGAAGCTTTCACCAGTAACACTACCCGATTATGAGTATTGACACGAAAGCGAATATGATTGAGAATTATTATCATTACCAATAAGCCAAAACGGATACTATTAATGAACACAGTTTTCAAAGTAGCGCTAAGCCTGACACTTATCATGGGCAGCACCCTCAGTTTTGCCAATGAAGTCAATATTTACTCATATCGACAACCCTTTCTAATTAAGCCTCTTTTTGACGCTTTTACGAAACAAAGTGGCATCGAAGTCAATGTTGTATTTGCTAAAAAAGGCCTAGCAGAGCGGCTTGTCAGGGAAGGCAAAAATTCGCCCGCTGACTTGGTATTTACTGTCGATATCGGCAGATTAAACGAAGTGAAAGAAAAAGGCGTAGTGCAAGCTGTATCGTCTAGCATCCTCACGGCAAACATTCCCACTCAATACCGCGACCCGGACAACCAATGGTTTGGGCTAACCACTCGCACACGCTCGATCTATGCATCAAAAGAACGCGTTGATCTAAATAAGTTACAAAGCTATGAGGACCTTGCTAATCCAGAATGGAAAGGTCGCATCTGTACCCGCAGCGGCAAGCACCCTTACAACCTTGCATTAATCGCGTCCATGATTGCACACCACGGCGAAGCGAAAACAGAAACTTGGCTGAACGGTGTGAAAGACAACCTTGCACGTCGTCCTCAAGGCAATGATCGCGCGCAAGTAAAAGCGATCAAAGAAGGCGTATGTGATTTATCGCTTGGTAACAACTACTACTATGGAAAAATGATTAGCAATGAAGAGCAGTCTGCATGGGCGAACGCGGTGCACTTAACATTCCCAAATCAAAATAATCGTGGCACGCATGTAAATATCAGTGGCATGGCACTGACTAAAAGTGCGCCTAACAAAGAAAATGCGATTAAACTAATGGAGTTTTTAAGCCAAGAGCTCGCACAGCAAATTTATGCAGAGCAAAATTATGAGTATCCGGTCAATCCGAACGTCGCGCCGAGCGGTCTCGTTCAATCTTGGGGCGAATTCAAGTCCGATAATTTGTCACTAACGACTATCGCCAAGCTCAGAAAGGACGCTGCAAAATTGGTTGATAAAGTAGCCTTTGACGAATAACCTTCAATCTTCAAATCAAAAGCGCCGCAAGGCGCTTTTTCCGTTTATCTAATGGGATAACTACGTGACATTTTTAGCCATTCAGCGCCAAGAACGCCCCTGGTTACTGTCCGCTCTCGCGACAGCCGCTCTGATTGGTTTGCCGATCGTTTCGGTCATCTACCTTGCGTTATTTCCTGAAGAAAATGCTTGGACGCACCTAGCGAACACGGTGCTTCCCTACTATCTAAAAAATACACTAATCCTAATGTTGGGAGTCGTCACACTCACCTTTCTCGTTGGGACAGGGTCAGCCTGGCTGATTTCGATGTATAACTTTCCTGGCAAGCGTTGGTTAAGCTGGGCCTTACTACTTCCTTTCGCCGTACCAGCGTACGTCGTCGCGTATGTTTACACAGATTTATTAGAGTACGCAGGACCAGTTCAAAGTACGTTACGCGCCGTATTTGGCTGGCAATCCATGGAAGACTACTGGTTCCCTGAAGTTCGCAGCATGGGAGGCGCGATTCTAATGATGTCGCTTGCGCTGTACCCCTACGTTTATATGCTTGCACGCACATCATTTCTTGACCAATCAGTCAGTTTGTATCAGGTTTCTCGAAGCCTAGGCGTCACGCCGTTCGTGTTTTTTTACCGCGTATCGCTTCCTATCGCGAGACCCGCCATTGCCGTGGGACTTGCGCTTGTCCTAATGGAAACCCTGAATGACTTTGGCACAGTAGACTATTTTGCGGTTCAAACACTAACGGCAGGTCTCTATGACACTTGGCTGAATATGGGAAATTTAGGCGGCGCTGCACAAATTGCCAGCGTCATGGTTTTAGTCGTGGTGCTATTAGTTTCTTTGGAGCGCTACTCAAGACGACAGCAAAAACAATTCAACTCTCGTAATCCTGGTAACCCTATTCCCTGCCAAACCTTGACGGGAACAAAAGCAGCACTGGCCACAACGGCCGCGTTGTTACCTGTACTTCTGGGCTTTGTCATTCCTTTTGTCGTACTTACCAGCTATGCCTTTCGCTATTTCGATGTTAGCTGGAGCACGGAGTTTGTGAGCTACGCTACCAACAGTTTTACCCTCTCTGCCGCCGCCGCAATTATCACTTTAATACTCGGCACCCTGTTGGCCTATAGCAAACGCATGAACAAGCATCCTATCACTGATGCCGCCATACGTATCTCGAGTCTCGGTTATGCCGTCCCTGGGGCGGTACTGGCAATTGGCATCATCATTCCCTTCGCTTGGTTTGATAACCAGCTAGACGCATTTATGCGGGCTACATTTGGTATCTCAACGGGGCTAATACTTAGCGGCACTGCATTTGCTGTGCTGTTTGCCTATTTAGTGAGATTTCTCGCGGTGGCTTCAGGGTCAATTGAATCGAGCCTAGAAAAGGTCACACCGAATATGGACATGGCATCCCGCTCGCTTGGGCATAGTTACTTGAGCACCTTAACCCGTATTCATCTGCCTATTATCCGCCGAGGCGCGCTGACGGCGATGCTAGTCGTCTTCGTTGACTGCATGAAAGAACTACCTGCAACCCTTATTTTACGCCCTTTCAATTTTGAAACGCTGGCAACACAAGTGTATCAATTTGCTTCAGATGAACTGCTAGAACAAAGTGCGTTATCGGCACTGGTGATTGTAATGGTGGGGATCATACCGGTGATGCTCCTAGATAAAACCATCAGCAGACAAGAAAAATAGAATAACAAAAAGCTGCCCTCTACAAATTTCAGATATAAAAAAAGAGGGCGAAAGCCCTCTCTTCGATCTATTGAGAAAAACTATTCCCAAATAATCTTTTGCTTGCTGGCGTACCAGCCATCGATATGAGGTTTGTAAACGTCCTCAACAATATTTCGCTTGATCTTCATGGTTGGCGTTAGGAAGTCGTTATCCATTCCCCATACGTCTTTTACGACGACCATAAACTGCAATGCTTCATGCGGGTCAACACTGTTGTTAACCTCAGCCATAACGGCACTCAAACTTTCGTCAAGCGACTTCCTAAACTCTGGATCGTTGCGCTTAGGCATTGCTTCTTCAGACAACTGAATCAAGGCATGTGGCTGGGGGCATTCAGCACCAGCAACACAAACCATCTCAACCGCGTTGTGACTAACGATGCGATTTTCAATTGGCGCCGGAGCAACATACTTTCCTTTGCTCGTTTTAAAGATTTCTTTGATGCGTCCAGTAATTTTTAACCGGCCTTCCTCATCAATTTCACCTTTATCTCCCGTCAAAAGGAAACCGTCTTCCGTAAAGCTCTCTTTCGTTTTTTGTTCGTCTTTGTAGTAACCCATCATGGTCGCAGGAGACTTAACTTCAATTTCTCCAATCTCCGAAATACGCTGCTCTACGCCAGGTAAAGGTTCCCCAACGTAGCCAACTCTAGATCGTCCCGGCAGGGTGATATGCGAGTAGGCAAAGTTTTCAGACATGCCATAGCCTTCCAGCATCTCTAAGCCCAAATCTCGATACCAAGCGATGATGTCTTCAGACAATGGAGCGGAGCCACTCGCCGCTAAACGACAATGCTCTAGACCAAGACCTGTCAGAATTTTCTTCTTCATGATCTTAGAAACAAATGGGATTCGTAGCAGTCGCTCTAGCTTCTCAGGAGGCATTTTCTTAAACACACCCAATTGAAACTTCGACCAGAGACGAGGCACGGACACAAAGAAAGTAGGACGCGCACGCCTCAAATCTTCCACAAATGTATTGAGGTCTTCGGCAAAAAACACCTGAAAACCCGAATGAATTGACGCCTGCTCGACCACAAAGCGCTCAAACACGTGAGCCAAGGGAAGGTAGGAAAGCATTCTATCGTTAGCATGAATCTCCATCGCTGTAGAGGAGCCACTCGCGGCAATACCCAAACTGCCGAAAGAGATCATCACGCCCTTAGGCTTACCTGTGCTGCCCGACGTATAAACTAGCGTCGCGAGCTCATCCGCATCACGCACAATGTCTTCTTGCAACGGTGCGTTCTCTGCTACCAAGTTGTCCCAAGTTGGGAAGTCATTCTCTGGACTGAGCGGAAACGAAATACATGGCATATCGTCTGGAACGCCTGGTTTCATTGTGTCCCAGTCATCCAACTTACCAACAAACAATACTTTCGCTTCACTATGATCAAGGATATAGCTAACGGTGTCAGAGTTAAGCGTTGGATATAAAGGAACACTTACATGTCCTGCCATCCAAATCGCCAAATCTGCCATGATCCAATGCGCACAGTTTTTTGAGAGTAAGCCAACGTTTGACTTAGGCGGTAAATCGAGAGATTTGAGATAGCTTGCCATCCGGCGAGCCTCTCCAACGGCCCGGTTCCATGTGTACTCTTGAACAACGCCGTTGCCCATAGGTTGTGTAAGGTAGATTTCATCAGCTTTGGCTTTTTCCCAGCGATAAACCTGCTCAAGTGGAAGCTTGATATTATTAATGGAAGTCATATTAATTAAGAAAGCCCTGTGATAGTTAGAAGTGAACGTGTGACATTTATTTGTATTTTGTCTACTTTTCTATTTGTCTTTTTGAATCCTGTCATAATAAAAGGTAAAACAAAAAATTAAAATAAGGTAAGCAATATATATTCACCCTTCTTGTCTATAAATTGGTATGAACTGGCGTGGAGCATGCTTAATTTTAACAATAATAACTCTGCCAGCCTTTTTTGAAGTATCGATGTAGCGTTAAATGGCAGTTATCAATAACTAAAATACTCTCCACAAAGTTAGGCAAGGCTAAATGACAGACCAGAATGCGAACCTCAAAGTGTCCCGCTACAAATGCCCTCAATGTATTCAAGGAAGGATGATTCCTGTAACAGAAGAAGGAGAAGCCGACTACACCGAACATTATGCATGTAATCAGTGTGATCATCAGGATAGCATCCCGACATTGGTCATTATTATTAGCCAAATGCTATCTGCCCTAATTGGCATTAGCATTTGTTTATATCTCGCGTTTGAACACACCGCCCTGCTTACAGGTTTGAGTGCAAACGAAGATACTCTGGTAATCAAGGAGTCTGTGTTGATATTGATGGCTTGCCTGTTTATCGCAAGTTTTGTCTACGTGATGTATCAGGCTTTTTCTGGGGCAATACATCGATACCATTATGTTAACGGCAACATATCTAACTCAGAATGAACACGCCGTTCAGTTTAATTTCTGACAACACATCTTCAATTGTTCCATGCCAGCGCCATTAAACGATCAATGGAGTCATTAACGACGTGACGCACCGACTCCGCATCCGGCCCTAGCAAAAGAACATTTAACGCTAGCGATGCAACTAGAACAATTGCCATCACGACAGCTAGCCCTTTGCGATGACGATACTCGATAACCGTTTTAGTCGGCGCTTCCTGTTTAACCTCCTCTCGTTTAACAACCGTTTTCTCGTCCTCCAAAAACGGTAAAAGCTCTGACACAACCGCTTCGGCACTTTGCGGCCGCCGGTCCAAGTCGCTTTCAAGCATTCGCTCAACCAAGACCCTTAGGTCTTCCGGAAGCTCGAGAAAGTATTTTGAACGCTTAAGCAGCCCGTCTTTAAAAGAGGGAGGCATGCCCGTCAAACAGTGATAATAAATCGCCCCTATCGAAAAAATATCAGCCAGCTCATCTTGTTGCGCGCGTCCGTCGCTATACCAATTGCGATCTTCCAACTTAACCCTGTAATGCTCATCCAGGCCAAAGTCACTCAATTTCACTTGCATATCAGAGCTCAGCAGCACATTACTCGGCCGCAAATTACCATGACAAATTCTGTTTTTGTGGGCAAACGAGATGCCTTTTGCTATTTGAATACCGATTGACAAAAAAGTTTGGAATGCAAGCGGTTGTATCAGACGGTCTTGCAAGCTTCCGCCAGAGACATAGTCCATCACGACAATAAACGATTTATCGTTTTTCGATGCCCCCAGGACATTGACCAAACTAGGGTGCTTCAAGGAGCACAACAACTTTGCCTCTTTATAACCTCGGGAAGACTCTCGCTGCTTTTTGATGACCAATAAATTATGCGAAATTTTATCTTCGTATAAATAAGCTCCACCAAACTTATTTTCCCTCATCACATCGAGCAAACCAAATTTGCTGGCTACAGACGCCATTCCCTCGCCCGCACGACTCGCTTGATCCTCTGCGATATGTTGACCTTGCATTGCTAGTAGCAACTGGGTTTTTACATCTTCGACGGAACTTGGGCGATTCTCGGGCTTGCGCTCAATACAACGTAAAATGATGTCAGCAAGTGCCGGGGGCATATTACTGTCGGCAGCTAACTCCGCCCTGGGAGAACCACTCGGTAAACATCCTGTAAACAGCTCAAACATGACGATACCAAGGGAATAGATATCGCTTTGCTTAGTGGTGTGAACAACGCCCTCGTTTTGCTCTGGCGCCATATACGCTTCAGTACCCAAAATTAAGCGCGCATCATCAGAGTCCGCCTCCGCCTCTTTTTCAAAAAACGAAGCGATACCGAAGTCGAGCAGTCTAGCAAAACCCTCTTGATCGACAATGACATTAGCGGGCTTTAGATCTCTATGAATAACGTCGAGCTTGTGCGCATAAGCAACCCCCTTGCAAAGCTGGACAATAATGTCGACCTTTTCGTTGAAGGCGTAACAGCTTGTTCTAATCGCATCGGCTAAGTTGACCCCCTCTACAAATTCCATAACAAACACCGGACGGCCTTTGCTAGTGGTGCCTTTATCAATCACATGAATTATATTTGGGTGATTCAGGCGAGCTATGGTTAAAGACTCTTGCTTAAAACGCTTAATCACGGAAGGGTTATTTGATAGCCGGGCGTCCAACACTTTAATCGCGACAGGGCGATCTAAAGAGCGCTGCAGCCCCTTATAAACCGTCGCCATCCCGCCCTCACCTATTTTCTCTTGATACTCGTAGCGGCCCTCTTTCATTAACGACGTCTCACTCCTTTGAGCAATATAAAATGGCGACTAAACATAGCTATTTCCGGCTAAACGAAACATGGCAATCCTTTACAAGGCAAAAAATAGAAACACTAATGACAGCAATATAATTAGCAGCAGAGCAGGCCGCTTTCTACAGTTTTTCTCGTAAGGTTTTCGGTCAAACGGCAATCGATAACCCGAACGCGAGAAATCCGCAGCGTCGATTAACGAATCGTCTTCTCTATACCGAATAAGCGAAAATGTCACATTATCTGGCGCACCTTTTTCAAGCGCACAGTCCAACAGTTTTTCGCCGACGCGTTCTAGCGTGTCGTTAGAGTGAGACAAGTCAGAAATCTCGGCATCGCTAAGCACGCCTGATAATCCATCTGTGCAAAGCAGAAGGCAATCACCATCATGTAGCTCGCCAATCGTTTTTGGAATGCGCTCTAACGTCATCTGCCCTAGCGCTTGTGTAAGTTCATGCTGGCCGGGGTGCTTTTCACATTCCTGCGCGTCAATCTCGCCGCGCTGATAGAGATCATTTGCCATATTATGGTCGGCAGACAACTGCATAATCCCTTCTGAGTTAATGAGGTAGGCACGACTGTCGCCTACCCAGGAAACTTCATAATGGCCTGCATCAAACCGGCAGGCGACAATGGTCGTCGCCATTTGGGCAAGACTTTCAGTTTGTTCCGCCGCTAGCGCAACGACATCATTCGCATCACGAATCGCCTCGACTAACTTAGCGCCATGGCGCAACCTTCGCTCTACTGTCTGTACCGCCATTTGGCTCGCGACATCACCGTGCCCATTGCCGCCAACACCGTCAGCAATGATCCAGAAGCCTTGATTCAAGTCTTCTGCATAGCTGTCTTCGTTTAGCTCTCTAACGAGGCCTTGATGACTAATAGTTTTGGAATCGAGCATAGGAAAACTTAGTAAGGCCTCGTGATTATATTTATTTAGCCAGAAAAGGCGGCGCTAATTGACTAAAGGCGTCATAGGCTGGTGTCTGGCATGCTGCAACGATAAGTATAAGCGAATATTGCACCAGTGCATTGATAAAGTTTTGCATCAAATGACGGATATATAAAAGGAAATTAGAAGGTTTCTAAGTTCTGGCTATAATGGATGAATAACATTTCATTTACTTCTTTACGGAAGAAAACAAGCCAAAATGCTAAAACTTCAATTCAAAGACCGACGCCGCGAGTCGGTTTGGCTAGTCGACAAAGTATTCTCCATCGGCAAGAACGCTCGTAACAGCCTAATGGTTGATCATGCGGGCATCGTTGACTTCCATGCAGAACTAGTCAACAACCAAGACCAGCTGACGCTAATTAACAAAGCCAACGGTACCGGAATTTGGGTCAATGGCATTCCGATTAGCGATGAAACAAAACTTAGTGCAGGCGATGAGGTTAAACTTGGTGAGCTTGAACTGGAGCTCGTAGACCCAAAGAAACAAATGTCGACGCCGGCCTCAAATGTCACACCGAAGTCTGACTGGAGTATCAGTTCCAAAGCAAGTTGGCTTGAACAAAACCGCTACGAAATTAATGACAAAGTCATTATCGGAAGAGATGCTACATGCGATATTGTCCTACCCCTAGAACACCTTTCGCGCCAACATGTAGCACTCGAAATTCGCAACGGCCAGCTATTCGTTAAAGACCTTGAGTCGGCTAACGGAACCTACCTAAATGGCGAGAAGGTAAAAGATTCTCCACTCAAAGCGGGCGATAAGTTAAAACTAGATGTCGTCACATTCGAAGTAGGTGGGCCAACACACGACCCGCATAAAACAATCATTCGAACCGTTTCCAGCCCCAAAAAAACAAAAGTAAGAGATGCCGAGCAAGCCAGTACAAAACCACCTCAAAAAAATGCACCGACACCTCGCGCCAGCATTAAGAAAAAGAAACTCTCATCCGACGGCAAACAAGATTGGATTGCAGAGAAATCAAGCGCACAGTCACCCAAGGGGAAAAGCAGTGCTTTTGTTATGGGGATTGGCGTAGTCCTTTTAATCGCCGCAGCGGTCATTCTTACGCAGTTTTTATAGCCTAGATTTTGGACAAAAAAGCCATATTCGAGCAGCTGATATCAGCGTTAACGTCTCAGCTTAAAACAGCGATAAGAGCCGCGAACCAAGCGCACGAAAGTGCGACTGATCGAGAGAATGTCGCTAAAAAACAGGGGAGCCAAAGGTGAACTCTCCGCTTTGCACAGATCAACATGCGACTCTATGCTCGCACTCTACGCCAAAGCAATCCGAAGCCTGAATCTGTCGGATGAACAACATCGCTTCCATTTCTGCTTCACTTCGTGTTCTGTATGGACCCAACACACCTTCGCGCGTAGTAAAATACCAGAGCCCTTGCACATTGAAGAAACGAGAATTTGAGCGGTAAGGAAACATCTCTCCTTCGAAACGACATCTTGTAGTGTTTAAAATCATAACCACCTCCCAACGATACTTAGGAATAAACAAGAAATGGCCCAATAAAAATAAAATCAAATAATATCAACAAAATAACATGCAAATCTATTATTCGAACGCGTGAAAATCTCGGCGTATTCTGCAAATTGCGATGCATAATACAAAAACTTGATTGGCGCACATCACGCTTAGAATATCTTTAAAGCCTTAAAGGAGAGGGAGAAAAAATAACGGTGCTCACGCCACACATCCTTGGCCAGCAATTGATGGGGCGCCAGCAATATGATGAAATCGTTCTAACGATCAACGAAACGCCTCGCTACCTAGAGATTCAAGAAATTCACTAGTTTCATGTTCATACCATAGCTTAACCCTCGCTACTCAGCACCTGTGCATAGTAGACTCCAGCGAATAACATCACCTATTGATAAGAAAGTATTCAACCATGACATGGAGCCCCTTCAACTCGAAAATTGGACTCGCCCTCGGCGGCGGCGCCGCAAAAGGCATTGCGCATATCGGTGTATTGAAAGCATTTGAGGAAGAGCAGATAGAAATCTCGTGCATCTCTGGCACCAGTGTTGGTGCGCTGGTAGCAAGCTACCACGCATTCGGTCAGGCTAGCGATCAGATAATGTCTATTGGCGCGACCTTGAACCTGTCGAAAATGATCAATTTTACTTGGAAAAAACGAGGCTTCTTTAGCACCGACCCGATCAAAGAAATGATCCATCGAGACCTCGGCAATGTGAACATCGAAGATGCCAACATCCCTCTTGCTATCTGCACTACCGATATCGAAACAGGGAAGCAGGTGATATTTGATAAAGGAAACTTGGCAGACGCTGTATGCGCGTCAATGGCAGTGCCAGGACTGTTTGTTCCCGTACAAATTGGAACTCGCACATTGGTGGATGGCGGCATCCTCGAAAACGTTCCCGTATCGCCTCTCAAAGCAATGGGCGCAGGCATTATCGTAGCCATCGACCTAACACATACCAAGCGCTATACCGAACCAAAAGATACGCTAGATGTCGTCAGCAATGCCATTGATATAGGGATGGACCTTCGTACTCGGCGACAGCTCAAACAAGCAGATATCAAAGTCGAACTAAACTTGACCAAATACAGCCGAACCAATAACGCCGACTCAGTTGAGGCGCTCATGCTGGAAGGCTATCGTCCAATGAAGCAAAAAATCAAAGAGGTACTCTGGTACAAGCGCAACAATACCTTATACCATTTGGCAAAAATACTGGTCGATCTGATGCCCTTTAAAATCCCAGAACTAATTAGACGCCTTTACGCGAAGCTACCGAGCTAGAATCAAAATAAGCCTCGATAGACTGCAACGAAACCCGCGCCCAAAACCCCGTTTTATCTGCCTATTAAAGCGCACTAGTTATGATATTAAACGTCATAACTAGTGGAAGACACATCTCCACCTTGGCCAGTCCAATCTGTATGAAAAAACTCTCCACGTGGCGCGTCTACTCGCTCATAAGTATGTGCGCCAAAATAATCGCGCTGTGCTTGAATCATATTGGCTGGCAGGCGCCCAGTGGTGTAGCCATCTAGAAAACTTAACGCCGACGTCATGCAAGGCATAGGCAAACCTATTTCAATCGATTTAGCACAAACCCTTCGCCAAGCCCCCATGCAGCGCTTGAGTATGCTTTGAAAGTAAGGGTCTGTTCCAAGAAAGTTCAACGCTGGGTCTGTACTATAGGCGTCGCGAATATTACCTAGAAAAGCGCTTCGAATAATACAGCCCCCACGCCACATCAGCGCGACACCGCCATAGTTTAGGTCCCACGAATGCTCCTGAGAAGCCTCACGCATCAGCATAAAACCTTGCGCATAAGATATGATTTTTGACGCGAGCAGCGCATCATGAAGGTCAGCAACCCAAGCTGCTTTGTCGCCTTCTAGCGAAGTAATCGACTTATTAAAAAGCCCTTCTGCTTTGACTCGCTCCTCTTTCATCGACGACAAACATCGAGCAAACACAGACTCACTAATGAGTGTCAAAGGAACACCGAGATCCAAAGCGTTTATTCCGGTCCATTTGCCAGTTCCTTTTTGGCCGGCAGCATCCAAAATATTGTCCAACATGGGCACGCCGTGCTGATCTTTATAACCCATAATATCAGCGCTTATTTGAATCAAGTAACTGTCCAGCTCAGTCTTAGTCCAGTCGTCTAGTACGCCCGTCATTTCTTCTGGGCTCATTTTTAGTGCCGAGTTCATAAAGTGATAAGCTTCGCTAATCAGCTGCATATCACCATATTCAATACCATTGTGAACCATCTTCACGAAGTGACCTGCGCCACCGTTTCCGACCCAGCCACAGCATGGTTCTTGATCATCTGTTTTGGCAGAAATCGCTTCAAAAATTGGCTGTAAAGCGGGCCATGCAGCCGGATCACCTCCTGGCATAATAGATGGCCCATAGCGAGCACCCTCCTCCCCTCCAGACACACCCGTGCCGACAAAGTGGAGCCCACTTTTTGTTAACCGCTCGACGCGTCGAGAAGTATCTGGAAAATTAGAATTTCCTCCATCGACAATAATATCCCCCGCATCAAGTAACGGAATTAATTGATCAACAAAATCATCAACGACACTGCCAGCGCGCACCATCAACATTATTTTGCGAGGCTTGGCTAGTCGATCAACCAGTTGCTCTAAAGAATGCGCGCCGATGACATTGGTCCCTTTCGCCGCGCCCGCTAAAAAATCATCAACCTTAGACGTCGTTCGGTTATAAGCGACCACCTTAAAGCCATGGTCATTCATATTAAGGATTAAGTTTTGACCCATCACTGCAAGCCCAATCACCCCAATATCTGCATTCATCGTAAACCTCCTTTTAATTGCCCAGCAGACTCTGCATCGAGCCACCACTGAGTCTCACCTTCGAGCGAACGAATCCGAGCAGCAGGTAAGCCTTCAGATTCAGGCGAGTCAGGCGCACCTAGTACCTGCCTAACAATGGCGCTTTTTGAGGCGCCCATCGCCAAATACGTCACCCGTCTTGCATTGCCAATAACACCCGCTGATAACGACAACCTTACCTGAGAAGATTGCGGGTGATGTGCAACCACCACTGCATCGCTCGCATCTAGCTTATATTCATTTGGAAATAACGACGCCGTATGGCCATCCTCCCCTACACCGAGAATCACCCAGTCAAACTGAGGCAAACCGTTTACAAGTGGCAAACGATCCAACAATTCATTCGATAACCTAAGTCGCTCCTGAGCTGGGTCCTCTTCGCCGCGAATGCGATGAATATTTCCTGCCGCCAGATCGACTTTCTCGAATAGCAAACGCTTTGCTACCCCGTAGTTACTCTCATCACTTTGCGGCGATACGCAGCGCTCGTCGCCCCACCAAAAATGAAGGTGAGGCCAATGAATGGATTCACGAAAAGCCGTCGCGGCGAGAAACTCAAACCACCGCATCGGCGTACTCCCGCCAGACAGCGCGATATGCACTGTCCGCTTGCCCTCGCTTAAGGTCTGCAGTTCATCAGACAAAGCGGTTACGAGACACAACACGTTATCAAACACTTTTATATCAGCCATAGCCGCTCTCAATCGATTTTGTTTAAGGAGTATCTAACTAACGCTCGGTTACTCAACAATCACAACGACTCACTACAACTCGCAATAATGCGTATTCGTTAGGTTCTTACAAGGATAGCGCCATCGACGACCATCACGTTCAAGTAGAGCATCAGCTTCTTTCGGCCCCCACGTCCCACAAGCATAGCCGTACAAAGCCATCGGGCCGTCTTTGTAATTCAGAATCGGTGCGACAAACTTCCAGCAGGCTAGCACTGCATCGCTACGAGCAAATAAAGTCGCGTCACCATTCAATGCATCAAGTAATAGTCGCTCATAGGCGCTCAATAATTTAGTTTCGCCCAAGTCCTGATAGCGAAAATCCATCGACACATCTTCAGCTTCGAATCCCGCCCCCGGCTTTTTAAGCCCAAAATTCATGACAATGCCTTCGTCAGGTTGTATTCGTATAATTAACTTATTGGCGGGCGCATTTTGACTAAATACCGGGTGTGGGGTGGGCCTAAAATGAATAACCACTTCAGTCACCCTCGTTGGCAACCGTTTGCCCGTGCGCACATAAAAAGGCACACCACTCCAGCGCCAATTCTCTATCTGAAGCTTCAAACCTAGGTACGTTTCTGTTCTGGACTCAGATGCCACTCCATTTTCATCACGATATCCGGGCAACGTATCTCCCCGAACTTCGGACTCTGTATATTGGCCCAGGACTAAATTATGTTCGAGGTCATGATCAGAAAGAGGACGTAAGCTTTGCAATACTTTCACGACTTCATCGCGTGTTGCATCCGCATTAATCGCCGCTGGCGGCTCCATTGCAATCATCGCTAGCACTTGCAACAAGTGATTCTGGAACATATCACGAAGCGCACCGGAGCCGTCGTAATATCCACCTCGCTCCTCAACACCTAGCAGCTCTGCACCAGTTATTTCAACGTAATCAATGAAGTTACGACTCCACAAAGGCTCGAACATGCCATTGGCAAAACGAAATACCAACAAGTTCTGAACCGTTTCTTTGCCTAGGTAATGGTCGATACGATAAATCTGATGCTCTTCAAAGTACTGGTGCAACTGATCATCAAGCGCGACAGCGCTTTCAAAATCATAACCAATCGGTTTTTCAACGATTAATCGCTTCCAGCCTTCAGCCTCTTTATTTAACTCATGGGCCGCCAGACAGCGTGGTATCACACCAAATAGGCTGGGCGGTGTTGCCAAGTAATACAAGGTATTGTGTGGCGCTTGATATTGTTCATACAGAGCTAATAATCGTTCTTTCAAACGACCATAGTCATGCTCGTCCGCAGTATTAATCGACAGATAGTAGAGGTGTTCCATAAACTCAGACAAACGCTGTGAGTCCATCCCTTCAATCTTCAGCATCTGAGAGGAAATAGCTTGCCTAAACTCAGTATCAGTAAACGCTGAACGACTAACGCCTAGAATGAAAAAGCGCGCAGGAAGCTGGTCGGTCGAAAACAAGTGGTAGAGCGCTGGCACTAATTTTCGAAAGTTCAAGTCGCCAGACGCGCCAAATATAACAACATTACTATTATCAGGAACCTTCATAAGAATCCTACAAATTGTCTAGCTGAATGATTCGCTCTCGAATGACGTCAGGAATGACGTGTTTGCACTGATTTTGATAATCGTAAAACACAATCTCACCTTCGCCCACCGCCACAACTCGGCCACTGTTGTGGCTCTTAACGAAGTATTTCATCGTAAAACGGTCATCGCTTATCAGGCTAAGACCCGCGGCAATCGACACGGTATCCGGATAGACCAATGGAGCTTTATAGCGACACTGCGTAGAAGCCAGTATGGGGCCAATCCCAGAACTTTCTTTCAAACTACTGACACCAGTTTGGTCGAAGTATGCCATTCTAGCGGTCTCAAAGTATCGAAAATAAACAGCATTATTAACATGCTGATAAGCATCCATTTCACCCCAGGCAACCGGTGTATGAACAACCACCTGACAATCATCAAACTCTAAAGACACACCCTACCTCGCATAGAAATTCATCAGCCGACCGACGCCAATATTTACGCCGATCACTTATAAAGTACCGCCTGATCTGCATTCAGATATCGCATGATTGAACCCACCTAAGAAGCTTGGGTTTCTCGCTAGAAAATGATTACCAAAATACACCCCTAAAGGCTGCTGCACTGACTCCTTTTTGACAAAATCTAAAGGCTCTAGTCCAAGTGAAGTAAGGCTATGATCGAACATCAGGTCCGTTAAAAACAAGCCATCTAAGCGACCAATTTCTAGCAGCGAGATTAACTCTTTTTCAGTTGTTTTGGTGATCACATTACGGTGCGTCTCCATCAACAAGCGATGCATATTGGTTCCAAAAACAGTACCCACCATCGCATTTTCTCGGAACTCATTGGATTGTGGGTCTAACTCAAGACCTGTTCGAAAAAACCATGACCGAGAGCCACTAAACAGAGGCGCAGACTGCTGTGCATACGCATCACGTGCGTCATTGCGAGAAGCAACAAAAAAGGCGTCACTTTCACCCAACTCTACATTTTTTTGCGCTCGGGCCCAGGGCAAGACATCTATTTTGTACGTTCTCCCTAACTGAGCCATGGCACAACCAACGAGTGGAATAGCAAAACCCCCAAGCTCTCCATCCTGGGAATACATTTGATAGGGTGAAATGATAGCGGTGGAAAAATGAATCGCTGAATTAGCCGCCTCAGAGGCCGATAAGCCCTCTGCACTCAGGAGAAACACAACGAACAACCCAGACAATATTCGTGACATTAGAGTTATACTCATCAGCAGCGTCAATCGACGCTCGAAACATACCGCTAACTATTGAAGCTTGCGTGAGCCGCAAACAGTAAGGAAACAGTATAGACCGCACAATGAAAGCGGCACAAGCCGAATGGCGATGCGACACAACTAGCATTTAATGGATAAATAAAGAAAAGCGATTTCTACTGGAGAAAGCATGAGCTTTTACGACGACAAAGTCTTGCCCCACTTGATCAACTGCGCATGCAGTAGCCCCCCTGTTATGCACTATAGAAAGAAAATGGTGCCCAAATGCCGTGGCAAAGTTCTGGAGGTTGGAATGGGTTCGGGCATCAATTTGCAATACTACGCCAATGATAAAGTGGATTTTATATGGGGGCTTGAGCCTTCCGAGGGCATGAGGAAAAAAGCTCAGAAAAATCTTAACAATAGCCCGATAGAAGTTCGCTGGCTTGACTTACCCGGAGAGAAGATCCCTCTAGAAGATGATAGCGTCGATACCGTATTGCTCACCTTTACCTTGTGCACGATTCCGGACTGGTCTGCCGCATTGCAGCAAATGAAACGCGTCCTCAAGCCCTCGGGGACGCTATACTTTTGCGAACATGGACAAGCTGAGAGTGACTCAGTAAAACGCTGGCAAGATAGGGTAAACCCACTTTGGACAAAACTCGCCGGCGGCTGCAACCTGAACCGGAACATTAGCGATCTCATCAGTAAAAGCGGTTTTGAGATCAAAAAATTAGAAACCGAATTCGCGAAAAAAACCCCAAAAATTGCCGGTTATATCTACTTCGGAGAGGCGGTTATCGCGCAAGCGTAGCGCGGATAAGAAAGATCTGTTAGCCCAACCAAAGCAACCTAGGTTGGGCTAACATAGAATCACTCAAACAGTGGCTTGATTGGAAACAATGGGTCGTACGCCGCTTCAGTTTTTTGAACTTTCGCCGCGAATGCCTTCATCATATCTTGCGGTCTAAACATACCTGACTGCCATGCCGCCATGTACTTGAGACTGTCTTCTACAGAATGGTCTCGACTGTAGTTAAGCATTTCTTTACAACCGGTCACGGCCAATGGTGAATTGGCGGCGATTTTTCTGGCGATTTCCATCACGCCATCCAGCATGGCTTGATGATCCGCATATACCTCGTTCACGAACCCCAACTGCTTACATTCATTAGCACCAAACTTTCGTCCAGTATACGCCAGCTCACGCACGACGCCTTCCGGCATTAGTTTTGGCAGACGCTGCAAGGTACCCATATCAGCGGTCATACCGATCTCAGTTTCTTTAATAGTAAAGTAAGCATCTTCGGTACAGTAGCGAGAGTCTGCGCAACAAGACAAGTCCAGCGCACCGCCAATACAACCGCCTTGGATCGCGACTAGCACCGGAATTCGTACTTTCTCAATAGCCGTTAACGTATCCTGCAGTTGCAACACAACGCGACGTAAGTTCTCGCCCATGCGTCCCGGATCACCGGTCATCGGAATAGTATTTGGATTCTGGAAAACAGATAAATCCATACCTGCTGAAAAATGCTTACCTGTTGACGAAATCACGATCACACGCAAATCGTCAAGACCCTCTAACGCGCGAACAGCTTGCGGTAACTCAAGCCAAAAATCGATGTTCATGCTATTCAAAGATTCAGGTCGGCTAAACTCGATATGACCGACATGATTATCGACACTCACATTAAAACTGTTAAAAGAGGGCAACGTTTGCACTGCTTCGCTCATAAGCTATCTACCTAGTTCGATTAATTTTGACAGCGTCAAGATAAAGCGATAACTTAACGGTGTCAAGATCGCAACGACGGATAACCCAAGCGCGTGAGCCATACTAAGCCTCCCTACCATCATGGAAACCTAAAAGCTTCGCTACTAGGCGCTGCTCAAGAGATCCTCGAAACTCAAAGCCAAGACGCCCTATCAATGCGCTCGCTCGCCGAAAAAGTAGGCGTATCCCGCACTGCGCTTTACCACCACTTCAGTAACAAGAATGACCTGCTATGCGCGCTAGCAGAAAATGGCTTTAGCCATCTTTATGAGCTCATATCAGAAAATAAGAACCACGACACTCCGGCTGAAGAGCAAGTACAAGCTGCCATTATCGGCTACTTAGAATTTTCCACTCAACACGCCGCCCAATACCAACTTATGTTCGGCAAAACGTTATGGCATACGGAACATGAAACACATTTTCAACGATATGCTAAAGACTGTTTTCGCCTCTATGTTTCGCTGTTTGAAACCCTTCAAGACAACCAAACCCTCCCAATGGATGAGCCGCCTCTGCGACTCGCCCAAATCATGTGGGCATCACTGCATGGATTATCCCAGCTGATGAATGACGATATTCTCACGACAAAAGAAGAGCTGAATACCTTGGCAGAACACTTGTTAAAGCGCTTTTTATAGCGAATAGAGCCCTTCAGACAAAACGCTCTCAACCCAACAACCACACCATATCGCTAAGGTATGATAACTTTCTTCTTTAGATGGCACCGAGCGAAGAACCGTTTGGCCTGCTAGTGCGTACTCAAACACAAACGACCTCGACACAAATATTTCAACGACAGGAATAGACCATGATAAAAGCCTACGCAGTACATGAAGCAAATGGAAAACTAGAACCTTTTGAGTACGAGCCCTCTTCACTCGGCGATAACGAAGTCGAGATCGATGTCATGTATTGCGGGATCTGCCATAGCGACTTAAGCATGATTAACAACGAATGGGGAATGAGCCGATACCCATTGGTGCCGGGGCATGAAGTAGTGGGTACGGTTTTGCAAGTTGGCGATAAGGTTAGGCATTTACAAGTAGGGCAAGCGGTCGGGCTAGGATGGCACAGCGCCTATTGTGGCGACTGCTCTCCTTGTAACACTGGCGACCATAACCTTTGCGGAACGGCACAAGGCACAATAATTGGACATCACGGCGGGTTCGCAGACAAAGTGCGCGCACAAGCCAAAGCCGTTGTAGCGATCCCAGAAGGTGTGGACCTCGAGTCAGCAGGGCCTTTGTTTTGCGGCGGCATTACAGTCTTTAACCCTTTGATTCAATTTCAAATCAAACCCACCGATAAAGTAGCGGTCGTTGGCATCGGAGGCTTGGGCCACATTGCGTTGCAATTTTTGAACGCATGGGGCTGCGAAGTCACCGCCTTTACCTCCAGCGAAGCGAAGAAAAAAGAAGCGCTCGAACTAGGAGCCCATCGCACTCTAAATTCACGGAGTAAAGAGGCATTGCAAGACGCTGAAGGGGAGTTCGATTTAATCCTTTCCACGGTCAATGTAAAACTCGACTGGAACCTTTATCTAAATACTTTGAGAGCAAAAGGTCGGCTACACTTTGTTGGCGCGACACTAGAGCCTTTAGACATTGGGGCGTTCTCACTAATTGGTGCTCAGCGCTCCGTTTCTGGCTCGCCAGTCGGCAGCCCTGAAACCATTGCAACGATGTTGGACTTTGCAAATCGGCACGACGTGAAACCCGTGGTAGAAGTATTTCCGATGGATCAAGTCAACGAAGCGATTGCACGACTCGAGAGCGGAGAAGCGCGATACCGTATTGTTCTAAAAAAATAAAGCGTCACTCTCAACGCAAAGGCCTTCAAATCACGAAGGCCTTTCAACAGATACCTTGAAGGTCATCTTACTTAGCTGTTTTCTTCAAGTCTTTGTAGATAAACACACCCACCCCGACAAAAAAGCCTAAGGTACCAATAACGACCGCCAAACCGGCAACAATTGTTTCATCAATATACATAAAACTGCTCCTTAATATGTGTGCCTAAGTTTATCAAGCAACGACACATTGCAAATGACGCGGATCAAGCCATCGCGGCATTTTCTCTCATGCCTTCCTGCCGCATTATCTTCTCACCTAGGACCAGAAAAATGGTCAGTTTTTTTTACACAGTGGGCGCAGAAAACTCACCCACCACCTCCGTAAGTTTCTTTTTTGTAGGTAAAAACCTAACTATGGCCTTTTTTTTGCATATAAACGAGTCGCTTGTTGAAAAGCAACTTTAAAAAATCAGCCAAACCTGTTCGCAAGAAAGGGACGGAAAGCCACGGGTCCAACCACTGGATAGCCGGGTCGCATGCTTAAAAGGAAAGAAACATGTTAAATAAACTAATGAGCAAAGCTGCCATTGCCTTGGCACTCTGCTTCAGCATGAACACCTTTGCTGGTGTTATTGTTGATGTTGTAGAGCAAAATCAAAAAGTAGGTTTTTGGGGGTCGCATAGCTATTCCCATAACCTAAATGACAACGTTGAGCCTTTTGAACTTGGTTCTGCATTAAGCGCAACACTAGCTATCGACGTTCGCGACGACAATGACTGGTGGCTAGAAGCCGCTGTATTTGTTGTTGAAGATCTAGACCTAGATTCTGGCGGCTTCACTTTTGGCCAAACTTTTGAAAATGGCCTCGAGCTAGAAGGACTTGCAGCGCTAAACTCTGACGGTTTCCTAGACGTAACTGTTTTCTCTGCACTTGGTGACTTCTGGGTTGGAAACTCTACGCTAACCGTAGAAACAGCTGAAGTACCAGAGCCTGCCACATTGGCACTACTAGGCCTTGGTCTACTAGGGCTTGGCTTTAGCCGACGCAAGCTAAACAGCTAAGCATGCTGGGCTTTTCAGCCTAGAACACTTAGTTGAAATGGGGCTGCATTTAATCATGCAGCCCCATTTTTTTGCCTATTATAATAGTTTAACTAATCGGCAGAGCGCCTTAAACACTAAGCGTGTTCGTCTTCTTTTTGCGAAGCGTCAAGGTATTACTACTAGGCACTTTCTTTCTACCGGGAGCGCTCGGAACGCCTGAAGGACTGGACGGAGTCGTTTTCGAAAACGAATTAACGCTGGCATATGCTAAGCCCTCGCGCAGCAGGCGGGCCGAGTCTACCGGCGACAGGTGCTTGGGAGAAGACGGGCTTAGATCAGCAGGGCTAGACCAATCACCAGAAAGCAGCGTTAGCACGAAGCCGTTCACATGCTGAATCTCATTTTCTTTCAGATAACACCATTCACTCATCTCTATCAAATCCCTTGATCTATAAAAACATTCAAAAACTTATTAAGTATTCACTTACCCAATTCGGAGCGAGTGGAATTATCTTTATCGAAAAATCGCTTGTCAACGGCACTAGGTTTTACACGCTCGTAACACAACAAACTTATGGTTTGACGCCTGCACAGAGCAGTCACCAAAGAGTTTTCGTAAACTCACGTGATAGGCTAAATGTCGATTCGCAATTACCCATAACTCCCCTCCCGAATGAAGACAACGCTTGGCATCTCGAAAAAAACGCTTCGCGATATCAGTACTAACTGTATTTTGTTGATGGAAAGGAGGGTTACACAAAATAAGATCCAAACTATCGGGTTCAGCATCTTTCAGACCATCACCAGCTACAACCTGCGCACTGACGTCGTCATAATTACTCTCTAAGTTCATTCGTGTCGATTCTGTGGCGTCAAAGGACTCATCACAAAAAAGCATTTGTGATGTGGGATGAATTCGCAAGTAAGCCAATCCTAGTAAACCGTTCCCACACGCAAGATCTGCCACTCGCTCGGCTTTTGGCAAATGCGCAAAGTGTTCCAAGAAGAATCGACTACCGATATCTAACGAATCTCGACTAAACAAATTTGGCCCGGCACAAAGCGTCAATTGATAGTCTGATAAGGTGACTTCACTCAACGCCGGCCCTGTACTATCAAGCTCAGGGTTAACGGTCGCTGACCATATTCGCGCTTTCTTTCGACCAGGTAGATAATTCAAGTCTCCAAAATACTGCGGCACCAAATCTAACTGCCCTTTACTTAAATGTTTGTCCATTCCAGCTAAAAACAATTGACCCTGAGGTTGCATCAGCACTCTCAACGTGACCAAAAGCGCCCGGAGCTGGTCTTTTGATTTTGGGATACGCCCAACAACAAGGTCATAGCGCGCGTCAGAGAGAGGCAGATCCGTAAGTCGTTCAAAAAAAAGTGGCCGCTGTTCGGCCTCGTTTATCGTAAGGTTATTCCATAAAGCTTCGCGAGACTGCCATGAATCACCATAGCATTCGGGCTGATAGGTCATCAAAGGTACGGTAAGAGCGCCAAAATGATCGTTGACGATTAATATGCGCAGACCCGGTTTAAGTTCAGGCAACACCGTCGACAATAGATACTCATCAGCGGCATCCCATGCTTTCAAAGTTTTATCAGTTTGTTCCGGATAGCGCCTCAAAAAATAAGTCTGGCTACTGACCTCAAAACACATGTTGCGTTGTTGTAGTGCGTCAATCTGCGCTTGCGACGTCATACCTAAGAGCCCTTTTCCTATTGTTCGAGTCTACCCTGTGTTTATCAAAGCTCGCGGCGCAAACCATGATGAAATCATTGCGGAGGGATTATAGCGACTTACCCTAAAGAATCGTACTCGGGATACCCGTAACACTTGTCCTTGAAACACGGCATCAAACATCTTTAACATTAAATTTGAATGACATATTACATTTTTATGAATCCCTCTATATAGTTCGCAGCCATACCGGCTCGGAAACTAAATTATCGCGACTAGTGAACCGTAAGCCAACCCTAAACACTGCAACAGAGAAACGCGAGCTATGGATTTTAAAAACATCAATGAGATCGAAAACGCGGTTGGACAACAACGTTTTGAGTTTTTTCGTTTAGGGGCCTGCCTAATATTTATTTTAGGGATTGGCGCGTTCACGTTGCTAAAGATGAATGGACAAGAAGGTGGTTTCGTACTGGCCATTGCCGCCATGATTGGCGGCTACATGGCGATGAATATCGGCGCCAACGATGTCGCTAACAATGTCGGCCCGGCGGTCGGTTCCAAAGCCATGACACTGCTTGGCGCAATCTGTATCGCTGCTATTTTCGAAGCAGCCGGCGCGCTGATTGCTGGCGGCGAAGTCGTCAGTACCATCAAAAAAGGAATCATTAACCCTGAAAACATCACCGACCCTCAGCAATTTATTTGGCTGATGATGGCTGCCCTGCTAGCCGGCGCGCTCTGGCTTAACTTGGCAACTTTCATGGGAGCCCCCGTTTCAACCACCCACTCTATCGTTGGTGGTGTTTTGGGTGCAGGTATCGCGGCAGGCGGTTTAGGAATTGCGAACTGGGATAAAATGGGAGCGATAGCCGCGAGCTGGGTTATTTCGCCCGTACTTGGAGGCCTAATTGCCGCGGGTATTCTGTACTCAATCAAAAAGAGAATCCTATACACCGACGATATGCTTGCGTCTGCTCGGCGCTTCGTACCATGGCTGCTGGCAGCGATGGCTTGGGCGTTCTCTACCTACCTCGCGCTAAAAGGGCTAAAGAAGATCTGGCCACTCGACTTCCAAACTGCCGCCATCATTGGTCTGGTCATTGCCACCGGTGTGTTTTGGCTATCGCGACCCTTAATTGGCAAACGCTCTGCCACACTTAAAAACGATCGCGAAGGTGTCAACACACTATTCACTATCCCGCTGATCTTTTCCGCAGCGCTTTTAAGTTTTGCCCATGGCGCGAACGATGTCGCCAATGCCGTTGGGCCTTTAGCCGCTATTGCCGACTCAATCATGAACCATGGGGTATCCGTTAAGGCTGCCATACCTCTTTGGGTGATGCTCATTGGCGCATTAGGGATTGCACTTGGACTGCTATTGTTCGGCCCTAAACTAATTCGCACGGTGGGCACAGAGATAACAGAACTCGATAAATCACGTGCATTTTGTGTCGCAATGGCTGCAGCGATCACCGTGATTATCGCTTCTCAGCTAGGTCTACCCGTCAGCTCTACTCATATCGCGGTGGGCGGTATTTTTGGTGTTGGTTTTTTACGTGAATATCTAAAAAGTAGCTATGCCAGCGAACTTCACTTAATCATTGAACATCATGAGGGCGAAGAAAAAGAAAGGCTGACAAAGTTTCTGAATAACTTTCAAAAGTCCTCAGTTGAAGACATGGAGATGATGCTAAAGGAAGCTAAAGCTAACAAAGCTGAACTGGGACTTTCAAAGAAAGAGCGCAAGCGACTCAAGAAAGTCTATAGCGAGAAACTAGTTAAGCGATCCGCGTTCAAAAAAATAATTGGCGCGTGGCTCATTACCGTGCCGGCGTCAGCATTGCTAGCGGCGAGCATATTCTCAATCATCAACGCTTGGTCTTAAGTTTGAAGGTTAAGCACGATCCAGTCAGGCATCGTGCTTAACCTTTCTAATGCGTCACAGAGCGATGGGCGGCCGCCAATATACTGAGCAGTCAGGCTCTACTCTTAACCCTCCTATCCAGTCTTCAAAGGCCTCGCTAGAAAGCGGTCGAGAAACCAAGTAACCCTGAATAATTTGACAGTTTAAACTTTCAAGATAACCATACTGCTCAATCGTTTCGACCCCTTCTGCTACCACATTCATACCTAAGGTTTTAGACAAACCCACTACTGCCGACGTTACCGCATCATCATTGATATCGGCGTTAATGTCTTTTATGAACGAGCGGTCAATCTTTAAGCCATCCACGGCATAGCGTTTTAGATAACTGAGTGACGAATACCCAGTACCAAAATCATCGATAGCCAACCTCACGCCTAAGGCTTCAATTCCTTTTAAGTTTTCGCCAATCATTTCACTATCAATTAGCGTACTTTCAGTCACTTCAAGCTCTAAATTCTCAGGCGACAAGCCAGTACGCTCTAATATCTGTTCAACACGCTGAACCATATCCCCCTGCCTTAGCTGCCTGACCGAAAGATTCACGGCGACACGCATATCCGCAATTCCCCGCGCGCGCCAACGCTGCGAGCAGATGCAAGCCTGCTCCAGAACCCAATCTCCAACGGATACAATCAAACCCGTTTCTTCTAATGCTGGCACAAACTCATTAGGGTTAATGATCTCTCCTCCGCTATACCACCGAAGCAAGGCCTCCGCACAGACAACACGGCCCGTTTTTAACTCTATCATTGGTTGAAAATATAGCTGGAACTCATTGCGCTCTAAGGCCTTGCGCAAGTTGTTCTCCATTACCAAGCGCTTTTGCGCTTTTTGATTAAGCTCTCTCGTGAAAAACTGATATACGCTGCGCCCATTTTCCTTTGCCAGATACATTGCGCTATCAGCGTTTCGCAACAGCATCTCACTATCATCAGCATCATCAGGGTACAAGGTTATCCCCATACTCGTTGATACAAAAACGTCTTGGCCATTGATGCGGTAGGTTCGATTGATCGTCGATAGCAAGTTGCTGGCCACTATTTCGATATCTTTGTGAGACCCTACTCGCTCCAACAATACCGTAAATTCATCTCCACCCAACCGGGCAGCCGTATCCATATCGCGCAATGCACTCTTGATGCGCTCGGCCACTTTAACCAACAAGGCGTCTCCTGCTGGGTGCCCCATTGCGTCGTTAACTGCTTTAAATTGATCCAAGTCGAGAAAGATCAACGCCACCTTTGTTTCGTTTCGTTTAGCCACCGCCACGGCGTGATCCAAACGATCAAGAAACAAGGCTCGATTAGGCAGGCCAGTCAACGAATCAAAATTCGCCAAGTAAGACAGCCTATCCTCAGCCGCTTTTAGCTCGGAAATATCATACACAAGACTCGTCATGCGCTGCTGTTTGGGGGCGAGTTGCCTTACTTCACCACGCAACAAGATGACTCGAAAACTACCATCATCGCGCATGATTTTTACTTCAAACTCGAAGGCACTACAATCTCGATGCGCAGAGGCTAAAACATCGCTAATACGCCCGCGTTCCGCCTGCTCAAGCTTGCTAATAAACAACGCCGTTGACGGTTGGTTTTCTTTCCCTACGCCCAACACTTCATATAAACCATCAGACCAGTAATGTTCCCGCTCGAGAGAATCCCAATCCCATGTACCAAAACGTGCAATTTTCTGGGCGTTATCAATTACATCGGCCAAATAGGTCGCGCGCTGAGCAGGCCGTGCAATATTTCTGTCTATCACCCAGAGCATAATAAACAGCAGTATCACGACCAAAACCATAAATAAACCGAACAAAAAAAGTTCTTGTTCAGTTCGATAAGCATGCAAGTTCGCCAGCTCTTCGATGCGCTGGGAGTTCAAAAAGTAAACAATGCGTTCGATCAGTTCGACTGACTTCTCTTCGGCGCTCTGAAGTCGGGGATCTTGCAATAACAGCGGGTCAAATCCAGCGCTCTGAAGCTGGCCGATTAAAGAACGAAAAATACGATCTGCTTGATAATGGGAAGCCTCTAAATCATCCATTAACACTCGCAAAACGGTATCGCCTTTTAGCTTACTGGAAAGGGCCAGAATCGCGGCTTCACCCGCGGCATTTTCTTGATCAAAGCGCTTCAAAATACTGTCAAACGACTTAGAAGACTCGTGCTGCAGCAGGAGGTTCTTCCATTCGTTCAATTGCGCCCTAGCATGTGACTCAATGCGATAACCTAACTCGATTGTTTCCGTGGAACGCTGCAGTACTTCTTGCTCCGCGGTCGTCACAAAACGGTAAAACGACGTCATGTAAAAAGCGATCCCACTCAGCGCAAACAAGGTGAGCAAGAACAACAGAACCAGCTTTACTCTAATACTCATACCGCCAGTTGCCCCTTTCGCATCGTCTTAAACCTTTCCTGAAAGTGACGGCAGCTCGCCTAACTCATCTTTGAGAAGCTGAACCAATACATCCATATTTAGAGGCTTACTTAAATACTCATTCATCCCAGCATCGAGACAACGCTCGCGATCACCATGCATCGCGTTAGCCGTCATGGCGATAATGCGAGCGTCACGATGCGCTTCGCCCGCCAAACCTTGCCGAATCTTCTGCGTCGCCTCATAGCCATCCATTACCGGCATTTGGCAATCCATAAAGATCATTGCATACTCATCCGACGCTGACTTTTTAAGCAGATCGATTGCTTCCTGACCGTTCTCAACAACCTCAGACTCCAAACCGTTCAGCTTCAATAGCTGCTGTGCAACCAACTGATTAACTTGATTGTCTTCGACCAACAAGACCTTCAGGTCTGATGCACTTTTAGTCGGTTCTTCGTCGCTAACAGCCAGCGGAACATGGCATTGCTGAGCGCCGTCTAATCGTAACTCAAACCTGAAAACGCTCCCGCCGCCAAGTCGAGAATCAACAAACACATCGCCATTCATCAATCGCGACAACTGTTTAACAATAGCGAGTCCTAATCCCGTCCCGCCAAAGTGTCTGGTGGTGCTGCTATCCGCTTGTTCAAATGCCTCAAACAGTTTTTCTTTCGCACCCTCATCAACCCCTATTCCGGTATCTTCTACCGCGCAAGATAAGCGATAGCCCTCGCCCTCGCTTATAATTCGTAAGCGCACACTTACATAACCCGAATCCGTAAACTTAATGGCGTTGCCAACCAAGTTACTTAGTATTTGCCGAATACGCCCTGCATCACCGCGTAACCAATGAGACGCGAGCTCTCCGGCATCCAAAGTCAACTTCAAATTTTTTGTTGCCGCTAAGGGTTCCATCACGGCCACAGTATCCTTAAATAAAGCAGGCGCATCAAAATCTAAAGACTCTAGAGACAGCTTCCCTGCCTCTACCTTCGAAAAATCTAAAATGTCGTTTAAGATGCCAAGCAACGCGTCTGCACTCGATTTTGCCACCTCGATCTGACGACGCTGTTGGCTGTCCAAATCGCCAGACTCTAAGGTTTGAAGCATCCCAACGACGCCATTCATCGGCGTACGAATTTCATGGCTCATATTGGCCAAAAACTCACTCCGCGCGCGCGTACCGGCTTCTGCTTGCTCTTTCGCTAACCGCAGTTGCAAATTCACCTGAACTTGTTCATCGATATCCTGAAAGGTACCAAATATGGCAATACATTCGCCCTCATAGAATTCAGGGCGGCCCATTGCAGAAACCCAGATCTCTTTTCCTTTGGCCGTCACGATCTTGAGTTTTTCATTCCACTGCGCGCCAGTGTCTAACGCACTCTGAACCAAGGCCTGAATGCGGTCTCGGCTCTCGCCTTCTTTGTAAAACGTTATCGCTGTCGCTAAATCAGGTTCATAATCGCTATCAACCTCGTGAATTTCCCGCGTCATTTCCGACCAATAAACCTTTTCATTCTTTAGATCCAAGCGCCAAGAGCCAATACGAGCCAACTGGCTCATCGACGACAGGAGATCACGCTGTTGAATGGATAATTTTTCTGCATTCTGCCGTGTTATTTCGTAGCCGATCCACTGAGAGAATAAGCGCATTAGCTCGTGATCGCTGCTTGAGAACGGCGTGCTATGAATATCTGGACCGGAAAAATTAAGAGTTCCAAAGCGCTCGCCATCAACAATAAGCGGTGTTCCGATATAGCTTTCCAAGGCGAAGTTTTGGTAACAAGGGTGCGACGCAATTCGGCTTTCACCGGCGTGGTCAAATGACAGCGGTTGATTCGCATTTAGTGTGTGAGTGCAGTAAGTGGCTCCCAGCTCAAACTCGGTACCGGGCAAGATCTCATTATTGGGTGAGCAAGCATATTCGACCGTATATCGTTGGCCAACAATATGACTAACAAGCGCAATTGGCAGCTCGAATGCTTCACAACCGAGCTTTAAAATCGATAAGATTTTATGATCAAGGTTTAAGTCACCGTCGGCTGTAATTCGATGCAAGCGACATAAGGTTTCAAACGCCTCTCCGGCGCCTTCGCGAGCAGAAAAACTCGTCTCAAATGGCGATGACTGCTGTGGGTGAAAATCTGAAGCGGTACTCCTAGTCAAATCACTCCTCCTTCAAAATAAGCCAATAAATCCTTTAAGTTTAGTCGGTAGTGGCCATATTGACAGAACAACGAGCACTCACTAGCTGATCACACAAACCAAAAAACATTGCATAAAACCACGCTAATCATGCTAACTGTCTGGCCAAGGGATGCGCAGCAGTTCGACAGCCTTGAGCAGAGCTTCTACACTGAGCTTTACTTAATAAGAAACTTAGGTTGTAGAGCCGCATGTCTTTGGACGATCAACTAAGCTTTGCTGTAGAGCCTGTCACTGAGCTTGACCACCAGCAAAGCCCGTATTGGAATATACTCATTGTTGATGATGAGCAAGACGTTCACGAGTCCACATCACTTGCGCTGCGTCGCGAGCAGTGCTTTGGCCGCGAACTAAACATTGTTCATGCCTACTCTGCATCTCAAGCACGCACGCTCCTCCTAACGCAACGAGACTTTGCTGTTATCCTTCTCGATGTTGTCATGGAAAGCGAAGACGCGGGACTCGTTTTAGTTCGCTATATTCGCGAAGAACTAAGTCTTTATGCACCACGAATTATTCTACGCACAGGTCAACCCGGATACGCACCTGAACTCGAAACCATTACTCGCTACGAAATTAACGATTACAAGTCGAAAGCTGAGTTAACCCGCAACAAACTCATTACCAGTATCATCGCCGCCATTCGATCCTACTCGCAAATCGAAGAACTCGGTGCTCGCGAGCGCGATATGCATGAGGTCATCCTTGCCTCAAAAGCCTTACAGAACAAACATGACTATTACTCATTTTGTTCAGAATTAAGCAGGCAAGTAGCCTCCCTTCTCGGAACGACAGACACCGGCTTTGTCGCGGTTAGGTGCCGTTCAAGCGCCGCTGAATCTCCTTCAGAGTTTACTGTTATCTCTCATTCATCAATCGATAACTCTGCAGGCGGCGGTGACGTTTTCAAGCGCTCTAGCCTCGACGCTTCTACTTATGCTTCGCACACAGCACTGGTCCTGCAGTGTGCCGACCTTAAGGAGCACCAGTTCGGCGCATCGGAATCAGCACTATACTTCAGCTCCCCTCAAGCGACAGTGGAACTAATCGTTTTGCTAACAGCTCCCATCCAAATAAATGAGATGATGCAGCAGAAACTAGCCTTGTTCGAGCCGACCGTGGCCGCCGGAATGGACACCGTCACATTGCTAGAACAGCAACATCAATATGCCTATCAAGACCAATTGCTGAACATTCCAAATCGTTTGTCATTCCTGCAAACCGTAGAAAAACATCTAGCCAATGCCACGCCAAATCTGCAGGTTGTACTGATTGACATTGATCAGTTCGGCGCGCTGAACGACACCATTGGTACTCAAAATGGTGACCGCCTGCTGATCAAAGTCGCTAGACGATTGCAAAGCGAGCACCAAGATCTCACTCTCTCTCGCATATCCGGCGACACGTTCGCCTTACTCGGCCCGAAGGAAAAATTAACTCCGCAGCAGGTCAGTGCGAGCTTTCTGTCGCCCTTCGAACTGGATGGCGATAACCATGTCATCAGCGCGACACAAGGACGGGTTTTACTCGATAAGCAATTTGGCGCGACTGACGTTATTGCGCAGGCAAATGTTGCCTTGAAAAGAGCTAAATCGATCCTTCGCGGCAGCTACAAAGATTTTCACCATAAAATGCTAAAGGAGACCGAAGATAGGGTTCACCTGTTGCAAAGCCTCAGAAAAGCGTTTGAGCGAAAACAGCTTTTTATGGTTTACCAACCCAAACTGGAACTGGTTTCGGGAAACGTTGTCGGTTTCGAAGCACTTATGCGCTGGAAAACAGAAAGCGGGCAGTTTATTTCGCCACTTGATTTCATCCCGATCGCCGAGTCCTCAGGCATGATCGTGCCCTTGGGAGAATGGGCATTGCGTGAGTCACTTGTCGCAATCGGAAAGTTACGAAAGAAATTCGACCAGCCTTTTACCGTTGCGGTTAATGTTTCAATGGTTCAATTTGCGCACAACGACTTTATCGCAACCGTTGACAATGCACTGGCCTGCGCCCAGGCAGAACCAAGCTTTCTCGAACTAGAGATTACCGAGTCATTTGCCGTTCATGACCTAGAGCTTGTTCAAGCACTCATAGAACAACTTCACGATCGGGGCATTCGTATCAGCATTGATGACTTTGGTACGGGGTTTTCATCTCTTAGCTACCTAGAAAAACTTAAGTTCCATTGCCTTAAAATTGATAAATCATTTATCGACAGAATCACCGAAGTAAATGCTGATACGCGCATCCCTGAAACGATTCTGCGTCTAGCGCATGGCCTAGACTTGGAGGTCGTCGCCGAAGGCGTTGAAACACCTTTTCAAGAACAGTGGTTAAAGCAGCAAGGTTGCGACTTTGGACAAGGCTACTTGTTTGCCCGCCCGATTCCCGAAGAAGATATCGGGCAATGGATTAAAGAGACTCAACCACTAAATTCAACCGGCCTGGCCACTTAGCGGAACACAGTATGCTTAAATTATCGCTATCTCCAATACGACTAATAAGCGCAACCCTAGTCGCTTTACTGGCCGCATGCAGTGAGCCCGCACCTTGGCAATTTGGTTTCGTTGGCGGACTTTCTGGACGAGTATCCGACCTAGGGGGACCCGCTCGAAACGGTATGTTACTGGCGGTTGAGGAAGCAAATTCCATTGGCGGAATTAATGGTCGTACCATCCAAACGCAAATCAAAGATGATAAACAGGACGCATCGCTTTCTGTTATCGCCGTTGAGGAGCTTCTGGCAGCCAATGTTGATGCCATTATTGGCCCTGTCACCAGCTCCATGGCGATTCAGGTCGCCCCGCTTGCCAATGCAGCAAAGACGGTAATGATGGGAGTCACCGTTACTACTAACGAGCTTAGCGGACTTGATGACTACTTCCTTCGTAGCCTATCGCCAACGGCCAAGCATGCAGGTGTCACGGCAAAAGTACTTTATCAAGATGTCGGAATTCGCAGTGTGGCGGGCGTCTATGACTTGAGAAACGAGTCATACTCTAAAGGCTGGATAAATGACTTCACCACGCAGTTTGAGGCGCAGGGCGGCACAACCACCAAGCTGATGAGTTTTTCTTCACAAAACCCCGAGGAACTGCTGGCTATCGCAGACGAGCTATTAGAATCACAGCCTGAAATGGTGGTCTTTGTCACTAACGCAGTGGACGCTGCACTGTTAGCGAAATTAGTTCGTGAAAAAAACGCCAGCATAAAAATTGCCACGTCCGAATGGGCGGGTACTGAGCGGCTTATCGAATTGGGCGGTACTCATGTTGAAGGTGCTTATGTGCCTCAATACTTGGACAGAGAAAGTCGCGATCTAGACTACCAAAAGTTTCGTAGCGCTTACATGAATCGTTTTAATCAAGAGCCCGGATTTCCGGGGCTGGTCGGGTACAACGCAACAAATGTGATTATCACAGCACTGCGTGAGAACCCTGACCCCAAACAACTCAAACACACTATTCTCCGCCACAAGGCTTACCCCAGCGTACAGGGAGACTTAACCTTTGATGAGTTTGGTGATGTCACCAGCAACACCTATGTCACGCAAATTCAAAATGGGACATTTCGGGTACTCAATCGAAAATGAATAAGTCTCGCCCTCTCGTATCGGAACTCCTATATCAACTGATGTTGATGGCCGGAATTCCTATTTTTGTCACGGTCGGCTTATTCTTTTGGCAGCTTTACCCTCAGCTCACTGGCAATATATCGCAGGAGCAACAATCAATCGCGACGCTTGCGGCTGAACAAACACAACAGCGCATTCGCACAGCAGAGCAGCAAGTTTTATTTTTCCTCGAACTGGCTCGAGAAAACCAAAGCCTTGGCAACAAAAAAAATGTCTCCTCATTGCTCAGCGGCTTCGTCAAACAAAACAGTTACTTTGATACGCTCTATTTATTAAACACAAAAGGCGTGATCAAACAGATCGCAATTCGCGATACGCCTACAGAGACTGCCAACAAGCTTTATATTGGCGTCGACACCTCACAATCTGCTTTATTCAAGTCCAAAGAAGAGGGCCGCTATGAACGTTGGTCTCAGGTATTGTTATCCGTCGTCACTGGCCGGCTCTCGATTGCGTTTATGGTGCCTTACGCTGACGGCACATTGGTCGCAGAACTCGCCATTGACCGCCTTCCCCAGCTCAGTCAAGAACTCGCCGCACAAGGTTTAATACTGATCATACTAGACAAACACGCCCAGTTAATTGCGCATCCTGACCCACAGCTAAGCCAACAGCAAGTCAATATGAGCACCCTGAGCCTGGTGACGAACAATACTCAAAAGCTACTAGTCAGTGGCTCTTTCGACATGGATGGCATTACCTACTTTGGCACCCGCGTCAAAATGGTCTCGCCCGACTGGAATATCATTGTGGCGGAAGAGCAAGATGCTATTTACGCCCCACTCTACCGCACATTAAATCTTTGGTTAGTGTCGATTCTTGCGATTGTCGTCATTGTAGTGTTGTCGGCGAGGCAACGTGCCAAGGAATTTTCGACACGCTTCGGCATGCTAAATGAACAGGCAAGAGAAATTACACACGGCCACTATGAACGCAGCATTGATGAACCAAAAATAACGGAGTTCAAAGAGCTATCGGACAATCTCATTGTAATGGCCGACGCCATTAATAAACGCGAACAGTCATTGCAAACGCAAGAACAACAATTAAGAAATACACTTGAAAGCGCGCCTAACATTGCGATTCAGTGGTACGACGAAACAGGCAAGGTCCACTATTGGAACCGCGCCTCAGAACACATATTTGGCATCAGCGAACAGCGCGCATTCAATAGTCCATTAGAACAGCTAATGTTTAAAGGTCCCGATGCTGAAGACTTTAAAAAGCTCCTAATGCGAGTCACCCAAAAACATGTCAGCAGCGAAGACTTTGAATTGCCATTTACCCATAATTCTGGGCAGCCAGGCTACGTTCAGGGCACCGTTTTTAGTGTTCCCTCACAAACAGGAAAAGACTTATGCGTCTGCATGATGACGGACGTAACGCAACAGCGTCAGGCAGAAGCCAATATCATCAAATTAAATCAGGACTTGGAACTGCGCGTAGAAGACCGCACACGCATCCTCAAAAGGACCAATTCTGAACTGAGTGACACCATAGGCACCCTTAACGAGACAATGGAACAGCTCGTTCATTCAGAAAAGCTAGCGGCACTCGGCAGCCTAGTCGCGGGTATTGCACATGAGCTCAATACACCCATTGGTAATGCACTAATGGCGTCATCTAGTCTGAGCGACTTTACAGCACAAATAAAAAGTGACCTGGCGGCAGATTCCATCAAAAAGTCTACGCTCGAAAACTTCCTCAACGATGCAGCGGCTGCTAGCTCAATCACCTACCGAAACCTAGAGCGTGCGTCGGAACTCATTAGTAGTTTCAAGCAAGTTGCCGCAGATCAAAGCAGCTCCCAACGCCGTCAGTTCAAACTATATGACCTGGTTAACGAAATATTACTCACACTGCAACCTCAAACTAAAAAATTACCGATTACAATCAACACATCTATTGCTCAAGAAATAGAGCTAGATAGCTACCCTGGCCCCTTAGGACAAGTCATTAGTAATCTAGTGATTAATGCGGTGATTCATGGCTTCGAAGAGGGTGAATCAGGTGTTATTACAATCACAGTGGAAGAACTGGATCACGAGCTTTCTATTCAAGTCAGTGACAATGGGCACGGCATAGAAGAAGCATTGATTAGCAAATTATTCGACCCGTTTTATACCACCAAACTCGGACAAGGCGGCAGCGGCTTAGGCTTACATATCGTGCATAACATCACCACCGAAGTGCTGCATGGAACGGTATCTGTCAATACGACGCTGGGTGAAGGCACTGAGTTCACCATCACTATTCCACGCGTCGCGCCGTAGCATGATTTAACACGGCAAGACAGACAACAAAATCACTATCCCCGACTATACTCAAAGCAACACGACAACCGTACTAGTGAACAAGTCCTAGCAGAATAAAAGGCCCTACCGTGCTCATGTGGTTTAGAACACATTCTCTTCGCCGAAAACTAAGCGTACTTTTCTTGCTGATAGGCCTAGTTCCCGTCACGATTACTGCATTAATTACTAGTGACATTGCGAATACCCACCTACGCCAGCAAACCTTTTCGCTGTTAGATGCCGTTAGGCAAATAAAAAGCTCGGCCGTCAGTCGCTATATGAAAGGGGTACAGCAACAAATCATTACCATGGCGGAAAGCAGCATGGTCATCTCTGCAATGGATGATTTTAATCGCACAGTCAATGATTACGCCCTCGCCGCGTCCGCGCAGCAATCTCAGCCAAGCAATACGCCTCCCGACGCTTTACGCAATTATTATGAGCAAGCCTATGCAGATCGTTACATGTCTTCGACCGGATTCAAGCCAGACTCCGACAGTTTGCTGTCTCACCTAACCCCTATCACTGCAGAACTTCAATCACAGTACATTTCACGAAACATTCATCCCATAGGAAGTAAACACCTCCTTGATAGAGCACCCGGTGACGAAATTTATCATACCGTGCATGCACAGGTTCACAGCGACTTTAGAAACTATACCGAGAGATTTAATTACTATGATATTTTTCTAGTCGACACGAGCACCGGCACGATTGTCTACTCAGTTCGTAAAGAGCTAGACTTCGCGACATCACTTGAATCAGGCCCATTTTCTAGCAGCAACGCAGGCTCGGCCTATAAAGAAGCTAAGTTACTTGCGAAAGGCGAAGTTTCGCTGCACGACTATGCACCTTATTCTCCCTCCTACGAAGAGCCCGCTAGCTTTATCGCCACACCTATTTTTAAGGGCGACACGAGAATTGGCGTTCTAATGTTTCAGATTCCGCTTGAGCCGATCAATGAAATAATGAACGAACGCGCCGGTATGGGAATAACCGGAGAAAGCTACTTGCTCGGGCAAGACAGGCTCATGCGCTCTGATAGTTTTTTAAGCCCGATCAATTTCTCTGTACTGAGTAGCTTTAATAATCCGGGAAGCCACCAGATTGATTCACTGGCGAGCGCGCAAGCGCTCAACGGAATCACCGGAAACGAGCATGCAACCGACTACCTTGGGAATACCGTGCTAGCCTCCTATGGATTAGTCGATCTAGGGCCTTTTGAGTGGGCCATCGTCGCTAAGATTAACGCTGAAGAAGCCCTCGCCTCCGCGCATCTAATGTCAAAGGTCGTTCTGTTTTTAGTTGTGCTTTCTACTGCTGCGGTCATCCTGCTTGCGTTTATGCTCACACGCTACCTAACGCGCCCTCTAAATGAATTGTCAGACGCGAGCACAGCCGTTGCCGACGGCGAACGAAACATCATGATCACGCCCGCCAAGGATGTCGAACTGAGTCGCCTGACGAATGCCTTTAATCATATGCTTAAGACGCGACAGGAGCATGAACAAAAACTTGAACAGGCGTTAAAGGAAGCAAAACAGGCTGCACGTTCAAAAAATGATTTTTTAGCCAGCATGAGTCACGAAATAAGAACGCCAATGAACGGCGTTCTAGGGATGCTTGGCTTAGTCCAAAGTTCTCCACTAAATAGTACGCAAAGGCATCGTATAGAGGTGGCTGAGGGCAGCGCTAGGTCATTGCTTAACATTATCAACGATATCCTCGATTTCTCGAAAGTCGATGCCGGAAAGTTAGAGCTGGAAACACTAGACTTTAGCCCAAGACAGTTAATCGGCGATGTTGCCGAAGCCATGGCATGCCAGGCTCAAAACAAGCACCTCGAACTTATTTTAGACATGCAGCAGATAGACGCGTCGATGGTAAAAGGTGATCCCGCTAGAATTCGCCAAGTCCTTACCAACCTGATTAGCAACGCCATTAAGTTCACCGACGCAGGAGAAATCCTAGTTCGCGCCGAACTGCACGAAGAAGAAAAATCGCATGACGGTAACCCGCCGCGCTGGTTATTGCAGTGCAAGATATCAGATACGGGAATCGGCATACCCAGCGCCAAAATCAAATATCTCTTTGACGCCTTTAGCCAAGTCGATACTTCAACTACCAGACACTATGGCGGCACAGGCTTAGGGCTAGCGATTGTTAAACGGCTATGCAATCTCATGGGTGGCAGTATTTCTGTTACCAGCAACGAAGGCCAAGGAAGCTGTTTCTCGGTATCGATTGAACTTGAAAAAAGCACACGATCACAGCGCGTAGTGCCCTCAGTGGATCTATCTAAGCTGAGCATCCTCATTGTTGATGACAACCAAACCAACCGAGAAGTTCTTCACGGGCAACTCACTTATTGGGGCGCCAGCGTTCACGAAACCGCTAGTGGTAAAGAAGCGCTCGACATCTGCCGCCAACGCGCAAACAAAAATGAGCTATTTGATATTGCGATTCTGGATATGCAAATGCCATCCATGGATGGCGCTGAACTCGGCAAGCACCTCAAAGCAGACGACGCTTTTAGTTCGATGAAGCTGGTTATGATGACATCAATGGGGCATTCAGAAGACAGCCAATACTTCAAAAGTCTTGGCTTCGACGCCTACTTCCCCAAACCCGTCACCACCGCTGACATATTCAATGCACTATCACTAATTAGTGAAGAGAATGAAGCACTTCCCGCTGAGGGAGGCATTGTCACCAGTGGATACCTGCAAACCTTACACCCCAATTCTCAGTCAATACATCAGCGCCATTACGATAAATTCGCGCACAAACGCATCCTCTTAGTCGAAGACAACCAAGTCAACCAACTAGTCGCACTCGGTCTACTAGAGCAACTATCAATCAAAGCAGACATTGCCGCCAACGGTCATGAAGCCATTAACGCACTATCTCAAGCTCCCGAAGATGCTCCCTATCACCTGGTGCTAATGGACTGCCAAATGCCCGAAATGGATGGATACGAGGCGACTCGTCAAATAAGGAGCGGGCACGCTGGGGAACGCAATCGAGATATTCGAATTGTCGCGCTCACAGCGAATGCCATGGCAGGAGACCGAGAAAAATGTATCAAGGCTGGTATGAATGATTACCTAAGTAAGCCTCTTGAATCAAACTCACTCAAAGCCAAGCTAACGGTATGGCTTGCACCTGACTAAAGAAGGCTTGCCACAGCAGTGCTTCCCTTCAAAGAAGAGAAGCCTTTACACGGACTCAAAAACTCTAATTCAAACAGCCTGCCTCCTAATGCTTTAGGGCAGTTAAGGCAACACGATGTTAAAAACACCCTCTTGCTTGTCAATCAGCGAGAAAAAAGCGAATAAATCTAATGCGCTACCCTCTATATCGAGATCATCACCAAACAAGGTATCTTTCAAGCCTGCATCACCCACGAGGATGTCAACGAACAGCGGATGCGTCAGCGCAAGCGTAGCACTCGCATCGCTACTTTCGTTTTCCGCTAGCGCCTGATAACGCAACACTGAATTCTCTAAGATTAAGACATACCGACGACTAAGATCAGAAAACTGAATCTCGATCCTGAGCGACTTTCCTTCCGCATCAGGCCCGTTCAGATTAACTGCCATTGAATCAAAGAACTTTTCAATCGGTGTTTTGATCAACACATCTTTCATAATCGAGGGGCTTATTCCCTGCTGCGGCGAGCCATGACGCAACTCATACGCTCCACTTAGATAAAAATCTCTCCATGGCGCCGACTCAGCTTGATAGCCCAACTGGTCGTAAACCTTTGCCAGCATCAACTTGGCTTTCATATTGTCGGGCTCCGCAAACACAACAGTGTTCAACAGTTGCGCCAACCACCGGTACTCTTTGTTTACCTCGTCCGCTTCAGCAGAGGCCGTTTCATTCAAAAGCGTTTGAGCGTGAGTGATCACTTTCTCACTGCCTCCCATCACGGCTAGCGTCCTGACAGCTGTTTCAGTCTCAGGTAAAGGGTCCAGCATTGACGGATTTGCGGTAAACCATCCCATATATGATTGATACACCGCTTTAGCATTATGCTTTACCGTGCCGTAGTACCCGCGGGTGGAGAAGTTGCTTCTCAAGGCCTCTGGCAAGGTAATCGTCTCTGCAATTTCGTTCGGCGTGTAACCAGAATTCATCAACCTGACACTTTGATCGTGAATATACTTATAAATATCACGTTGATTCGCCAGAAAGCTCTGCACACGATCACGCCCCCATACTGGCCAATGGTGGCTGCCAAAGTAAATTTCTGCTTGCTCGAAGCGCCTCGCCGCCTCATCGATATAACCACTCCACGCGAGCGCATCTCTTACTTTTGCGCCTCGTAAGGTATAGAGGTTATGTAAGTTTTTCGACACCAGCTCAGCGCCACAAAAAGCCTGATACTCTGGTAAATAAAAGGTAAATTCTGCGGGTGCCTCTGATTCCGGCGTATACTGAAAAACAAACTCCAAGCCATCAATCGTCAGGCTGGTTGGTGTCTCGTTCACTAACTCGGTCGGTTCTTTAATACCAAACGTCCCAAACGCAGGGCCTTTGCCTAAGCCTGACCCAACATGCCCGCGCTCACCACGATGCAAGCGTTTCCCATACATATACATCGCTCGTCGGCTCATGGCGGGTCCGGCAATGATATTCTCACTGGTCGCCTCCTCCACAAAACCTTCTGGTGCAATAATCCTTAGCGCGTCTTTCTCGGCATCACTCAGCACCGACATGATTCCCTCAATACCGCCAAAATGATCTATATGGCTATGCGTAAACAGAATTGCACTCACGGGAAGCCGCTCTAAATGCTCCATCGCAAAGGCAAACGCAACAGCCGCCGTTTCAGCAGAGGTCAGCGGATCAACAATTACCCAGCTATTGTCTGCTTTAACGATGGTCATATTCGCTAGATCGAAACCGCGAAGCTGATAAATCCCTTTAGTGACTTCGAACAGCCCATGCACATTATTTAAGCCCGCTTGTCGCCAAAGACTCGGATTAACGCTTCCAGGAGATGCGCCCTCGACAAAGTCGTAAGCTGGCATATCCCAAACCGTCTCGCCCTGTGCATCATCAATTTTTAACGCTGCCGGTTTGGCAATAAAGCCTCTGCGGGCGTCTTGCCAGTCCTGCTGATCAGACAAAGGCAAGGTCTCTGCGAACGCCTCATTCGCCGCGATAGTGGCGGCACTAGGCGCAGTATGGCCTTGATTATCCTGTCCAGCCGAATCACCTGATTGGTCGGCTGATTCATCACTGCATGCCAACAAAAGCGCCGCCATAAAGAAAAATATAAGCCGTAATATAGGCCCCAAACGTACTTGATGATTAGCGTTTATTTTGGACATCACGTTGTCTTTACCCTATGTGCGGTTAGTTGTTATTGGTCTTTAAAAGACGAGTGTCTAAAGATACTACCTCTCGCCTTTACGTCTCAATCGAATTCTTTTATCGAGATAAAAACGCTACAGACAAGATAAGGAAAATTATATTAAGATCTTGGGCTCCCGCCTGAAATTAAAGAGACCACATGTCCGAAATACTCACTGAGCTACATGACCATATTCTTATCGCTACGTTTAATCGTCCAGACATACACAATGCGATGTCACACACAGGGATGATCGATGCGATCGTCGGTTTATGTGAACGTGTTAATCAGGATGACAACATCCGCGTACTCGTGCTGACAGGTGCAGGAAAAAGCTTTTGTGCCGGCGGAAACATAAAAGAAATGCTAAGTAAGTCGAACGTATTTTCTGGCACACCTAAGCAAATTGAAGCCGCTTATAAATCTGGCATTCAACGAATCCCCGTAGCGCTTTGGAACCTCAACAAACCCGTGATCGCCGCTGTGAATGGCGCTGCAGTGGGCGCGGGCTGCGACATCGCGATGATGTGTGATATTCGGATTGCGTCGTCCAAAGCGCGCTTTGCAGAAAGCTTTGTGAAGTTAGGAATTATTCCAGGCGATGGCGGTGCTTGGTTTCTGCCGCGCGTCATTGGCCAAGCTCGTGCAAATCAAATGACTCTAACCGGCGAGATGATTGACGCCCAAGAGGCGCTTAATTGGGGAATGGTTTCTCAAGTTTGTGCGCCCGAAGAGCTGATGACTGAAGCGATTAATATTGCCCAAATAATTTCCGCAAACCCGCCTTTAGCCGTGACCGAAGCTAAAAAACTTCTGCGCCAAAGTGCGAATACTAGCTTGCCAGAGATGCTTGACCTATCTGCAGCAGTTCAAGCTCAGCTTCATCAAACCGAAGATCATATGGAAGCGCTAAATGCCTTTGTCGAAAAAAGGACTGGGCTGTTTCAAGGTAAATAAAGAAAGGAAGGAAGAAAGGAACGACATCTGCAGGGCTGTCTATGTGGCAAACTCGATAAAAACTTAGCTGCCTTGTTTTTCAGTTGAGTCGCCTGATGGTTCTACTTCAACAGGAATAGATGCTTTAAGATACCAGGTAGACTTGTCATCAAAACGGCTTTGCCTGCGCTCTGCTACGACAATATGTTTATCTCGGCACTCACCACTTCTGCGATCATCAAATATAGATTTCGCAGTTTGCGGATCTTCCTTTGCTTCTTTGTTCTTTTGAGTCATAAGCTTTGCCAAACCCAGAGATTCCTTCCCACCTAAAACACCAGCGTGGAAGTGTAGCAAAGAGACTGTACAACAAACAATCACCCTTCGCGCTAATCTGTCAAGCGCGCTCATCCTTAGCCGAGTCCATCACCACATATGTGGTAATTGAATTGACCTGAGGAAAGGTACCCAAAGCATCGGTATGAAAAGCCTTATACGCTGCTAAGTCGCGCGTTTCTACACGCAAAAGATATTCAAATGAGCCGGTCATGTTGTGACATTCGACCACCTCCTTCAATGTCACAATCGACTTTTCGAATGCCGCTTGCGACTGCTTGGAGTGATCAGAAAGTCCCACCGCAATATAGGCGGTAAAACCCACCCCCATGGCCAAAGGGTTTAGTACCGCTCGGTAGCCTTGAATCACCCCAGTTCGCTCTAGCTCTTGAACTCGTCGTAAGCAAGCCGACGGGGACAAGCCCACCCGTTCAGATAGCTCCGTATTGCTAACACGACCATCATGAAGCAGCTCGTGCAATATTCTTTCGTTAAATCTATCCATATCGACTTTTTGTTGCTCAATTACTGTAAAATTACTACAAATTATCAAAATAATTCGGTATTGCTAAGAGTATAGTTGTTGCACAAAATTTGATCTACCCGAGTTTCTTACAATGACTATCGACTTTCTCGCTGCGCTATTTTTATTTGCCTTCGTCTCAACCGTGACGCCCGGCCCAAACAACCTCATGCTGATGGCATCGGGCGCGAACTTTGGGTTTCAGCGCACTATTCCTCATATGCTAGGGATTACGGCAGGCGTGGTAATAATGATATTGCTGGTCGGGGCGGGCCTAATTCAATTATTCGACGCAGTCACGTGGAGTTATGATGCCCTAAAGCTCGCTTGTGTGGGCTACATGGGCTACCTAGCACTGAAGATACTACGCACGGCTCCACAGAACAGTAATGAACAACACGCATCAAAGCCTTTCAATGCCGTTCAAGCGGTATTGTTCCAATGGGTTAACCCCAAAGCCTGGAGCATGGCGCTAAGCTCTATTACGCTTTACTCTCCCGAACGGGAAATGGCGAGTGTGCTATTGATCGCGGCAGCGTTTGCCGTTGTTAGCCTGCCATCGATAAGTGTGTGGGTTGTTTTGGGGAAGGAGTTCAAACGCTTGTTATCGAATGCCTGGCGTTTACAGCTTTTCAACACAACAATGGCCTTACTATTATTAGGATCGTTGTATCCCGTTTTAGGTTTGTGAACGGGCGAAAAACAGGCCCGAAGCAAAAAAATTGGCGCTACTAGGTGACGCATGACGCGATGTAACCCAGTCTTCTAGCGCGCCATATAACGGTCGATAAAATCCGCTAACTTATCACTCAAGTGCATTTCAAACTCGTCGAGGTCTTTGCCTACCATCGACAAATATTTCGCGGCTTGCCCATGACTTATTCTCTTTCCGACTAACTGATACTCCATTTCGGGCAAGGCCTTATCGCTCCGAGGGGTAATATTCCAATTCACATAGTCGGCATCCAAACCTGCGATTTCTTGCTGCGCAAACTCGCAAAAGCCCACTATTTTGGTGTCCCCTGTCGGACCCAGGCAGCCAGGCTCTACACGGTACGTAACCGCGAGCTTTTTATCCTCGGGCAAAGATTTAGAATGACTCATGCATATACTCTCTTTTGCTAACCAACATTTGTCTGACCCAATATGCGCCGCTTCCATTGCTGTTAGACCACATGGTACTAGGGATAGTAGGATAGATACCAAGAATGTCTAACCAAACGAACCCGTTTTAAGCACTTTTATTCATCAAACAGATCCTGCTCTCTTCAAGCTTACTCAATAGCCATCCAATCAAGCCGGCCACACCATAACCACATCAAACACGCTTTGCTAACAGGGACCAGCCGCTATTTAGCGAAGATTACTTTACCTGTTAGAAGCATTACTATAGCAACCTCACGCGCATGATCCCCTACGGCTCATCGCGTCACTCTATTCATTAGTTAGGACTAGAACGCGCGACCATGACGACAACCAATGTTACCTGCCCAAAATGCAACGCAAAGAATCGTATTCCGAGTAATCGCCTTGGGGACAAACCCAAGTGTGGCAAATGTAAATCTCCCGTTTTTTCAGGCAAAACTGTTGACCTTAGCCCCGCCAACGTAGCGGCAGTTCTCAACCACAACGACCTACCGGTCCTTGTCGATTGTTGGGCTCCCTGGTGCGGCCCTTGCAAAACATTTGCACCAACGTTTGAACAAGCGGCACGCGAATTAGAACCGAAGCTGCGATTCGCTAAGTTAAACACCGAAGCGCAGCAAAGCATCGCGGGTCGCTGGAACATCCGCTCTATTCCGACACTGATTCTTTACCAAAATGGCAAAGAAATCGCGCGACAAGCGGGCGCCATGCCACTGGCTCAACTAAAGCAGTGGCTATCTCAAAATGGCATCGCCTAGTATCTACAAGTGTCGACAAATAATACCATGCAAGCTCAACCAGACTCCTTTATCGCACCGCCATGTTTTGATGAGATCAAGATTCTCTATCAAGACAACTTCTTATTGCTGATCGAGAAGCCGTCAGGGCTGCTAAGTTTGTCTGGTAAAAACCCGCTAAACAAAGACTCCGTCCACTTTCGATTAGTTCAAGATTTCCCGAGCGCTACCCTGCCACACCGGCTAGATTTTGGCACATCAGGAATTATGGTGGTCGCGCTAAACAAGGCGACCAATGGACATATTGGAAAGCAGTTTCAAGCACGCTCAGTAAGTAAAACATATACCGCGTTGCTGCACGGCCATCTAATCCCAAACCAAGGTTGCATAGATTTCCCCATTGCTAAAGACGCAGAAAATTTCCCATTACAAAAAATCTGCCATGAAACCGGGAAGCCGGCTCAATCCATCTATAAAGTCACGGAACGGCTTACCCAGCCGTTTGCGTCGCGCGTAGTTTTTACACCGCGCTCAGGTCGCACCCATCAACTCAGAATACACAGCCAGCAAATAGGCCATCCCATTTTAGGCTGCGATCTTTATGCTCACGATGAGGCGTTTAAGCTCGCATCACGCTTACTATTACACGCATCAACTCTCGAGTTTGAACACCCTATCTACAATGAAAAAATCAAAGGCCACAGCGTCTGCCCCTTCTAAAATAATCCGGCCCAACTTACGAATGGCTAAGAAGAGTAAATAGAACCAAAGAGCTCAAGGTGGGTGAGGTATACGCGCGTATCAAACTCAAGTTGGTGATAGTCGGGTTCCATATAAGAGCATAATTTATAGAAGGCCTTGTTATGGTCTTTCTCACGCAAATGAGCCAATTCATGAACACAAATCATCCTCAACAATGCCGGTGGGGCATCTTGAAAAATGGCACCAATTCGAATTTCATTCTTCGTTTTTAACTTCCCACCTTGCACCCGAGAAATTTGCGTATGAAGGCCAAGTGCTTGATTAACGATGTGAATTTTATCGTCATAGATCGCTTTGCTAATAGGCGGTGATTGCTTCAAATAACGGTTTTTTAGCATCTGTACATACTCATACAAAGCTTTGTTGTTGCGCACATCGTGACGCTCAGGGTAACGCTTAGATAAGAATTCCCCCAAGCGCTCTTCCGCAACTAAACGCGCCACTTGCCCAACGATTTCTGGCGAGTAACCCTTTAAGTAAGGTAAGGAGGGGGAAGAGCTTGGGGTGACCATGCTTTAAGAAACTACCTTTAGAGAACGCGTTAATGGTAACAGGATAAGAATATGGTACAGGCGTAAAAAGCTATTGGCCTAATCAATCACCCTCGCCTCGCCCGACACATTTATACTAGATCCAACTTCGCTCTCATACGAAACCAGAAGACGTGACGGCTGCCCCATATCCTCACCCTGCATCACCTCAAAGTGTTTATCACCATCCCATGCTATATCCCGTAGATAACCGGCAAACGCCGCCGCAGCGGCACCTGTCGCCGGGTCTTCATAAACCCCGCCTGGCGGAAAGGGGTTTCTCGAGTGGAACTTCTGGCGCGAGGCCATCGTCAGAATATTTATCGTAACCAGCGACTCTTCAGACATCACACTCTTGAGTGACTCAAAATCGTATTGAAGCGATGCCAGCGTCTCTCGATCCTGTAACACCAGAATCATGTGCTTAGCCCCGGCAGATGCAAACCGCACGGGAAATAAGGGATTGAGAGCTTCTCGGCTCAAACCCATTATCGTTAAAACCCGTTCAACATATTCGGCCGGCGCTGGTTCAGAGAATGTCGCTGGCGAGTTTAATGACACAAAACTGCCACGGTGCTCTATATGCTCAACGCTAACATCGATGCTGCCATCATTGAGAAAGAAGACATATTGTCCCTGCCCGTGCAGCTCACCTAGCACATAGCCAGCCGCGATCGTGGCATGGCCACAAAACGGCACTTCCATTTCAGGAGCGAAATAACGAACCCGCCATCCACCATCGTATGGCTGAAGAAACGCTGTTTCAGAATAGCCTACGTCTTTTGCGATGCGCAGCATGTCGCCATCACTGGGCATGACGTCACTCACCACAACACCCGCTGGGTTGCCTCCCTTGTTCTCATAAGAAAAAGCCGAAACTCTATGTATTTTCATGCCCACACCCATTGCGATCATCACTATCCATTTACGCTATGCCTAAATGCTGACTGGATAATTTAGGGCGCTTGCCTTTATAGGTCCAGCGCTATTTCACATTCGGGTGGCATACTGAAAAAAGAAATACTTCGCCCTGTTCCAACGGGTAATCACTATCGAGAGCTTGGACAACAGCGCCCTTAGCCTCGCTCACTCTGCATTTCGTGCAGCGCGGGCTAAGGTGAGCACAAAGAGTAGACCAATCGTGGCTCCCAACAGTTGTAGCTCCAAAGACTTCACGCCCCCTTTCTTCAATAAGAGTTATTGAAGAGTTAGTGTCATCTTCGACTAGAAAAGTTCCACTTTTATTGTGTGTTGCTGAGGGTCTGACTTAAATCAGTAAGAAAAAAAGGAAGAACGAAATAGAGTGCTCGGCACAGAACGCTAACACTCACCGTGAGCGTCTAGCGTTCCTCGCGAAACCGAGTTAGAAAGTGTGAAAGTTCGTGGCCACTATGACGATGATTCAGAACGACGACGAGGCCTGCGTGATCGAGCAGCTTGGCTATCTCCAGAGCCTGTATTTCGAGACGCCCCCTGAGGTCGCGCACTCTGTCCACCAGACTTTGTTTTATTGCGAGAGCTGCCGGTATCAGAACGGTTACCATCTTTGTGCTCCGTTCTTGGCGGACGCGCTTTCTTCGGTTTCTTGGCCTTAATAGGTTTCAAGTCAGTTGGCGATTCGGGTACCTTTACCTTTGGCTCGAACCCCGGAAGCACTTTGCGTGGTAATACTTTTTGGATCAGTCGCTCAATGCCATGCAAATCTTTAAACTCTTCAGCACACACCAAAGACACCGCTTCGCCCAACGCGCCGGCTCTTCCTGTGCGACCAATTCGGTGTACATAGTCTTCTGCAACATTTGGCAGCTCAAAGTTCACCACATGTGGCAACTGATCAATATCAATACCGCGCGCTGCGATATCGGTGGCAACCAGCACTTGAACGTCATTCGTTTTAAAATTTGCCAGCGCGCGAGTACGTGCGCCCTGACTTTTATTCCCATGAATAGCCGCCGCCGAAATACCCGCTTTTTCGAGCTTACCTGCTAGACGGTTTGCACCATGCTTCGTGCGTGAAAAAACCAACACCTGAAACCAGTTATTGTCTTTTATTAGCTTTATCAAGGCATCTGATTTTCGCGTTTTATCAACAGGTATCACGCTCTGCTCAATGGTGCCCGCCGTTGAGTTTCTGGGTGCTACGGATATTTCTACCGGATTATTCACCAAACCTTTTGCCAGGTCGCGAATCTCAGGTGAAAAGGTGGCTGAAAACAGCAAGTTCTGGCGCTGTTTAGGCAAGAAGCTAATGATCTTTTTGATGTCTCGAATAAAGCCCATGTCAAGCATTCTGTCCGCTTCATCTAATACAAGAATTTCCAAGTCATCAAACTTCAGTGCATTGTTTTCATAAAGATCGAGTAAGCGCCCAGGGGTTGCGACCAGGACATCAACACCTTTGCGCAACTGCATCATCTGGGGGTTTATCTTAACGCCACCAAATACTACCGCCGACCTCATATCTTGGTATTTACCGTATAGCGAAACACTCTCGGCAACCTGCGCGGCCAACTCCCTAGTCGGTGTCAGTACCAATGCACGTACTTGGTTCGCGCGTGGACGCGGGCCCTTTTGAAGCCGCTCAAGAATAGGCAAGGTAAACCCTGCCGTTTTGCCTGTCCCAGTCTGGGCGGCAGCCATCACATCTCGCCCTTCCAACACAGCAGGGATTGCCTGCGCTTGAATAGGAGAAGGAGTGTCGTAGCCTTGTGCGGATACGGCTTTTAAAAGTACGTCGGAAAGACCAAGGGATTGAAAACTCATGAAAGTGCCTGTTTGTGAAGAGGCGCAAGTATATAGACTAAGTTGAACCACGGATACTGTCCGATTCAGCCCAGCCATTGCCTCTTAGTTATATCTCTGTTTCAATCAGAAGACGAATGTTCGATTACGCCATCGTCATGGCAAAAAACGCGTTACGTTTAGTAGAGCTATCCCTTAAGGCAAGCGCCTAATGGAGTCTTCAGACGGCACAATAGCTAGCACCATTTGTTAACGGAGTCTCTTAATGTTCAACCACCGCTCTACTGCAGAAGAAGTAACCGAAGGTCTTGACCTAACAGGTCTCAATATTGTGATTACTGGGGTCAATTCTGGCTTAGGCTTCGAAACTATGCGAGTGCTTGCCAAACGTGGCGCGCATATCATTGCCTTGGCACGAAACTTAGAAAAGGCAAAAGCGGCCTGCGCTCAAATAGAAGGCGAAACCACACCACTCGCTTGCGAGCTCAGCGATATGGAATCCGTCGCGAATTGTGCTCTGAACATTCAAGATCTGAATATCAATATCGACCGATTAATTTGTAATGCAGGCGTCATGGCACTCCCTGAACTCTCGGTTAAAAGCGGGCTCGAAATGCAGTTCCTTTGCAACCACATGGGCCACTTTCTGTTGATCAACCTTCTCACGAAACAATTAATTGACGCCAACCAAGCAAGGGTCGTTATCCTCTCAAGCATGGCACACCGTTATTCAGTAAAAGGCGGCATTGATTTTTCTAACTTAGATGGCAAGCATGGCTACAACGACTGGAAGTTTTATGGTCAAGCAAAGCTCGCCAACCTACTGTGCGCCGTCACCATGCACGATAAGTTGATCGACTCTGGCGTGATGGTCAATTCATTGCATCCAGGCGTTATCAATACTAATTTAGGTCGCAACCTTGGCGGGGTATTGGGTAAAGTAATGTCCCTACCCGGTATTAGTCGGATCATGCAATGGGGCGGTGGAAAGTCTATCGCCCAAGGTGCTGCGACTACCTGTTATGTCTCCACTCACCCTAGCCTGAAAGGCGTTAGTGGGAAATATTTTAGCGACTGCCACGTCGCTAGAACCTCTCGTCATGGCCAAGATGAAGCATTAGCCGAGAAGCTTTGGCGTTATTCCAATGAATACCTCGCTGAATATTTGTCGAAGAAAACGTCAAATACCAAAGTCTCGGACCGAGAACTCACTCAGGCCTAAGTACAACTTCAACAACAAGTTAAAATAACGCCGCTAAGACGAATACTGACTAACTACACACAAAGGTAAGATCACCATGGCATTGGACTGGGCCGAGCTACTGCGCTTCGCAAGCATTCCCGTTATCGCAGGCTTGGTCGGTTGGATCACCAATTGGGTTGCCATTCAGTTAACGTTCTACCCAACACGCTTCGTCGGCATTAAGCCCATTTTTGGCTGGCAAGGGATCATCCCATCGAAAGCGCGAAAAATGGCTGAAATCTGCGTTGACTCGACACTTTCAAGAATTGGCACTGTGTCAGAGATCATAGAGCAAATGGACCCGCACTCCATCGGTGAACATATCCTGCACACCGCAGAGCCCAGAGTGGAGGAACTCGTGGATGAGATCATGCTGGCGCGTCATCCGACACTTTGGCAAAACCTACCGAAACAAGTAAAGAAAATTGCCTATGATCGGGTCGCGCACGAGCTCCCTCACACAATCGAATCCTTAGTCGATGAAATTAGTCCAAAAATAGAAACCTTGTTCGACCTTAAAGAAATGATTGTCGAGCACTTAGAGCAGGACAAACAGCTGCTTAATCGTCTTTTCTTAGAATGCGGCGAACAAGAGTTTCGTTTTATTATTAAAAGCGGCCTGTGGTTTGGTTTCTTGTTTGGTCTCGTGCAACTTGGCCTTTGGTACTTGTATCCAAACCCTTGGATACTTCCGGTTTGTGGATTCTTAGTCGGATGGGCCACCAACTGGGTAGCGCTCAATATGATTTTTAGACCGGTCGAACCGACCAAAGTGCTAGGTATCACACTGCATGGCTTGTTTCTCAAGCGACAGAGTGAAGTATCAGAAACTTTCTGCACATTGATTACCGACGAAATTCTTACCGTCCACCAAATTGCTAACGCCATGCTATCTGGCCCTCATGCATCGCGCACGCGTGGCATTATTCAACGACACTTTGAAAACTTAGTCGATGATGCGGCCGGTGCCATCAAGCCAATTGCCCAAGTGGCCTTAGGGCCAGATAGCTTTGCGCAACTAAAGAGTGATACGGGGCTAAAAGCTATCAATTTATCGAGAGAAACGCTGCAAGATCAGCTCTTCAATCAGCAGAGAGCTCAAGTGGTGAAAGGGATCATGTCCGAGCGTATGAAAGCCCTCCCATCTAGTGAGTTTCAAGACTTGTTAAGACCCTGCTTTCAAGAAGACGAATTAAAACTGATTCTAATTGGTGGTTTGCTGGGTGCGGGCGCAGGACTAGCGCAGCTGATTTATGTCTTCGGGATTAGCCTGATCGCATAATCAATTGGCATGCCAAAAAAGTCTCATATTCGTGAGGTTTTATTGGCCCAAATAACGCTGAACAATCTGTTGATATGAGCCATCATCGTGCATTCCCTTTAGCGCATCGGCAAAACGCTCAACCAAGGCCGGATCCGTTTGTTTACTGAATGCTAGGTAGTATCCTTCTGGCGACAATTCCTTGAGAAAAAAGGCGCGCGACAACTCTTTAGAGGGGTCTAAGCCTTTCTTCAACACGACGTCATGCGCTCGCAATTCATTCATCGCCCAAAAATCGATGCGGCCTAACTTTAACAGGTCAAATAAGCGGCCATAGTCATAAATACTGATCAGGTTTTTATCCATCAGAAAACCTTTCTCTAGCAGGTATTGCTCGCGAACAGTCTTAGGAAATGTGCCCACACGATATCGCTTAGCCTGTTCCAAAGAATCTAGCTTAAGCTCGTCACGCTCGGGTCGAGAAAAAAGATAAAAGCGGGCGGGAGCGATCACACCAACCCACTGAAACAAGGACTCCCGTGAGTGATTTCGGCCAATACTAAATATCGCGGTATTGGGTTTGTCCTTCGCTAAGCTATATGCGCGCAACCAAGGGTACAGCTGGATATCATATTCAACGGAACCAACACGGCGCGCCATTTCTTTAACGACATCAACACTCAGCCCACGAATCTCGCCATCCTGGGCATAGTTATACGGGGGGAACTCTTCAGTAACGATCGTTAGGTGCGACGACTCATGGGCCAACGCTGCACAAGCACAGCAAAACCAAACCAACGCCGTTATGAATCTATAAATTTTCATGGTCTGCACCCTAAACTAGCGCCAGATAACAGGCGACTGCTAGTCAAGCAGTATAGACCATTAACATCACAATCGGCTGACCTAAAAACCATCTAGGGTCAGCAGGCAACGTCAACTAAGCGTCAACATCATCAACGTCTGACTGGCCAGACATTCGCCGGCGAATATGCGACCAGCTCATTCCAATCGTCAGCACGCCTGCGATAAAGAACTCAAGCAACCATACAAATGCACTGGTGTTGTCCAAACTGATTAAACCTAGGTCAACCAGCGCCCAAATTACGACGCCAATAAATACCGCTGCCAGCGATAAGCCAATCGGCCCCAACGACCGAAGGGTTGCTCTAATATAGATCACCCAAGCGATCACCAGCACAATCCCCCCAAGCGCCAGCCAAGGGGTTGGTTCCGCAATGGTATTCACTAACCAGTGTGCATAAGAGTAGCCACTCGGGTTGTAACTAAACAAGACTAGCAGCAAGGCAAACAAGAAACGCAGTGCAATACCGCCAGATGAAATAGAGTTCATTGAGATGCCTCGATAGGGAATGAAATAAACGCGCTCATACTACCAAGCTTGGGGAAATCCTAACAAGTCAGTCTTAAGCGAAAAACAAAGATAAGGATTTAGCGCGAAGGGTCGGCACCGCCATGTTCGCTTCCGTTCACTCGAAACCAACCAGCGATACTATGTCGATGAGCACTGGCGGGCAGCACTTCATGAGGAAACTCCTCACTCAAAAATAGCACCACAGTGCCCCGCTCGGGTAGCACCCGAATCAATTCTCTATCCTCATCAGAGTAGATAACCAGCTCCCCACCCCATGCCCGATGCCATTCGTCATTAAGGTAGGTCACGCAAGACAATATCCGGTTCGACTGTCCTTTGAAGGCATCTCTATGCTTTTCATAGTGCGCACCCGGAGCATAATGAGCGAAATGACTTTCGAACGAAAACAAGCCTAAATAAAGAGCGCGATTAAGGTATAGCTGAAGCGCCGCCATCATCTCTGCCCACTCGCGCTCCGCGCCATCATCACCCTCAATCCAAACAATCTGATCACTTCGAACCGTCGTGTCCAGACTGTGCTCGCCTTTTCGTCCAGTACCCGCTAAGCGATAGTCACTTCGACTATTCGCCAAGTCTGATAAGGCATTGGATAGCCCTTGGGGCAAAGCGTCACGAAGAATACAGAACCCAGAGGTTCGCAATTCGGACGCAATCAATTCAAGCTGCTGGTCAGTAAACATACATTCGGCACTAAGGTTATGGGTAAAAAAGGTTGTCTCGCTCGCTTTCTGCCAGACAATAAAAAAGCGCCTGACATACAGCTACGTCAGGCGCTTCATCAAACACTACCTTTGTATTAAACGACTAGGTTATCAACCGCATCATTCAACGTTGGACTAGGGCGCATCGCCGCCGTCACTTTCTCAATATCAGGGTTATAATATCCGCCAATGTCTACCGGCTCGCCCTGCGCAGACGCTAACTCCTCAATAATCTTAGCTTCACTACTTTTCAGTGTTGTAGCCAAGCGCTCAAAACACGTCTTGAGTTCCGCATCTTCTGTTTGCTCAGCCAAAGCTTGCGCCCAGTAAAGTGCCAAATAGAAATGACTGCCGCGGTTATCAATTTCACCCACACGTCGAGACGGCGACTTGTTATTATCAAGAAACAAAGCTGTTGCCTCGTCGAGCGTTTTCGCCAGTATCTTAGCTTTGGCATTACTCGATTTTTCACCCAAATCTTCAAGTGAAACAGCCAAGGCTAAAAACTCGCCTAAAGAATCCCAACGTAAGTGGTTTTCTTCAACAAACTGCTGAACGTGTTTCGGGGCAGAACCACCCGCTCCGGTTTCAAACAGACCACCACCAGACATTAACGGCACAACCGACAGCATTTTTGCGCTAGTCCCTAATTCTAAAATCGGGAACAGATCCGTCAAATAATCGCGTAATACGTTACCTGTTACAGAGATAGTGTCGCGACCTCGAATCAAGCGCTCCATCGTATAGCGAATTGCTTGGTCTGGTGACATGATATGAATATCTAGGCCTGACGTATCATGGTCTTCAAGGTAGGTGTTAACTTTCTTAATCATTTGCGCATCGTGGCCACGTTCGGGGTCTAACCAAAACACGGCTGGCATGCCACTCGCTCTCGCGCGGGTCACAGCCAACTTAACCCAGTCTCGGATCGGTAGATCTTTAGTCTGACACATACGCCAGATATCACCTTTCTCTACGTCATGCGACATCAAAACATCGCCCGCATCGTTTACGACACGAACAACGCCGTCTTCTGACAACTCAAAGGTTTTATCATGAGAGCCGTACTCTTCCGCTTTTTGAGCCATCAAACCAACGTTCGGGACGGTGCCCATGGTAGTTGGGTCAAAATTATCATGATGCTTACAGAAGTTAATCACTTCCTGGTAAATTGTTGCATACGTACTTTCTGGAATGACCGCTTTAGTGTCTTTAAGCTTGCCATCCGTTCCCCACATCATACCGCCAACTCGAATCATCGCCGGCATTGAAGCGTCAACAATAACGTCGCTTGGAACGTGAAGATTTGAAATACCTTTGTCTGAGTCAACCATCGCCAACTCAGGCCGATGCTCATAACATGCTCGAATATCGTCTTCGATTTCGGAGCGCTTAGAAAATGGCAGTTCCTGAATTTTCTGGTGTACGTTGCTCATGCCATTGTTCGGGTTCACACCCAGCTTCTCAAAGGTATCGGCGTGCTTTTCAAACACTTCTTTAAAATAAACCGTTACCGCATGCCCAAATACGATGGGGTGAGAAACTTTCATCATGGTGGCTTTAACATGCAGCGAAAACAGAATATTTGCACGCTTCGCGCCTTCCATCTCTGCTTCGAAAAAGTCACGTAGCGCCTTAACGCTCATATACATGCCATCAATCACTTCGCCATCAAGCAACGAGGTTTTCTCTTTCAGCACTTGTACTGAGCCATCTTTTTTAACCAGCTCAATACGCACGTCACACGCCTTATCGACGACCAAGGACTGCTCATTATGATAGAAATCACGATCCCACATGTGAGCCACGTGTGTACGCGACGCTTGGCTCCACTTACCCATGGAATGCGGATGCTTGCGGGCATACTCTTTCACCGCGTTCGGTGCACGTCGGTCAGAGTTTCCTTCACGTAGAACCGGGTTTACTGCGCTTCCAAGTGTTTTGGAATACTTAGCTTGGATTTCTTCCTCGACATCAGTCTCTGGCTCATCCGGATAATTCGGGATGTCGTAGCCCTGAGCTTGCAACTCAGCAATCGCTACCTTTAATTGTGGGATAGAAGCACTCACGTTAGGCAACTTAATGATATTAGCTTCCGGCTTGAGCGTTAACGCACCAAGCTCTGCTAATGCATCCGAAACGCGCTGCTCGCCCGTCAAGTTCTCAGGAAACGCTGACAATATTCTCGCAGCAAGCGAAATATCGCTGGTTTCAACCGTCACGCCTGCAGCTTTGGTAAATGCGTTAACAATCGGAAGTAAAGAGTAAGTGGCCAGAGCTGGCGCTTCGTCGGTCTTGGTATAAATTATTTTGGATGTTGTCATGTCTTCCCCAAAGTTGAATCGGTAGGATAACCAAATACAAATAACTGTATGCGAGCGGGCTTTTGGCCTTCTCGCTCAGTGGAACGAATTTATGTGGCGCATATTCTAGCGAAAAACAGCATCAATTGCGCGTAAAATCTGGGCGGCCTTAGTTGTAACGGCCGCAACTGAGCAGTGTAGTCTATAAAACCAAAGATCAAAGCGATAATTGGACACTGGCCTAGACCGACACAGCTAACGAAAAGCGTCTTCACTAATGACTTCAGAATACAAGGTGCCTATTGATACTTCCAGTGCGCGCTTTTCATCACGAGCATCGACCAATCGGCGATAGTTTCTCAGGTTTTTAACACCCGAGACCACCTCAACAGAGCCTGCATTGGAGATAAACTCGCCCATCAAGTCCTGCTCACCGTCACGCACGGAATACAACTCCATGGTCACAACCAAGCAGTGCACGGCCGTCGCCGGAAAAGCACCCAACGTCAGCAAAGACAAGGTATAACTCACATCTAGTTCGGCAGAGTCGACGCCTTCCATGCATGCCCCGCCATCAGGCACCGCACTCGTCACATTAAAAACATAATCGGCGGCCGCCACGTCTACAAGTTCAAACCCATAATGTATGGCAATCGTTCGCGCCAAATCCAGAACCTCAGCAGAACTACTGTGCAACTTGTATAAACGACTGCTGTCTTGCAAGGAAATTTGAATTTGCTCACCAGTGATGGCGACTAAAACCCCTCGCGCTGTTGAAAGGTCTGTCTTGGTTGATACTAATCTAACGTCCGACCCTGTCGTTGAACAACCGCCAAGGAACAAAGCAACAACTATGCAGATCAGCACACTCGCGCGACGCAAACACAGACTCATCATATCGGCGCTCCCTGATCACGATGCGCTCGTAAAGTGATCGAGACCGAGTCGGCGAAACGCAATGCATGTGGCTTTTCAATCGACACTTCTGCACGCACTACTTGCTGATTGTCCATGATCAAAGAGGTCACATCCGCCGTCAACTTTTCCAATAATTTAAATCGCCCATCTTCCACTAATTTGATAATCGCTTTCGTCACCACTTTATAGTCTAAAGCCTGTATTTCGCTATCCGTTTCACAAGCTTGATTGGCGGGGTAAAAAATCTTGGCGTTAATCACAACATCTTGCTTCTTCTGCAATTCCTCGGGATTAAAACCGATATATGTCCGCAAGCGAAGGTTGGTGATCCGAATTTCCGCATTATCAAATATCACTGGTTCAAAGTCCTATTGGTCCATTCTGTCTAGAGGCGGTTTGCATTAAAACACGATAATTCAATGTCCATAGAAAGGCATTTGCAACAACGCCAGTAAAGGCATGCTGATGACAGCCAATCTAAACGCTGATATCGGTATTTTCTAATGCCACATAGTAACCGAAGATAGACCTTCCCAACACTGCTGAGTCGATGAAAATCAATAAAGATAAACAGACCTGGCAACACACAAAAATCACCTTTGCGCATCAACAAAAAGTAAGACCGCGATTCAAGATATTGTCACTAACCGTCACATACTTTAATGACGCATTGCTTTACTATACGGCCAGCTTAAAAGCAGCCCTTTTTACTGCTGGATCTTTTGATTATTTAGCGAGGCCAGATGAACCGTTCTATTACAATTTCTATCGTACTTGCCGTTTTGGCGCTTGTTTGGGTGCTTTCCGGCTCGCTATCGTCAGACGAAACAACAGCCGCTGACAGCGCAACTTCGAACGAGCAAGGTAAACAACAAGTTCAGGCGTTCAAAGTGAAAACAAAAAATATTCAAGCACAGACCATGAACGACCAAATCACGCTGCAAGGTAACCTAATTGCAAAGCGCGAAATTCAGATACGAGCCGAAACGGAAGGCAGTATTGCCGCGCTATCTGCATCAAAGGGTGAGACCCTTCGTCGAGGACAAGCGATTGCAAACATCGCTATCAATGATCGCCAAGCTCGACTCGACCAAGCGAAGGCGGAGCTTAAAGTCCGTGAAGCCGACCTGGCATCCGGTTTAAGATTGAAAGAGAAAAAATTGATTTCGACCAATCAGCATGAACAAAACATTGCCAATGTTGAAGCCGCGAAAGCGGCGGTCAAACAAATTCAAGTCGAAATACAACACACCCGTATCACAGCCGCTTTTGCAGGCATCCTGAACGACCTACATATCGAAAAAGGCGACTACGTTAGCGCGGGCGACCCGATTGCAAATTTAGTCGACGCCTCATCCATTAAGCTAAGCGCCGATGTCCCGCAGCAGCACATTAACAAACTGGTTCTCGGACAAGTCGTTGTTGCTCGTTTGCTCGACGGCACCGAGATAAGTGGCACTCTGAGTTATATTTCAAGCTCTGCCAACTCGCAAACCCGGACGTTTCATATCGAAGCTCAAGCCGAGAACACCTTGGGTTTGAAACGCTTTGGCCAAAGCGCGAATATCGAAATACGATTGGGGAAACAGCTTGCCCACAAATTATCACCATCTTCATTGGACCTAGATAGCGACGGCGGCTTGCTCGTCAAAGGCGTTACGCAAGAGAATCGAGTGGAGGCGGTACCGGTAACCATCATTCGCAATGAAGCGGATGGCATGTGGTTATCTGGCATTCCTGAAAAATTTAACCTGATCACGGTCGGCCAAGGCTTTGTACAAGCTGGCGATTTAGTTGAACCCGTCGCGGACGAAAGTGGAGCGGCGCTATGATGCTGGGCGATGCAAGCCCAAGCAACCCCGTTGACTGGGCGATCAAGCGACGACGCGGCGCTTTGCTCGTGCTATTTTTCTTTCTTGTCGCAGGCATCGTGGCCTATGGCGATATCCCCAAAGAGTCGGAACCCGACATTGCCATTCCCATCATCTATGTCTCAATGACCCACGAAGGTATTTCGCCAGAAGACGCTGAACGCTTGCTGGTTAGACCGATGGAAAAAGAGCTCAAGTCGATTGAAGGCGTGAAAGAAATGAGCGCCGTCGCATCAGAAGGTCATGCCTCGGTGACGCTAGAGTTTGATGCTGGCTTCAATAGTGATCAGGCATTAGATGATGTCCGAGAAAAAGTGGACCGCGCCAAAAGTAAATTGCCCGCCGATTCTGACGAGCCGACAGTAAATGAAGTCAACGTTGCGCTGTTCCCGGTTCTTAGCATGAGCCTTGCAGGCTCTATATCCGAGCGCTATCTGCTGCAAATTGCCCGCGACTTGCGGGACGACATTGAAGCACTACCCGGTGTGCTCGAAGTTGATATTGGTGGCGACAGAGAAGAAGTCTTAGAAGTAATCGTCGACCCAATTATCCTTGAAACCTATAACATTAGCTTCGAAAGTGTATTGAGCATTGTGCAACGCAATAACCAGCTCATCGCGGCAGGGGCAATTGATAACGGCCAAGGCCGCCAAGTAATGAAAGTCTCTGGCATCATCGAAGATCTCGAAGATATTTTGGCTCTCCCCATTAAGGTAGTTGATGATGTGGTAGTCTCATTCAGGGATGTCGCAACGATCCGTAGAACATTCAAAGACCCGCAGGGTTTCGCGCGCGTCAACGGTGAGCCTTCCCTATCTCTTGAAGTAAAGAAACGTGTCGGCTCGAACATCATTGAGGTCATCGAGCAAGTGAAAGCAATCGTACAGGAGAAAAAAGCGTTTTGGCCCGAATCGCTTACGCATACCTATATCTTGGATAAATCAGGCCAGATCAAAGAAATGCTTCAAGACCTCCAAAACAATGTATCCAGTGCGATTGTGATGGTAATGATTGTTATTGTGGGCGCGTTGGGTGTGCGCTCATCGTTGCTTGTTGGCCTTGCTATTCCGGCCTCATTTTTAAGCAGTATTTTGATTATTCATTGGATGGGCCTAACCCTAAATATCGTTGTTTTATTCAGTCTGATTTTAGTTGTTGGCATGCTGGTCGATGGGGCGATTGTGGTATCCGAGCTCGCCTCACGTAACCAAGATTTAGGCATGTCTCCGGAGCAAGCATTCTCAAAAGCCTCTAAACGCATGGCTTGGCCAATTATCGCCTCCACAGCAACGACGCTGGCTGTCTTTGTTCCGCTCATTTCATGGCCCGGAACCGTCGGCGAGTTTATGAAATTCTTACCTATCACGGTCATTGTGTGCCTGCTGGCATCGATGGTTGTGGCCTTGGTTTTTCTGCCAGTGCTCGGCGCATGGTTGGGCGGCAGTCGTACGCAAGTATCAGCGCGCAACCCATCCGGCGAAGGCCGTTTTGCCGAGAGTTATGCCAAGCTCCTAACATCATTACTCAAGCGCCCTGGACTTACCTTGTTATGCGCCTTGGGGATTATCGTGATGACCTACGTGACATATGGCCAAATTGGCAAGGGCGTCGAGTTCTTCCCTGAGGTAGAGCCTGAAACGGCGCAAGTGATGGTTCATGCCAGAGGAGACCTTTCAATATTTGAAAAAGACCAACTGCTCAAGTCTGTCGAACGGAATTTCTATGGTATGCCTGAACTCGAATCGGTCTACGCAAGATCCTTCAATCAGTCCTTTATGGGAGCGGCAGAAGACGTGATCGGGACGGTCCAGTTCCAGTTTGTGGACTGGGATAAACGCCGGCCCGCCTCTGAAATCTTGGACGAAATGAAGCAAATGACGGCGCAGATTGCAGGGGTAAAGCTGGAGTTCCGCAAGGCCGAAAACGGCCCCTCTGGCGGCAAGCCTATCAAACTTCAAGTAAGTGCTTACGAACCCGCTAATGCTGACGCGGCAGTAGAGATAATCCGCAGCACGATGCAAGAATTAGGCGGCTACAAAGATGTTGAAGACGATAGAGCGCTGCCTGGTATCGAATGGCAACTCGATGTGGATAGAGAAACCTCTGCAAAATATGGTGCCGACGTTGCGCTGATCGGCAGTGCAATTCAGATGATCACTAACGGTCTTCGCGTTGCCGAGTATCGTCCAAACGACACTGACGAAGAAGTCGATATTGCGATTCGGTTCCCTGAGGAACGACGTACGCTAGAAGAGTTTGATCGATTCCGTATTCAAACCAGTAAAGGAATGGTGCCGTTAAGCAACTTTGTTCATCTCAGTCCAGCGCCCAAAACAGGAACAATAAAACGAGTGGACGCAAAGCGCGCCCTCACCTTGCAAGCAGACGTAGAAGAAGGCCTCTTAGTCAGCGATAAACTCAAAGCCTTACAAGCTGCGATTCCTAGTGAGAAGTTCGCGCCAGACGTGCGCATTGCAGTGAAAGGCGAAGAAGAAGATCAGCAAGAAACAATGGTCTTTTTGGGTACCGCATTCCTACTCGCTATTTTCCTTATGCTGTTGATATTGGTTATTCAGTTCAACAGTTTTTATCAAAGCTTTCTGGTACTCAGCGCAATCATATTTTCTACCGCTGGCGTCCTGATCGGACTAATGATCACCAGCCAGCCGTTTGGCATTGTCATGGTCGGGCTCGGCATAATCGCGCTCGCAGGAATTGTTGTGAATAACAACATCGTTTTGATTGACACCTATAACGGCTTTATATCAGACGGCTTTGAGGCCAGCGAAGCGGCCTTAGAAACGGGGAAGTTACGGTTAAGACCTGTATTACTAACGGCGGGTACAACGATTCTAGGACTGATTCCGATGGTGCTGGCAATGAACATCGACTTTATTAACCGCCATGTTGCGTTTGGTGCGCCGTCCACGCAGTGGTGGACTCAGCTATCAAGTGCAATTGCTGGGGGGTTAGGCTTTGCAACCGCTCTCACCTTGCTACTCACACCATGTTTGCTCGTACTCGGAGCAAAATTCAGTTTCTCGATGAAAAATAAGCCCCAAACTGAACAGCCAGGTCAACTGGCGCAAGCCCCTACTCATGTATCATCTGAAAGACTAAGCTCTTAAATCGGGCAGCTATGCAATTGTCGAGTTACGCTTTCCAAAATGGTTTGCGGGCTTCAAGGGTTCGAGCTTCTTCGCTAAGCCCGACATCTTTAAGAAGCCGAGGGCTCAGATTTTTCAACGCAAGGCGCTCGACACGTCTCTCACGCCAAAGTTTGAGCATGCTCCGCAGCGCCTTGCGGTTCAATGAGTTTTCTTTTCGTGCGCTGCACTCTTCTTGCGCTATCGTTATTGCTCCTAGGTGGCTGGTGTAGTTCATTTTGGTTCTCCTCGCTTCGCTCTGATCTGGCGACTCATCTTTGTTATGCCTTATTGCATGTCATTCATTGAAGCGTTCTCACCCTTGATTAGCTAATCGTCATTTCAAATGCGCTTGATCGGAAATCCTGATGGCGTTTGATCGCAAGTTGTTATTCAATGTGAATCTCTTTGGGAGCGCTGCGTTAAAAACTGTCCCGCAGCTCTGTCTCAGAGCCCTGTCATGGAGCATTAGTATGGAATTACATCAGCTAAAAATTTTTGTCGCCGTTGCTGAAGAAAAACATCTCACGCGCGCCGCTGAGCGTGTCTTCAGCAGCCAGCCTGCGGTGAGCGCTCAGATAAAATCGCTTGAAGAGCAATTGGGTCTGCGTTTGTTTGATCGCACCCCCAAGGGCATGACGCTAACGCCAGCCGGCGAAAAACTTCTGGTACAAGCTCGCAGCACCTTAGCGTCCGCCGCCTCATTAATGAGCGCCGCAAAGTCGCTGCAAGGTAGTATCGTGGGGGAGCTAGAAGTCGGCACCAATTCAGATATATCGTTTCTGCGCCTACCTCAAATCATGTCAACCCTGAAACAACAGCATCCAAACTTTACGCTTTCATTGGTGCAGAGCATGTCTGCTGACATCCTGCGCGATGTTCGAAAAGGGCATCAAGATACCGGATTCTTTTTCGGTCCAAACTCGCTCGGCGGTTTGCACTGTATCAAGCTGGCAGAAGTGCCTACCGCTGTCGTGGCTCCAACCGCATGGGCAGACAAAATAGCGCAAGCCTCTATCGAGTCATTAGCCGATATGCCATGGGTATATACCAAAGAAAGCTGTCCGTTTTATCTATTGAAAGAAGCACTATTCGAGCACTGCCAAGCCAAGCCGGAGAAAGCCCTATTTGTTGATACCGAAGAAAGTATTCGTGGGTTTATTCGAGCCGAACAAGGTATGTCTCTGCTGCGCGAAGACGATGCAGAGCAAGCTGAAAAGGAGGGTTGGGGGATTAGATGGACTGGCCAAACGCCTCAGTTACCTTTAAGTGTCGCGGTTCTTGCCAATCGTAGTAGAGAGCCAGAAATAGCTGCTTGGATAAACGCCCTAGAGGAAACTTGGAACATCGAAACGGAATCAAATGAACAGGTGGCAGGCTGAGCACGCAAGTACTTACTATATCGAGAGGGTCACTATTGCTTGACCCTTAGTTTAGGCCAAATGAAACATCCAAACGAATCATTTAGTCGTATACTCTTACTTAAACCCCAACAAAGTGAAGCCCATTCCAATGCCCGAAGTGAACTACCCAGACAAAGAACGAATTTTGATTGGCACCAGCAGCTGTTTAATGGGTGAGGAAGTGCGCTTCGATAAAAGCCACAAACATCACAGCTACACCACGAAAACTTTAGGTCAGTTTTTTACGTTTCGGCCGTTTTGTCCTGAAATGGCTATAGGGTTAGGTACGCCGCGCGAAACATTGCGTTTGGTCGAGCAAGATGGCGACATTCATTGTGTCGGAAATAAAACAGAAGGTCATGATGTCACGATAGCGCTCAAGGATATCGCCAATGAGCAATCCTCTTGGCACGAGGAACTATGCGGATACATTCTCAAAAAGGGTTCTCCCAGTTGCGGCATGGAACGCGTTAAAGTCTACAGCGCTGAAACACGCATGCCGCTGTATTCAGACAGCGGGATCTACGCCGCTCAGCTAATGAAAAACTTCCCATTAATGCCAATTGAAGAAGAAGGCCGTTTAGGCGACCCCATACTAAGGGAAAATTTTATTCAAAGAGTCTTTGCCTATCGTCACTGGCGTGATATCGAAAGCGAAGGCCTAAGCATGCGAGTGCTCACGGAGTTTCATTCTGCTTATAAATACGTTCTATTGAGCCACGATCAAGACCGTACACGAGCCCTGGGACACCGACTTGCTCATGCGTCAAAAGAGCCCATTGAAGAGGTTGCCGAATGGTACTTGAATGAGTGGATGGGCATTCTTAAACTGCGCGCAACCCGAAAGAACCATGTCAACGTGCTTCAACATTTACAAGGTTTCTTGAAAAACGACTTAGACAAAGAAGATAAAGCCGAGCTCACCGAAACAATCAGCCAATACCGACAAGGCATACTGCCCTTAATTGTTCCGATCACCCTGCTACGTCATCACTTTAGACGCCACCCAAAACCATTCACGTCACGATCCAAATACTTGGAGTCGCACCCCGCCGAATTGATGCTACTCAACACCATTTAAGGCCTAATTGCCAAGCTCTTGCCAAGCCTGCTCAAGCGCGAGCTCTAATTTTTGGGAGAACGCGGGGCCGTCGCATAAACTAGAAAGTTGCAGACGCTTTCGCAGGCTCTCGTGCAACGCGAGCCGCCGCTGAGAATCTCTCGCTAAGGCCTCGGCAATGTGAATGTAGTCATCTGAATTCTCGCCAGCTAACTCAGGTAAACCCAACTCCGTTAGAATACTCGCGCCAACCCGTGCCGCATGTCTATCACCGGTGAACGTCACCACAGGAACCCCCATCCATAGCGCCTCGAACGTCGTTGTCGTGCCGTTGTAGGGAAAGGTGTCGAGTGCAATATCAACACGATTGTAAAGCTCTAGATGCTCGCTCTGACTCTCGACATAGCTCATGCACTCAATACGGCTTGGCGAAACACCAAGATCTGCAAACCGTTGTATAAACAAAGCCTTAGTCTTTGCACATTGAAGTTGCGAGTTTTTTACCAACAAGATCGAATCAGGAACACGTGCTATTAACGCCGCCCAAGCGTCAATCACGCGCTCATTTATCTTAGAAAAACTATTAAAACTAGCAAAAGTTATTTGTTGTCTTGACCCTCGTTGCAACGGCACACTTTCATCGCCTTGGTAACACAAAAATGCCCCCGGTAAGCGAAGCAGTTTCTCTGTGCTTAATTCATCTTTTTGCAGAACGTCAACAGAATCTGAATGTGCATCAGGCTTGTCCTTAGTCTGATGACCAGAAGAAGCAAACTGTAATGGGTCAGCCAAACCATCGCTAATCCGATAGTCCATCTGTGGTAGGCCTGTTGCAGCAGGATAGCCAAGCCAGGTCACCTGCATTGGCGCGGGCCGCAGACGCATCATATTAAGACGATTTAGACCCGTATGCCCAGATAGGTCGATGAGGATATCTATTTTGTCTGCAGCAATCCTGCGTGCTAGCTCCTCATCATTCAGGTTATAGCAATCAACCCAGTGATCGGCATTCTCTTTGAGTCGCTCGGTCAGCCTATCGGCGTTGGCGTTATTGTAGTAGCAATATATTTCGTACTGATCACGATTATGAGATGCCAGCACTGGCTCGATAAAAAATGCGACTGAGTGGGTTCGAAAGTCTGCAGAGAGATAAGCAATACGTTTAGGCGCTTGACCTCGTTTACGGTTAATACAGTCAGTGACCTCCAACAATTGCCGCCCCCAAGCAAGGTGCGCCTGAGTTAAGTGAGCCGCGCTTAACTCCGCATCGTAATTCAGGGCCATTAAATAATTAGAGTATGAATTTGCATTGCACTGCCCACTCTCATGAGCTTCCCAAAAGGACTGACAGGCTGCGCTAATTTTTCCCTGCTCTTGCTGAACAAAACCCAAGTTATTGAGTGCGTCACCAAAATCCTTGCTGCAAGTCACCGCTTTTTGATAGCAGCTCTGCGCCTCAACAAGGCGGCCCTGTTTCTTGTGTATTACCGCACAATTATTGTAAGCAGACCCATAGCTTGGATTTAGTTTAATCGCTCGTTTATAGACGTTCAGCGCTATATCTAACTTACCCTGCATTTGCAGAGCGCTCGCAAAACCATTCAGTACCTGCGCATTATTTGGAGCCTTTTTCTGAGCTTTCTCAAAAAAATAGCAAGCCTGATCCAGCTGGTTTGATTGGATCATTACCATGCCCATTAAGTAACAAGGCTGTGCTTCATCAGGGTAGCGCTTGAGGATTGTCACCAACAAGTCGTGAGCGACTGCATATTCATTACGCTGCAACGCAGTAGTCGCCTCACTAAGCAGGCGTTGCATTAAGGAGGGCGATAATCGAGGTCGCTGCGTGAGAGACATAATAGTGAAAATTCAAAGACTAGTTAGGTTGGTCAAGTCTAGTATGAGTTAATGACGAGATGTGTGCTTTTACCCGAGTTTTTGAAAGATTATCGTAGATTTAAGGTCTGGGCGCGTGCTCGTCGCCACGTAATAGCTAGGGCAAGCGCAATAGCCGCTTCCAACAGCAGTAGTGCGACCAATGCTCCCTCTTCAAATCCATAAAACACTAGGCTAATCAACCTGAACAGGAAGAGCGTGCCGGAAAACATCATCGAGAAAAAAAGGCCTGCTTCTATATAAGCGGTAATTCGCGAACAACATAACATCGCCACAGCCAAGCCAACTTGTAAGCCCCCGTAGACGCTGAAAAACTCAGAGTTTGCCATCGAGCCGGTCAGTGCAAAACCCAAAAAACCGGCGGCAAGCTCAGGCTGCCAGGCACACCATAGCCCCGAACAAAGGTACAACACCCCCACAATCGCGAGTGTCTTCATTGCTGTGTCACCTGCAAAGTCGCGCCTTTTCCATACTCAGGTAGTTTGTCTTTTAATACCTCTGATTTAGACTCCAGTTCAGGCTTGTCCTCTGGCGCATCGAGATACCGATACTTTATCCAAGCCGTAAAATTATCTTCACTGACCTCTCCGTCCACTAAGGCTTGAATATTGGTAACGCCACGGTACTCCAACAAGCGACCTGTTTGACGGTCATAATTCAATGCGATCGGGTCCATCAACATATCGAGAAACCAGTTTGCAGGCGCAATAGCCAAGCCCACCTGCGTTTCACTAATGGAGGTGCGATAGACGCGAAATGAAATCAACGATGCTCGAGAAAGTGCGAGAAACTCAAACTCCAAGTCTTCCCCTTCTTTCAGCTGATCCCAGAAGCGCTCAACCAAACGATCGAAGCCGGCATCAATCACGGTGGTGGTTGCCATATCAAAAGGTATACGGACCAAATCAAGCGCATCGGTTTGTTTGGTTTGCAGCAGCAAATCATTCCCGTCATGTTGCACAGTGACTTGCTGGGTCGTGCGGAAGTCTATGAAATCGAGCTCAGGACGCAGTGGTTGCACCGAGTAATCTAGTTTCTTTAAGGCAATAGGCTGACCGGCTGGGTCATCATAAGAGACCGTCGCACGACGGTATGCGCCCGCATCGTCAAGCTCAATGTCATGAGTTTCTTTATAGAGAAGCGTCTGACCAGAAAGGTCAAAGGCCTCGCCAATGAAACGAAAGGGCGCCGCATCCAACGGCATGGCACTCAGTAACAGCAACGAAACCGAGACATAAACAGATTGCTTGAGACGAATCATCAAGAGCCAAAACTCGCCGAGTTCAGGATCGAGCGCCCCTGGATTTTACGGTTCGGCCCGCTAGGGATGGATTTTCCTTCGCCCAAAAAACGTACCACCATAAACGCTATGAAGCCCCACTCAAGTGCTAGCAATGCAAAACCAGCAGGCTCAATCATGATCGCGCCAAGCCTCATCCCACCCCAGTAAGACAGTGGGCCGGCAAGCGCGGTTACCGCAATAAACACGCGAGGATAACTGACGTACCAATTTAGCGACGACCCCAGGGTCAGTGAAAAGGCGCACCACATCGCCATCAACCAAAGCGGCATTCCAAATACAGCCGCCACATTAGCGGTCGGTGACGCGAAGAGCCCAGCCTGAAACATTAAAGTATCGAACACAAAACCGAACGCAACGAGCAACGCTAGTTTCGAGTAATCGTGCTTGCCTCGCTCCTGCCATAGTCCATGAAAAAGCAAACACAACAAAGGAAGCACAGCCAAGCTCCAGCTATGCATCACGGCGCTAAACCAACACGCCTGAAACAACACCGCGTTAACGACTTTATTCATCGTTGCCACCCATTGCTTGAAGGCTGTACGGCTCATTCAAGTATCTTGGTTTTGCGTAGACAAGGTGAGACACCCCTATCGCACGCTCTTTGAAGCCGCCCTCGCAATAACAGAGATAAAACTCCCACATGCGACGAAACGTTTCGCTATACCCTTGCTCAATCACTTTCCCTTCATTTTTCTTAAACGCATTTAGCCAAGCGCGCAAAGTACGCGCATAGTGCCCAGCAAAATCCTCTTGGTCCACGGGGCGCACATCACTCGCTTTCATGGCGGCAGTGTTTAAGGCATGAACAGACGGAATACAGCTACCCGGAAAAATGTAACGCTGAATAAAATCGACACTACGTTTGGCTTGCTCGTAACGCTGGTCTTGAATGGTAATCGCTTGGACCAACATGACACCGTCTTCTTTAAGTAAGCTTGCGCATTTTTCAAAAAAGGTGTTGTAGAACTTCCAGCCGACTGCCTCGATCATTTCAATCGATACTAGTTTGTCGTAGGTACCCTCTAACGTACGGTAGTCCTGTTTCAAAAGGCTAATTTTGTCTTCGAGACCTTCCTCAGAAATGCGCTGTTCTGCGAGTTTGAATTGCTCATCCGAAATGGTCGTGGTGGTAACATGGCAACCGTAGTGTTTCGCTGCATGTATCGCAAAACCGCCCCACCCTGTTCCAATCTCAACAACCGTATCAGAGGAATTCAATTGAAGTTTACGACAGATTGTTTCGAGTTTATGAAACGACGCCTGCGCCATGGTCGCATCAGCATGCGGAAAAATGCCCGCGGAATACATCATTGTCGGATCTAAAAATAAGCCGAAGAAGTCATTCCCAAGATCGTAGTGTGCAGCAATGTTTCTTCGCGAACCTTTTTCAGTGTTTTGGTTTAAGCGATGAAAAGCCTTTAAAAATGGGCTGGAAAGGGCTGCAACCCCCCCTTCCATCTGATCAAGAATATCCATATTCCTCACAAGCAATTGCACTAGACTCGTTAAATCGGGAGTCACCCAATCGCCCGTCATAAATGCCTCGGCAGCACCTATACTGCCGCCGGTCAAAATACTTGTGTACGCTTGGGGATCTACGATATGAAGCTCAGCTCTCAGGTCAGACCCAACTTGTCCAAACAAATGCCTTTCATCACCGTCGACTAAAATGAGCTCACCCGCGTGCAACTTCTTTAACTGTGACAGAACGACTTTTCGTGACAACTGGTGCCAACCAAAACGGCGACGTGACTCAGTAAAAGGGGTGATCGAGCTGCTCATTATTGTTCTCCGAATTCAACGTCGCTCACGCCGAGCTTAAAGTACTACTTTACGCCTCTGGCTGTGACCGCGGATTATCATAAAATGGGGCTTTTTTGATCCACAACTTAAAAGCCTGCCAATAAATACCACTGACTACTGATACGCACATGAAAGGGTATCGGATCAACACTCTCCCAAATTCACTCAGTGGCCGACGCTTCAAATGTAGCGTCGCATCGAAATGTTTTGTCTGTTCTGGACTGGCGTTTTTCGTGGCGCTGTCTCCCGCCTGACCAGTCGCGCCTGCGGCGAGGCTTTCCATCAAAACGTCCATATGCACAGCGCAAGCGTGGTTTGGTTCCGAAAAGTTCCAATGATATCGCATATTCATCGGGTTGAATGGTGACACATGAAATGCTTTGTCGAACTTAAACCCATGCGTCGAACGAGACTTTTGTACGTAACGCATTTCCGTATCATCGTGACCGACATGCATCACATAGCTATGACGTTCATCCCAGGGCGTATTGGTAATTTCAGCCAACACAGCAACTAAGTTATCCGCCTCATCAAAACAGTAGTAAAGACTAACGGGATTAAACACTAGGTTTAAATAGCGCAAATGCGTTAGTACACAAACGCGGCGGATATCGGGCTCAACATGGCCTCGCTTACTGGCATCCTCGCGCACATATTTAACGACTTGCTCTTTGAGCTCCAGACAGCTTGCGGACTTATTGTTTGCACTAGCACCTTGAAAATAGTCTTTACGACGAAATGAAACTAAATTGAAAAATTCATGCGCGCTAAACCAACGACTATCAAGAATGTCTTTCGTTTCATCGAGATCCAGATAAAGCATAAACAGAGGGTATGTAAAACGATGTTTGATGGGCTCAAAGCGACGATGCCGAACCCAGCCCGTGTAAACACAGCTGTGCTTCGGCAGAAACTTCATAGTTCGATCCCGAATTGCTTAGCGACTCGCAACCCACTGTTTACACCGTCTTCATGAAAGCCATTAAACCAATATGCGCCGCAGAAGTGAGTACGGGCTACGCCACTGATTTCGTGATGACGAGCCTGCGCGGCCACACCATCCATGGTAAAAACAGGGTGAGCATAACGAAACGACTCGATCACTTTCTCGGGATCAATTTCATTATTGCGATTCAATGTCACTAAATAAGTCTCATCGGCGTCATCAAAATTTTGCAACATATTCATATTATACGTCACCATTGCCATCTCTTTTGCACGCTGTGGAATATGGTAATTCCAGCTCGCCCACGCCAAAGGCCGCTTCGGCATAATGCGCGTATCCGTGTGCAAAACAACGTCGTTCATTTGATAAGGAATAGCACCCAGAATTTCACTTTCTGCACTCGTCGCGTCCTGCAAAATCTGCAAACTTTGGTCGCTATGACAGGCAAAAACGACATGATCAAACGCCTCAACGCCATGCGCCTCTGTCGTCACATTTACATGTTCGCCATCACGAATCACACTGTGAACAGGCGTGTTCAAACGGACATTGCTCGCATAATTCGCTGTAATAGGGTTGATGTAACTTTCAGAGCCGCCACTCAGCACGCGCCATTCAGGCCGATCATCGACACTCAACATACCGTGGTTATTAAAGAACTGTAGAAAGAATTTTATCGGGAAACTCATCATAATTTCGACAGGCGCCGACCAAATTGCCGCTCCCATCGGAATGATATATTGATTCTTAAACCCATCTGAGTAGCCATGAAGACTCAAGTACGACGCCAAGCTTTGATTGTCGTCTAACTCTCCCGCGTCTAGAGCCGCAACGGTTTCCTTATTGAAACGAAGTATGTCTTTAACCATGCGCAAAAACGAGGGTCTTAGAATATTAATACGCTGAGCAAAAAGTGTATTTAAGTTCGTCCCGTTGTACTCAAGACCTGTATTCTCACAACGCACACTAAAGCTCATGTCAGACTTTTCACTTTTTACACCTAACTGCTCCATTAACTTAATGAAGTTAGGATAGGTCCAATCATTGAATACAATGAAGCCTGTGTTGACTGGATAGCTACGGTTTCCTGCTTTCACATGCCGAGTATGAGTGTGCCCACCGAGGTAATCATTCGCCTCAAACAATACCACCTCATGCTCTCGGCTTAGCAAGTAAGCACTCGTCAAACCGGCTATGCCTGAGCCGATAACAGCAATTCGCTGCCCCTTCGCTGTGTGTAGACTGTCTGAAGAAGTACTACCGATAACCGTTGACTCGGTTGAATCTTGACTCATGCGCTAACTTCCTGAGTTGTTATGTGTTTGACTCGGCGCATCAACTTGCTCGTGTCGCGACATTTTTCCTAGTATTTTAAAGCGCCATGCGTCAGGCAATCGCGCTAATGTTTTCAAATAGGTCGTAAATTTCTTTGGGAAAGAGATATCGAAACGCTCACCTTCTAAGCCTTTAATGATCTCAAGCGCCGCATCTTCGGCGCTAACCCGAAATGGCATTTCAAAATCATTTTGGTCCGTCAATGGCGTCTTTACAAAGCCTGGGCTGACCAGTCGCACATCGATCCCTTCTTTCTGAATATCAGCTTTCAAGCACTCAGTAAAATAGCGTAGGGCCGACTTAGAAGCGCCGTAAGCGTGTGCCCGCGGCAACGCTTGGTAGGTAACACTGCTTGACATAACCACCAGCTTCGGCCGGCTAATGCCTTGGCTCAGCGCGCGTCTCATCATTGGCAAGGCCTCATCCATCAAGCGGACTATACTAAAGAAGTTGGTTTGCATGACACGTTCAAGTAATGCCAAATCGAGGCGGTTACTGTCCATATACTCACACGTGCCGGCATTAAGAATGATCATATCAATAGGAGGCTGCTCGGCTAATGACCGACACGCGTTATCAACCTCTTCCTCTTTGTTAATATCCATCGGCAAAGCGATGCACGGCCCCGCAGACGACGCTGCCAGCGAATTAAGCGCCTCTTCATTGCGGGCGCTAATAATCAAGGTTCGGTCAGGATGACCGAGCGCTTTTACCAACGCCTCACCGATCCCCGAACTCGCACCCACTACCCAAATACGGCGGCACTGATCTAACAACATGCTCATGCCATCCTCTTCTTAAGCCCTTGGATCAAGGTACCCAAGACCGGAATTTGTTCATACAAGAGCTGGCCACCGTCAAAAAAATCTTGATGGAAGGTAATTTTATCGTCAAACCTCAAATGGCTAGCACCCTGCACTGCAATATCTTTACCTCGCTTCAAGCGCGGATGGCGGTAAGTCATGGTCCAGGTAAGCATCGCCTGACCCGGCTTAATCCACTGCTCATGAAAGACAAAATCTATCTGTTGAACATTCTCATACAAGGACTCACAGTAAGCGACAAACGCCTCGCGCCCATCAATTTGATGAAAGCTATCCTCGAAGTGCATATTCTCATCGTACACTGACTCGATTAAGCCAGAGCCAATCGTTTCCGCGTTCAGCCGCTGGTAAAGCGTCTTGAACGAGTCGACCAAACGCTGCTCTAAAGAGCCTACAGCGGGCACGCCATGAAGAGCGTCTTCATTATTCGACGCGACGGAACCGTCTATCTGAACTGTCTGATGCTGTGCTTTCATGGTGATCGCTCCTGTTTCATTTTTTCTTGCTGCTCACGGCGCAAACCAGTTTTACCCTCTACCAAAATATGATTTGGAACTGGGTTAAGGTCTCTCACGACCCCCAACCAACTCAGCGCTTTGAGTAATGCATACGAAATGTCGACCTCATACCAGTAAAAACCTTGCCGGGCTGAGGCCGCAAAACGATGATGATTGTTATGCCAGCCTTCACCCAAGGTTAGTAATGCCAACCAAGGGTTATTGCGGCTTTGGTCTTTTGTATCGAAACGACGGCGTCCCCAGACATGCCCAAGAGAGTTAATCGTAAAAGTCGAATGGAATAAGAGTACGGTTGAGACGAAGAACCCCCAAACCAGCATTTGTGACGCGTTGGTGCCCAATTCCGGCCAAAACATCTCTAACAACCAACCCAAACCAAACATTGCAAAACCAAAGAGTACTGGCACCAGAGCATCAAAGCGGTTTAAAAAACGCAATTCAGGAAACTTCGCGAGGTCTTTAATCACCGAATAATCTGTTCGATAACCTTTGCGGCTCATGAACCACGCTACATGACTCCAAAAAAAACTATGCGCCACTGGCGAATGGATATCCTCTTTGGTATCTGAGTGTTTGTGATGCAGCCGGTGATGGGACGCCCACCATAGTGGCCCGCGCTGCGCGGCGGTATTACCAAGAACCGCGAACATAAACTGCCAGAAACGATTCGCTTTGAAACTACGGTGAGCAAAGTAACGGTGATAAAACGCCGTGATCGCAAACATCCTTAACCAGAAAGCGGCCATACAAACAATGAGGGCTGCGGGGCTCCAGCCAACCCAAAACAAACCAATACAGCCTAAATGAACGACCAGAAATGGTAGGCAACGAACCCACTGCACTTGCATTTGTTCCGACTCTGGCAACTTACCCACTGAGTCGCTGTCCGCTTCAGAGTCGAACCAGAGCACAATTGCCTTAAGAGACTTGCGCCAGCTAAATGGTTCTTCCATTTTTATCGTCATACAGACGCTACTCCACATTGAGTGTTATCGTTCGCATGGGCATTTTCGCTGCCTTGCTTTCCAAGCGCCGAGAATAGCGCTTTTGTGCGTTCAACGGCACCCCGATGCTCAACTATGGGAGAGAGATAACCTAGGGCTTCACGTTGCTGCGGACTAGGATCATGAATGCTGCGCGCATCGAGTGAAGACAGCTCGCCGACATAACGACGGATAAATTCGCCGTCTTTGTCAAAACGCTCCGACTGGCGAGTCGGATTAAAAATCCTAAAGTAAGGCGCCGCATCGACCCCTGTCGACGCACTCCATTGCCAGCCGCCATTATTGGAGGCAAAGTCACCATCTACCAAGCGGGCCATGAAGTACTGTTCCCCTAGGCGCCAATCCACCATCAAATGCTTAGTCAGGAACATCGCGCAAACCATACGAAGCCTATTGTGCATCCATCCGGTTTGATTCAGCTGGCGCATTCCGGCATCCACAATAGGGTAGCCGGTCCGTCCTTCACACCAAGCATTAAAACGCTCGTTGTCATGCGACCAGGGCAAATCATCCGTATTCTTTTTGAATGGTTTATGCATGCACAAATCGGAATGTGCAAACAAAAAATGTCTATAAAATTCACGCCAAATCAGCTCATTGGTCCATGTCTGAATGCCCGGCTGGTCGCTATGTAAAACGCCGCCATTCAAACTGATCATCGCATGCATGCATTGGCGAGTACTCAATGCACCAATCGCAAGATAAGGCGACAGCGTGCTCGTACCGTTAACGTCCGGAAAATCCCGAACATCCTTGTAAGCTTTCACCCGCGCTTCAATAAAAGACTCGAGTCGCTCGTGCGCCTCATCTTCACCCGCTGGCCACAACTCACTCATCTCAAGGTCAAGACTGTAATCCATAAGTACCGTCGTATCAGACTCAATCCCGGTTTCGCCCTGACGCTCAGGACGGTTTGCCAAAGGGCGCGCCAAACGGTCAAAATAACCATAATAGCGTTGTTTGAAAGAGGTATAGACTTGGTACATCTCTCCGCTTTGATTCAATATTTTGCCCGGTTCGATCGCACACTGGTCATGAAACGTATGCAAGTCGACACGCACGCTCTGCAATGACGTCTCAACGTCTTGAGTCAAACGTCGCTCGTTCAACTCATACTCATGATTGCAAAACACTTTGGTAATGCCAATCTGGCAACAAAGCTCAGCTAGCTCGCTCTGAACTCCTGAAAACGTACCGCAATTGATGACCTTCAATGGCACATTTAGCTCCGCTAAATCTTCAGCCAATGAGAATAGCTGCCGAACGATCAACGAACGTTTGTGCTCCGACACACCATGCATTTCCCACTGGTTAACCGCCAAACAATAGACCGCAACACAGGAGCCGGAATTCATCGCCGCTTGAAACGCGGGGTTGTCATAGGCTCGAAGATCCGAACGAAACCAAACTAAGTTAGACGCCATTAGCTGCTGCCTCCGCCAATTCATTTTCTAAACCGATCTTATCCTTGAGCGCCGACGCAAGCGCCATTGCGCTCAGCCACGCGCGCTCAACGCCTTCACACTCATCGCTCGCAAGATGATCACCACACAGCGCTAGACCCGTCTCATCCAAAAAATAACCCAGCGCCTCATCAAGCGGTCCTTTTGATTGCGCTGCCGGAAGAGAATAAAGCCAACGGTGCGTATGAGCAGCCTTAACAAGAGGCGCTGAAGATAAGGCTGCACAAAGAGCTTCCAGAGCATACGACTGCACGCTCTCCTTTGACCAATCAAGCGACTGTTTTGTCCATGCGGAAGTAAAATGGATAACGCACACGGCAAGACCCGGCGGGTAATCACGGCCGCTCTTGTCGTTTTCAACACTGACCTTCAATACATCGACATGCTCTGCTAGAGGCTGGAATGCTGACCTTGACGGCTCATTCTCTTCGAACGCAAAAGACACGACCCATTGCGGCTCTACGTAGGCGTCCGTCAAAACCGATTGAGCCGAATGCGTCGCAGGAATTAACGCCGCCGCCTGCTCAGGAGGCGCACTCACAACAAGACGTCCACACTGCCAGCCATAGGCCGCACCATCTGCGTGTTCACTCGTTACCGTCCAGCCATTTTCCGTCTGCTCAATACCCGTCACGCGATGAGCAAAATGCACGTCTAACTGATCTGCAAGCTGGCGCGTCAATATTGAGTTTCGGGGTGTCGCAAAGTAGCGAGTATCCACCCCTTCTCCCAAACTACCGACTTGGGCAAGTTCATCATTAAGATAGGCTTTGAAGCTATCGCTCTTCGCTGTAAAACTCGGACATCCCAAATCAAACGTAATTTGCCCACCTCCGTCTAAGGGGCAGCGCTTCGACGATAGTCTACCGCCACTGCCACGCGCCTTCTCAAGCACCGTAACCGATTGCCCAGCACGTTTCATCTCGTTCGCTAAAACCAGCCCTGAAACGCCTGCGCCAATCACAATAAGGTCACTGTAGTTCACCGAAATCTCCAAAATTTTTCATTGTCTACCATACGTCGGAATCACCCTATTCGGATCACTTTCACCTAAACACTCAACGCGGCTTGTAGCCACGTTCGGAATCGATTACATTCCTAGGCGTTTTTAAGAATTTTATTAGTTAGTGACCAACGAAGGATGGTTAGTTGAGTAACGCCACACCCAAGATATTAGAGAACTTACTTCTTGCTATCGCACAGAAGCAAGACAGAGAAGCATTTGTAAAGCTGTTCGAGGCAACGTCATCGCGCCTTAAAGCCTTTGCCATGCAATGCGGAGCAACGAGCAACGATGCGGAAGAGCTGTTGCAGGAATGCATGCTGACGGTATGGCGCAAAGCACACACATTTAACCCGAAAACAGGTACAGCAATCACCTGGTTGTACACCATCATCCGAAATAAGCGAATTGATTTTGCCCGCAAAGGCCGTTACGACACGGTGCTTTCGGACGATTTGTGGAACGACGAAGGCGGAACCGAGCTAGAAAATGACGTTTCAAGTGATCTAGATGCGAAAGTTGCGCGTACTCTACTTGAATCTCTCCCTGACGAACAACGCCAGGTAGTTTACAAAGTCTACTTTGAGGGCAAGTCTCACAGTGAGATTGCTGCTGACTTAGACCTTCCGTTAGGCACAATCAAATCACGATTGCGCTTAGCAATGAAAAAATTAGATACACTGGCAAAAGAGCAAATGACATGGCTAATTATCATCCTAACAATGAACTTCTAATGAGCTTTGCGGCAGGGCAACTGCCTAACTCGCTCGGCATTATGGTTGCATGCCATTTAGAGCAATGCCACAGCTGTCGGCAACAAACGCATTTGTACGAGCAACTGGGAGGCGAACTCCTTGGCGACTTACCTGAAGAAACGGTAGGCACAAATGTATTGTCACGAATTCTCGACCGAATTGACGAGCCTGTCAGCGCGCCGTCTTTGGCAACGTTAAACCAAGGCGACTTAGCGATTCCGCGTCCGTTGCGGCGCTTTATTCCGGGGTCCTTGGACACACTTGAGTGGAGCGGAATGACGAAAAGCATTCGTGAATTCGACATTGAAATTGAAGACCCTCAATTTAAGGCGAAGCTATACAAAATTGGAGCGGGCAAAGAGCTGCCGGAACATACGCACGAGGGCAATGAATTCACTTACGTGATCGACGGCAGTTTTGCTGATAAGACCTGCCAGTATCACGAAGGCGATTTTATTTTGGCCGACACCCAAACGATTCACCAGCCACGTGCAACGATGGACAAAGACTGTATCTGCTTTGCTGTGATGGACGCTCCTTTGAAAATGACAGGTATTTTTGGCCGCATGCTAAACCCTTTTATGCGTTAAGCAAGAATCGGGTCGCGCCGATGTAGTGATTGCGTCAGACTGGCAATCACTACCCAGCAGCTCCGAAAACTAATGAAACAACAACCCAAAAAGACATCTAAAGATTTAGACAACGCTCATCGCATCGAACATTCTAGCGAGTTCTCCAACGGAGAACCCCGTACCCATTATCAGTTAGTCGCAGATATCATCGAACATATCTCTCAAAAGCGTTTACAACAGCCAAACCTCAACCAACTCGCAAGCGATTTTTCAGTCAGCGAGTCGCACCTGCAGCGAGTATTTTCAGAGTGGGCTGGCGTCTCTCCGAAACAGTTTCTTCAGTTCCTCACAAAGGAGCACGCAAAACAGGCGCTTAAATCACATTCCGTATTAGAAGCAGCCTACGAAACAGGCCTCAGCAGTGGCAGTCGCTTGCATGATTTATTCGTTCACTTCGAAAGCGTAACGCCCGGAGAGATAAAGTCTGGAGGAAAGGGCTTAGAGATAAGCTATGGCACACACCCCTGCCCCTTTGGTCAGTGCTTTATTGCCAAAACAGAGCGGGGGATTTGTAAACTGGCACTATTCGATGATGCGCATGAAGCAGAAAACGCCTTAGAGCAACTCCGGCAAGATTGGCCAGCTGCGAAGCTCCACGAGAACAAACAAACAACGCAGGCAACCATCCAACAAATTTTCGATCCAGTCAGTCGGAAAAGTACTTCCCTTCACTTACTCATGAAAGGAAGTCCTTTTAAACTTAAAGTATGGGAGGCGTTACTTAGCGTGCCAACTGGCCAGATGCGCAGCTACCAAGACATTGCAAAAGACATCGGGCAGCCGACGGCAACCCGGGCAGTCGCCTCTGCGATTGCCACCAATGATATCGCCATTATGATTCCCTGCCACCGCGTGATCCGCAGCACTGGCGAGATCAGCCAATATCGCTGGGGCGCAACAAGAAAAGCCGCGTTATTGGGCTGGGAACAAGCTAAAATTTCCCTCTAAACGAAAGACTCGCTGCCGCAATAGCGCTCAACAGACATTGCGCCTGCCGAACGCTACCGCAAAGCATTACGTTATATGAGGCTTCACTAATCAGCTTAGTGTCGGCCAACCTTCACGCCAATACGGCCCTTAAAATTTGGCACCAACCCAAACCCACATTTTATCAGTATCGACTTTACCAGCAGCCTGATCTCCAGCCGAATATGCCGCGTACTTGACGCCTGCAGAATAGTTTTTACCGAACTTTTTTGCATAGAGAATATCAACTTCTGAGCCTAAGTCGTCGACCGCAGCGCTGCCTTGGCTAGCACTAAAGTCATGATAAGCCAGCAACCATTTCCCCCCAGCTAGCTTTCCACTAACGCTGACATACACGTCATCTAAGCCAACACCTGGTGTGCCTAAGAACTGATCACTCCAACCATTAAATTTGTGTCCAGTCGCTAACGGTGTGCTAAAACCATAGCTGCCCCCGTCGGAACCCAAAGACTCATAACCAAGCTTCGCAGTAACGCCCGACACCTTCGCGCCCAGCTCGAGTAATTTGTAGTCGGTATCTTGCTTACCTGACGCATTTTTTCGATCTTGCGACGCATACTCAAGTGTATAAAGAAGGTCTAAATCTTCAAGCGCTTGCTTTCCAGCAAAACGAGCACCGCGCGTATCAATATCAAGCTTTGTGCCATTATCTTGTGATAGGAAATAGCCATAGAGCGTCGCTTTACCAAAAGGCGTTTTATAGGAAGCATTGAATAGTTTATCTTTTGCCTTAATATCAGCCTCAGCCGCAAAAATTCGATTGCGCTCAGTAATATATGCAAAATCAATTTTGACCTTGTCGTCGGGCGTAAACGATAACGTAGCGGCATCAAACGTTTGTCTATCTTGACGCCACCCTACGTGCCCAACATACCGATGGTTATCAAGCGTAATCACCTGACTACCAAACTTCGCGCCAAAGGTGTCACTACTGTATTGCAAAAACGCTTGATCTAGCTCTGTGGTTTCTGGGTCGGCAATTACAGACTTATTGTTTACCAAATAATCCGCATCACGCGCGGGCCCTGGCAGCTCGTATTCGTCAACACCGGCAATCGTACGAGAATCTTCGAACTCAATGGTGGATGAAAAGCCACTAATCTCTCCAGTTTTGTATCCAAGTCTTGTACGAAGCGTCAAGCCACTAGCGTCACTCAAGGCATTGTCTTGATCAACTGTTTCATAACGCAATCGCAGATCGCCGTAAGCCTTTCCCGAGGTCAACGCCTCTGTCAGATCGTCCATCGATGCATGCACCGTGCTCCCGAAAAGTGCGCACGCGATCGCAGCGCCAAGTAAACCATTGCTTTTGCCAGTCATATACTTCTCCTAGTTAGTAAGTAATTCATATGCTGTATTAATCACCCTAAACTCAGGGCATAGAAAAGGCGCTCATAAGTAAATTGAGAATTATGTAATACGAATAAGCGCAATTAACTTCGTAGCGGATAGACCTTCATCTTTGCAAACGAGGGCCGACCATTGAATACGTTTTTATAGGTATATAAAGAGGTAGCCGATGCGCGCCGATCGTTCACGATCAACGCGATGGCCATAGAACTATGCGGCAGCCGACTTTTTCTGTGGCTTCGCCTTACTAGACTTTCCCGTCGGCATGACCTCGACTTTTCGTTGTTTTTCATACAAAAAGCGCAATACCGAAGAGCGCAAGTGTATGTACTCGGGGTCTTCCGCAAGTGCAAGGCGGTCTCTAGGCCGCTCTAGGTTAACGTCGAGTATTTCTCCAATTGTGGCCGCTGGCCCGTTAGTCATCATCACAATACGATCAGACAACAAAACTGCCTCATCGACATCATGCGTAATCATGATCACGGTGTTGTTTAGCTCATTCTGAATTTCCATTAGCGAATCTTGCATGTGCGCTCGAGTCAACGCATCTAGCGCGCCAAACGGTTCATCCATTAGCAGCACATCAGGCTGCATCGCCAACGCACGCGCTATGCCGACTCGCTGCTTCATGCCACCTGAAATTTCGTCAGGCCTTTTGTGCATGGCATGGTCCATATGAACCAAGGTCAAGTTATGCTCAATCCACTCTTTCTTTTCTGCTTTAGACTTGCCGCGACCAAAGACTTGGTCCACCGCCAACTCGACATTTTCATAAGCCGTTAGCCAAGGCAGAAGCGAATGATTTTGAAAGACGACGGCACGCTCAGGCCCAGGCTCTTTGACCTCCTTGCCGTTTAAGATTACGCCACCCGTTGTTGCTTGATGAAGCCCAGCAACGACATTTAGCACGGTCGACTTTCCGCAGCCTGAGTGCCCGATCAGAGAAACGAACTCGCCTTCGGCAATTTTCAGGTCAACCCCTTTCAACGCAGTAAAAGGCCCTTTAGGGGTTGGGAATACCATGTCTATCTGACTAATATCGAGCAATGTACTCATCACTAATTTCCTCAAAATCTTAATATCTGTTCTACGTATTCAGACCTCTTGGGCCACTAAATACAGCTCAGCGTAATACGCTACTCTTGTCCCACGAAACGACTCGCTGAATTTCGAGCATGACTCTATCGAGCATGAAGCCGATAAAACCAATTACCACGACCGCAGCCATAATTCGCCCAAGCGAGTCAGAACTACCATTCTGAAATTCATCCCAAACAAACTTACCGAGACCCGGGCTTTGCGCCAGCATTTCAGCCGCGATCAATACCATCCAAGCAACGCCAAGCGACAAGCGCATGCCGGTAAAAATTGCCGGAATAGAAGCAGGCAACACAATCTTTTGAACATGTTTCAATGCTGGCAAACGCAACACTTGGCTCACGTTCACCAAATCTTTATCAATTGACGACACCCCGACTGACGTATTGATCACCATCGGCCAAATACAGCACAAGGTGACCGTAATCATGGAGTTAAGGAATGACTTGGCGACAAGAGGGTCAGGCGAGACATACACGGCGCTCACGACCATCGTTACCAAAGGCAACCATGCTAATGGCGAGACCGGTTTAAATATTTGAATAACAGGGTTGATTGCTTGATTGAGTGTTTTACTCAAACCAATCGCAATACCTAGTGGAATCGCCAGCGCAGCCGCCAAAATAAAACCGCTCATTACCGTGATTAGGCTAGTGCCTATTTGGTCCAAAAATGTTTCTTTACCCGTGTAGGCGCGAATTCTTGGTGCATAACCTGGGTCTTCTGCGACTCGCTTTGCATTACGTACTTCTTGACGTTCATAAAAAGCGACTTCTTTTTCTCGCTCCGCATTGTGCTCGTCGTACAGCGATTCGAATTGCTCTAGCACCACGCTGGGGCTAGGGAATTCACCCAAAGAGGTATTAATGTTCTGGGCCGCAATCGTCCACAAAAACAAGAAAACGGCAATTCCCGATAAGGGGATAGCGAGATTCTTCGCCGCCGTCATAACAAAGTCGATAACCGAATCCAACCACTCAATTTTTGGCTCTGAGTTATCATCTATTGATGTCGTTGTTGACATACTTTTATGCTCCAATTTCACACACTACTGAGGATAAAAACGAAGGCAATGCTTTCATGCATTGCCTTGCGTTCGAGGGGCAAATCAGCCCCTCTCCCCGACGACTATTTACTAAAGTTTTTGACCTGTTTTTAAGCCAATATCGAAGGAGTCGATATATGCATTTGGCTTCGTACCGTCATACGTAATGCCGTCAATAAAGGTTGATTCAACGGGCTTAAATCCAGTCTCTGAATCGAAATCAGGGAAGTCTTTAGCGTCCGCCAATTTCTCCGCAATCAAGCTTTGAGCCGCTTTAGTGTATAAGTCTGGTCGATAAACTTTTTTCGCCAAATCCTTGTACCACTCATCCGATTTATCATCGGCAATTTGGCCCCAACGACGCATTTGCGTTAAGTACCAAATGGCATCGGAGTAATACGGGTAAGTGGCGTTGTAACGGAAGAATACGTTGAAATCAGGCACTTCACGCTTATCGCCCTTTTCATACTCAAAGGTGCCGGTCATAGAGTTCGCGATCACTTCGTAGTCCGCACCCACATAATTCGGCTGCGACAAGACCTTAACCGCTGCTGGTCGGTTCGCATTGTCATTTGCATCTAACCACATCGCTGCGCGAATCAAGGCGCGCGTCAGACGAATAGTGGTATTAGGATACTTTTCAGCAAACTCCGCCGTGATACCAAATACTTTTTCTGGGTTGTTTTTCCAGATTTCATAATCGGTAATAACCGGGACACCAATCCCTTTGAAAACTGCTTGCTGGTTCCAAGGTTCACCTACACAGTAGCCATAGATCGTTCCAGCTTCGAGAGTTGCTGGCATTTGCGGTGGCGGCGTCACAGACAGCAAGGCATCCGCTTGAAGCTTACCGGAGATATCACCCTTATGAGGCGCGTAGTAACCCGGATGAATACCACCCGCGGCCAACCAATAACGCAACTCGTAGTTGTGTGTAGAGACAGGAAAAACCATTCCCATATTGAAAGGCTTGCCTTCCGACTTATATTTCTCTACTACCGGCTTCAAAGCATCTGCTTTGATCGGGTGAACAGGACGTCCATCTGCCATTTTGGGAATGTTAGGCTTCATTTGGTCCCAGATTTCATTGGAAACAGTGATACCGTTACCGTTCAAATCCATCGAAAAAGGCGTAATGATGTGCGCTTTAGTGCCAAAACCCATAGTCGCGGCAATAGGCTGTCCGGCTAACATATGAGCGCCATCCAAACGGCCGTCAATCACGCCATCAAGCAGTACTTTCCAGTTCGCTTGCGCTTCTATCGTGACGTACAAGCCTTCGTCTTCGAAGTAACCATTTTCGTAGGCAATCGCGATGGGCGCCATGTCTGTTAGCTTAATAAACCCAAAAGTTAGTTCTTCCTTTTCTGGGTAGCCTAGTTTTTGCGCGTGAACGCCTGCCGAGCTCAAACCAATAGCGATAGATATGGCCGCTACTTTCATCGTTCCTAACCACTTCATAAGACTTCCTCGTTTTGTATCCAAAAATCTTTCTTTACTGAACATCGTGTTCTGACAAGTACCGCGAATGCGAACACTCAAGTAATACCAGAGCTCATTATTGAATCAATAGGCATTTAGCAGGTTCCATGCCATAAAAAAATAATGTTACTTATCAGAGAGATACGAAACTATTACCAAAAAAATGCTCCCTTTGGAGTCCGTAGTCCCTGGCAGGGCACCAAATTGGCGCACCGATGTTTTCCGACTGAAAGCACCGCACTAGATTCGCTCAAACCCACAAATATCGAATGATAAACCGGCAGATAAACAGCCCTGAGCAGACACCGAGAAGGCAGCTAACCCAGCACTTCAGCTATAAAGCCGAAAAGAGAAAAGAGAAAAGAGAAAAGAGAAAAGAAGATAGCCACTTAAACACAGCAAACAAGAATAAACGCGACAGCGTATGACGATGATCTAAAAGGGTAATGAAATGCTATACCGGCTACCAGCGATCGCGTAGGTCATCCTTACACCCCCAATATTGTTCGCTGTAGAGTTTGGCGCGCGCCTCTACTTTCTTGGCGACCCGGATCAACCAAGGCTTCGCTTTATAACTACCGCGACGATAGCCTCCTTGACCTTCGTGATAGTTTAGATACTGACCATAAGTGTCCCACTTCGACACCTTGTTTATTTTATGTGAGCGGTTCATGTACCAACCGATAAAGTCGATGGCATCTTCAAAATCATCTCGGTCCGCAAACCAGTTGCCCGTATCTTCGACATACTCTCCCCACACTGGCGTTTTCGCTTGCGGGTAGCCATAAGCATCGCTGGCTCGGCCGATTGGAATAATCCAAAGAAAATATCGCATAGGAGGCTGCGCGTTATGCTTGAAGCGAGATTCCTGATACATCACCGCCATCGGTATATGAACAGGTATGCCCCACTTCTCGCGAGTTTCTATCGCCGCATCGTACCAGCCTTGTTTTTCATCGAACATGACACACAAATTATCCAGGTTTTTAGGTGGCTTAGTCGCACAAGCGCCCAAAAAAAGGGCCAAACCAACAACCATAACGACACGATAAACCAACACTAGTGCTCCATAGCGCGCACAGACGCCGCCAAGTTATTCCATGCTTCATCGGCCTCGCTTACCAAGGGGGCCAATGTTTGAAACACATGAAACTGATCAGGAAATACATCGTAATGCACCTTAACGCCTGCGGCCGTCATGTCTGACACCAAGGTTTCGATCTGAGGCAAAAACATCTCTGCACCGCCAGCTTGAACAATCGTTGGCGGAAAGCCAGCCCAGTCACATGCCACAAAGCGGACCAACGTTTCATAACCCTCATCTTTAGCAACCGCTGCATGCCACTTCTTGAGTATTCCCACATTCAGTAAATCACCTTCGGCTTTAGACGCATCAAGGCAGGAGGGGTCAACGGGATCAACCCATGGAGAAATCAAAAGACAATAGAGGTTTGAAGGAATGGCACCTCGTGACATCAATGCACGCGTAAGCGCAATAGCCGCGCCACCACCGGCTGAATCCCCAGCCAATAAAACCTGCTCAGGACGCTCAATACTTTGTATCAAATCATAGACACGCAACCCTTCGTCGATGATATTCGCGACAGAGTGTTCAGGTGCTAAAGAGTAATCCAAACCAACGACTTCTGCATTCAAGGCAAGCGCTAGCTTGGCATAAGTGTAGTGATAGCTCCTTGCAGAACCAACAACGTAGCCCCCGCCATGAAAATAGAGCACCTTACGTGCGCATTTTTTACTACCCTTTGGTTTGACGCGAAGGCAGGGAACGTCGCCAATTACCTCGTGTTCGGTATCGACCTTTAATAAAGCGGGCCCTTTCATAGACAACAGACGCTGCTTTCGTCGCAACCAATTATCATCCTGAGAGACCGCCTCATCTAGCAAAGTTGAGGCGAGGCGGCGAGTGTATTCACTCGAAAATGACCGCTTTGGGAACGCATTTGGCTCAAGCACCATCGAGGCCATTGTTTGTGCACCCACTCGCGCCAGAGATAGTAAATCCTTCATAGTAATTTCTCTTGTTATTATTTTTAAGCGGGTTAAAGGCGATCAGCCCTTGCGCGCACTTCTCTGCCAGTTTGCCAAGATTACTAAATGCAATAGCAACATTGGCAGGGCGAGCCAAACTAGATTATCCCAACCAAAATAAAAGATCACCACCCCGCTCGATAACGACGCGATTGCTTGAAAACCAAACACGACAAAATCATTTAGACCCTGAACTTTAAATCGTTCTTCAGCACGATAACAGGTTGGCAGCAAGGCGGTGCCCGCAACGAATAGAAAATTCCAACCGATACCCAACAGCACTAAACCTAGCCAATAGTGCATCAGGTCTTTGCCAGACAATGCAATCATGCCACAAGCCAGATATACGACTAGCCCAGCAAGCATAATGCGGGGGGCACCAAAACGTTCGATCAAACGGCCGCTGAAAAACGAAGGAAGAAACATAGCAAAAATATGGCTTTGAATGACCCATTTGGTATCTGCCAGAGAGTGCCCGTCCATATGGTGCATGCTCACCGGAGTTGCCGTCATAATATAACTCATCACCGCGTAACCAACGCCCGCCGACATCACCGCAACCCATAAAACCGGCTGTTTCATGATCAGAGACAAACGTCGCCCTCCGTCACTTTGACCCGACTCTGACACAGCAATGACAGGCCGATAAAAAAGCAAAACCAGCCCGCCAGCTAAGCTAGACAAGCTCAGCCAAACAAAAGAGCCTGCAAACTCTGCCGTTAGCAAGTCTTTGCCAAAGTGGGCTAATTCAGGCCCCAAAAATGCAGCGATTAGACCTCCAAGTAACACTTTGGAGGCCGCTGTCGCGGCGTGTTCGGGGTCGACGCTTTCCATTGCAGCGAAGCGAAACTGCTGAATAACGGCCAGACTCGCCCCCAAGCAAACAACTCCAAGGCAAAAAAACCAAAAACTCCCAATTGAAATCGCCGCACCGCATGCTAATGCGCCCGCTGCACCAAACACGGAATTACATAGAAACACTTTTTTGCGACCAAAGGCCTGCATCGCACGCGCAGCAGGCACCACCGCCATCGCGGTACCGATCACCAAGGCCGCTACAGGCAAGGTCGCCAAGCTGGGCACGGGGGCTAATTGAGTGCCCACGATGCCGCCAATAAAAACCACCAACGGCGCCACGCACATCCCGAGTGCGCCCGCTAACATTAGTATCCATACGTTTTTATCTAAACTCGCCATTTTATGCCCAATAATGATTCATTCATGAAGCGCTATTAGAATCTATTCAGTTAAGTTGTGATATAGCCATATAACGAATGAAACACTCTTTGCCTTTCAAAAAACGCTGCGCTTATAATGCCCGCCTACCCTTAAAAATAACGTTATAACAGGAACTCAGTTCACCATGCAGCGCTATCATGTTTATGGCCTTGGGGCCGCTCTAGTCGATACCGAAATTGAAGTTAATGATGAATTCCTCGCCCAAGCCCAAATCGAAAAAGGACTAATGACCCTAGTCGATGAGCAACGCCAAGCCTCGCTGCTTTCTTTGATGCAAGACCATTTGGTCGGCAGCAAGCGTTCCAGCGGTGGCTCTGCGTGTAACTCAATCATTGCTGCCAGCTACTTTGGCGCAAAAACTTATTACTCTTGCCGCGTTGCGAATGATGACAATGGGCAGTTTTTTCATCACGATACGCAAGCTGCAGGTGTCACAACTCGCTCAGACGATTTACCACAAGGTACCACCGGTAAATGTTTGGTAATGATCACGCCTGACGCCGAACGCACCATGAATACCTATTTGGGAATCAGCGAAACGCTTAGCGAAAGTGATCTCGATCTGGAGGCAATTGCTCAATCCGAGTACGTTTATCTAGAAGGGTACTTAGTCACTTCACCAAGCGGCAAACAGGCGGCTATTAAAGCGCGCCAAGCAGCCGAAGCAGCAGGCGTTAAAACGGCCTTGTCTTTGTCTGACCCGGGAATGGTTGAGTTCTTTGGTGAAGGGCTTCAAGAAATGGTAGGCACCCAAGTCGACTTATTGTTCTGCAATCAAGATGAAGCCATGGCTTGGACCAAAACTGAGACCGCAGAAGACGCAGCAGAGAAACTCAAAATCAGCGCAAAAACCTTTGCTATCACCCTAGGTAAAAAAGGTGCGATAGTTTTTGACGGGACAAGCATGCAAACAGTGCCCGGCGAAGCGGTTAGCGCTATCGACACCAATGGCGCAGGCGACATGTTTGCAGGTGCGTTTCTTTACGCAATCACAAATGGGCAGTCTTTCGCAGACGCCGCGAAGCTCGCAAACCATGCAGCGGCCAAAGTCGTGTCTCAATACGGCCCGAGACTAAAGCCCGAACAGCATAGTGCAATCAAACAATCATTAAGCTAGTCAGAATAGTAGCGGGGCATTGCCCCGCTAAAATAAGCCGCTAGCGCTCAAACCATCCATAATAAACTGCACGGCTAGCGCGGCGAGTATCACGCCAAACACTCGACTAACCACCTGCATTCCCGTCACACCTAACAAACGTTGAACCTGGCCAGCCAGAAGCAGCATACAAAGTGTCAGCAGCAGTACCGACAGCAACGCAGCAACGACAACCCCTTTCGCTACCCACAATCCATCATTAGTGCTCATCAGTAGGATGACCGCCCCCATCGTTCCTGGCCCAGCTATCAATGGTGTCGCCAGCGGAAAAACCGAAATATCGTCTTTCGAAGCCGCCTCGTTTTCTTCCTCGATGGTGGTTGATGTGCCGCCTGAAGAGCGGGCAAAGACCATATCAATCCCGATAAGCAATAGCAGGATTCCTCCTGACACTCTTAAAGCCGGCAACGATATACCCAAAAATGATAGGACCCACTCACCAAGAAAGGCAAAGCACAACAAGATACAAGCCGCGATGGCCGTGCCTCTTATTGCCATACTTCGACGTCGTGCAGAGCTAAACGACCCCGTAAGCGCAGCGAAAATAGCCACCACATCAAGAGGACCAATAGTCGCGAAAAAGGTCGTAAAGGAAACGACAAACACTTCCAACATAATTATGATTCCTGGCAAAGCATCAGCGCATTACCGATATTAGGCCGAGTGACCCAAACCTTCTAACTCAATTTGAAACATAGCTCTTCTACACTGCGCTTCTCGGGCTGGAAAGTATTCACGATATCATCTGACGCGTACCCCAAAGATAGCCCACAAATTAGCTTGTAGTCTTCTTCAACCTCAAAGTATTTTCGGACCGTTCCGCCCCACAGCGCCACGGACGCTTGAGCACAAGTCGCGAGACCGCGAGAAGTCGCCGCCAACATTAGCGACTGCAGAAATATTCCCCCGTCCAGAGCACTGGAGACACCTTTTTTCCCATGGATGAATAAAAATATTTCGACCGGCGCATTGAAGAATTCAAAGTTCTTCCGCATTTGGCGCTCTCTTCCTTCGCGATCGTGCCGCTCTATTCCCAAGGTCCCGTATAATCCTTTACCACATTCGATCGCCCGAGCCTTCATTTCTTTTGGGTAGTCCAGGTCCGCCTTAAAATCACCATTGGGTAATACGCCACCAAACACACTAGAGACGATCTTTAGAGGCAGTGCCTGCTTTTTCACCTTCATGGCTCGATCGTAAGTTTGAGTCAGCTCCTCGGCGAGCTTCTCACGTGTAGCACCTGTTGCAATGGCAACACGGTAACCCTGAGTATTAGTAGAGCTTGGAGAGCGAAGTGCGTCCGCTAACAGCTCTTTGATCAAGCTGTCCGGAACGTCTTTATCTAAGAAGGCGCGCGTGCTTCGGCGTGCTTTTAAGACTTCATCAAAGGTCATACAACTTGCCTCACACTATTAATTCCAACGATTAAACGGTCGTAGAGTATCGCGAGATTAAGGTTTAAACCAAGTCACGCAATAGAACAAACCTTTTCAATCGACGCAGCCCCCTTCAAAACGTTAAACTCCGGTGCCTTCACTTTCTAATTACAGGATTCCTATGCGCCTTGTGTCATGGAACGTCAACGGCGTCAGAGCCGTGATGAAAAAAGAGTTTATGGCTTCGTTTGAAAGCTTCAACGCCGATGTGCTTTGTTTGCAAGAAACCAAAGCCCAAGATGATCAGGTCATTGAGGCGCTGTCAGAAGTCGAAGGCTATGAAATCTATTGCAATTCCGCGGTCAAGAAAGGCTATTCTGGCACTGCCGTGATTACGCGTATCACACCCATTTCGGTTGAATATGACCTCGGCATTGATGAACATGATCAGGAAGGTCGAGTCATTGCTGCCGAATTTAAAGACTATATTTTAGTCACCGTGTATACCCCAAACTCCGGTAGCGAACTCAAGAGATTGGCTTATCGCCAAAGCTGGGACAAGGAATTTTTGGCTTATCTCCAAAACCTGGAAAAAAGAAAACCGGTCGTTGTGTGTGGCGATCTTAACGTTGCACACAAAGACATCGATTTGGCGCGACCAAAGCCGAACTACAATAAAAGTGCAGGTTACATGCAAGAAGAAATCGATGGCTTGGACAATTACGTTAACGCAGGGTTTATTGATAGTTTTCGTCACCTCCATCCAGACACCATAAAATACAGCTGGTGGAGTTACCGTGCCGGCGCCAGAGCCAAAAATGTTGGGTGGCGGATTGACTACTTCCTAACCTCTGAAGAGGCAAAAAAATCGATAGTAAGTGCCGACATACTTACTGAGGTAATGGGTTCAGATCACTGCCCAGTCTTCCTTGAACTTGGGACATAGGTCTTAGTTCAGAGAGCACATTGCCCATCAAGGAAACAATGTGCTCTTTATTTCAGTCAATTAGCAAAACTTATCTATACTTTTAAGTAATGTGCTCAGTTGCAGCATCCCGATTAGTAGAGTTAAGTAATTTGCGTCTAAATTTCTCGTCTTTAGTTGTCCTGCATTGTTTAATCATAGGGCTCTCTTTGTTGGCAGGCAGCCAACAAGCATTGGCGAGCCCAGCTAATGTTCCAACGCACATTTACTCGCCCCAAAATCACGAACCAATCCTCATCGGCACAAACATGCTGTATTTAGAGGATGCCAGCAATGCATTGAGTATTAACGACATATTGCAATCAGAAAATCGATGGCAAGCGATTGAAAAAAGCGCCCCCAATTACGGTTTTACACCAAGCTCCTACTGGTTTTACTTCTACATAGACAGCCAATCAGCCACGAACGAAAAAGTATACGTTGAGCTACCGATACCATTCTTGGACAGCGTTCATCTGTATCTCGTCAAGCAAGGTCGTGTTGAGCAACACGTTCATGTCGGCGATCGTTTCGAATTCTCGCAACGCCCGATTAATCATCAAAACTTCGTTATGCCCTTAGTACTCGAACCCGGACCAAACCAAGTCATGCTGCGCGTCGATACAAAGGGGACCGTTGAAGCACCACTAACGGTCTGGTCACCGGAGCAATTCACCTACGCCACCAGCAATGACCGCCTGCTCCAAGGCATGTGGATGGGCGTTATTATCATCATGATTATCTATAACCTGTTTCTCTTTAGCCTACTCAGAGACAGAAGCTATCTGTACTACGTGCTATTTGCGATGAGCTATTTGATGTTCCAAGTGTCTTTGAAAGGCTACGGATTTACTTTCTTGTGGCCAGAGCAAGTCCATTGGAACAGCTATGCTATTTCTGTTTTTATCGCCGCGAGTAACTTCTTTGCGGCACTAATGGTCCTTAGTTTTCTCGATTTTAAAAAACACTCACCCGCCGCCTATCGGTTTATGAAAGGTCTGTCATTTGTTTGTGGGGCACTACTGCTACTGACATTTGTTACCCCCTACGCTTGGAGTGTCCGCTTTAATTCAGGGATGACCGCAGTGTCATGCCTGATCAGTTTATCGTCAGGGTACTGGAGTTGGTACCGGGGCAACGCCAATGCGCGCTACTTTTGTTTTGCATGGACTGCGGCTTTTGGCGGTGTTGGCTTTCTAGTCGCGGCAAAGTTCGGTGTTTTACCTGCCACTTTCTGGACTAACAATGCAGGCGAGCTTGGTATTTTGTTACTGGTAGCACTGCTTTCATTCGCTCTAGCAAATCGCTTCGATACAGAGAAAGAGCTGCGAATAAAAGCGCAGGCCAACGCGCTAGAGCATGAAAAGCAAGCCCGCCAATCACAAGACGCGCTACTCAGAAATCGAGCGGAAGCTAACAAGCGACTAGAGCAAAAAGTAACAGAGCGTACGGAGAACTTGGAACAAGCGCTGCAAAAGCTCGAAACAGTCAATGAGAAACTGGCCATCATGTCCACAACGGATGCGCTAACAGGGCTCCCTAATCGCGGTCACTTTGAAACCTGCCTGCAGAAAGAGTTCAAGCGGGCGATACGAAATCAACGCTCTTTGTCCGTCATACTTTGCGATATTGATCACTTCAAAACGGTCAACGACACATACGGCCACAAAGCCGGCGATGAGTGCCTGCAAGCGATAGCCAATCTGTTTAATAAACGACTATCACGCTCAGGAGATATTAGCGCCCGCTATGGCGGTGAGGAGTTTATTATTTTGCTACCGGAAACAAGCCTTGAGCAAGCAAGAGAAGTCGCTACAGATCTCTGCAAACAGATCAGGGAAATGCCGTTTATCTTTGCCTCTAAAGTGATTCCTATCAGCGCAAGTTTCGGTGTGTCGACCTTAAACACCACCGGCATTTTCAATTCAGACCAGCTAGTTACTCAGGCAGATGTCGCGCTTTACGAAGCGAAAAACACAGGCAGAAACAGAGTCGTTTGCTGGGACCCCTCTTCCGACGGCCCTGAAAAACAAGACACACAAACCAGCACTTAAGCGACAACACGCGGTGGGTCTTTGGGGTAGACATAGCGCGCGATCAGCGCAATGATCAAGCAAGAAAACAGGAAACGTCCCACCAATATTGGAACAATGTCCGCACCCAACAGAAGGATCAAGAGCGTATCTTCGATCACGCTATGACATAGGCCTAAAAAACAGGCCACAATGCGCATATCGCGCTTAGAAATTCGCCCTGAGCGCCCCTCATCAATCAGTAGTCCTGCTCCAAAACTCAGCCCAAGCATTAACCCTACAATCGTTACATTAGCTGAATCTCGACTGACCGTCATAATCCGCATTAAAGGCTGCAACAAAACTCCCATCAACCGCTCTAAGCCAACTAATTTAAGTAGCCTAAGAAATGCAATTAACGCGGCTAAAATAATGAAAATAGAGGCCAGCATCTGGCTCTGCTCTAACAACCATCCAACCCAATCTGTCGCGCGAAGGCTAGGCTGCCATAAAGAACTCGCCGCCTCTGACCCTAGTTCCAGCAAGGTAAAGCCCGCCACACATAAAGCACCCAAAACATATGACCCGACAACCCTGAGTAGCAACGTCACGCGCCACGGAACACCTAGCACCTTCGCCACAGCGCCTTCTATCGGAAGCGCATGTGCAATCAAAATCATGACACCCAAGGTGCTCACCTGCATGACATTGAGCTCCTGACCTGCGGAGACTTCATAGAATACGATCATGGCGGTATAGATATTGGTCAGCATTGCAGCAGCCCACACCAAACCATATTCATTAGGCAGCCCGAGGGGAGAGATTAATGGTGATAACAGCCACGCGAGCGCCTCAGTGCCGCCAAACTGTTCTAACAAGCGAACAATAATCAAGGCCGGCACCATGATTTTGATCAACACCCAATAGGCACGAAAAACGTCTCGCCCGTACGTTACTAGCGCATGTTTAATTGGTATTTCCAGAAGACAAACCCTCTATCATTAGTCAGGCGCTTGCAGAGCCGTATGATTCCCAGCAAACTCATTAACACTTTCAGATGTCTTGATTATACTAAAAAGAACACCCTACCTATTGTTTTAAAAAGGCCTCTCGTGGAAACCCTGCCCTACGCAACTAGACTATTCACCTATTACAATCTCTACCGCATTGTTATTGGTGCTCTTTTGTTCGGCGCAACGTTTACGCTAGAGCATAGCAATGGGCAGCTGCGCCACTCAGATACATACCAATTCACAACGCTCGCGTATCTAATCCTTAACCTCAGCATTTTCTTCTATTTTAAAATTGCGACACCACTTAAAACCAAGCAAATAATCTTTGCCGCCGCACTCGACATCTTTATTCTGCACGCACTCTTCTTTCTCGGGAAAGGAGTCACTGGCAGTATTGGTAACCTGGTTATTATCACGCTCGCGGCAAGCAACATCATGCTTAGAGGAAAAAGTGGTCTCGCCCTCGCGGCCATTGCGAGCCTAGTAACCCTAGGCGTAGAGATAGACCGGGTGATGGCCGATATTTCTTCAGTCGCAAGCATTGCACGTGCCGGCCTGATGGGGGCTATTTACTTTGCTGTCGCGTATATCGTGCAAAATTTATCCCATCGTATTAGCCAAAGCGAATCCCTAGCAATACAGCAACAGCAGGACATACTCGAACTTCAAAAACTAAATCATCAGGTTATTCAACGCATGCGAACGGGTATCGTTGTCTGCGATGACGACTTTAACGTACGCACGGTTAATCAAGCCTGTCGAGATTTGATTGGCTTGGAAAACGAACAAGCCCTGCCCGATTCAATAAAAAGTAGAATTGCAATCTGGAGAGACAACAAAAGTATACGCACCACACCATTTCGAGTGGGTGACGATTACCCTATCGTGCAAGTCAACTTCTCCTTACTATCACAAGAGGGGGGTGATCAAACCTTGGTATTTATTGAGGATACTCGCTTACTCACGCAGCAAGCACAACAATTGAAACTCGCGTCACTTGGCAGATTAACAGCAAGCATCGCGCATGAAGTGCGCAATCCGCTTGGCGCAATTAGTCACGCGACACAGCTACTAAATGAATCGGAAAACATCGACAGCGCAGATCAAAAAATGATCGATATCATTCAAAGACACTGCCAACGAGTAAACCTTATTATTGAGAACACGCTGTCACTCAGTCGCCGCGCTGAACCACAAACGGAGGAACTGGAACTCAACGAATGGCTAAGCAACGCGATCGACGACTATCGCGAGCATAAATCCGGGTCCGGCTCGATTCAGCTAAGCAGTGATGAACGCCAGCCGCGAGCTCGTTTTGACCCGAATCAAATAGAACAAGTACTCGTTAACGTGCTAGACAACGGCATACGCCATGGTTTGCAACATAATAAAGATGCGGTATTGACGGTACACCTTTCTCAAACCGACAATGGGGAACAAGCTATTATCGACATCGTAAACGAGGGCCCGCCGATTTCTGACGATGTTAAAGCTCATCTTTTCGAGCCTTTTTTCACCACCGAGACACAAGGCACAGGATTAGGCTTATATCTCTCTAAAGAAATATGCGAAGCCAACCAAGCACAGCTAGACTATATAGACAGCATTGAAGGAAAAGTGTGCTTTCGAATACGATTTGCTCACGCTAAACGCATCATATAACTGGTTTGTCAGCGCCTTTTGCTGACGGATCAGAACAACACAAAACCACCAACAACTATACAAAAACATGACCAAACCATTTGCACTGATCGTAGACGATGAACCGGATATTCGTGAACTTCTTGAGATCACTCTTATTCGCATGGGAGTAGACACGCAAAGTGCAGAAACGGTTGGGCAAGCGCACAGTTTTCTCGCCGAACAGCCATTCAATCTGGTTCTTACCGACATGAACTTACCCGATGGCAATGGCATCGAATTGGTGGGTCATATACAAGAACACTACCCGGCGACGCCTGTCGCAATGATTACGGCTTATGGCAGTGTTGAAACAGCTATCAATGCGCTCAAAGCAGGTGCTTTTGACTTCATATCAAAGCCTGTCGATCTCAGCCAGCTACGTGACATTGTTTCCAGCGCATTAAAACTTTCCGATAATCGCAGTCCAACCAGCCAAGATGCCGCCAGTCACTCGGAAATCAAAACCCTACTACTCGGCGAAGCACCCGCGATAGCCATACTTAATAAGCAGGTAGGCAAACTAGCTCGAAGCCAAGCACCTATTTATATTTCTGGCGAATCCGGCAGTGGCAAAGAACTGGTCGCACGCAGTATTCATGGAAAAGGGGCGCGAGCTTCAGCACCTTTCATCGCTGTTAACTGCGGCGCTATTCCAAGTGAACTCATGGAAAGTGAGTTCTTTGGACATAAAAAAGGCAGCTTTAGTGGCGCCCACGAAGACAAACAAGGCCTCTTTGAAGCGGCACATGGCGGTACGCTATTTCTTGATGAAGTGGCCGACTTGCCACTTTCAATGCAAGTAAAGCTTCTTCGGGCAATTCAAGAAAAATCAATACGTCCAGTCGGCGCTCAGGCAGAGCAGCCGGTCGATGTAAGAATACTGAGCGCCACCCATAAAGACCTTGAACAGCTAGTGCAAAAAGGCACTTTTCGGCAAGACCTCTTCTACCGCATCAATGTGATCAAACTAGACGTGCCAAGTTTACGAGACCGTCGTTCAGATATTCCATTCTTAGCGGCTCACTTTCTAGCGCAAATCTCGGCCGAATGCGATATTGAAGGGGCGAGCATATCCGCATCGGCACTAGACGCACTAACTAACTATGAATTCCCAGGAAACGTGCGGGAACTAGAGAACATTATCGAACGGGCTTTCACGCTCTGTGAAAACGATACGATTGAAATACATGATCTTCAGCTGCGCAGTGACAACAGCCCAGCAGAAGAGAACGTCGTAGACGAGGCCCCACAAAGCGTATCTACCAGTCAGATAGCAACATCAGTCCAAACTAACGATGGCCCATTAGCCGAGCGGCCAAGTGAACAAAGCTTAGAAGATTATTTAGAATCGATAGAACGAACAGAAATAGAAGCAGCGCTGCAGGCGACCAAGTGGAACCGAACCGCCGCGGCTAAAAAACTAGGTATCACATTTCGTGCGCTGCGTTACCGACTGAAGAAATTAGAAATGGACTAAGCCACAGCTACTTTGAGTCGCCAAGCTCATCATCTTGGTGATTTGCTAACCAGTGGCCCAACTTGCTCGCTTTAGTACTCAGGTAAGAGTCATTGTGTGGGTTTCTCCCCACTTCGATAGGAAGACGCTCAACCACGTCTACGCCACACGCACTTAACGCTTTTACTTTGCGAGGATTGTTAGTCATCAAACGTAGAGATTGTATGCGCAAATGCGCCAGCATATCGGTGCATATTGAGTAGTCTCGCAAGTCAGCCGCAAAACCAAGTTGCTCATTTGCTTCAACCGTATCAGCGCCATTATCTTGCAGCTGATACGCTTTGATCTTGTTTAACAATCCAATCCCACGGCCTTCTTGGCGAAGATACAGCAGCATGCCTCTTCCTTCCTCGGCGATCGACTGCATGGCTTGTTCCAACTGATACCCACAATCACAACGCATGCTAAACAGCGCATCACCGGTCAAACATTCAGAGTGCGTGCGGGCGAGAACGGGCTTACCATCAGAAACATCCCCTAGCGTAAGAACCACATGTTCTTGTCCGGTTTCAACCTCCTCAAACCCATGCATATCAAACACAGCGAAAGGCGTCGGAAGGCGACAAGATTCTATAAAACGTACGTTCACAAATGGTCCTCGAGTTCAAGAGGGGCGGAATTGTATCACACTATTTTCGGCCGCGCGCCACAGCAAAAAATAGAGAAACAGCGCATTCTAAACGATGCAGTGTCGCGACAAGCATCGGCTTTATATACACTGTCAGGCTTTCACTCGTCCGTGCAATTTCGCAATTAAGTTATGGTCTTTATGCATCAAAATCCGCCTTCAATACAGCAGCTTTACCTGCAAGCAAACCAACTCCTTAACCAAGGCCAATTGCAGCAATCTGCGACCCTCTTTCAACGAGTATTATCTCTAGATCCTAAGAATAGTGCGGCGGCCTTGCAACTCGCTCGAATTTTATTACGCGCAAACCAAGCCCTAGCAGCGAAAAACACACTCGAATCCGTACTACCGTTTGCCAAAAGCAATTTCGAATTACTTCACATGTTGGGTGCGCTGCAGTTACAAAGCGGCGCGACAGAAAAAGCACTAAGTACCATAGAGCAAGCACTGGCGTTGCGCCCCGAATTTGTACCCACCCTCAACATCAAAGGCAATATTCTCTTAGAGCAACATAAATTTGAAGCTGCTATCGCTTGTTTTGAAGCCGCAATACGTGTCGACCCAACACAAGTTGATCCGCACAATAATATAGCGTGGGCATATCGCGCACTTGGTGAAAAAGAACAGGCGATCAAACATTTCAATGCGGCGTACCAGCTGGACAACCGCGTCACCGAAGCCTTAAGCGGCGTTCTTTTGCTGCAACGTAACGAGAAGACCAGTCAGGCTCCTCGTGATGCGATCAAGCAACTAAAGCGCTCCGACCTAACAATGCCGCAGCGTGTGGAGCTTAACTTTGCCCTTGGTAAAGCGATGGAAGATTGCCGGGACTACCCCAAGGCATTTTCTTTTTTTGACGAAGGCAACCGACTTTGGCATGAAGCGAACCCTTATAAGATCGAACAAGACATCAAGCTGTTCTCAGAACTTAAACGCGCATTGAACCCTGAACGGCTGGAAAAAATTCAGCAAGACAGTCCTGACCACGGATCACCAATACCTATCTTCGTCATTGGAATGCCTCGCTCATCAACCAGTTTGGTGGAGCAAATACTGGCGAGTCACTCCTTTGTAAGCGGTGCAGGAGAGCTACCTGATATCACTAGCCTGTTAATGAATGGCCACGCCTTAAATTGGGATCAATCACGAATTCCAGAAATCCGAAGCCACTACCTCACGACATTAAAGAAACACGCACATGGAAAACCGTATGTAGTGGACAAAATGCCACAAAACTTTCGCTTTGTCGGTATCTTGATGGAGTGCTTCCCCGAAGCGAAGTTTATACACTGCCAGCGTGATGCCAGAGATAACTGTCTATCGCTGTTCAAGCACCACTTCCCAATGACTAGCCATAACTACGCATACGATCAGCACTCATTGGCGCAGTACCATTTACTTTATCAAGACCTCATGGCGTTCTGGGAAGCTCATACTGGCAGCCGAGTCCTGAACTTATCATACGAGACACTGGTAGATGACTTTGATAACCAGCTACTTGGCCTACTTAACCACCTTGGACTTGAATACGAAGAAGGCTGCAAACACTTCCACGAGACAAAACGAGCGATACGAACGGCGAGTTCCGATCAGGTAAGACGGGGACTTTACAAAAGCGGCGTGGATCAATGGAAGCATTACGAAACAGAATTAGCAGCGCTTTTCAGCGAGCTAGATAAACGTAACGACTAACCACCCGTCATACTCATGAATCGCACAATATCGGGTTCGTTAGAATGATCAAAAAAGTGTCGCTCAGGTTTTAAATCCATCGCATTGACGATCGCCTGCACAAGAGGCGCTTGCTCTCCCGGATTTGCTCGCACAACCGCGCGTAAATCCACTGAGTGCTCATGCCCTAAACATAACAAAAGCCGCCCTTCTGCCGTCAACCGAACCCGGTTGCAGTCGCCACAGAAATTATGACTGTGTGGAGAAATAAACCCTACACGTGTTTGGGTTTCCGCGATGCTGTGATAGCGAGACGGCCCATCGGTTGCTCGACCAGCGACCTCGCTTAATGTCCATGTTTGCTGCAAACGTGCTAAAACATCTTCGTTCGACATAAAAGACTCGGCGCGGCTGTGCTCACTAATCACGCCTAAAGGCATCTCTTCAATAAAACTAATGTCTAACTGTTTCGCAATGGCGAACGCTACCAAGTCTTCTATTTCGTCGTCATTTCGACCACGTAATATCACCGCATTAAGCTTAATTTTGTCAAAGCCCGCCGCTTTCGCTGCGTCAATTCCGGACAATACCTGCGCAACATCACCAGTTCGCGTAAGCTGCTTAAAGCGCTCAGGTTTCAGACTATCTAAACTAATATTCAAGCGCTTTAAACCGGCCTCCTTTAAATCACCCGCAAGCCTTGGAAGCTGAGAGCCATTGCTTGTCATCACCAGCTCGTCCAGCCCATCTAGATTGGCAATATCACGACATAGCTTCGTTACATTTGTCCGGATCAGGGGCTCGCCACCTGTTAAGCGAATTTTCTTAACCCCAAGAGAGACAAAAGCGTCAGCGATTTGGAGAAGCTCTTCAAGAGTAAGTACTTGCTCACGAGGTACAAACGTCATTTCCTCGTCCATACAATACACACAACGAAAGTCGCACCGGTCGGTCACAGACATTCTCAAGTAACTTACTTCGCGACCAAAACGGTCGACCAGTCGAGATGTCTCATCCGAACTAGAGTTGCCGTTCTTCGTTCGACCGCTCATTTGCGATACTCCTCAAGTATATTCAATGCCGCTTTATTGCGACCAAACTAAGTTGTGCACACTTGGCTGACTCAAACAACAACGGTGTACAAGCACGACTAACTCGCTTGATAGTGTCCACTGCGGCCACCCACCTTTTCAAGCAAGCGAACCCCCTCAATCACCATCGCTTTATCCACCGCCTTGCACATGTCGTATAGCGTTAACGCCGCCACCGAAACCGCCGTTAGCGCCTCCATCTCGACGCCCGTCTTAGCGTCTAACTTACAACGACTCGTAATTCGCATTGCAACGCACGACGAATCATTCACGTCATACTCAGGGACAAGATCAACGGTTACAGAGCTTAAATTTAGAGCATGACAAAGCGGTATAAGTTCCGAGCATTTTTTTGCAGCCATGATCCCGGCAATACGGCAAGTCGCTAATACGTCGCCTTTTTTATGCCTCCCTTCAACAATCATTGCTAAGGTCTCGGGTTTCATCATCACACGACCTTCTGCGGTTGCACTTCGGTGCGTCTCTTCCTTATCACCGACATCGACCATGTGTGCGTGTCCGTTTGCATCTATATGCGTAAAGCTTTCTTCCATATTTATGGCTCCTATTTATTTCCTGCAGACGGAGGCGCCGCGGCCCATGCCGATATCGCCGCGATGCCTTGAGCACCGTTTTGTCGAGCCTGTGAAAGATCTGAATCTGACATTCCACCAAGTGCGAACACAGGGATATTAAACGTGCTAACTAACTGAGTGAACCGTGCCCAACCCATTGCATTTGCACCTGGGTGAGAATTTGTCGCGGCAACGGGTGACAAGGTAGCAAACTGAACGCCAAGGCCTCGCGCATGGTCCAGCTCTGCTTGATCATGACAAGACATACCAAAGCGACGACCCGGGTAATTATCCAATGTCATATAGCGCTTTGCAGCCGAACTGGGCAAGTGTATATAAACAGCGTCGATATCATCAAGATCAGCGGGGTCGCCATGCAGCATAATAGTAAGCCCAGTGCTTTCGAACTCAGATACTAGTAACGAAGCTCTCGTAAAGTATTGTTCTATAGTCCAAGCAGGTTGACGCAAAATGACGTGAGAAATACCTTCCTTACAAAGATGATGCAGTGCCGCGCGCGCTTCAGACAAACCATTCACGCTAGGTGTGATGGCAAGTCGACCCGGTAACTGACACGCTGATAAAATTGATTTGTTCGCGACCGGAAAATCATAGCTTTCCAGTTCGGTCACGGGAACCCAGCGCACCGGTTGACCTTCTCTGCCGTGGGGAGTACCAGAAAATTCAGTCACAACAAAAACATCCAGTAAAACGCTTTTATCGTCATAATCATGCTGAATCTGAATCAGGGGATATAGAGGTTCACGAGTTAAGTCGAGCGTCAGCCCTAACTCCTCGTTGAGCTCTCGACTCAACGCAACCTGCACAGTCTCAAGCGCTTCAACCTTTCCCCCAGGGAACTCCCAAAGGCCACCCTGATGCGCATCGTCCGCGCGCTTGCTAATCAAGATTTCGCGACCACCGCTTGCACTAAACCGCTCAATCACTGCAACCGCAACGTGCACAACCTTAGTGTAATGAGCTGTAGGCATGGAGTTAGTCTCTGTCACCACACGAGTAGTCAAAACGGCTCCTAGAAAGCTAGGTTCGATAGTCAGCGTTTATAGTGACGTACTCATGTGAAAGATCGGTAGTCCAAACTGTCTCGGTATGACCCCCTCTTCCAAGCACTACGCGAATTAAGATTTCGTGCTGATCCATGACAGCTTGGCCGTCCTCTTCTCGATAAGAAGCACTTCGACCGCCTTGCTCAACAATACACACGTCATTCAAGTACACAGCTACTTTCGACAAATCAAAGTCAGGAATAGGTGATCGACCTAACGCGGCGAGGATTCTGCCCCAGTTTGGATCTGAGGCAAACAATGCAGTTTTGACCAGCGGGGAATGCGCAATCGTGTAGGCCGTTTCGAGAGCCTCTTCTTTGTTCTTAGCCTGCTCCACGGAAACAGTGACAAACTTAGTCGCGCCTTCTCCATCCCGAACAATCGCCTGAGCTAAATCAACTAGAACTTGCTTAAGGGTCGCTTTAAAGGCAGGAAAATCAGGGTGGTTAGCTTCAATTTGCGGCGCACTCGCGCTGCCTGTTGCTATTAAGATACAAGAGTCATTAGTTGAGGTGTCGCCATCAATGGTGATGCGGTTAAAACTCAAATCGGCCAATTCCGTTAAGAGGCTATGACATAGCTCATCAGATAGTTTTGCATCTGTCGCGACAAAAGCCAGCATTGTCGCCATGTTTGGCTTAATCATGCCCGCGCCTTTGCTAATACCACTAAACGATAGGGTATGCCCCGCGTAACTTACAGTGGCCGCAGCACCTTTCGGACGGGTATCGGTCGTCATGATGCCCTCAGCAGCACTCGACCATTGATCGGGCGAAAGGTTGTTTAATGCTGACGACAGTGACTTCGTTATCTTCTCAACAGGTAAGGTCTCTCCAATCACTCCGGTCGAAAACGGTAGGATTGCAACATCTTCGACACCCGTTTCTTGACCCAAGGCGCGGCAACACTCTTGCGCATCAGCCATACCTTGCTCACCCGTACCTGCATTGGCATTACCCGTATTAATCAACAGATACGCGGCGCTGGACTGGGCAATACTATTCGTGAGGTTTTGCTTGCAGATGGTGACAGGTGCGGCGCAAAAAGCATTTTGCGTGAATACGCCAGCACAAGCTGAGCCTAGCGCCATTTCAATGATGACCAAGTCTTTGCGATTCTCTTTCTTGATCCCTGCGCACGCTACACCCAAGCGCAGGCCATCAATCACATTAAACTTAGGGAGTTCATTTTTGCCTACAGCCACCACGGCCTCCTATTTTCGTAACCAATCTATTGCCGCTTAATTAAAACAGCACTAATAGCGCGAGGCGCTTTGGCAGGAGAGCTAAACAAGCAATCCTGCCAAGCATTTTAACCCGTCACTTGGCCGTGGCACTGTTTGAATTTCTTACCAGAACCACACGGGCAGGGTTCATTACGGCCCACTTTTCGCCCATCTCGAGTCATTGGTTCTTGCCGCTGCTCCTCTGCCGGGGCTTGGCCCGCGTCAGCAGGAGGCTGGCCGTCGGCAACCGATGCTTCAGCGTGCTCAGCTTTCGCACTGCCGAGCTGGGCTTCTAATGCCTCTTTACGTTGGCGTTCAACCTCGGCGAGTTCTTCTTCAGACTGTATTTTGACGTGACTGGTAATACGTACAATATCGTGTTTCAGCGTATTCAAGAGAGTCTCAAACATCTGGAACGCTTCTTTCTTATACTCTTGCTTTGGGTTCTTCTGGGCATAACTTCGTAGATGAATGCCCTGTCTAAGGAAGTCCATCGACGCTAAATGATCTTTCCACAAGGTGTCCAAGATATGTAAGAAGATTTGCTTTTCAAATGCGCGCATCGACTCAGCGCCCGCCACCTCTTCTTTCTCCTGATAAACCTGAGTGACTTTCTCAAGAATACGAACCCTTAACGACTCTTCATGCAAGTCATCTTCATCATCTAGCCACTGCTGAACAGGCAGCGTAACCGCGAACTCTCGCTCTAATTCTTGCTCAAGACGAGGTACATCCCACTGTTCTTCTATGCTCTGCGGCGGAATACAGCCACTGATAACATCATTAACGACTTCTTCGCGAATCGCGGTGACAATTTCAGAAATATCATCTGATTCCATCACGTGGTTACGCTGATCATAAACCACTGACCGCTGATCGTTTGCCACATCATCGTATTCTAGTAGCGATTTACGAATATCGAAGTTGCGACCTTCGACTTTACGCTGTGCTTTTTCAATCGCATTACTCACCATCTTATGCTCGATGGCTTCGCCTTTCTCCATGCCTAAACGCTGCATAATGCCGCGCACTCTGTCCGACGCGAACAAACGCATTAAGTTATCTTCAAGCGAAAGAAAGAAACGTGTACTTCCGGGGTCGCCTTGGCGGCCTGAACGGCCTCGCAGCTGATTATCAATACGGCGCGATTCATGCCGTTCGGTCGCTAAAATATGAAGACCGCCAGCCTCTTTAACGGCTTTATTGCGTACTTCCCAATCCGCTTTGATCTTTGCGACTTCCTCATCACTCGGATCTTTTAACGCTTTCACTTCCGCTTCCCAGTTGCCACCCAAAACGATATCCGTTCCACGGCCGGCCATGTTGGTGGCGATTGTGATGGTTCCGGGCATGCCTGCTTGAGCGACAATCGGTGCCTCTTGAGCATGCTGCTTAGCATTCAATACACGGTGTTTGATCCCGTCTTTCTTTAACAGTCCCGACAAATACTCTGACGCCTCGATCGATGCTGTACCGACCAAAACCGGACGTTTCTGCGCGACAACCGCTTTGATTTCATCAATGATCGCTTGAAATTTTTCTTCCTGAGTCAAATAGACCAAGTCATTGTAGTCTTTACGCTCAATCTCTTTATTGGTCGGTATGACAACCACATCCAATCCATAAATTTGGTGAAATTCAAACGCTTCGGTATCTGCAGTACCCGTCATTCCCGCTAACTTTTTATAGAGTCGGAAATAATTCTGGAACGTATTGGAGGCTAAGGTCTGACTCTCAGCTTGAATCGCGACACCTTCTTTGGCTTCGATCGCTTGATGCAAGCCCTCACCCCAGCGACGCCCTGCCATGGTTCGACCTGTGTGTTCATCAATAATCACGATTTGCTTGTTCTGAACAATGTAATCAACATCTTTGATATACAAATACTGAGCTCTAAGCGCAGCATGAACATGATGCAGCAAGTTTAGGTTCGCTGGCGCGTAAAGGCTGTCACCCTCGGACAATACGCCCTGCTCCGTGAGCAGCCCTTCTAAGTGGGTCAATCCTGCTTCGGTCAACTCTGCATTTTTAGTTTTCTCATCGATGGTGTAATGACCATCATCGACAGGCTTTCCATCTTCACCGACCTCGGCCTGGACAAGCTGCGGAATAAGAGTTTTGGTTTGTTTGTAAAGTTTAGAGTTGTCCTGCGCCGCGCCGGAAATAACCAAGGGGGTACGCGCTTCATCAATTAAGATAGAGTCGACTTCATCTACGATCGCGAAGTTCAGACCGCGCTGATTTTTTAGCTCAACGCTAAAGGCCATGTTATCTCTAAGATAATCAAAACCGAATTCGTTATTGGTACCGTAGGTAATATCAGATTGGTAAGCCGCTTTCTTTTCTTCTGGGGACTGACCTGCATAAACAACCCCAACGCTCAAACCAAGGAAGTTGTAGAGAGGCTCCATCCATTTTGAGTCACGTTTAGCCAAGTAGTCGTTGACGGTAACAACATGAACACCTTTACCCTCAAGTCCATTAAGGTAGACCGGCAATGTCGCGACAAGGGTTTTACCTTCCCCGGTTCTCATTTCAGCGATTCGACCTTCATGCAGGGTAATTCCGCCCACCAGCTGCATATCAAAGTGGCGCATATTCATCACTCGCTTACCGGCCTCTCTAGCGACAGCAAACGCCTCTGGCAAAACTTTATCTAGCGTTTCGCCACCAGCTATTCGAGCTTTGAAATCAGCGGTTTTCGATTGTAATGAAGCATCGTCGAGCTTTGAAAGCTCTTCTTCTAAAGCATTGATAGAGGTAACAACTTTGCCCATGCGCTTTAGTTCACGCTTGTTCTTGCTGCCGAATAGTTTGGCTAACGCTGATGAAAACATAATGATCTTCTTATAACTTTGATTCGATTAAGTCTGAGTTGGCAGGAAGGAAGATCGATTCGGTACGTTGGTACACCGAGATCCAATCGTATTACTTCGAATACCCATTGACTGAAAAAATAAGGCCCCAATTCTACAGTTATTTATAATGGGAGCGGAAGAGGTGTTTACAAGCTTTCGAGAGGCAAAAAATTGCCCAAATGGAAAAACTGTCGACTCGAGCCGATTTAATTAACGGCTCGCCCGATGAATATACTTTTTGGGGTCTAGGGTTCGGTTGTTTTTAATGACTTCATAATGAACGTGAGGCCCCGTCGAACGACCGGTACTACCCATTCGAGCAATCACTTGGCCTTTTTCAACTATTTCACCCACTTCGACCTCAACTTCTTTGCAGTGCGCATAGCGTGTCGAGTAGCCCGCGCCATGACTAACTTCGACAAGATTTCCATAGCCATAACGCTCGCCGGCCCAAGTCACTACTCCCGATGCAGACGCCATAATGTCGCTACCCTCTTTGCCAGCAAAGTCCACCCCTGCATGCCATGCGCGCTTACCAGTAAATGGGTCTGAACGGTAACCGTAAGGCGAAGACATCCAGCCCCAACCAATAGGGCGCCCCGCAATAAACAGCTCACTCTGAATCGAGCGACTCTCATATAAGGAAGAAATCAGTTCAAGTTGCTGCTCTCGACTAACAAGCTGTCGCTCAATACGTGCCAATGAGTCCTTGAGTTCTGTTTCGGAAAAAGACTGCCCCTCTTCTGAGTCAACAGGGCCACCCACTGCCGGCTCCGTTGAAAAGTCGAATTCTCCATTCTTTAGCTTGGCCACTTGAGTTAAGCGCTGCCCCAACGCATCTAAACGCAACAGCCGGGCATGCATTTCGCCCATCCTTAGTGTCAGCGCATCTAAACGCTGCTTAGCATGCTGATCAATGTCAGATAGCTGCTGCTTTTGCTCTGTTAACTTGTCTCGCCATGCACTTACCGCTTCGGGAGATACAATGTAGTCGCTCGGGTCATCCACTGCGACCGGCTGGCCTAAAGAGTAGCCAAGTGCAACAAGCAGGAACGAAGCCGCCAAAAACACAGACGCGACTAACAACACGCCCATGCCGTGTAGCTTCATCACACGTGACTTACCGTGATTCTTACCTACAAAAATGATATTCATAAAGTTTGCCTTACCTTTGGTGCCGCATCCCTAAATGAAACGCAACAACCCTTCTCCTTGTTATTTTAGTGTATAAGATGCAACAAGGGTGCCGTATTATAACAACGTCAAACACGACCGCCGTACTTTAACGCTTGCGAAAACCATTAAAATGCCAAGACGACAGCCCAAAAAAAGCTCATTATCGCCGCTACTTAGTGTCACAAAACTCACCGCGGGCTCGCGTGACCTTCGTCACCTCATCGCTAAAGCGGAGCAACTTAACACCTTTGACGAGCATTTTGAGCACGCACTACCAAAGCCATTAAGAGGTCACTTTAAAGTCAACGGGCTTAACAACAATCAACTGACCATCACGGCGACATCTGCCGCCCTCGCGACACGCTGCAGAATGAGCCAGCAGCAAATACTCGCAACGCTCAATCGCCAATTAGACCTAAAGCTCTCACAAATAAAAATAAAAATACGCCCAAAAAGTCTTACCCATCCAAGCCCTCAAACTTTTCGTACCCTCAGTACGGAAAATGCCCAGATTCTAATCACAGAAGCTGAGCAAACGAAGGATGAAAAACTAAAGGAAATGCTAATGCGCTTAGCGAGCCATGCCCGCCAAGACTAACCAAACTTATACTGCAGCAGGTTTCATGTAAGAGATAGGTGCATCACTTGAGTCAACGAAGGTTTTGACTTCCCAAGCATCTGTCTCTTTGATCAGCTTCCTCAACAATTTATTGTTAAGGTCGTGACCTGACTTAAAGCCCTTAAACTCGCCTACTAGGCTATTCCCTAGTAGATATAGATCACCGATTGCATCAAGAATCTTGTGCTTCACAAACTCATCATCGTAACGCAAGCCGTCTTCGTTGAGCACTTTATACTCATCAACAACGATCGCATTATCAACGCTGCCGCCTAGCGCTAAGTTCATTTCTCGAAGGCGTTCGATATCACGCATAAATCCAAACGTACGTGCGCGACTTACTTCTTTAACAAAGGACGTGCTAGAGAAATCGATGCTTGCTTCCTGACTTCTGTTTTTGAAAGCTGGATGGTCAAATTCAATAGCAAAACCTACTTTGAATCCATTAAAAGGCAAAAACGTTGCCGTTTTCCCATCTTCCTCGATGGTGACTTCTTTAGTAATTTGAATAAACTTCTTTGCTGCCTGTTGCTCTTCGATCCCTGCTGACTGAATCAAGAAAACAAAAGGTCCGGCACTGCCGTCCATAATTGGCACTTCTTCGGCGCTCAACTCAACACGACAGTTATCAATACCTAGCCCAGCCATCGCGGACAATAAATGTTCTACAGTAGCGACTTTGGTGCCATCTTTAACCAGAGTAGTTGAGAGCAGTGTCTCGCCCACGTTCTCCGCGCGCGCTGGAATTTCAACAATTGGTTCTAAATCGGTTCGGCAAAAAATAATGCCCGAATCGATGGGAGCAGGCTTAAGCGTAAGATACACTTTTTTGCCCGAATGAAGACCGACGCCGGTGGCGCGAATCGTATTTTTCAAAGTGCGCTGTTTAATCATATAGACGCTATTTTACCTTGCAAACTGCATTAACTGGTCAAAAAACAGGCGCATACTAACAGAACGCCTAGGGTTTCCCAAGAATAAAGCGTTACTATTCATTAATTTGTAACAGTGCGTAATTAGGCTATCGGCGGAATCCGTACCGTCGATAGCCTAACCAGCAGATCAATGCCTACCTTGTTTTAAGCCGCCTAGTCAGCCTGGCGTCGCAAAAATGCAGGAATATCTAGGTAGTCAACACTGGGCTGAGCATGCTCAACCGAGTCATTATCTACCGCTGCATTTCCCACGTTCACCGGTGCTCTCCTGCGAGCAACGGCAGGTCGGTCAAGCTGACGATAGTCAGTTGTTCCGTCTACGCTCTTAGCAGTATTGTCGACAACTTTCACGGGCTTATCCCAAGAGTTCGCCAAGCCAGTCGCAACCACCGTTACTCGCAGCTCGTCCGTCATTTCAGGATCGATAACCGTGCCAACCACAACCGTTGCAGAGTCTGATGCAAACTCTTCAACAATATTACCCACCTCAGAAAACTCACCAAGGTTTAGGTCAACGCCCGCTGTTATATTAACCAAGATACCGCGTGCGCCTTGTAGGTTAATATCTTCAAGCAATGGACTTCTAATCGCTGCTTCGGCCGCTTCTCGCGCACGATCTTCGCCTGTCGCCGAACCGGTACCCATCATCGCCATACCCATTTCAGACATTACTGTTTTGACGTCTGCGAAATCGACGTTAATCATACCTGGGCGAATGATCAAATCTGCAATACCCTGCACCGCGCCTTGCAAGACATCATTCGCCGCGCCAAATGCATCAAGAAGCGTTGTATTTTTGCCCAAGACCGATAGCAGCTTCTCATTCGGAATTGTAATAAGAGAATCAACATTTTCTGCTAACTCGGCGAGGCCCGCGTCAGCAATTTTCATTCGCTTTCCACCTTCGAATGGAAACGGTTTTGTCACAACAGCAACCGTCAAGATTCCAAGATCTCGCGCCACCTCTGCAACGATAGGTGCGCCACCTGTTCCGGTGCCTCCGCCCATACCTGCAGTAATAAAAACCATGTCAGCGCCTTTCAATGTTTCGGCGATTCTCTCACGGTCTTCCAATGCGGCTTGACGACCAATCTCTGGATTCGCTCCAGCACCAAGACCTTTTGTAATCGTATTTCCTAATTGGATAACCGACTTTGCGTCTAAATCTTTCAGCGCCTGAGAATCTGTATTTGCACAGATAAACTCAACACCATCGACTTCTCCATTCAGCATATGACGTACTGCATTACCGCCACCTCCGCCAACACCAACTACTTTAATGACTGCGTTTTGCGACACATTCTCAACAAGTTCGAACATCACCCTTCTCCTAATTTTTATTACTTCAATCTGCTAGTTATTACTTAAATAGATACAATATTATTTATTAGTGAGCGGCTTAAAAATTCCCTGTAAACCAACTCTTTATTTTTGCCACCAAACTCTCGCCTCCATCTGGCTTAACCACATCACCAGCGCCGGATTCACGCTGCTTTAAGCCATACATCAGCAACCCAACGCCGGTAGCGTACATTGGGTTATTCACGACATCCGACAGACCGCTTACACCTTGCGGGCAAGCCAATCTAACGGGCATATGAAATATTTCTTCTGCTAACTCAACAACACCTTCCATTTTAGAGGTGCCTCCGGTCAGCACGATTCCCGCCGCAATCATATCTTCGAAGCCACTGCGGCGAAGCTCTGATTGCACGAGCGTAAAAAGTTCTTCATAGCGAGGCTCGACCACCTCAGCTAACGCCTGACGAGACAAGTCTCGAGGCGGTCTATCGCCAACGCTTGGCACCTTAATTGTTTCGTCTGCACCAGCAAGCTGCGTTAACGCACAGGCATATTTGATTTTAATTTCTTCCGCATTTTGCGTTGGAGTACGAAGCGCCATGGCAATATCATTGGTCACTTGGTCGCCGGCAATCGGAATCACTGCGGTATGCCTAATCGAGCCGCCAGTAAAGATTGCGATATCCGTTGTGCCGCCACCAATATCGACAACGCACACACCTAACTCTTTCTCATCTTCCGTCAGCACAGCGTACGCAGACGCCAGCTGCTCTAAAATGATGTCATCTACTTCGAGATCACATTTCTGAACACACTTTTCGATATTCTGCGCCGCATTCACTGCGCACGTTACCAAGTGCACCTTTGCTTCTAGGCGCACACCAGACATACCTAGGGGCTCTTTGATTCCCTCTTGGCTATCAATGACATATTCCTGCGGCAGTATGTGCAGTACTTTTTGGTCTGCAGGAATCGCAACTGCCTGCGCTGCGTCGATCACGCGATCAATGTCTGCCTGCATGACTTCTCGATCTCTTACCGCGACAATCCCGTGCGAGTTCATGCTCCTAATATGGCTACCGGCGATGCCGGCATACACGGAATGAATATCGCAACCGGCCATCAACTCCGCCTCTTCAACAGCGCGCTGAATGGCATTGACCGTGGTATCGATGTTAACCACCACACCGCGCTTCAAGCCCCGAGATGCATGCGAGCCAATACCTACGATCTCGACCTGACCGTCATCAGTTTTCTTCCCGACGATTGCCACGACCTTTGACGTACCAATGTCCAAACCTACGGTAAACGAGCTATCTGCTGTGCCAGCCATAACGCCTATCTCTTTGTTGCTTTAACTAACTGTCAATCAATTAGTCGAAATTGTTTGTGGAGCGCCCATCAACCGGCGCATCCAGCTTCCATTTAATTGCCAACCCATTTGGGTAACGCGTATCAATTGTGTCCATTCGCTGCTGATTCTCCGCGGAGGCCCCCTCAAGGACAGCGATCATTCGGGCAACTTTTTCATCAAACGGAGGGCTGCCAAGCTCAACCGAAATCCCGTTCGCCAGCGTTGCCTCCCATACTCCACGAGGTTTCAAATGCAGCTCAATGATTTCCAAACCATTCGATGCTACCAATGCCTGCAACGCCGCTAACTGAGTTAGGACACCGACTTTTTGCATAACGCTGTAGTTTGCGGGCCCCACCAATTTTGGTAGTGACGCTTCCCAACTCAAAACGTCCGGCGTAAATACCTCACCATCGCCATTGAGATAGCTACCTTTATTCCACAGAGCCACCGGCACTTGCTCAACGGTTCCTATCGAAATCTCACCCGGCCACACTCGCGATACTGTCGAAGATTTAACCCAAGGAAGCGAATCGACCTGTGCTTTAATCTCATTCAAATCGGCTGTCAAAAAGCTACCCTGCAACCAAGGCGATATCTTGTCTGAGATGACCGTCGCATCGACCTTGTTCAATTCACCGTGGACAGATATTTGCTCAATATTGTGGTCCACCAATGCAATCAATTCAGTCTTAAATGAAGCAAGTACAATCAACGCAAATAAAGTCGCGAGAATGCCTGCATAGGGTTTGAAAACTGAGAGCATCACAACAAGCGACGACACATCGCCAGAGGCCTTTGCTTTCGTATTCTGACGGGCAAAACTGGCGCCTCTTGAAGCGACAGATCCGCGCACATTAGTAGCCATTAAGATTGCTCCGCATTTAAGTCTTCTAGCGTCTGCTGAAGAATAGTTGTGACCAGCTCACTCATATCTAAGCCTTTTGCTTGGGCTGCCATTGGCACCAAGCTGTGACTCGTCATTCCCGGCGTAGTATTCACTTCTAACAACCAATAACGCCCTCTCGAGTCACGCATCACGTCAACGCGGCCCCAGCCATCGCAACCTAAGGCTTCAAATGCGCGTTCAGCTAAATGCCCAAGACTCGTCTCTTCTTCTGCAATCAGCCCGCAAGGCAAAAGGTACTTGGTGTCATCCGATTCATACTTCGCTTCATAATCATAAAATGCATGGTCAGTCTTAAGCCCAATAACAGGCAGTGATTGGCCTGCCAATATTCCAATCGTAAACTCGTCACCTTCTATCCATTGCTCAAGCAGGACTTGCTGATCGAGCTTAAGTGCGCCCTCTATTGCAGCTTCAAGCTGCGACTGATTGTTTACTTTATAAACCCCAATTGAAGAGCCTTCTCTTGCCGGCTTAACGGCTAGCGGAAAGCCCATCAACGACACAAGCTGAGTGATTAAGCTTGGTTTAAATTCATCGACATACCCAAAACGAGGCGTCGGTAGATTCATTCCTTCCCAAATATATTTTGACCGCATTTTGTCCATTGCGATCGCCGAGCCCATCACCCCACTACCGGTATATGGAATGCCTAAGGTATCCAACACGCCTTGGATAACGCCGTCTTCTCCGCCGCGCCCATGCAGCGCCAAAAATACTCGATCTAACGGCGGCTCTGTCGTTAAAGACGCAATATCACCCTGATAATCAATACCGACAGCATCGACTCCAGCCTGCTGCAATGCAGTTAACACCGCATTACCGCTATCCAAAGACACATCTCTTTCAGCAGAGGTTCCGCCCATTAACACGGCGACGCGGCCAAGTTTGGCTATCAGCTCTTTTGGAGCGCAATAACTATTCATCGCGAGCCTCTGCCTGGTCTTGTTTGGACAAAAAGCCAGCAGCCAAGCGTGGCGCAATTAAACCAACGTTACCCGCCCCTTGCGTCAAGACTAAGTCGCCAGACTCCATCACGTTCTCAAGCAGTGGTTCGATATCATCCACTGACTCAACATAAATCGGTTCAACTGAGCTGCGCTGGCGAATACTACGACAAAGGCTTTTGCTGTCAGCGCCGGGAATTGGCGACTCACCAGCAGCATAAACTTCGAGCAACAGCAGAACATCGACCTTTGACAACACTTGTACAAAATCTTCGTATAGGTCAGAGGTACGGCTATATCGATGTGGCTGATAGATCATTACGATACGTTTTTCTGGCCATCCCGCCTTAATTGCCTGAATGGTCGCGTCGACTTCACTAGGGTGATGACCATAATCGTCGACCAGCATTAACTCGCCGCCCTTAACGGGGTAGTCGCCATAGACCTGAAATCTGCGCCCCACACCTTCGAAACGGGACAACGCAGCCAACACCGCTTTATCTTCCACTCCCTCATCACTCGCGACGGCAATCGCCGCTAATGCGTTGAGAACATTATGATGGCCCGGCATGCGCAAACTTACGTCGAGGTCAGTTAACTCACCTGGGCGACATACCGTGAACTTATTCTCCATAGCACTTTGCGTAATATTGACCGCTTTAAAGTCCGCATCATCAGACACCCCATAGGTAATGATTGAGCGTGAGACTTCAGGAATGAGTTCTCTAACCACGGGATCATCAATACACATCACCGCCGCACCGTAGAAAGGCAGGTTATGTAAAAAGTCAACGAAGGTCTGTTTTAAGCGACCAAAATCACCGCCATAGGTATGCATATGATCGGCTTCTATATTCGTTACTACCGACAGCATGGGGGTCAGGTGCAAAAAAGACGCATCACTTTCATCGGCTTCGGCAACTAAATAGCGTGACTCGCCCAATTTAGCGTTGGTACCCGCACTATTTAAACGACCGCCAATAACGAAAGTCGGGTCAAGGCCAGCCTCACCCAAAATCGAAGCAATCAAGCTGGTTGTTGTCGTTTTGCCATGGGTTCCAGCGATTGCGATGCCATGCCGGTAACGCATAATCTCAGCTAACATCTCTGCTCGAGGGACGATAGGCGTGCGGCTTTCCCTCGCTGCAATGACTTCTGGGTTATCATCTTTTACCGCACTCGAAACGACCACAACGTCTGCTTGTTCAACGTTGCTGCCTTGATGTCCGATAAATACGACAGCACCTAATGATTCAAGCCTGCGCGTAGTCGCTGATGCCTGAATATCAGAGCCACTGATTTGATACCCCTGATTCATCAAAACTTCTGCGATTCCACACATACCGGAGCCACCAATCCCAACAAAATGGATCGTCTGTATTCGGCGCATTTCCGGAATTTCGACAATCATTCCGCCGGGGCTTTTATATGAAGGAAACTTACGCATGACATTCTCTCCGACAGGCGCTCGCAACAAGCTCCGTTGCATCAGGTTTACCCAATTTTTTGGCCGCATCTGATAGTTTCTGAATTCGTTCAGGCTTTGTTAATAGCGGCGCGAGAATGTCCGCCAATGTCCCTGGGTCCAAATCTCGCTGCTGCAATATCCAAGCGGCACCGGCGCTTTCCATCGTCTTAGCATTCAACGTTTGATGGTCGTCTACGGCGTAAGGATAGGGTACGAGAATGCCACCAAGGCCAACGGCACACAGCTCAGAAACGGTCAATGCGCCCGCTCTACAAATCACAAAGTCCGCCCAACGATACGCTTCGCTCATATCATCGATAAACTCAGTGACTTTTGCCCTCACACCCTCGCGCTGATAGCTCGCCTGAGCCTGAGCATGCTTGTTTTTGCCGGTTTGATGCCAAACTTCAGGCATGACGCGTTGATCCAAAGACGCAATCGCTAGCGGAACACTCTCATTGAGGCGTGCTGCACCCAAACTGCCACCCAATACCAATATTCTCATCACGCGACCACTTTCCACGACGCGCTTTGGCTCGTAATACATACGGCTAATTTCTTCGCGCAATGGGTTGCCGGTTAACTGAGTTTCTACCGCAACAGGAAACGCATGAGGAAACGCCTCTAGTACCCTACTAGCAATTCGAGATAACCATCGATTGGTCATCCCCGCGATAGAATTCTGCTCATGAATGACCAGCGGCTTACCTAATAAACGTGCCGCCACTCCACCAGGTCCCGAGGCAAATCCCCCCATCCCCAAAACGCAATCAGGGTTAACCCGTCGCATTACTTTTAAGGCCTGCACCAAGGAAAACAACAAGCGAAATGGAGCCAGTGCAAAACTTAGCTTGCCTTTACCACGAAGCCCCTTAATCGACAGACCGTTGAACGGAATACCCGCGGCACTAACGATATCTTCTTCCATACCGTTTTTAGAGCCCATCCACACGACCGAATCGCCATAATGCTGAAGCGCCCTGGCGGTTGCGAGCGCAGGATAAACATGCCCTCCGGTTCCACCCGCCATCAACAAGAATGTTCGTGCGCTCATTTAGCCTCCTTTGGCGCGTCAGCGGCTAAGCTTTCTCGCATTCGAAGGTCACTATGAATCCGCAGCAACACACCAATACTCATGCAGCTAACAACTAAACTGCTGCCACCATAACTAACAAGAGGTAAAGTCAGTCCCTTCGTCGGCAACAAGCCCATGTTAACGCCCATGTTGATAAAGGCCTGAACCCCCATCAATATGGCAATTCCGTAAGCAAAGTAAGCTGAAAACATGTCGCCTGCACGCGTCGCCATTGCACCAATCTGCATTGCCCGCCAAACCAGCACAGTAAATAATGAAATTACAAATAAGCTGCCCAACAACCCAAACTCTTCCGCCAAAATCGCGTAAACAAAATCAGTGTGCGCTTCCGGCAAATAGAATTGCTTTTGAATACTGTTACCCAAACCTACGCCAAGCCATTCACCTCGGCCAAAAGCAATGAGCGACTGAACCAATTGATAGCCCGCGCCAAATTGATGCTCCCATGGGTCGGTGTAACCAACCAGACGCTCCAAACGATAGGGCTGCAGCTGAATAAGCACGACCAGTAACACCGCACACAGAGCTAACAACAAAACAAAGCGCCCCAGCTTTATGCCACTTAAAAACATCATGCCGACGAAGGCAGTCCCAATAACGACTGCTGCTCCTAGGTCAGGCTCTGACAGCAGCAAGACACCTGCCAAACCTAAGACCATCATAGGTTTAGCAAAGCCCCACCAGCTCTCTAGTACTTCATCATGACGACGCACCAAATAGCCGGCGAGATAGGCCACCAAAAATAGCTTCGCCAACTCTGAAGGTTGGAGATTAATACTGCCCAAGCCAATCCAACGTGTACTGCCATTCACTTCTTTTCCGATACCGGGCAGCAAGACGGCCAATAACAGAAGCAAAGAAACCGCGAGCAGCAACCAGCCACTTTTCTGCCACCAGCTCAACGGAACAGAATATGTAATCGCACCCGCACAAAGCGCAATACAGACGAAAATCCCATGACGAAACACGTAATGAAACGGGTTATCATTGCGCAGGTCTGCGACATCAATAGACGCTGACGCAATCATGACCAAGCCAACGAGCATTAAGGTCAATGCGACCAACAGCAATCGTCCGTCTAGTAGCTTTACGATTTCTACTTGAGGTAGAGCTGGCGTATTGGCTGTTGTCATAGCGCCCTCACCTCGTCACAGAAAAGTCGACCACGCTGCTCAAAGTTTTCGAACATATCGAAGCTTGCGCAGGCAGGCGAAAACAAGACAACATCACCCTCTTGCGCATCGGCATGCGCGACTGACACAGCCTCTTGTAAGGTATTAACTCTCTTAACATCGACGACACCGGCTAATGCATCAGCCACCACGTTAGCGTCTCGACCAAACACAATGGCTGCTCGCCCATACTTAGCCATTGGTTGGCTTAATGGCGACAAATCCGCACCTTTAGCCTCACCACCCGCAATCAACAATACTTTGCCGCGCGCCTGACAACCAAAGCTTGAAATCGCAACAATAGAGGCTCCTGCGTTGGTTCCTTTTGAGTCGTTGACATAATCAACATCGTTTACAGTGCGCACCGACTCACAACGATGAGCCAAACCTTTGAATTCTTTTGCCGCGTCAAGCATGGCATTCATTCTCAGCCCAACAGCACTGCCAAGAGCCAACGCAGCGAGCGTATTACTGACATTGTGCCTACCCTTAACACCCAGCTCTGCAACACTCAGTAACTGGTCAAAGCCTTTCGTTAAATATGCTTCGCCTTGGCCATCAGAGACGCTAAATTTGTTCAAATCCTGACCGTTCAAGCCATAATGAATCAAACGCATATCACTGCGCATCATTGGCTGACTGAGCGCCTCATCATCATTAATAACGACGGTATTCGCGCCAAAAAATATTCGTTGTTTCGCCTGTAAATAAGCCATTTTACTAGGGTAGCGATCCATATGGTCTTCGCTAATATTTAGCAGGGTCACCGCAGTGGCGTTCAACTTCTCTGTTGTCTCAAGTTGAAAGCTAGATAACTCCAGAACGTACAGCTCTACCTCATCACTTAACAGGCTTAGAGCCGGCACGCCAATGTTGCCGCCAATAGCAACACGTGTTCCGTTTTTACGCGCCATCTCGCCAACGAGGGTCGTCACGCTACTTTTCCCGTTAGAACCTGTAATCGCGATAACAGGCGCATTCGCCAACTCGCTAAATAGGTCAATGTCTCCACGAACCTTGGCGCCACTCGCGATAGCTTCTTGAATCTCAGGCCGAGACAACGCGACACCAGGACTTAAAAATATCTCGCTCGCTGTGTTGAGAACAGATGAATCCAGCTGTCCCAATACGATTGGATAGTCGCCAAACTCCTGACTTATATCGGCTATATTAGGTGGCGCCTGTCTATCATCCATCAATATAAATGTACGCTGCTGATCACGTAAAAATCGCGCGCACGACAACCCCGTTTGGCCAAGGCCAACGATCACGGTTCTCTTGTCAGTCGCAATTGTGTTCACGTGCTATCTCACCTTCAACGTGGCTAAGCCAACCAATACCAAGACCACAGTAATGATCCAAAATCGAACGATCACGCGAGGCTCCGGCCAACCTTTCAACTCAAAATGATGATGCAATGGCGCCATCCGAAAAATGCGCCGCCCCGTCAATTTGAAAGACGCAACCTGCAAGATCACTGAAACCGTTTCCATCACAAACACGCCGCCCATAATGAACAGAACTATTTCTTGGCGAACGATAACCGCGACAATGCCAAGAGCGGCACCTAAAGCCAGCGCACCTACATCACCCATAAATACTTGCGCTGGATAGGTGTTAAACCATAGAAAACCTAAGCCTGCGCCAACCATTGCTCCACAAAAAATGATTAGCTCACCTGAACCGGGTATATAAGGAATATGAAGATAACCTGCAAAAACGCTATTACCCGAAACGTAGGCAAAAATACCGAGCGCACCGGCCACTAAAACCGTTGGCATAATCGCCAAACCGTCCAAACCGTCGGTTAAATTAACGGCGTTACTGCTACCTACGATCACAAAATAGGTAAGCACGATAAACATCGGGCCCAAGTCATACAGAACGTCTTTGAATATGGGTACTATTAGCGCCGTTTCTTGCGGCAGAGTCGCTGTTGAATAAAGTGTAAACGCAGCTATTAGGCCACACGCAGACTGCCAGAAATACTTCCATCGAGCTGGCAAACCTTTGGAATTTTTCTCAACAACTTTACGGTAATCGTCAACCCAGCCAATCGCTCCGAACGACAAGGTTACAAAAATAGTGATCCAGACATAGCGGTTGCTTAAGTCAGACCAGAGCAAGGTACTCGTTGCGACAGCAACTAATATCAAAGCGCCGCCCATTGTAGGAGTGCCAGCTTTGCTTAAGTGCGACTTTGGCCCGTCATCTCTAACGGATTGCCCAATCTGATACTGACCCAGCTTACGAATCATGTACGGGCCAACCAACAATGAAATAACCAACGCGGTCAACACACCCAATATTCCGCGCAAAGTCAGATATTGAAAGACAGAAAAGGCACCCATCAGGTCTGCAAACCAACCAAAGAGACCGTACAGCATTAGCGCAATACTCCTTCTAGATAACTCACTACACCCTCCATTTGGGCGCTTCGAGAGCCCTTGACCAAAATCGTCTCATTGCCCATCAAGGTTTTTTCTAGCGCTGTCGCCAGCGTTGCGTTATTGCCATAGCTCATCGCGCCACTTCCAAATTTTTTCTCCATTTCGTCTGCATAAGGCCCAACGCAATACAGGCGATTAACACCAATATTCTTTGCATGCTCTGCAACCTCAAGATGCATTGCCAATGCGGCATCGCCTAACTCAGCCATCTCACCTAATACCGCGATGTGGGCACCAGGCTGAAGCACCAACACGTCAAGCGCTGCTTTCATCGACGCAGGGTTTGCGTTATAGCTGTCATCGAGAACTAACGCACCATTTGACAACTGCAACGACTTTAAACGCCCAGACACCGTCTTCGCTTTGGCTAATCCTGCGGCAATCTCTGAAAGAGTCATACCAACCACTACTGCGACGGCACACGCAGCGACTGCGTTTGATACGTTATGTCTACCTGGCTGGGGTAGGTAGACCGCTTGTTTCTCCCCGCGATAGCACAGTTCAAAATGCGTACCTTCGGGAAGGCAATTGATCTCGCCAGCACGTAAGTCCGCATTAGCACCGCTCGCGCTAAAACTAAACACGTCGCAGTCACTAAGTTCAGACACCCACTGCTCTGTCGCGACGTCATCCAAATTAACGACGGCAACACCACCAGGTTTTAAACAGCCGTATAACTCGCCTTTCGTTTTGACTATGTTTTCATAGCTGCCAAATTCACCAAGGTGTGCACTACCAGCATTAAGTACCAATGCAATATCGGGGCGAACAAAACGACCTAGCGAACCGATATCGCCGATATGCCTTGCACCGATTTCAATCACTGCAAACTTCGATTCACTCGATATATCAAGCAAGGTTAGCGGCACTCCAATCTCGTTGTTGTGATTTGCCTTAGTCGCCGTCACCGGCGCCAATTCAGCTAGAAGCGTAGCGATCATATTTTTTGTCGTTGTTTTACCCGCACTGCCGGTTAAGGCAATGACGCTGCCGTCAAACGCTTTGCGATTAATTGCGCCCGCATGCCCAAGCGCAGCAACGCTGTCTTCAACCACAAACGTTGCTATTCCCGGCATAGAAGAACGCTCTGAAACCACTGCAGCACAAGCGTTTTCAATGGCATCATTAATATAGTCATGGCCATCTAGTCGCTCGCCTTTGATGGCTATAAATAACGCGCCATTAACGTCTCGAGAGTCAATACTGACGCGATCAAACATCACATCGCTGCCAAAACGCTGACCACCGCATTGCGCCTCAAGTTCGGATAGCTTAAATGACCTAATCATTGCTAACCTCTTCCGGCCCAGCAATGAAGGTATTCATTGCGTCGCTAGCGACAGCAACATCACTAAACAGCAAACGCTCACCCAATACTTCTTGATATTGCTCATGACCCTTGCCAGCAAGCACCACGATGTCATCGACCGCCGCTTGAGAAATGACCTGCTGAATAGCCACTTCGCGACTATGAATCACATCAATCAATGACGAATCGGTAAAACCACTCAGAATATCCTTGATAATCATCGCTGGGTCTTCATTCCGAGGGTTGTCATCTGTCACGACAACACGGTCAGCGAGACTTTCAGCAACGCGTGCCATGTCTGCGCGCTTTCCAGTATCTCGGTCCCCGCCGCACCCAAACAATAAGTGGACTCGACCTATACAATGCGGGCGTACAGCAGCTAGCAAATTTTCTAGTGCATCTGGTGTATGGGCATAATCAACAACAACCCGCGGACAACCCTCTCGGTCGATCACTTCCATGCGCCCGGTAACGGAGGTCACTTTTGATGCGTTGGACAAGCAATCTGCATCCACCCCCAAGCCATCGCATACCGCTATTGCCGCCAACAAATTATCGAGATTGAAGCGACCTACCAATGACGATCGTAATGAAAACTTACCCTTAGGAGCCTCTATTTCTGCCTGCACATACTCGGAACCGCCCACAGTGCTCGCTGTCACCACAGCATCACCTGCACCCAACGAGCTATAGCCCAGCGCTTTGACATCTCCCCCTAAGGCAGATAAAAACTCTGGCGCGACTGGGTCATCCAAATTGATGACCGCAAACGACAAGCCACTCACTTCAAACAGGCGCCGCTTTGCTCTCGCATAAGACTCCATAGAGCCGTGATAATCTAAATGATCTCTGGTTAAGTTCGTTAGCACTGCCGCATGAAACTTAACGTTATCCACTCGCCCCTGATCGAGGCCGTGCGACGACACCTCCATCGCTACACACGACACACCATCGTCTCGCAACGCCGCAAGATAGCGATGCACATCAACCACATTCGGCGTCGTTCGGTCCAACGTAAGCAGACCTGCTTCTGACCCAGGAACGCCATACCCTAATGTCCCGATCACGCCCGTTTTAACGCCGCTAATATTGAGCATTTGAGCAATATAGTGCGTGACAGAAGTCTTTCCATTTGTTCCCGTAACACCAACTACTCGAACATCGGAGCTTGGTAGCTTGAAGAATCGCTCCGCTAAACTGCCAACGATCGCCCGCAAGTTAGGGAGATACATTTCAATCGCTTGACCCGACTCATGGACTTTTCCATTTAACTCTTGCCCTTCGACCAGCACTGCATTTGCACCGCGCTCGATGGCTTCAGCAACGTGAGCACTCGCGTCAGTATTCGCACCCGCCAGAGCGATAAATAAGTCGCCTCGCTTCACCATACGACTATCAAGCTGAATACCGTGAATACGGGTATCAAGCACAGCAGGAACTGGACAGATACCAGCAAGCAAAAGCGAAAGGTCAGTGATGTAGGATTTGTTCATCTCAACCCTCTCCCGGTCGCAATGTTTTGTGCGCTGCATAGCTTGGGCGAGACACTAACTCTGCATCCGGCGTCACACCCAGCAAGCGCATCGACTCCGCAACCACTCGCGAAAATACCGGAGCAGCGACTTCGCCGCCGTAGTATTCCTGGCCCTGCGGCGAATCAATCACAACCGCCATCGCAATTACCGGCTTATCGATTGGCGCAACGCCTGCAAAAATCGCCTTATACTCACTTTTCTCATAACCATGCTGACCAATACGATGGACGGTTCCCGTTTTCCCGCCCACCCGGTACATTGGCACCTGCGCTCGCGTGCCCGTGCCGCCTTTTGCAACCACAGCCGCCATCGCATCTCTAACCGACTCAGAGACAGACGATTCAAACACCGACTCTGCCGCGATCGGACCAGACCTTTTTATCAACGACAATGGGTATTTGTTGCCGCCATTACCCAGAATCATGTATGACTGCGCCAACTGCAGTGCATTAACACTCATGCCATATCCGTACGACATCGTTGCCACCTCAATCGGTTTCCAACGACTTGGGTCAGGCAACTTACCGATGCTTTCACCGGGAAAACCAATGCCGGTACCCTGCCCAAAACCCAGGCGGTAAAACATATCCCAAACCACGTCACCACTTAGTTTAAGCGCGATCTTTGAAGCACCAACATTGCTGGACTTCGAGACAACTTCCTGAACACTCAACGCACCATAATTTCTCGCATCGCGGATAGACTTTCGGCCTAAGCGAAAGTAGCCAGGAGAGGTATCAAGCGTGCTATTAAGTGTGTATTTCTTAGACTCCAGTGCCGCAGCGACCGTAGCGAGTTTCATTGGAGAACCCGGCTCAAATACGTCCGTAATTGCTCGGTTTCGCAAATGGGAAACCTCAAGCTTCTGTCGATTATTTGGGTTATAAGACGGCTGATTAACCATTGCTAAAATATCGCCATTCGAGACATCTAGAATGACAATGGAACCTGATATAGCGCGATGCGTTTCAACGGCCGCTTTGAGCTCACGGTAAGCCAAGTACTGCATTCGCAAATCCAAAGACAACTCAATGCTTTTGCCCGGCTCAGCCGAACGCACGGTGCCCAAATCTTTAATTACATGGCCTTTTCTATTCTTCATCACGCGCTTTGCGCCGGGGTGCCCAGTCATCCACTCGTTATAAGAAAGCTCAACACCTTCCTGGCCCCGCTCATCTATATCCGTAAACCCAACAACATGGGCCGCCACTTCTCCCGCAGGATAGTAACGTTTGTATTCTGTACGGCGGTGGATTCCAGGCAGATCAAGCGCCATGACCTTGGCTACGTCATGCGGCGCAATCTTTCGTTTGAGATAAATAAAGCGCTTACCTTTATTTCCATCGATACGCTTAAACAGCCACTTCTTACTAACACCCAGAGCAGCGGCTAGCTGGCGATAATCCGCGTCTGACAACTCCGCCACGAAAGGGTCCGCATAAACCGTCGCAACAGGTGCGCTAATCGCAAGGGGCTCACCATGACGGTCACTAATCAGACCACGATGCGCATCAAGCGGCTCTGTACGAATCGATCGAGCATCGCCCTGACTTAACAAAAACGATTGATCAACAACGTGCAATTGAACCGCCCTGCCGAGTAACGCCAGCGACGCCGATCCCAGCACGAGAAGCACTAGAATATAACGCCAGCGTGCAGGTGCCTGAAGCACATCAGAAACCGAGCGCGTCATTGGACTAACTCGATATTGGCATGATCGGGCAGTCTCATTTCCAGCTGATCACGTGCAACGGTTTCAATTCGAGTTGGCGCGCTCCATGCGCTCTCTTCTAATAGCAACTGAGCCCACTCAAGCTGAAGCTGATCATTTTGCTCCAGCAGCACCGCATGTTCCGAAAACAACTGACGACATAAGTGAGAGGAATAAACGACACCAATCGCCGACAATAGCAGCACAATCAGCAAACCACTTGTGACAAGCACATCCTGAACAGAGACGCCTGCGACGAAACGAACAGAGACCTTTCGTCTTGCCAGCAACCCTTCCAACAGCGCAGAAGGAGAGCGAATACTTTGCGATGCTGAACGCTCTATCAACGCCAACAATGTAAGCCAGACGCTATTCATGAGACACCTTCTCCAGCGTTCGCATCACTGCACTACGTGCCCGCCCATTACGTGAAATCTCTTCGGCCTTTGGCTTAATGGCCTTACTACTTAAACGAAAATTTCTGACGATATCCTTTTCAAAAACAGGCACGCCCGGTGGCGGCTCAGCACCTTTTGCCATATCACGCATGAATCGTTTCACCATGCGGTCCTCTAAAGAGTGAAAACTAATCACGACCAAGCGACCACCAACATTAAGGCGCTTTGCAGCACCCTCTAGCAGTAGCGCCAAATCGCCTAACTCATTATTGATATGGATTCTGATTGCCTGAAAGCAGCGTGTTGCAGGGTGTTTGTGCTTCTCCCACGACGGGTTAGCATCTTTCACAATTTGCGCGAGCTGGGCCGTGCTCTCGATCGCCCCCATATCCCGCGACTCGATAATCGCAGCAGCAATACGGCGCGAAAAACGCTCTTCGCCATATTCGAAAAACACTTTCGTCAACTCTTCAGCACTAACAACGGCAAGCCACTCGGCTGCACTCTGCCCAGAACTAGTGTCCATCCGCATATCAAGCGGACCATCTGATTGAAAACTAAAGCCTCGCTGCGCGTCATCTAACTGAGGGGAAGACACGCCAAGATCAGCCAGAACACCATCCAAACCAACACCTTCAAGCGCATCAATTCCAGCACCAACATCAGCGAACGAACCATGGTGAATCGAAAAGCGCCCATCGTTAGCAAACATAGATTGGGCTTGAGCAATTGCAATGGGGTCCTTATCAATCGCCACTAAACGCCCATCTTCCGACAAACGTTCCAAAATAACGGAGCTGTGACCGCCACGACCAAACGTTGCGTCCACATAAACGCCACTACCCTTTGTTACCAAAGAATCAACGGCTTCCGTCAACAGGACGGTTTCATGAATAAACGATTGTGTACTCATAAAGACAAGCTTTGCATTTCTTCAGGAATATCATCATCAACATCAGATTCATCCAGCCACTCGAACCAGCGAGACTCACTCCAAAGCTCAAACTTTTTACCTTGGCCTACCAGCATTAACTTTCGCTCTAAGCCAGCATATTCTCTTAGCGTTGGCGGAACTAAAATGCGGCCATTTCCATCAGCCTCTAATGGTGTTGCGTAACCAATCAAGAGGCGCTGCGCGCGTCGGGCTGCTTTATTGTAGGTAGGAAGCGCTTCAATTTTAGGCAGAATTTCTTGCCATTGAGTTTCTGGATAAACAAGCAGGCAGCGCTCTTCAGTGTGAGCGGTAACCACAATACGGCCGTCACCAAAAGACGACAGCGACTCACGAATTTTCGTGGGAATCGCCATGCGCCCTTTAGCGTCCATATTGATAGCGTGACTGCCTAGAAACAAAATTAACCCCTATATGGGAAAAAAAACCATTTTTTTCCACTTTTTTCTACTTTCGCCCACTATAGGAATTAGATCCCCACAAATCAAGCAAATTCGCGACGAGAGCCGTTAGAAAAAAGCACAGCAAGACAAGGGCTTAGCAGAAAATTGGTTAAATTTTGATCTTAATAAAAAGGCAATTTTTAGGTATTACAAAGAGTTAGTGCTGTAAGCTAGAAAGCACTTTAAGAATAAGACTTTTTCAATCTATAAAAAGAGGTGTTTATTTAAAAGAAGGGAGTTTGAGTCTGCCGGTAAGCCGGGTTCTGTCTAGGACAGTCATTCATCTAGGCCAATCGTCACCAATTGGCTCAAGCAACCTACCCAAGTCCAGTGCGAGCCGCACCATAGGACTTCTATTTGGTCTTGCTCCGAGCGGGGTCAAAACTTTTCTTAATCAATAAGTTATGCAAATTAACAACAATTCAATCCGAGTGTACCAAGTTATGTACCAACATTGAACGCAAAAAGCCCACCATTGCCTAAGAGTAATCTAGCCTTGAACTTTAACACCCCCAAGCCCCGCATCGATCAATAAAAAAGGGGATGAGCTAGACCAACCGCCGCTATAGAAGCCACTTACCCTCAAATGCAGGACAATGGTTAAGTGTCAGGCTAGACGATATATAAAAGACTCTTAAGTTTTCAAATATGCTAGTTACAAGTAAAAACCTAAATTGCGTAGAAGGGCCGGATAAAAATGGTCACACCATAACACCTCCCGTAAATCCACTTGGACTTCACAGGCATCATCTTATAAGGTCTGAAGATCTATAACTGTTTGCCTAAACAAACACAATTGATGGGACGCCATACTCATCACTTTATGTCGATTACGGCTGGAACGGACACTAATGAGAATAAAAAACATAGAAGTTTCTAACTTCAAGGCTATAAAAGAAATCAAACTTCGCAACCTTGAAGATACCGTTGTAATCGCCGGACCAAACGGTTGCGGCAAATCATGCCTATTTGACGCGATCAGACTTCTAAAGTCTGTTTACGGAGGGTATCAGGAAAATGAGTGGCATCAATGGTTTGGGGAGTTTCAAATAAATCTTAATTCTATTAAGGATGACGTTAAACGAATACTGAATCGCCGCTAGTAAGCCACATATTGAATGAATAACATGAGCAGCTCAGGCCCTCCCAAAGCGGACAAGACATTGGGCAAATGTTATTCTTACCCCTTTTAATTATTAAGTAATTTGAAGGGACCTCAATTCGATGAACATTCTGTTTGTTCGCTTTCTATCTGTCACTTTTGTCTTGGTATTGTTTCTAGCTGGGTGCACTAGCATTTCCATACCCACTCAGGAAAACGCCGAAACTATACTTGTTATCCCTAAGCAAACTAAGAATTCAACCATTGAAGAATGGGTAAGGAAGTATAAATTAGAAATATCCCAATATGGAAAAGTCATAAAAACTGTATCAGTGCCTGCATCCTCGGATGACTTTCTTCTCGTTGATGACCTGCCTGCCGGAAAGTATCAGATAGAGAAATACATCGAGTACATTGCTTCCTTTAGATGGCGTCCTGCCGGCGAAGCCGTTAGACAATGGGAGCATGAGGTCTCCCCCATTGAGTTTGAATTGATGCAAAATCAACTAACTGTCTTAGATTCTAGGTTCGTAGTAGGCCAAACAACAAAAGGAGGATTTGTTTATACAGAGGGATTGTTTATGCCACTGTTGCGTGACCAGCATAAGAGCTTGGTAGATAAAATAGATAGTATTGATCAATCAAATTGGACTATTAGAGAACCATCTTACGAGCTTCTCTCAAAAGCTCAGGTTAATTCTGCTCTAGCAGAAAGGAAATCAAAGCTTAATCAATATATCGAAGCCCTATCAAAAGACGAGATTAGTGAAAGCGACTGGTCAGGTTGGATGGGTCAAGTAAAGTTCGACGATGAAGTAAGCGCCATGAATGACAAAGAGCATTATCCCGCTGCGATAGAAGGTAGGTATTTTGAGGGGGTACATCAATATCGCGCAGTATTTAGGCCGTATGCGACCGGGGATTTTGGGTGGGCCGCTAATTGGGGAATGCGCAAGAAACACTATTTGAACCGAAATATTAGGTATATTGGCCAAGGCTACAAAAGAATTTGGCTTCAAGATTATAATGGGCTTGATAGACACCTCTCTTTGAATAGGGACAACTATCAAGCAGTTTGGATAAGGTTGGGAAATGAATGATTTAATAGAATAGACCTCAACTCGCGCTGCGGACTCCCCAGCTTTCACTAGACTCTCTTTAGCCAAAGTTGGGTAGAACCCGCTACGCTCTTCAAAAGAGTCTAGTCATATGAGACATCGTCCACCACAGACAAAATATCCCTCATCTGAAAGCTATGAGTATATCTATCCGTAATTCCCGCCCCACTCTTTTCATGACCGACCACCTGCTGAACAAGCGGAGTACTAGCCCCCTTAGACCTAGCTTTCGTAATAAATGTATGCCTAGTCGAGTGAAACACAATCCTCTCCCCTAAGTCATTTTCCTGCTGATCCAACAGGGAACCGAAATTATCAGTTACTCTATTTAAGTTCTGTGCAGCAATTGGAAAGATTAGGCCATCCCCCCTACCTATCCATGAGAGTAAGCCAGCAGAAACCAACTTATTATGAACGGGGATCATTCTCCTTGCAGCCTTAGTCTTTCCGCTACGAATAACGAAGTAACTACGCCCGGTATCGTCACACAAACTAAAATCACAAGACCTCAAAGAAGCAATCTCAGAACGCCTCGCACCTGAATAGACAGCAATCATTAGGAACCACCAAAACCACTTAGGTTTAGATTGAGCTCGAAGCAGCACATTTCTGACTTGAGCGTTAGTCAAGCTCGCATAACGACTGTCCTCAACTTCCCACCTCAAACCATCTGTAGGAGAGCGCTCAAGAGCGTCCAGTTCACGAACGAGATAGGAGTTGAAAATACTCTGAGCCAGCTTCAGGTGCTCCTTCACTGATTTACTAGAGAGCAAATCTTCCTCTGGTATATCCATTTGAACAATACGCTTTAACGAAACACCTCTGTACGGGGATTTATTCCTTAATGGTAAGGCAGCAATAGAGGTCAACGCCCTCTTCAGGTCCCCCTTAGAAATACTTTTCACAGAAACATCTCCCAAGAAGAATAAAAGGGTATCAAAGGTGCGTTGATTTTGATCTGTACGTCGCGGGTTCCATTGCTTCCATCTAACGAAATCTTGCCATATGACGGACAATTTTGGGGCAGCCGTACCAATGTCCGAATCTTTAGTGGTTCTAACATCCCGAGAGTGATCCGTAGATTTCAAAACATCAAATTTAGATTTAACCCAATCCGCAAGCTGATGACTAAAGTCAGATAAAAGACCATAGATCTCCCCTATTTTTTTCTCGTCTGTACAGACTTTAAGGATCTTAATAAACGGGAGCTTTGCATTAACCATAGCAATAGCATCTGAAAACGAATCAGTGCGGAGACTACGCTTTAACTCAGCAGGCAGCCGAGGGCATAATTTTCGAATATGAAGGGGTAACGCGTAACGAAAGTAGAAGGTGCGACCACGCAAGAAAACGAAAGGGTGATCACTCTGTACCAGTTTATGTACCATATTTTTACAGACTCCAAAAAAGGCGCATAACCTATTGAAATCAATGAGTAAAAATAGTTTTGAGTCTGCCGGTAAGCCGGGTTCTGTCTAGGACAGTCATTCATCTAGGCCAATCGTCACCAATTGGCTCAAGCAACCTACCCAAGTCCAGTGCGAGCCGCACCATAGGACTTCTATTTGGTCTTGCTCCGAGCGGGGTTTACCATCGCCATGAACTGTTGCCAGTCATGCGGTGCGCTCTTACCGCACCTTTTCACCCTTACCAACCGAAGCTGGCGGTTCACTTTCTGCTGCACTTTCCGTAGGCTCACGCCCCCCAGGGGTTACCTGGCACTCTGCTCTGCGGAGCCCGGACTTTCCTCTTAACACAAGGTTAAGCGACTGCCTGGCAGACTCAAGTCCGAACGATATAGCGAGCACTCACATTTAGCAAGCGTATTTTAGAATAGCGGTCGATCCGCATCACGGTAGTTAGAGTAGGTCTGGGTACTGGTAGAACGAACATCGGTAATAAAACCACTACCAATTGAGGTATTACTATTGCCTGGGTTTGCGTTAATTGTCGCGGCGCTCTCTACATAGCGCTCAAAGCGCGTCGTAATTGAATCAACACCTGAATCTAAAAGCTCAAAGGTTTGAGTTATGCGCCCCTGACGAAAGGTAGTACGATCATCGTCATTTTCACCATCACCGCCTGGGGTAAACTCAACAATAGCCTGATCTTCAAAAACAAAAGGATCAATATCGATAGGAGCCGGCGGCAACTCATCCACAAAGCCAACCTCAAGTTGTCGCTCACCCTGCTCACGCAAAACACGAGCCCACGTTTCAACTTCTTTAATCAGCTCAAAATCTAGCTCAGTCTTAACCTCGTCGACACTCCCCTCAACAACTTCTATGCGCGTCTGAAAAGGCAGGGACTCATAATCGTCACTCAAGCCAGCAGCAGGACTACCCGCAATGTTAATCAATTCCTCAACCGACTGAGCAGAAACAGCAGATACAGAATCCATCGCCCCTTCTGAAAGCAACTCGAACGCACTAACAGACGGCAGTCCGAATGTAATTTGCACAACAATAAATAAACCTGCACGGATAGATGCGCGCATAGCGGAGGTAAACTGAATGAGTCTGTCCATGAGTCACCGGTGAATTATTGTTAAATTTATAGATCGTATTTTGACCTACCCTCCTAGTTTGTGCAAATCACACTTCGCAATTAGTGGCAAGCGACTGATAACTAATCAGGTTTTTTTCAACGCTAAAGCCATTTCATACAGCTCATTTTTCTTATACTGCGTGACACGAGAGACAATCGCCGCCGCTTTTTTTGGAGGAAGCTCTGTGACCAATTCGGCCATCAAGCCCTTGGCAAATTCAAAATCTTCCGTCGACAACTCATGCTCGACACCCTCAAGCATCAATACGAACTCACCACGCTGCTGATTAGCATCAGCCTCAACAAAGGCCTGAACCTCACGCACTGAAGCTCTCTTAACCGTCTCAAATGTCTTAGTAAGTTCACGTGCCAGCACCAACCCTCGCTCAGGGTATAGGCCAGCAAAGTCACTCAACGTGTCGACAATGCGGTGAGGAGATTCATAAAACACCACCGTTCGACCTTCACGCTCAAAGCGCATCAAACAATCCCGCCTAGCCTTCGATTTAACCGGTAAAAACCCTTCAAAAATAAAGCGCCGACAATCAGCACCGCTAACGCTTAAGCCTGCGATCAAAGCGCTCGGCCCAGGCACCGGCACCACTTTAATCCCCAACTCTTTGGCCTTACGCACTAAAATAGAACCAGGATCTGAAATCAACGGGGTTCCAGCGTCCGACACCAGTGCTACCGAACCTCCCTGAATAACTTTCTCCAACACACTGTCGGCACGTTCAAACTCATTGTGCTCATGCAACGAAACCATTTTGGCGGAAATCGTCAAAGCATCCAGCAAGCGTTTGGTATGCCGAGTGTCCTCGGCGGCGATACAATCAACCCCCTTCAAGGTCTCAATCGCCCGCAAGGTAATATCATTTAAATTACCAATTGGTGTGGCAACAATATACAACGCACTTTCCAAGTTTTTACCCTCAAGATAGAATGAGCAACCAAACAGATATAGACCCATCAAATAACATGCATCGATACCCCAATATGATTCGCCTCGTTTTTATAATGATAACTCTAGCGGTTCTCTCCGCATGTAGCACCAAAAAGATCGCTATCGATGACAGCTCCGCAACAAACGCTAGCATCAGAACAGGCAACCCAGAGCAGTTGTTAGCGCTTGCAAACACAAGCACCAACCAAACTGAGCGACACTCCACCCTTCTTCGTGCGGCCCAACTATATTGGGAGCAAGGCTTTAGCGCGCAATCGAAAGCAGTGATCTCTGAAATCGACACTCAATTTATGGCCGGCGAAGACTGGTATAACTATTGGCTACTCACGCTTGATATTGCATTAGTAGAAGAAAACCAAGTAGAACTCCGAAAAGCACTGCCTAACTTACAGAGCGCAGCCTCATTTCAACGCAGCATCGACGATCAAAGAATACTTGTACGCAAGCTAATCCAAGCCTTTGATCTTAGCGAGCAGCCACTACAAGCCGCCATATTGGTCATTTCCCAACGCGGTATTTTTGAGGATAACGACGACAACAATGAACAAGTATGGCAACTATTAAAGGCCGCCAAGACACAGAACCTGGCGCGATTCGAAGACACCTCAGGCGACTACGATATACAAGGATGGCTGGCACTCGCGAAAACCATTCGACTAAACCAAAGCCGACTGGAAGAACAATACCAGGCACTGCTTAATTGGCAGACGAAATGGGAATTTCATCCCGCCGCTAATGCGCTCCCAAAAGAACTAGTCATTTTATCTCAACTGCCGCAAAACCGACCTCGAAACATCATCATTGCACTTCCCTTTAGCGGACCACTTGCGCCAGTCAGCAACGCCATCAAAGACGGCCTGCTCGTTAAGTATTTTGAATACAAAAAGAATCAAGAAAACAAGCCTGAACAAGAGAGCGTTAGTGACCATCAGTCCTCAAGCTCGCCTCTGCAAGAGCCTCGCGAAACAGAATTGACCATCTCCACCTACGACACCCAAACCTCTGACTTCATGGACCTGTATAACCAAGACCTCCCCGAAAACACCATCATCATCGGGCCTCTAAAAAAAGAAACGCTGACCATGCTTTTAGCGAGAGACGAAGTACCAATCAAAACGCTCGCTCTTAACTTCGTCGCCAACGATCAAGCCGTCAAAAACCTTTATCAATTCAGCCTCAATCCCGAGCATGAAACCGCACAAGTCGCGGAGCGAATGACACACGATGGCTTACACAGAATTGGCATGCTCGCGCCTGAGAGCGACTGGGGGCTGCGAGCTTACGACGCGTTCACTAACGCGAGTCAGCAAAATCACGGCACCGTCGTTGAAGGCGCTTTTTATGGTGCACAAAATACCTTATCGGCGGCCGTATCGAAAATGCTAGCAACAGACCAAAGCAAGCAACGCGCTAGAACCGTCAGACAAATCACTCGCTTGAACCTTGAAAGCACGCCGCGGCGACGCCAGGATATCGACGCTGTTTTTATGGTCGCCAAAGCAGGTATTGCCAAGCAGCTCAAACCATTGCTCGCCTATCACTACGCCAGCGACCTACCCGTTTACGCCACTTCACAAGTTAATGACCTTGATAGCGACACGTATACGCGAGACCTCAACGGCATCATGTTTGTCGATATGCCTTGGTCACTTAGCACCAGCGATTCACTTCGCCATCAACTAGAGAAGCACTTTCCGGAGCATGCCTCACGTTATAGCCGGTTCTATGCCATGGGTATTGACGCCTTCCAAATTGCCCCGCGTATCGAACTACTAACGCAAGTTGAAAACAGCCACATAGAAGGGCAAACCGGTGAGCTGTCGATCAATCCTAACAACACCATTCAGCGCCATTTGCGATGGGCCAAATTCCGCGGAGGAAAGCCTACCATCGTCAATTAGCGCAACCAGCAACGCATTAAAACAAGGATGTCATAATGCAAACCCACAAACAGAACAAAGGCGATAAGTACGAACTGAAAGCACTACATTACTTGCAACGAAAAGGCTTAACGCTCATTGCGAAGAACTTCCATTCTCGATTTGGTGAGGTTGACCTGATCATGCAAGATAATGACACTATCGTGTTTATAGAAGTGCGCTACCGAGAATCAACAAGTCACGGAAGCGCGAGTGAAAGTGTCACGCCACGAAAACAACAAAAAATCATCAAAACGGCGAAGCGTTTTCTCTCCGATCGTAATTTATGGGATAACAACGTGCGCTTTGATGTTGTAGCGATATCACCCATTCCGACAAGATTCTTTTGCCGACACAACGTTGATTGGATACCATCAGCGTTCTGCGTACCCGAGACCAAGTTATGAGCGAGCTTTCCCCAATTACCGACTATCTATGCAATGCCGTAGACTCTGCAGCGAATAATATTGAGCGCATGTCTCATAGCTTAGAAAGAGCGAGCGAACTGGTGATTGCCTCGTTGCTCAACGACAAAAAGCTAATCGTTTGCGGCAACGGCTACTCGGCCCCCATTGCGAGTGTGCTAACGACAAGCTTAATGCATCAACAAGATTTCGAACGCCCAAGCTTGCCAGCAATCAATATATCGATCGACTCCACCACGATTTCAGCGATCGCCAAAGATGGTAATTACCATAACGTTTATGCCAAGCAAATCAGAGCCATTGGCCAAGAAGGCGACACACTCATCGCCCTCTCCATCGACGGCAACTGCAGCAATATCGTGCAAGCAATACAAACCGCGCATGAGAAAAACATACAAATAATCTCACTCTGCGGCTTCACCCAAGGCAAGATGTCTGCGGTCATTCAGCCACAAGACGTGGAAGTGCTGTTAGAAGCATCATCCGTATCACGCGCAATGGAGGCACAATTATTCGCCGCCAATGCCCTTTGCCATCAAATTGAATGTCGGCTATTCGGCGCGCCCCAATAACTGCGCCACTGAGCCCCTCTGGAGCCTCAAAGAAAAATATCTTCCAATACAATACGTCATCCAATTCAAAGGCCAGTCAACAACTTCATGAATCAATCTTTAGCCAATACACAAACCTCGTTTAACCGACGACTAATAAGCATCTGGGCCTTATTGCTGCTTAGCCTCACGGCATCAGCAAAGCCGCTCTTAGTAGGCATAGACCCGACCCTGGACAGGCCATCTCCCAGCTTCGTTGAAACGATCAATGGAGAACAGAAAAAAAGATTCAGTAAGACGCAATACCAACGTATTGACGGCGAAGACCCCCACGCTATTTGGCGCGAACTAATAACGATCATTAGTGGAAAAAGTCGTATAGAGCTGCTTTATGAACCCAGCAGTAGCCAGCTCGACTTTGAGCTAAAACTGGCCAAAGGGCGTTTTGATCTCGCGTACATGAGCCCAGTTCAGTTCGTAAACGGCAACCAAGCTGGCTCTTACAAAGCCTTAGCGAAACGCAAATCACAACCCGCCAAAGGTCTAATCGTCGCCCTTAAAGACGGCCCGATAAAGAGCCTTCGAGACTTTGAAGGGAAAGTCGTCGCCTTTCCTGGATTGCTCAACTTCAGCAGCAGCATTATTCCCCGCCGAAGCCTAGAGCAACTTAATATTCACGTTAAACCGCACTTCACTGGGTCACACTTACAAGCAATGCAGCTAGTACTAAACGGTGCCGTGTTGGGCGCTGCCGGCACGCAAGCCTCTATCGCTCTGCTATCTCCTCCGCAAAAAGACAAGCTAACTATCGTCTGGGACACACCAAGCTTCACGCCTCATGCTTTTGCCCGACATACTCGCGTCCCTTTCTATTCACAAATTCGCTTACAAAACGCCCTTGTAGGCTTAATAAAAACAGAGCAGGGAAAGCGATTGCTGCCAACTATCCATATCAACAACGGTTTTGAAACGGCAACGGATTCCGACTGGGAAGACGTGGAAAGCATTGACATTGACTCCCTGAACACTAAAAGATCATATCCATTGCCCAGCGCAGAGCAAAAGCAAACAAGCAGCGAGCTACAATAGGAGAGCATTCCCACAATGAAGAGGGTTTACTTATTCGGCACCTGCCTCATTGACAACTATTATCCAGAAGCAGGCCTAGACGCCATTGAACTTCTGTCGCTCGCAGGCTTTGAAAGCGTTTTCCCTCAATCACAGACATGTTGCGGCCAACCTCCCTACAATTCAGGTTATGCAACGCAAAGCGCTGCCGTTGCCATGCAAACAGTGGATACTTTCCTTTACGCCGAATACCCCTTAATCGTCCCGTCAGCATCTTGCGCGGGCATGATAAAAAACCATTACCCCGTGTTACTCAGAGACCACCCGGAATACGAGAAAAAAGCGATAGCACTCGCCAGCAAAACGTTTGAACTCGTTGATTTCATCGTAGACAAACTGCCCTATCACCAGCTGACCAGTAATACTCCAGTCACCGCCGCCCTGCATCAATCTTGCTCCGCGTTGCGTGAAACAGGCTCAGCTAAGAGCTGGATCAAACTAATTGGTCACATGCCACATGTCACACTAAACCTTCCATGTTATGCGGAGGAATGTTGCGGTTTTGGCGGAACATTTTCCATCAAGTCCCCAGAGGTCTCTCTCGCGATGACCAAAGATAAATACGAGCACCTCGTTGCGACAAAAAGCCAAACAGTTATCTCTGGTGACTGCGGCTGCTTAATCAACCTGAAAGGTTATGCCAAAAAAAATGGGCTTGCGTTTCCACACCAGCATATTGCCAGTTTCGCCAAACAGCAGTTTGACGAGGCCAACTCATGACGCCCTTTAACGAACGAATTATAGAGGCACTAGAAACGCCAGAACTGAGAAGCAATCTTCGAGGCGCCATGGACTTCCTCAGAAGTAAGCGTTCACTTTCTATTGAAGACTATGCGCTATGGCAGCAACACCAAGATATCGCGACAGACGTTCGACACGCCCTACCACAACAACTCCCAGAACTACTCGAACAGTTAGAACAAAGCTGCACACGCAATGGCATTGAAGTGCACTGGGCTGCGGATGCGAGTGACGCAAGAAAGATCTTTTTACAGATTGCTCAAGCAACAAACGCAACGCGAGTCATCAAGGGTAAGTCGATGGCGAGCGAAGAGATTGAGCTAAACACGCATTTGGAGCAGCATGGCATAGAAAGCACCGAGTCGGACATGGGCGAATTTATCGTTCAGCTCGCAAATGAAAAACCCTCCCACATCATCATGCCAGCCCTACACAAAAATCAGGAACAAATTGCAGAACTATTCAATCAAAAGCTCAATGAAAAAGCCGATGCTAGCGATGTCGACCAACTAATCGGGATTGGACGAAAGGTACTCAGAGAAAAATTCAAACAGGCGGATATCGGCGTTTCCGGCGTTAATTTTGCCGCCGCAAAAAGTGGAACCTTGTGCCTAGTCGAAAACGAAGGCAATGGCCGTTTATCAACCTCAGTCCCGAATTGCCATATTGCCATTATGGGCATCGACAAGGTCATTCCCGACTTATCATCTCTGCCTTCACTACTCTACCTGCTGACTCGCTCAGCCACCGGACAAGAGATCACAAGCTATGTAAACCTAATCTCTGGCCCTAGAAAGCCTGACGAACTAGATGGTCCTAAATCGGTACACCTCATTATTCTCGACAACGGCCGCTCCTCGATCGCGAGTGACCCCGCCCTAGCCGCCACCCTGGCATGCATACGCTGTGGCGCCTGCATGAATCACTGCCCCGTCTATACCAAAATTGGTGGCCACGCTTATGGCACAACCTACCCAGGTCCAATAGGGCAGGTCATCTCTCCGCAGCTGGACGGAGGGGAAGAACATAATGAGTTACTCAATGCATGTTCATTAAATGGCGCTTGCGGCGAAGCCTGTCCTGTCAACATAGAACTGCCAGACATGATTCGCGAACTCAGAAATCAGCGCAGCGCTGCACAGCCCAACCACACAGGCGAAAAAATGGTTTGGCACGCATGGCGAGCCATTCATCAATCACCACGACTCTATCAACTTACTTCACTTATGATGCGCATCCCGGGACTTTCGTCATTGCTCTTTCCTCGCCGTTGGACGAAGGGCCGCACTAGCCCAACACCGGCAAACAACACACTCCATGCTTTGATCAAGGCAAAAACCAATCACGATAATCGAGATCCTCAGCATGAACACAAATAGCCAGAACGCTAGAGAGAAGATACTAGAGCGACTTCGCCTTGCATCGCGCGCAGCAGCACGAAAAAAACCAGATATTCAAAAAAAAGAGCGAATCTCGATTCAAGATAACCCCTTGTCGAAACCCTTAAGCCTACGCGATCAATTACAGAAAAATAGATTTGAAGTAATCGTCGTCCGCAACGAAACCCTCCCCCAAATACTCAGCGCGATAGTGGAGGAAATCGATGAAAGCCGTCCATTGAGCTGGCTGCTCGGCAACGGCGCTGTCAACAACAGCATTGTCGATCATTTACAGAAAATCGACAGACAAACCGCGCACCAGTTTGACCAGCCCTTCGAGACACTAAAAGACAGCATCTTTAACGACATCGATATCGGGCTCACTCATTGCGAATCAGTCATCAAAAACACCGGCACATTAGTTATTCAGCCATCGGCGGACGAGCCACGAACGCTGTCCCTCATCCCCCCTATTCATGTCATTATTGCGAATAAGGCAGTCGTTTTTGACTCACTTGACGGCTATTTTGCTCAAGAAATAGAGCTATCGTTAATTGAACACAGCAATCTTATCTTTGTTTCGAGCCCATCAAAGACCGCCGACATTCAACAAAAACTAGCCTACGGCGCGCACGGCCCTAAGCGCGTAATCGTCGTATTGTCTGACCAACAACTCAACGAAGAATAGCCTTCTAACATTTGGGTTCGCCAATTTGAATAATCGGTAGTATTCTTAGCGCACAATTCTAACAGCAGGGATTTTTTTCATGAGAAAACAACTATTAAAGCTCACTTACCTTTCACTCGCGTCCGCTTTTATTGCTGCACCAGCACTGGCTGCCGCGCCGGCAGAAAAGCATGTCGCGATTACTCAAATCGTCGAGCACCCTGCCTTAGATGCCGTTCGCAATGGCGTTAAAGATGTTTTAAAAGAAAACGGCTGGAATGAAGGCGAAAACCTAAAGTGGAATTATCAAAGTGCGCAAGGCAATACCGCCACGGCAGCTCAAATCGCTAAGAAGTTTGCCGGCGATCAGCCAGACGCTATCGTCGCGATTGCCACACCCTCCGCACAGGCGGTAGCGTCATCGGCACGCGCATCTAATATTATTTTCTCAGCCGTCACAGACCCTGTTTCTGCTAAGCTCGTCGAAGGCTGGGACAAACCAGGTAAAAACATTACAGGCGTTTCTGATTTAACACCTATCGATAAGCATCTCGGCATGGTGAAAGAAGTACTTCCAAGCGCTAAGAAACTTGGCGTTATTTATAATCCTGGCGAAACAAATTCTGTCTCATTGGTTAAACTCATTAACGAGTTTGCACCGAAGCACGGTTTAGAAGTGGTTGAGGCGGCTTCACCTAAGTCTGCAGATGTTCAAACTGCCACCCGCTCATTGATGGGTAGAGTCGACGCGATCTATTTACCAACAGACAACACCGTCATCTCGGCAATGGAAGGCGTTGTTAAGATCGCCGAGCAAGCAAAAATTCCTTTATTCGCCGGCGACACGGATAGCGTAAAGCGAGGTGCAATAGCCGCGCTAGGTTTCAATTATTATGAAGTGGGTCGACAAACAGGTAATATGCTCGTTCGCGTACTCAATGGCACGTCACCTGGCGATATTCACGTCGAAGGTATCGACAAAACAGAGCTCTTCGTTAATCCAGAAGCTGCCAAAAGAATGGGTATTGAACTTAGCCCCGAGTTTATCGGTAAAGCTAAAGAAATCATAAAGTAAGATATCTACGTGCTAAATAGTTTTGCATTTTTTGGTGCGATCGAGACCGGTTTTATTTACGGTCTGGTTGCACTGGGCGTTTTCATCTCATTCCGCATCCTGGATTTCCCCGACCTGACAGTCGACGGTTCGTTCCCTTTGGGCGCGGCGGTATCCGCCACGATGATTGTGGCGGGAATCAATCCTTTAATTGCGACATTCTGCGCCTGCATTGCAGGGGCGGCGGCCGGCTTGGTCACCGCATGGCTCAATGTCAGACTAAAGATCCTTCACCTACTGGCCTCCATTCTGACGATGATCGCGCTTTACTCGATCAATCTGCGCGTAATGGATGGCCCAAATAAAGCGTTGCTAGGGGTAGAAACCCTACTCAGCCCGCTAGACAATCTCTCGATCCCTTATTACATCGCTTATCCGATCGCATTTGGCATTGTCATATTGCTTGTTGTTGCCGCCCTCGTCTGGTTCCTCAAAACAGAGGTTGGTCTAGCCATGCGAGCCACAGGCTCGAATGAGCGCATGGCAAAAGCAAATGGCATTAACACTGGTCGAATGGTTTTGATGGGCATGGCCTTATCAAACGCATTGGTCGCGCTAGCCGGCGCGCTGTTTGCACAAAGCCAAGGCAGCGCAGATGTCACGATGGGCGTAGGTGTTATCGTAATTGGCCTCGCATCGGTTATCGGCGGAGAAGCGCTACTGCCTAAGCGCACCCTACTCATGTGGATTTCTGCCTGCATACTCGGGTCATTGCTTTACAGGCTGGTCGTTGCGGTTGCACTAAATGGCGAAGTACTCGGACTCAAAGCGCAAGACCTCAACCTCATTACCGCTATATTGGTGACCGTCGCCATTGTTGCGCCGAACTGGCGGAGCTATTTCAAAGGGTCTCGCGCATGATCGCTGTTGATGATTTGCACATCATGTTCAACTGGGGAACTCCATTAGAAAATCATGCCCTAAAAGGGGTTAGCCTCACGATTCCTAAAGGCCAGTTTGTCACCGTTATTGGCAGTAATGGAGCAGGAAAATCAACACTCCTCAATGCGATAGCGGGAGAGACGCCCTGTCATAAGGGTTCAATTTCTCTCGACGGCAATGACATTTCCAGCCTGCCAGTACACAAGCGCGCACCGCAAATCGCACGCGTTTTCCAAGATCCACTAATGGGAACATGCGAAGACCTGACGATTGAAGAAAACCTCGCACTAGCACAAGCCCGAACAAAAAGGCGGTCTCTTACCCGCGCAGCAAAAAGCGAGTACCAAGAGCGCTTTATGGATAAGCTCAAAACCCTGCAGCTGGGTTTAGAGCTTAGGCTCAATGACAAAGTTGGCCTCTTATCCGGCGGACAACGTCAAGCGGTCAGTTTGCTAATGGCATCACTCAACCCAATGAAGCTGCTATTGTTGGATGAGCACACCGCAGCACTAGACCCTAAAACCGCACAGTTTATTTTGGACTTAACAGAACAAATTGTTGACGAGCAGCAGCTGACAGCCTTGATGGTCACGCACAGCATGAAACAGGCGTTAAGTATTGGCGATAGAACGATCATGCTTCATCAGGGCAACATAGCCTTAGACGTTGATGGTGAGCACCGTAAATCAATGACGACAAACGACCTGCTCGAACAGTTCCAGAAAAATCATGAACAGATTGACGACGATGCTTTGCTACTAGGCTGACTCGAACTCGGCACTGCTCTCAGTGCCGGTAGTGCCCAACAATGCCGACTGCCTGCTCGAAACTCAAACCAAACTCTGCGGTCAGGTAGTCGACCTCCCTTTGCTCAGAACGACTAAAGCCAGAGTGCGCTTCTAGGATTTGCTCATCTTGCGAGGTTGCTCCCCCCGTCAACTGACGAACTCTCGCTTTAATCGCTCGACGGCGAGCCATCTTTTGCTCACGCACAAGCTGCACTAAAGACGAAGCAAAAATACCTGCTGGCATCGCCGCCACACCAACACCGGAGATCATCACTAATACGCCAAAAATCTTCCCTCCGATCGTAATAGGCGCCATATCGCCATACCCGACGGTAGTAAGCGTTACCAGTGCCCACCACATGCATGCGGGAATACTACCGAAGAGCTCAGGCTGGGCATATCGCTCAAATAGATAAATACCCGTTGCCGCGATAAAACTCAGAATCATCATGACCATCGCTGCGGCCAATAACACGTACTGATTGTCTCGATACAAACGCGCCAACATTGAGAGCGAGTCAGAATAACGCGTCAGTTTAAGAATTCGAATAATTGAAATTAACTTGAGCATTCGCAGGTCAGCGAACAGGTCGTTAGGTACTAGCCATAGAATGACAAGTGGCAAGAATGAGAGCAGATCGACCATTCCCATTGGAGATTTAATGTAGTTCCAGCGCAAACGCCAAGCATGTGACGTAACAATATCAGCGTCCGGGGCAGACCAAACACGCAAGACATACTCAGTACCAAACAGCACGGCAAAAAAAACTAAGCTCACATCAGCAAAGCGAATATGACTTTCTCCGTATTCCGGAATCGACATCCAGACCACTTCGATAATATTTAGAATAACCATCGATGCTAAAAACAAATTGAGCACCAACGAAAAGAGGTTCTTTTCATCAGGCTGATGCAATGCATGATGAAGTACGCCCCTAAGTTTGCTGATCATCGCGTCTCCTGTTGCTCCAGTCGGAAAGTAAGTTCTATGAACACATCTGTTTTTTTAGGTATTCAATCTATAGCATAGACTCTTATAAACTTAGCTTAATTCAAATCAAGTAATGCAAAATTATGAGTAAAAACACATCACAACAACTAATCCCTCTGAATATCGCCGTATTAACGGTATCCGACACGCGTACGACCGAGACAGATACATCGGGAAAACTGTTAGCAACGCTGACAACGGATGCTGGGCATACGCTTGCTGAACAGGCAATCGTTATCGATGACATTTATCATATTCGCGCTCGCGTATCTCAATGGATCGCTGATCAGGACACCCATGTCATTCTCATTACGGGTGGGACCGGGTTCACTGCCCGTGATAGCACGCCAGAAGCCATTAAGCCCCTGCTAGACAAAACAGTTGATGGCTTTGGGGAGCTTTTTAGGCAGGTCTCGCTCGAGCAGATTGGAACCTCAACGATTCAGTCCAGAGCCTTAGCCGGAATGGCGAACAAAACACTTATTTTTTGCCTCCCTGGCAGCAATAACGCCTGCAAGACAGCTTGGCAATCCATTATCGCTAGCCAACTTGATAGTCGGCAGGGTCCCTGTAATTTTGTGCCGCAACTAAAAAATATTGATTTTGATGCCTGTTTGAGTCGAGAGCTTAACAGTAAGTAACGGCGCAATGCCCTATGCTTAGCTTTCGTTTAAAGATTGGCCCAGCATTTGGACCAGCGCGAATAACGTAAAGGTATGCTCGATGCACTTCTCACTGGTTCTTAACAATACGCTCTTGCAAACGGGCGACTTGAAAAGCATCACCGCCCTGTTTAACGATTTAAGCGGTTTGAATTTCGCTAAGAATCAGCATGCCAACTGGCTCAACAAAATGTCTGCCGCAGAGTCCTATGGAACCTATCTACAGATCAAAGCAGAGGAGTATGACATTGATGGGTGGACCGGGACTCTGCAACTGCTTTCCAGCGATGGTGAAACGCTTCGCGCTCACCTTTTTGCCACGCATGAACGTGTCGTAAAGAAAAACCTGAAGAACCCTACTCTGCAAAACCAAACCAACACTTCAACTTAATTTCCGTTTCGACCTGCAGGCACTTAAGGCATAATACGCCTTTTCTTGAACAGCCAAGCAGGACCATATTCATGCAAGAACTCACCATCCGCACTCCCGACGACTGGCACCTCCATTTTCGGGATCACGATATGCTGCTTGAAACGGTACCCGCCACTGCACGCTGCTTTAGACGCGCGATCGTTATGCCTAATCTAGTTCCACCAGTTACTGATGCGGCATTAATGCTCGCGTATCAAGAGCGGATTCAACGCGCGGTTCCAGAAGGCAAAGCATTTACGCCCTTGATGACAATTTACCTGACCAACGCTAGCTCTCCCGCCCTTATTGAAGAAGCGCGTTCGGCAGGCGCTGTTGCCGCAAAATTATACCCGGCCGGTGCCACGACGAATTCAGATGCTGCCGTTTCTGACCTCAAAGTGCTATACCCAACCTTCGAAGCCATGCAAAAGTGCGGAATGCTTTTGTTGATTCATGGAGAGGTGACCGACAATGATGTGGATATTTTCGATCGAGAGAAAGTATTTATCGATCGCCACTTGCAGCAGATCCATCAAGACTTCCCAAACCTGAAGATTGTGTTTGAGCACATTACGACAAGCGATGCGGTTGAGTTCGTCAACGCGGCATCTGACAACCTTGCCGCGACAATCACTCCACAACATTTAATGTTAAATAGAAATGACTTATTGGTCGGCGGCATTCGCCCGCATAATTTTTGTCTTCCCGTTTTAAAACGAATGACACACCAAGAAGCTTTGCGCAACGCAGTTAAAAGCGGTTCTGTTAAGTTTTTCCTCGGAACAGATTCGGCGCCACATGAAAAACAGCGCAAAGAATCTGCCTGCGGTTGCGCAGGCTGCTACAGTGCCTGGAGCGCAATTGAACTCTATGCTGAGGTATTCGAACAGTTAGGCGCACTAGATAAGCTCGAAAACTTTGCAAGTCACTTCGGTGCAGACTTTTACGGTCTAGCACGCAACGAAGGGACGATTACGCTTGAAAAGAATGAGTGGACGGTGCCCGATACAATTGCGCTGCCAGACGGCCAAGCGATCGTGCCATTTCATGCTGGCGAAACAATAAACTGGAAAGTTCGCCAAGCATGAGTAATGCTTAGGTCAGTTCACTCAGCCGACAACCATAAACAACGAGCCGCGAAGACACATGACCGACACCCAAGAAGCCTCCGTAAGCGCTCAGCCTCTGCCAATCGCGAAAGAATATAGCTGGCTACTCGCATTGCAATTAGCGGCAGTTGTTGCCCTTTTGGTCGCAGGGCATGTGCCCAATTTTATTTTGGTCCCCTTGTTGTTTAGTGCTTTTCTCGTTTCCTATTTAACCTGGAAGAAAATAAATCAAACTGAAACCGCGCAAAAGACTGAATACCAAAGTACCGCAACGGCAACACAAGGCACGCCATCTATCTCAGTATTTGAAGAGGCGCTGCAGTCGAATTTAGAGCAGACAAGAGCAGCCTTAGACGAGCTAAAAGAACAACACCAAACGTTAATTGAGCAGAGAAGCTCCCAGCGCGAAGACTTGGAGCACTATGAACAGTCGCACCAAGACGAATCCTCAAACAATTTACTCTCTGGTTTGAATGATCAAGTATGCCAATTTGGCGATCACGCATTAGTCTCACTAGAAACCGTTCTCAGCAGCTCAGAAGGCTCTCAAGACGCATCGCAGCAAACGCGCGAACAGTTTAACCAGATTCGCAGTCATTTTGATGAAATCAAAACCTATCTCGAAGATATCAATCGAATTAATGCACAGACGAATCTGCTCGCACTAAATGCAGCCATTGAAGCCGCTCGGGCTGGTGATGCTGGCCAGGGTTTTAGTGTTGTTGCTGATGAGGTTAGATCACTGTCTATTCGCACCGATGAGTTCAACGATCGTATCGCCAAAAAGATTGACCAAACTGAACTAACACTCAGTGATGCGGAAGAATCAATCAACTTATTTGAAAAGCATAATGCAGGGCAACACCAGCACACCTATCAGGCGCTCACAAAAGAGCTGGCGCTTATCTGCAAAGCATTTGAAGCACAAGGTGAAGACTATGCCAATCGAGTGCAAGAACCCATTGATAAGCTGCGTCAAGCGCTTGTTAGTGACGCCCCAACGTCAATTCAAGATATGATCAGCAACCTTGAAAACTGCTTAAATAAATATACCGGAATAATGAAATCTTTAAGCTCACCAACTGACGAACCCAAAGACTAATTTTGTTAACTAATGTTAACCGCCAATTGTTCGCGAATTGACCAACCCTGTTGTAATATTCTGCCAGCGATAAGGAAGTATCTTGATCAAAATCTCTTCCTCGAACCTTATAAATGATAAATCTACAGTAAGTAGATAACGTACAAAGATCCGTTTGTGCGAAAGAACAAAAAAACAGTCGCCGTTTTATTTTTAATTGCCAGCCACTACAACCGACGACAAGCTTAATGCCTTTAACCCGAATAATTCGTACTCTAACCGTTTTCTCGCTAGCGCTTATTCTCTCTGCCTGTGGTGGTGGAGGCTCTGCTTCAAGTCAAGCAGATAACAACAACTCTATTTCAGGCAGTGCAATTAAAGGCGTTATTGATCAAGGGATCGTTAATGCCTACGAATTGCGAAATGGTGAAGCGTTTTTCCTGCTGTCCTCGCGCACTAACAACCGTGGCGACTTTTCACTTTCGACTACCGCTCCCTCTGACTCACCGCTGATACTAGAATTAAGGGCTGACGCACACACACGAATGAAGTGCGACTTGCCTGCTGGCTGCACCATGCCCTCTTCTGGCGATCACACTGACTTCGGTCAATGGCTATCACTTCCTGAAGACTTTAGCCTGCTAGGCGTTATGCTTCCCGGCCAAGCCAATCAGATTAATATCTCTCCACTAAGCCATCTCATTGTTGCAACAGCGGCGAGCCTAGAAGAAGGGCTTACGGCGCACAACTTGAAAACAGCCAATGCCTGGCTGCAAGCCGATCTCAGACTCGACTTCGACCCACTAGCGACGCGCACTGCGGATATCACAACACTAAACAACGGCATCAATCAAAATGAGCTAGAACAGGGAATTATTAGCGCAAGCTTTTTTTCGATGACATTGAGCCAACAGTGGAAATTAAATCTCGTCGACTTAAATGACCTCGACCTGCAAGAGACTTTTTCCAACACAGCCTCCCTAGCGCAAAGCCTCGCAGCCTTATACACCGAAAGCGCGCCGCAAGTCGACGCACAGCTCTCTAGTATCGCAGCATCCGCATCAGACATCGCTGATAGTATAAACAACGAGACAGCTTCTATTTCAGCGCAGCCTCAGTCCACGACGGTACTTGAAGGAGAGCCCATTATCTTGAGAGTCGAAGCCACGGGACTTACAGAAGAAAACATACAGTGGTTTAAAGACAATCAAGCATTGCTTGGTGAAAACCTGAACACGCTAACAATTGCCTCACCACAAGTGTCAGATCAAGGCCTTTACCACGCAACAGTCTCGGACGATTCAAACACGCTCAGATCACTTTCTGCATTAGTCACTGTCAATGAGCAGCAATTACCGCTTTCAGTTTCTCAGCATCCAAGCTCCTACTCTTTAAGCCCTGGGCAAAGCGCGACACTGACGGTTATTCCGGCTGGCGGCATCGGCAACTATAGCTATGTTTGGCAGAAAGGTGGCTCTGTTATTCCCGGCGCGAATACAAACCAGCTAAGACTAACGAATGTAAGCGAGAGCGACGCCGCTAGCTATCGAGTAACAATCTCTGATGACGCCAGCAGCATTAGCTCAAATTACGCGACAATTTCGGTATCAAACAGCATCGAACCCGTAACAATTCATCAACACCCTGAGTCTGTCACCTCTTTGGAAGGCTCTGAGCTAAGCCTATCGGTTAGCGCCTCGGGAGGCGGGTTTGTCAGCTACCAATGGCGTAAAAATGGCGACAACCTCTCGAACCAAAATAGCATGAGACTAACGATCAACCCATCTCAAGTGGCTGACTCGGGCGTCTATGATGTTCAGGTGAGTAACAGCCAAGGCTCTGTTGTATCGAACAGCAGTATGGTCACAATACTGTCGTCCTCATTGCCATTAAGCATTACACAGCAACCTCAGTCGATATCGCTTGTTGAAGGAGAAAGCGGAAGCTTTAGCGTAGAAGGCGAAGCCGGAACCCAGTTAAGCTACCAGTGGTATTATAATGGAACGGCTATTAGCGGAGCGACAGCGAAGCGTTACGACATCACGAACGCATACGCACAAGATGCTGGCACATACTATGTTGAGGTCCGTAGCAGCACTGAAACCATTCGTTCACTCACCGCACTATTAACGCTTGTTACGCCAGTCAATCTTGACCTTAGTTGGGATATTCCGACTCAGCGTGAAAACGGTGACCCTCTCCCGCTAGCCGAGATTCGCGGCTATGTCATTCAATACGGCAGCGCACAGGGTAGTTACACGAACTCCGCTCAAATACTGGGTGCGACAACCACCAGCCATGTGATCGAGCGTTTATCATCGGGCACATACTATCTTCGTATTGCAACAACAGATTCAGATGGTATTACCGGCGGCTATTCAGACCCCATTACGGTCAATATTCCTTAGTAGATACGCTTACTTTCAAGCCTTCACGAAGCGAGACGCGGGTTACACCGCATCTTGTTCGATCAGCGATTGCTTTTTAGGCTTAACCTCAAGAAAGTAATACGAGAGAGCGGGCAACAACGTCATCGCGCCAACCATGTTCCAGAGGAACATAAACGTCAGCAGAAGTCCCATATCGGCCTGAAACTGTATGGGAGAAAACATCCATGTAGCCGTTCCGATAGCGAGCGTTAACCCAGTAAACGCCACTGCTTTTCCGGTCGTTCTTAGGGTTTCGTAATACGCATCGTAGATACTCATTCCTTCTTCGAGTAATTCCTCTAAACGACTAAAAATGTAGATCCCATAATCGACCCCTAGCCCCACCCCTAAAGCGATAATCGGCAGCGTCGATACTTTCACACCAATGCCAAAGATTGACATTAATGCGGTGCACAAGACTGAGGTCATTGCTAACGGCAACACCACACAAACAACTGAGCTGAAAGAGCGATAAGCTAAGGCAACCATCACAGCAACAATGACATAAACAACAACCATCATTAGCGTCTGTGACTCGGCGATCAGCTGATTAGTCGCCACTTCAATCCCTGCATTACCAGCGGCGAGTAAGATTTTAACGTCGTCGCTGTTGTGCTGTTGCGCAAACTGCTCAACCACATCGACCACATGCTGTAATGTTTCAGACTTGTGATCGTTAAGAAACACCAGCACCGGAACCAAGCTACAGTCAGCATTCAAGAGCCCCCCGGGCGCCATTTGCAGAGATGTATCAATGATTTTCTGATTGCGCGACAAGGAGTTCCACTTGTAGTTCCCCTCATTGAAGGCTCGTGTAACAGCCTTTGAAACATCAACAATAGAAACACTCGACTGCACCTCTGCCAGCTGGTCCATACGCCACTGAAGCTGATCTATGGTGTGCATGACAGGGTAAGAATTGCATTGCTCTGGGGGCGTTTTAACCATAATCACCATCACGTCGGCACTCGTCGAGTAATGCTCGGTGATATAGGCATTATCTAAGTTATAGCGCGAATCTGGCCTAAGCTCCGGCGCCCCTTCTGCTAACTCGCCGATCTTTAGACCGTCCGCCGCGTACAAGCCGGCCCCAACAGCAATTTGCGCCAACACTAGCGCCCCGAACGCACCTTTTCGTGTCGCGATATCTGCAATTCGACGCCAGATTGGGTGAGGATTCTGCTCAACATACTCCGCATGCTTCAAGCCGGTTTTCGTTAAACCCGTATACGACAGGATAACCGGAAGAAGGATCATATTTGTAATGATGATGCTCGCAATGCCGACACTAGCGCCGATCGCTAGGTCTTTGATTACGTCAACTTCAATCAGAACCAATGTAAAGAAGCCAATCGCATCACTAACTAAGGCCAGCATTGCCGGCAGAAAATGATGCCCAAACGTCACGACAGCCGCATCGAGAGGCGTCGCTCCCTGCCCCGACTCTCGGTTCATTCCATTGATAAACTGAACCCCATGACTGATCGCCGTCGCGAACACAATAAAGGGAATCAATACGGAATAGGGGTCTAAGCCGTAGCCGAGCGAACGCATCAAACCCAGTTGCCAAAAAACAGCGATAATCGAGCACACGACGGTCGTCAATGTGCTTTTAAGGCAGCGGCAATACGCATATAGCAACAGAGTCGTGACCAATGCGGCGATACTGAAGAACACCACAACGGAAGCCAAGCCCTCAATCATGTCGCCTATTTTCTTGGCAAAACCGACAATCTGAATTCTAACGGCGGAATCGTCGCCTGCATATTTATCGCGCACTTTCTCTTCAAGCTGACGCGAAAAGTCTAGATAGTCGAGAGGCTGTCCCGTTTCCGGGTTGGTTTCAAGCAGAGGCACATAGACGATGGACGACCCAAAGTCGTTAGCGACGAGTCGGCCAACCTGCCCCGAACGCAATATATTTTGCCTAAGCTGATCAAGGCTATAGTCATCTCCGCGATAACCATTTGGGATAACCGGGCCGCCAGAAAAGCCATTCTCTGTCACTTCAACCCAACGCACATTAGGCGTCCACAAAGACTTAAGTCCAGAACGATCAACCCCGGGCAAGTAGAAGACTTCGTCACTAATTTTTTCGAGCTGCTCCATATATTTTTTATCGAAGATATCGCCGTCTTTTGACTCGACAGATATTCGAATAAAGTTAGCCAGGTTTTCTAGGTCGTCGCGATGATCTAAAAAATTGACAATATAAGGATGCTCAAGAGGAATCATTCGCTCTAAGCTAGCGTCTGGCTTAATTTGCGCCGCTTGATAGGTCAGAAAAGAAGTGATCAGAAGAAATAAGACAATGACCAAAGGCCTTGCCCCAAAAATGACGCGCTCCATCAATGATCGACTGGACAGTATGCTCACCGCTAACTCCCTCGCCTGCGGTTCTAAAAAATCAGGTATAAACCTTCACTAAGCTAGACAAGAAGCTTCAGCAGCCTCAACGATCAACTCTGTTAGTTATAGCGACCTGGCAAATGAAAACTGAAGCACCCTGATGCAGGATCTGCACTGGTGAGCACGACGATAAACATTAAAGAAGTATGGCACCGATCAAATCAGTCACCGTTACATAATGTTGCGGTTTGTATCGCTATGTACTATTTGTCGCGTCATCTGTAACAGTTGAATACAAAACAGTTAACGCTATACACTGTCACTTGGCTTAACTCGAGATAATAAAAATGCCTAGGCTAACAACACGAGACGGCACCAAGCTTTTCTACCGCGATCAAGGACAGGGCGACCCGATTATCCTGCTGCATGGGTTCGGTATGAACTCACTGCACTGGCTCCCATTCTCCACCCCACTAAGCCGCAATGCTCGCGTCATCATGCCCGACCTTCGCGGATTCGGGAGATCACACACGGCTAAGTTCTCTGAGTCCTGCGTACTAACAAACTACGCCAACGATATTAACGACCTTGTTAACCATCTGAACCTAACTCGCTTTAAGCTTAGCGGCATATCGATGGGAGCCTTAACCTCTCTTCAATACCAGAAACTTCATCCGAATAATGCCCCGTCGCATTATCTTCATATAGACCAAAGCCCTGTTTGCCTTAACTCTGATGAGTGGAAATGGGGTTTATTTGGACACGAACATAACGAGCGCATTGCGCGAGCTCGCGCCCTGGTTGAACAACTAACGCCGTATATTCAAAACAATACGCCTTACCGAGCGTTACCCCAGAAGTTGACGCGCAAGCTATGGAAAGAACTTGGGTTGTTTTTCGCTAGCGCGATGTCCAAGAACGGACTGAAAAGCATGGCTAAAACGCTATGCCGGTCAGCAATCGGGCAACAAACACTGCTACCCACTGAAAACTGGCAAGCCTACATAATATGTTTGAACGCTTACCTCGAAAACAACTATGACCTGCGTGACACGCTGCGGGAGGTAGATATCCCAACGACTGTCGTGGTCGGGCTCAAGTCGGAAATGTACCCCAAAGGTGGGCAACTACGAATTGCGGATTATCGAAAAAATAGTAAATTAATACCGTTTGAGCAGAGCGGCCACACGCCCTTAGTGGACGAGCCGCTAAAGTTTCTAAAAACGCTACGCGATTTCGCGTCTCAGACAGAGCTTAGCTATCACTAGGCTCTTGAACCAAAATGTATGGTTTGATGACCACACTCCACAGCGACGCATCTGCATCAAACCATCGTAATGCTTGATCATCAGAAACCATGGCGACCGAGCCCTCTTCAAGCCATTTGGCAAACAAGTCTTTGTTGTCTGCCGCTAGCTGCTCCGCCACTTCGAGCAAGTCCTGACTCGCAGATACACAAATAACAGCCCCTCCCGCAAAAAATGTTTGCAGGTCTCGCCAGGCAATTCTAGCCGTCTCCAAGTTTAGCTTCTCTTTCAGACGAACTTTATTCTCGGTCATTACTGCTCTTCTCTGTCGTATAAATAAGTATCAAAAATATCCTATAAAATTATGACATAAAAAAAGCGCTAACCCGTAGCGCTTTACTATTTAGATAGTGATCTAACGAAGACTTAAGACGCCATCGTTGGCTGGACCAAATCCTCGATATAACTCGCCACAATATCCGTGCGGTGCAGTTCAATTTGAGAAACAAATCGATTCACAATTCGCTCTGGGTTTGGAAATAATCGCGCATCCCCAACCAAGCCGAACTGAATCTGACCGCCATAACTGATGATACTCAAACCAAGTCCTAAGTCACCCGTTTGAGGCACCCAAAACATCTGCTCTTGAATTTTCGAACCGGCAATATAACGAGACTCTCTTGGCCCTGGAACATTCGAAAGCACCGCCGTCGTTTTATTTCCAAAGCTTTCCAGCAATGGCTTCTGAACTGAATTGGGCAGCAACCCAGCCGCATACAAAATGCCATAAGACAGCGCCGGCTGAAGCGACTGCTTTAAAGCGATCATGTCATGTTTAATCTTATAAACACGCTCTAATGGGTTCTCAATACCGACAGGCAAAGGCGCAAACACCGTACCGAAGAAGTTTCCTAATTCTTCAGGCGAACCGCCTATATCCATTTTTTCTTCTGGTCGCATGTTCACCGGCAAGGTCACATGTATTTTCTTGCCGTCTACCTCTTCACCCGCATGAATCAGCTCTTCACGGAATGCCCCCGCCACACAAGACAACAACAGATCGTTAATCTTGCAGCCAACCACTTTCGCTATACCGTGAAACTTGTCAAAGCTGACAGGTTCAGACCAAGCACACGTTTTTCGAACGCCTAAACGGCCCTTCAAAACTCGTTTTGGATCTGCTGGCATAGTCGCGAGTTGGGCCAATTCTGCAGCTGCACGCACACCATCACCGACAACTGCGCGCAATGCGTCTTTGTCTCGAAGAAGGTCAACGCCATCTGTCGAGACCTTTTTAGCAAAATTGGCGTACTTATCCGCCTTATCGACAGCCGAGTCGATTAACTTTTGATACTTCGGCCACTCATAGTTGAGATCTTTTTCCACCTCAATCGGCTCATTCGATGCTACAGAAGCCTGCGAAAAAGGCGCGACATTTGGACTGGAGTCCGTAATTGAGTTAAAGACAGAAATCAAAGCCAAACCATCGGCGTAGCAATGGTGAACTCTGAGAATAATGGCATTGCCACCCTGATAGTTCTCAACAAACTGAATTTGCCAAAGCGGCTTATTCATGTCGAAAGGATTACTGACTTGGTCTGCGATATATTGCTGCAGGCTCTTCTTGTCAGCAGCACCGGGAAGCGCAACTTTTTTGACATGATTATCTACATCAAAGTAGGGGTCTTGCTCCCAAAAATACTCTCCCGACCGCACGACAGGACGCGTCATAAAACGTGGAAAGCGTAAAAATCGATTCAGAATCGTACTTCTGAAATCCGAAAAGTCCATCGAATCGGTAACGATCATTGCATTAATGATCATCAGATTAGTCGGAGAGTCCATCCTCAACCAAGCTATATCCACACCATTCAAAGGTTTGCTAGTCTGAGTGCTCAAACCAACCTCCTAGTTATTTAGTCATTATTCTTTTTGAAAGTAACCAGAAATACAGCTCAAGCATAAGAAATACGCTCATTAACTATCTGGAGGGCTTGCGATTAACGCTGTATTTTTTGAGTCTACGACTGTCAGCTCACGATACGAAAAATAACATAAGTTACATTTCTTAACACCTGAATTTTTAGTCATCTGCCATAATAAATTCAGGTATTTACACACGTTTTCTAGAGAAGAAGTTAAGTTTTGATTATAAAACAATCAGGCGCTATAGCATTTGGTTACAAAGCAGTACCGACCAAAGTCTATATAGGATAACTAGAGTATTCGCCGACTGTAGGTTATATTCAAAGCATAAAGCATGATAAGAACGGCTGAACGAACTCCGAAAAAGCCGTCTAATTAGGGTGGGAGAGAGACATTGCAAGCAATCCACGCAAGAAAGCTAATTAAGCCGATCGAACAAACCTATACAGAGATGTTCTCTGGCAAGGTATACACCGTGGGTAAGGGTGCGGTAAGCGTACGCAGCCATAGCGGCAAGGCCACTAACACTGTTATCGGCGTCCATGGATTTCTAGAAAATCACTGTTATTTCACGCAAAGCTATCAAGACCCTTCAACTGAGCTCATTCTGCTAACTTGCAGTAACTACCACGTCCCGGTTAGCGGCCCAATGCCAGAACCCGCGTCTTGGGAAGTTCCGATCAAACATCTCGAAGCTACCATCGAATACGATGCAAATATCTTAAACCAGACAGTATTGAACCTGCCAACCACGGATCGAATTCGAATCCATGGTCACTCACGCGGTGGCGCGGTCATTCTGGAGGCAATTAGCCAACAACCAGAGCTTTACGAGAACATAGAACTTATTTTGGAGGCTCCAGCGCTGCCCGGCGGCAGAACCCACCCTCTGATTTCAGCACTACTCGAGCCTGTTTCGCATGGCATGTGGCCATGGATTATTCGATTCATAAACAGCACGCCATCTACGTCTTATGGCCAAATGTTTTTCGGAAAAATGAATGCTCGCAAAAAACAACTACTTCATAAGTTGTTTACGGCAACAAAAGACCACTTAAGCATTGTTAGAAACATCGAAAACCTGTTTGCTTGGATGGAAAAAGCAGATTATTCCGTATATGAACACATGCGTCATGGCACCTTCTTGATTCCGAAAATAGACCGCATACTCGACCGAAACCTGATGCTAGCCAGTGCACTGAAAAGTCCAAATTCGGTTAGAGTTGTGGAAACAAATGCCGTTAGTCACTTTGTCACTCTCGATAACCCAGACTGGGTGCCATCGCTAGAGACCATACCTTGCCCGAAGCAAGCCGAAGCCATAAAAGAGCACTCTCGAAAAAAGCTAAGAGAGAATAGCCTCCTTGCCTCAGCGTAAGGAGTGCTTTGGCGAGCGCCCAACTGCAAGCAAACAGCCTTCTACCACATCGCCGTAAATTCAATTAGACTAACGAAGTCGAAGCCACTGAATAAAACTGCGAGCGATGTACCACGACCGAATCCAACAGATCAAAGCAAAAACACCCGCAGAAAACCGCTTAAAGCAAACCCTCATTGACTATCATCACTTTCAAAATTCGCAAACCGTAGACAAGCAACACCTGGATTCACTATCTACCTGGCAATGTGAGCGCCTAAAACGCACGCATCACGACCTTTATACGTCTTCAAACTACAACAACGGCCTAGAATTTTTATTCTCCGACTTGTATGCCGCGCAAGACTTTAGTGACCGCGATCGCGACCTAGAGCGTATTGCTCCAAAGCTAATTAAACTACTACCCGAAAAAACGTTAGGGACTGTCGCGCTACTTATTGAACTCAACCTCAAAACCCAAATACTAGACCGACAACTCGCGCAAGCGTTACTCAATGAAAGCTCATCAGCGCTGATTGACGAAACGACCTATTGCCAAGCGTATCGTTTTTGCGACAACAAAAAAGCGCGACTTGAGCAATTAAAACTAGTTGGCCAAGCGGGCCATATGCTAAACAAATATGCCCGAAGCAGCATGATCCAGTTTTCACTAAAGATATCAAAATCGCCCGCTGAGATGGCTGGCTTGGAGGCCTTGCATGGCTTCATATACCGAGGATTTAGCGCCTTTCATTCAATGGAAGACATCCCTAAACTAATGGATACTCTTCTTGCAAGAGAAGAGCGTGTGCTGAATAGAATTTTTGACCATCACCCCTCCCCCTTTTTTATCCTTCAAAACAATAGAGACTAGTCATGAGCGAAACCCATAATCTTTTTGACCGTGTAACCTTAAGGTTCGTTGATGACATTGCCTTCGTTTCGCTCAATCGGCCTGAAAAACTAAACGCACTGGACATGCCTATGTTCGAAGGCATCGTCAAAGCCTGCAAGCTTATCCGCAAAAACAAGAAAGCCCGCGCGGTGATCCTGAGCGGCGAAGGCGCAGCGTTTTGCTCCGGCTTAGATGTAAAAAGCATGTTCAAAAACCCGGTGACCGCTGTAAAGCTGCTCATCAAGCCGGGCACGAAAGCGTCCAACCTAGCTCAGGACGTTAGCTACCTCTGGCGTGAACTTCCGATACCGGTGATCGCCGTAACGCATGGAAAGTGCTGGGGCGGTGGTTTTCAAATTGTTCTGGGCGCTGATTTTCGATACACCACGCCAGATTGCGAATTTTCTATCATGGAATCGAAGTGGGGACTCATTCCAGATATGGCGGGCAGTATTGCACTGCGAGAGCTTACCAGCATCGACATTGCAAAAGAGCTCGCGATGACTGCCAGAATTTTTGACGGAGAAGAAGCCAAACGCTACAACTTAGTGACACACGTTTGCACCGACCCAATGACGAGCGCCATTGCTTTTGCAGAGGCCTTGAAAGAAAAGTCACCCGACGCGATTAACAGCACGAAAACCCTATTCAACAAATCCTGGCTGGGCACTGTCAGAAACGCGCTGTTACTCGAAACTAAGCTACAGAAAAAACTAATCGGACGCTTCAACCAGCGCACCGCGATAAAAAAAGGACAGTCAGACAGCGCTGGCCCTGATTTCAAAGACCGAAGCTAATAAGACGGGAGCTCTCGGCCGAAAAGCAGCCCCATCAGAACGAATACTTGCCGCCACAAACTTCGTCAAACAATGACACATCAGTGAGCACGTAGGAGCTCGAACCGGGGAGGCACACCCATATTGGGTCAGCTACCCGCTTAACATCGAAGCCTTCTTTCTTTAAGTCGGCCTTTTTATACTTATGCGTTCCCGTTGTTTCGAGCTCCTTCGCTTCGCGAATAAAAACAGGAACGGCATACTTTGGAAGTGCTTGGCTCATATGACGAAACAAGGCTTCGGGCTCCAAAACGCAGCCGTCTTTCAAACGTACGCTGGCCATTCCCGCCCTCCCATTGGTGTCCGGAATTTCAACACCATAAACCACACCATCAAGCACGCCTGGCGCAGACGAAAGCACGTTCTCCACCTCCGCGGTGGAAACATTCTCTCCCTTCCACCGAAAGGTATCTCCCAGTCGGTCAACAAATTGCGCGTGGCGATATCCTTGATCTCTCATTAAGTCGCCGGTATTGAACCAGGCATCTCCCGGCTTAAGAACATTTCTCAGAATCGTTTGCTCTGTTTTCTCAGGATCGGTGTAGCCATCAAAAGGGCTGCTATCGGTAATTTCACCTAACAACAACCCTGCCTGCCCAGCTTTAACTTTGCGCATGAATCCGTCTGAGCGACGAACAGGCTCATCTTGGTCTAAGTCGTACTCGACAATCGCGTAAGGCACAGTCGTGAACCCGACAGTGCAATCAAAATTAAATAGATTAAGAAACCCCACGTTCCCTTCACTAGAGCCGTAAAACTCCATCACTTTTTTAATACCAAAGCGCTTTTTGAAAGCGGTCCAAATATTGGGCCGCAAACCGTTCCCAAACATTAACCGAACGCTGTGCTGTTTATCCTGTGAGGACTCTGGAAGCGCCAGCAAATAGCGGCATAACTCACCCACATAACAAATCGCTGTGACATCATAGTGCTTAACTTGCGACCAAAACTTGCTTGCCGAAAAATTCCTGACCATCACTAGGCTAGCATTGCCTGAAAGCACGGCTCCCCAGCCAATGGCCAGTGCCGTCGCATGATAAAAAGGTAACGTGACCATCGCCCGGTCTTTCTTCCCCAGTTGAATGCACGCCATCCCTACGCCTGCATAGGCCTTCATGAAACGACCATGTGTCATCACCGCAGCCTTTGGCATGCCCGTAGTACCAGAGGTGTAAAAATAGCAAAAGGGGTCGCTCGCAATACTTTCAACAGCGTTAATGGGCGTCGTGTTTGGCGTCTCGCTCGCCGCAGCCGTCAAATCTACCCAGCCTTTTGGCACACGGCCAGAGTCAACGGTTTCATCAGGCACAAAAAGCAGAGAATTGGCGCCTTCAGGTAACGACTTTTGTACCTCAAAAGCCGCCTCAATTAGCTCTTCACCAACCACCAAGCGGGTCGGCGTTACCAGCTCGATACTATGCGCTAACACCGCCCCTCTTTGCGACGTATTGATCAACGCACTCACGGCACCTAGCTTGGACAAGGCAGCAATACAAAAAAGCAACTCCGGACGATTCTCAACAAACACCGCCACCACATCACCCTGTTTCGTACCCGTCGACTGAAGATAACGCGCTAACTGGTCGACCTGATTGCCTAATTGTTGGTAGCTATATTCCCGGTCTTCGTAAAGCAAAGCGGAACTTTTCGGCGATTTACGTACCGCCATATCAAGACAGCGCGTCAAGCCAGAGGGTGTTTCCGTTGTTTGAAGCCCAACCATACCTAAGCCTCTTACTCGACGAGGCAAGCCTCTCATCACGGCTGGCAGCTTCTTTGCTATCTGAGGAAAGGTAATGACATTGGTATCCGGCACACGAACACTCCTAGGTAATGAATATTTGTTGTTTTTAGTTAGGCACAAAAGTCGTCAAGTTGACGATTAATTTCTTGTTCTATTTTCCCTTTGAAGGGGCGGAGCATAAAGCTCAACTCCATCTTAACTTCAACGTGAGCATGCTCAATATTCATAGAGCCCTTTGCACCCGCGCCTTTGAATTTCACTGTCATATCCTGCCACTGGTATTTCACGCCAAACTTCTCCGACAAGCTTTTCGCTATGTCATCCGCATAAGCTTTCGCGTGTTCGAGATCCTGATTATGACTTCGCGTTATATGTATTGCCGACATGTACTATCTATCCTCGTCATACCCTATGTGTAAGCTACAAAAACAATACTAACCCGCCTTCGGGCTAGGCCACAAAACCCTTTTTAATATTCGTCGCCGTATAGCGTAGTTTTCGACCTCATTGAAGGTTAGAATAGCCGCACATTTAGCATAGAGCATCGTCATGACAGAAACCCTTGAAACCCATACTGAAGGCCACCCTGAGTCTAAAGAGTCGCTTACTCACTTTGGCTTCAAAGATGTCAAAGCGGGCGAAAAGGCCGGCAAAGTCGCTGACGTATTTCACTCTGTAGCCGCCAAGTACGACATCATGAACGACCTGATGTCGTTCGGTGTTCATCGCCTTTGGAAACGTCTGACAATTGAGAGCAGTGGCGTTCGTGCAGGCCACAAAGTACTTGATATCGCAGGGGGGACTGGCGACCTCACTATGCAATTCTCAAAGCGCGTCGGTGAAGCGGGGCAAGTAGTGCTGGCTGACATCAATGCCTCCATGCTGAACGTTGGACGAGATCGACTGTTAGATAAAGGCTATGGCAACAACATTGAGTTTGTTCAAGCAAATGCGGAATGTCTGCCCTTTCCTGACAACCACTTTAACTGTGTCAGCATTGCATTTGGTCTGAGAAACGTCACGGACAAAGACAAAGCGCTGGCGTCAATGGCTCGCGTTCTCAAACCAGGCGGACGCCTACTGGTGCTTGAGTTTTCAAAGCCGACCAACGCTGTGATTAGTGAACTATACGATAAGTACTCATTCAAAGCGTTGCCATTTATGGGTAAGTTGGTCACCAACGACAGCGAAAGCTATCAGTATCTTGCCGAGTCAATACGCATGCACCCAGACCAAGAAACGCTTAAATCGATGATGGAAAAAGCGGGGCTCGTCAACTGTCGATATCAAAATATGACAAGCGGCGTCGTAGCATTGCACAGTGGGATAAAACCATAGCATGAGCTTATTGGATATCTCTGCGCTTAAAAAGCTAGCCCCTGCGCTAGAGGCCGCAATTAACACAACACTGGCGATGGACCCGGCTGGCGCTAAAAAGCTTAAACCATTAGAAGGCTGCGTTTTAGAACTGAATATCACCTCGCTTGATCAGTCGATTTTTTTCTTAGTCGAAAAAGAACGCATCAAGTTACAGTCTGCAGACCTTCAGCCGACAGTAACACTCTCTGGCAGTAGCAGCGCACTGCTAAAACTTGCGTTCCAGAAAGACAAAAACAGCCTATTTAAACGAAAAGAAGTCTCGCTTAGTGGCGATGCCGTTCGAGCCCAACAAATTTTGACTTTCGCCAGTGCGATTAGTATCGACTGGGAAGGCCTGCTAGGCGAAGCCATCGGAGAAACACCCGCCCACTTGTTAACCACCGGGCTACAAAGCGGCTTTATCTGGGGAAAAAACCTCACGAGCTCGTTCAGACAAGATCTAGAAGAGTTTGTGAAATACGAATTACGTCTACTCCCTAGCCGCGCCATCGCCGCCACGCAATTTGAAGCGATTGATCAGCTGCGCTTAGCAACGGACCGTCTTGAAGCCAAGTTCAAACACCTTGTCCGTCAAAAATCCAAAAGAGACCCTTCGTGTCAAAGTTAGTACTCGTCGCCAAACTTCGCCGCATTTTTGTCATTCTTTGGGCTGTTAGCAGATACCGCCTTGATGAATTCATCCCGCGAAAACCACTACCTCTTAGCGTTCGCTTATTGCTGGCCTTCGCGCCTTGGCACTTATTCCCAACGCCAAAGCTGAGCAAAGGAGAGCGACTGCGCCTTGCGCTCGAATCCCTTGGCCCAATCTTCGTAAAGTTCGGGCAAATCCTGTCCACCCGCCGAGACCTATTGCCAGACGACATTGCCGATGAGCTGAAAAAACTGCAAGACGACGTGCCTCCGTTCGAAGGGGAAGAAGCCAAAGCCATCGTAGAAAAGGCGCTGGGGAAAAAACTGGCAGACCTATTTGCTGATTTTGATTTATCACCGCTCGCCTCCGCTTCAATTGCGCAAGTCCACAGCGCGACAATGCACGACGGTAGAGATGTCGTTGTTAAAGTGATTCGTCCAGGAATTGAGAAAACCATTGGTCAAGACATTGCGTTGCTTCTGATACTCGCTACGCTGCTTGAAAAGTACTGGGAAGATGGCCGACGCTTACACCCTATTCAAATCGTGAAAGACTATGAAAGCACCATCTACGACGAGCTAGACCTGCAAAGGGAGGCAGCTAATGCGTCTCAATTACGCCGCAACTTTTTGAACTCCAACCTTATCTATATTCCAGAAATTTACTGGGACTATACGCATAAAAGCGTATTAGTGATGGAGCGAATCAAAGGCATACCCGTCGCAGATATCGACGCACTAAAAGCGGCCAACATTAACCTTAAACACCTCGCCGAAACCGGCGTTGAAATCTTCTTCACGCAAGTATTTCGCGATAGTTTTTTTCACGCCGACATGCACCCCGGCAATATCTTTGTTTCGACACTTACGCCCGAAAAACCGCAATACATCGCTATCGATTTCGGCATCGTCGGCACTCTCACGCCTGAAGACCAAAACTATCTCGCTCGCAACTTACTTGCCTTCTTCAAGCGAGATTATAAGCAAGTCGCCGAGCTACATATTTCATCTGGCTGGGTTCCAGAGGATACTCGCGTCGACGAATTTGAATCGGCTATTCGAACGGTTTGCGAGCCGATATTTGAGCGCCCTCTTAAAGACATTTCGTTTGGCCAGTTCTTACTTCGCCTATTTCAAACTGCGCGACGCTTCAATATGGAAGTTCAGCCACAACTGGTGCTGCTACAAAAAACGCTGCTGAATATCGAAGGCCTTGGCCGTCAACTTTATCCCGACCTAGATTTGTGGAATACCGCAAAGCCTTACCTAGAGAACTGGATGAAAGAGAGAATGGCCCCACCTGGGGTCTTTAAAAACATCAAACAGCACTTACCAGAATGGTTAGAGCAATCACCGGAAGTCCCTAGGTTGCTCTTTGATGCGATGACCCAGATTAAGCACCTAAACCGACGTGATGAGAGTAGCGCCCGCATCGTAGCGCAATTAGCAGAAGAGGCCGACCGACGACGTCGACGCAGCAATCATATACTCGCGGGCATCGCACTCATCGCAGCCGGCGTGTTTGTCGCCGATCCCACCAACATCAATTTAATACAAAACACGCCATGGCAAGCTACACTACTTTATGTAGGTGGCGCGCTTGTTCTACTAAGAAAGTAGCCGGCTGCCCTCGCTGTTAAGGAAATTCGTAAATTATGTCTAAGGTATTATCGGAACTCACCGACGTTTTAGAGGCGAGAAAACAAGCAGCCCCTGACTCATCTTATGTGTCCAGCCTGCACAGCAAAGGGCTGAATAAAATACTCGAAAAAGTGGGCGAAGAGTGCACAGAAACGATTCTTGCGGCAAAAGACGCTCAAACAGACTCGAGCCTAAATAAGGAACTAATTGGTGAAACCGCAGATCTATGGTTTCACAGTATGGTAATGCTGTCGCACCTCGGCCTTAGTTCACAAGACGTACTAAACGAATTAGAACGTCGTTTTAATCTATCGGGGCTTGAAGAAAAAGCCTCGCGCAATTCGTAGGAGAGCATTATGGGTATTAGCCCAACGCAACTAATTATCATTCTAGTGATTGTCGCTCTAGTATTTGGCACTAAAAAACTTCGCAATATGGGTGGAGATTTAGGGGGCGCGGTAAAAGGCTTCAAGAAAGCAATGAACGACGATGATCCAAAAAACCTTGAGAAAAAAGAGGACGAAAAGGATAGCGAAGTCATTGATGCCAAAGCTGAAAAAGTAGACGAAAAGAAAGACTAGCCTTTATCTAATTCAAAAGAATCGTCTACAACATCCACGGATAAAGCGCTTACCATGTTTGACATCGGCTTTCTTGAACTCGTTATTGTCGGGATTATCGGCTTGCTAATACTCGGGCCTGAACGCTTGCCCGTGGCCGCACGAAACGCGGGACGCTGGGTAGGTAAAGCGCGAAGAATGGTGTCCCAATTTTCCAGCGAAATAGACCGCCAAATAAAAGCGGATGAACTTAGAGAACAACTCAAGCAGCAAGGTGAGAGTCTAAACATCGAAGAGGATGTCCGTAACATTCAAAGCACCGTAAAATCAGCGCTTCAAGAGGCACACGATTACGAACCCTTGCCGCGAGACGACGAACTAGACAAGCCAGCCGAGTCTCAACCCAACCTTCCGGACCATCCGACAGATAAATGAGCGATACCGACAAAAAAGACGGCGACGAAACAATCAGTCAGTCACAGCCATTAGTAAGCCATTTAATCGAGCTACGTAACCGATTACTGCATGCCGTTGCGGCCGTGTTGTTTGTGTTTCTTGGCCTCTATTATTTTGCCAACGATCTATACCTGATTGTCTCCGAACCCTTGCGAGCGTATCTACCCGAGGGCGCTAGCATGATAGCGACCGACGTGGCGTCGCCATTTCTGACACCGTTCAAATTAACGTTCATGTTATCGATATTCGTCGCAATGCCTTATGTCCTATTTCAGCTTTGGAGCTTTGTCGCACCAGCGCTCTACCAAAAAGAAAAACGCCTTGCTACACCGCTACTCATCTCCAGCGTCATCCTTTTTTATGCAGGCATCGCCTTCGCCTACTTTGTTGTATTCCCGCTTATCTTTGCCTTCTTTACCAGCGCAGGGCCAGCAGGTGTGACCATCATGACCGATATCAGCCGATACCTTGATTTCGTACTGAAGCTATTTTTTGCATTTGGCTTGGCATTTGAGATCCCAATTGCAACCGTCATATTGGTTGCCACGGGTGTCACAACAACCGCTAGCCTAACGGAGAAACGACCTTACCTTATCGTCGGCTGTTTCGTCGTCGGAATGCTACTCACACCGCCCGATGTCATCTCTCAAACCTTGTTGGCGGTCCCGATGTGGCTACTATTCGAAGTCGGCGTGTTCTTTTCACGCATGATCGAAAAAGAAAAACAAAGCATCTCCCCTGAATGAATCTCTTGCTCCTCGAACAGGAAAATTTGCTTAGTCCTAACCTTGCCAAAGTCAGTGGCAGGCAGCTCACGCATATCAACGAAGTCCTGAAGCTTTCAGTCAATGATTCGCTAACGGTAGGACTCGAAAACGGGTCGATTGGTAGAGCGACGCTCACGGCGCTAACTAAACAAGAAGCATCGCTGACCGTTAGCTGGGACAAAGAGGCGCCGTCAGCACTGCCTATCACACTAATTATCGCCATGCCCCGACCCAAAATGCTAAAGCGCATTATCCAAACGGCAACAACAATGGGCGTCAAAAAACTCTACTTTTTGAACGCATGGAAAGTAGAAAAGAGTTTCTGGCAATCGCCATGGCTGAACGAAGACAAAATACGCGAAAACTGCATCATTGGACTGGAACAAGCAAAAGACACCGTGATGCCAGAAGTCCACATAAGAAAGCGCTTTAAACCCTTTGTAGAAGACGAACTCCCATCACTATCCGAAGGTTCACGAAAGCTACTCGCTCATCCGGGTACGGACACCCCTTGCCCTATCAATATCAACGGCGAGACCACACTCGTGATTGGCCCCGAAGGCGGCTTTACGCCCTATGAAGTTGAGAAGCTATGCGAGGCAGGCTTTGATGCAGTGCACCTAGGGGAACGTATATTACGAGTAGAGACCGCAGTTCCAGTGCTTCTTTCTAGGTTGTTTTGCGTCTAGTAAATTAGTGGCGATTCAGATATTCGAAAAATATCCATTAAATTCTATTTGATTTGCTCTCTTACCAACGGCTTCACAAGAGTCTATTTTCATCCATATTTTGAATATCGCCCAACGTTACAGCTCCAGCCACTGTAGGATTCTTTAAGTTTGTATAGAAGTCTTTATACTCAGCCAATATTTCATTTGTTTTTGTATCAACAATAGTTTCATGCTTTCTATACACCGTATTCCAAATTTTTGTTTGCTCCCTATCCCAAACAAAACGCTGATTTTACGATCCAAAAATAAATAAAAAATAGAATTAAATACCCGAGGCCTAGCATCAGACATACTCTTTCAACAATAAAGCGACTAATATCAATATAACCGCGGAACTATGATCATTTGTATTAACATTTTCGCGACGACGGACGGGGACAGGCACTTTGAAAAATGGACTAGGCTGTTGATTTAGGTATTGCTCTGACCCCAACATCTAGTAGAACGCAATTAGTTATTCTCAATAAATTCCAACGTCGATCCCTTGTATTTGTCTGTCGCCAAGACCTTTAACATATTTTGTACGGTATTCCACGGAGCTTCGACCGCCTTCATATTGGCCCATATCGGAACAAGCTCTCCGCCGGGCATTGTCAGGCACGTATATTCGATCTTGGTTCTGAATTTTGAAACCGGCGTGTAACGCCAATAACCTATTGCCTCCTCCATTCGAACATAGTCGGGTGTCTCAGGAATCAAACCTTTTTCTGTTTTGTAGCTCAGCATGACTTCTTTATTGGCAGGGTTTTGCGTTATGACCGACCTTGCAACAGAGTCTCTATCATAAAATGGTGCAGGAATATCCCAAATCATTCGAACGACATACTCTTTAGGAGATACGGCTAAAACCAGCTCAGAGCCCTTGGCCGAATCCATCCAATCTTTCAGACCGGCCGCGTCAGTATTGATCGCTAAAAGCTGATGAAGATCATAGTCAACTTCGGCTTCCAGTTTTGTCATTTCATAGCCAGACTTGTGTATGCGTGAGTATATTTTTATGGCTCCCTCAGCTTTCTTCAGGTCCCACTCTTTAGCCTCTATTGTTCCCGCCTGCAATTGCACGCATATGAGAAAAACGCAATAAAAAACCGACCTTATCATCTCAATTCTCCCTCACTTGATAGATAGTTCGTGTGTACTAAAGAAACATACGAGGACACATACCTTAGGAGAAAACTTTCTCCACCAAAGCAGCGGGGGTTCGAAGCCCATAAGTGAACCAAAAAATCACAAGCCCATCGCATGTTCAATAATCTTACGCTTGAGTGTGCCTTGGCGGTTGACCCACGACATTCCGGTATTTCGCAGTAAGCGCAGCATGGGGTCGGCCTGCCCAAATAAGCGTTTAAAGCCTTCCATTGCACCCATCATGAGTAAATTGTCGCTTTGACGCCGTCGCTGATATCGCTTGAGGACTTGAGGGTGGCTCAACGAAACGCCTTCTGCGATGGCTCGATGTAACTCCTCACTTAATACAGCGACATCCTTAAAGCCCAAATTGACACCCTGCCCTGCAAGCGGGTGAATCGTATGCGCGGCATCACCCACGAGCACAACACTCTCTTTGAAGTAGCGCTTTGCATGACGCTGACGCAAGGGAAAGCTTGCGCGCTCAGAGACATTAAGGACGTCACCTAAGTTGTTTTCTATTTCCTTTTTCAACTCGTCACAGAATTCACTATTAGATAGACCCAACACGTGTTTCGCTCTATCCGTCTTGAGCGACCAAACAATTGAACTAAACCGACCGGGTTTATCGGTATTTTTTAAAGGCAAAAATGCTAAGGGCCCATCCTCTGAAAAACGTTGGAAGGCGGTATTATTGTGGCTGCGTTCCGTCTCTACTGTCGCGACAATGGCGAGGTGGTCATAGTCCCACTCGCGCATTTCAAAGCCCGCCTGCTGGCGTACTCCAGACATCGCCCCGTCGGCAGCGACTAAAAGGTCGGCACTAAGCGACTCTCCGTTTGACAGCATAAGGCTAACGCCATCAGCCTGCTCTGCAACGCCTTCAAACTTCTCAACTGTTTGCTGCCAAAAGCACTCTAGATTTTGCGATTCACTTACTTTCGCGTGCATCGCCGCCAACATAACGTTGTTTTCAACGATACAACCCAGCTCATCCACGTGCATTTCATCGGCATCGAAGCGCAACTCACCGCTACCTAACTGGTCCCAAACCTTCATAAAACGATAGGCTTGCTTCCAGCTGTCATCCACCAAATTCCAAACCCCTAGGTCCGACAACAAACTACTTGAAGCGGCGGTAATCGCACTCACGCGTTTACTATAATCGTTCAACGTTTTCGGCCCAAGTTCGGACAAATTCTTTGGCAACTGGCTATCAATGAGCGCAATACGACAAGGCAAGTCCGCTAGTGATAGCGCTAGGCTCGCACCAACCAAGCCTCCACCCACAATCACAATATCAAAATGTTTGCTCATCTTACGCCCCTCCAGATTGAGAGTGCTCGTCAAAATAACGAGACAGCGGTACTTGGCGAGTTGCTTGCCCCATGGTTTGCCGGGTAAACATTTGCTTTGGCAGCGCGGTGTTATTTAAACCCACCATACCGACATCTCTAAGCAAGCCCAATAGTGGCGAGGTATGGCTAAACTTTTTAACCAGCTGGTCACTAAGACCCACCGTTATTTTCTGATCTTTCTTGTGGGCGTCTACGGCATTTGCGAGCAATTTGGGCGAGGATATTTCTAGGTTTTTTTCGCGCGCGATGGCGACACCCTCCAGCACTCTTGCAATGCCTCTGAGAGCTAGGTTAAAGCCCTGCCCTGCCACAGGATGCAAACTATGCGCAGCATTTCCAAGAACAACCACTCCTCTGCGATACAGTTCATTCGCTTGAACGAGCTTCAAGGGATATGAAACCCGTGAACCAACCCGTTCCAGTCGTCCCAACCTGTCGCCGAATACTAGTTGTAAACGAGATAGAAATTCTTCATCGGTCGATTCTTGGTACCACTCAATATCGTCTTCCGCGACTGTCCAGACTAAGGACATGTGCCGCCCTTTTAGTGGCAACAATGCCAACGGGCCGCGCTTCGTAAAACGCTCATAAGCGACACCTGCGTGATCTTGCTGAAAGGTCACGTTCGCAATCACTGCATACTGATGATAAGACTCAACACTATAGTCAATCCCGACTAGGGCAGCCGTTTTTGAGCGACTGCCATCGGCTATCACGAGCAATTTTGCGTTTAATTCAAAGACGCTATCTACATGTTTAACACGGATAGAAGAAGATATTTCACCACACTGATAGGACTCGACTTGGCACTCACTTAACAGGGTAAGTGAGTGGTTCGCTAATGCAGCCAACAGACTTGCTCCAATGACTTGATTGGGCGCCACGTATCCCAGCTCAGGTCGATTCATTTCAGCTGCAGATATCCGGTTCAAGCCTATCGAACCTTTTTGAGATACGTGCACACTCGAAATCGGACTCACCAAGTCCGCCATCGCAGACCATACGCCTAGCTGCTCTAAAATTTGCCGTGATCCGTACGAAAGCGCCGTCGATCGAGAGTCAAAGCTTGGGGTTTCAGGCACGTCAGACAAACTTAGTTTGTGCGCCTCAACAACGGCGACACTCAAACCCAACTTCACAAAGCCCAGCGCTGCCGTTAAACCAACCATACCACCGCCGACGATAACAACATCAAAGGCGTGCTCTTGTTCCGGTGCCAGCTTTTCTACAAACAACTCAGTGTCCTTATAAAACGTTCAGCCTACCCAATCAACGTTGAGAATATTAAGTAAAGCCTTAAATCAATTCATTAGGCGTTTGCTAACTAACCTTTCGCCATCAGTGCTTCGATATCTTCGACAGTTTTAGGTACGCCGGCACTCAATACTTTATGTCCCTTAGCCGTAACGACCACATCGTCTTCGATTCTGATACCAATCCCTTTCCACTTTTTAGCGACGCCTTTGGCGTTTTTCGAGATATAGATTCCCGGCTCGACGGTCAAGGCCATGCCCGACTCCAACACTCGCCATTCACCGCCCACTTTGTATTCGCCTACGTCATGAACATCTAGACCAAGCCAATGCCCGGTCCGATGCATATAAAACGGCTTATAAGACTCTTTTTCAATCAGGCTTTCTAGCTCACCTTTCAAGATCCCAAGACCAAGCAGCCCCGCCGTAATAACGCGCACGGCAGCTTCATGCGGATGGTTCCAGTGGTTGCCCGGCCTTACCGCCTCAATCGCGGCCAACTGAGCCTCTAGTACAATTTCGTAAAGCGCTTTCTGCTCCGCCGAAAACACGCCAGATACAGGAAAGGTCCGCGTGATATCTGAGGCATAACAATCAAGCTCACAACCCGCATCTATCAGCACCAGGTCACCATTTTTGAGCTCATGATGATTATCAATGTAATGCAACACGCAGGAGTTATCGCCGGCACCAACGATGGACGGGTACGCGGTAAAGCGTGCACCATTGTCCATAAAGTGCGAAATCAACGCAGACTCCAAGTGGTACTCGAACAAGCCCCCAGTACAGCGCTGCATCGCTTTGATGTGTCCTGCCGCACTAATTTCAGCCGCTTTCGCCATCACTTTGATTTCTGCGGTACTTTTAAACAATCGAAGCTCATGCAAGGCATGCTCTAAGGCAACAAACTCACCGGGAGGGTGCGCGCCACTTCGCACTTTACTTCGGATGACATTCACCCACTCCATTACCTGCGCATCGAACTGAGCATTCAAACCAATCGCATAGTAAACCTTGTCGGTCCCTTCAATCATGCCCGGCAGAATTTCATCAATATCAGAAAAAGGAAACGCGTCATCAAACCCGAGCGACTCAATCGCGCGCTCTGGTCCGAGAATGTCGCCGTCCCACATTTCTTTTTCAGGGTTCCGTTCTCGGCAAAACAAAATACTTTCGCCGTGCTCTCGCCCGGGAATGATCACTAACACGGCATCTGGCTCAGCAAAACCGGAGAGATAAAAGAAGTCACTGTCTTGTCGAAAGCTATGCTCTACATCGCGATTTCGACCTTTAACAGTTGCCGCGGGAAGAATCGCAATGGAGTTTTCGCCCATCACTTCGGCGAGATTTTTACGTCGTTTGATAAATTCTTTTTTATTCATCGATACTGCTTCGCTACTTATTTATTAGTGTAAAGTTGGCGCTTGATCCGCACCTTCTATGTCATTACTTGCAGGCTGATTGAAATCGGCATAAAGGTTCAAGACCCCTACTTTCACATACTCCGCAACTTCGAAGAACTCTCGCTCGCCGACCTCTCCCTCACTAACCCGCGTATCCATCTGACTAATATTGACCAAATCACGCACTATTTCTTGAAGCTCTGAGTCTACCTGACCTAATCTTGCGCCAGCAGCCAATGCAATCCCTTCTAAGAAGCCACGCACCCAAATAGCGAGCGCCTCTGCCCGTTCAGATAAGGCATAATCGTCATCAGGCAACAATAATACTAAGCTGCTTGAATCGCTTTCTAGTTCCTTGTCAATGGCGTCTCGGTACTCGTCTAGGTCTTGCTTTACATGAGCCTGACGAGTCTCATCGAAAGCGTCCGCGCCCATGTGATCGAGCACCAACGATAACCATTCAGATTTATTCAGATGGCAGGCTCCCGCTAAGTGCCCAATCAGGAGTCCATGTAACTCGCTCGGGTGGTTAATCGCGCCATGGAGCGTATAGATATTAGCTAACCAATCAAAATCACTATCATCTGAGTTCACTGTCGTCATCAAAGTTGGCCTTTACTAATCATTAAATTTGGAAATGGGAATTCACGCAGTAACGTGACGATTGCCACCTCAACAACACTGACGTTTATTGACTAAACACGGTCAGTGCTTCTGCGTTCGAACTGATTCACTAATTATACGATTGAATCACCCGTAGGTCATCGTATTGTTGACCAACACGCCTGACCAAATTATAGTCTTTCAAGTTTGGCAAACGGTGTCATCGCAGCGTACTAACCTTCCTGGACTATTGAACAATGGAACAATCAGCCGTAAACCGGTTATCTAGCAAAGTTGAGCAATTACTCGCTCACTGCAACCAACTTGAATCTGACAACGAAAAATTGAAAGCCCTTCAAAATGACTGGCAAGGTGAACGAACCAAGTTGTTGCAGAAAAACGACCTCGCCCGCAACAAAATCGAAGCCATGATCGGTCGCCTAAAATCCTTGGAGCAGTCTTAATGTCAGATTCCGACACCTTAGAAGTTAAAATCCTTGAAAAGGATTATCTCGTTGCCTGCCCTGATGACCAAAAACCATCGCTAAGACAAGCTGCTGGACACTTAGATAGCAAGATGCGTGAAATTCGGGCATCAGGAAAAGTACACGGCACAGAAAGAATCGCCGTAATGGCTGCGTTAAATATTACCTATGAATTCATGCAGACTAGCGACTCAATGTCTGACGAGGCAAATCAATTAGAAGCCTTGGAGTCGAAATTAGATAAAGCGCTCAAGAAACTCAAAGCGTAGCTTTGTATTTTTTCGTAACTTACTCTGTTTTTTAAGCAAATATCCTTATAATGTTGCTCTGCGTCCTGGAGTGTTAGCCAGCTAGATATGTCCTCGAGCCGATACTAATACCCAGGTAATTATCCTGGCTAATGTGTGCAAGTCCCTCTCGAAGGGAAAGCCTAATTTAGTTATGGTAATCACCACCTTGAGCTTTCGGGTTCAAGGCCCTATCCGGCAGCGGCATTTTGGGACGCTCTTCTTTATCCGCTTCTGTTCAGCACAAACGTAAACGTTAGACTCCTGCTTCGAAGCACTTCCAGAAAATAAAATGGATCAAAGTACCGAACACCTCGCCTCGCTAAAAACTTCTATTCGCAAAACGATGCGAACACGCCGACGCATGCTCTCTGAAAAAGACCAAACTCTGGCCAGTGGGCAACTCAGTCACCAACTGCGAAAGAGCGGCTTGTTAACGAATAGTAGGCACTTAGGACTATATATCGGTAACGACGGCGAATTAGACCCATCTCCTGCGATTCTGCCCCTTTATCAATTAGGTATTCATTGCTACCTTCCAAGGCTTGGCGCTAACAGCAGCCACACAATGCATTTCGCAAGCTACACGCCAGGGCAAACCCTCACGAACAATAGATTTGGGATACCCGAACCATCAAGGAAAGTCAGCCGACTAATGCCCGCGTTTTTACTCTCCACGGTCCTAGTTCCGCTCGTTGCGTTTGACTTAAGCGGAAATAGAATCGGTATGGGAGGAGGGTTTTACGATCGACTTTTCGACCCCAAAAAAGTTAGCCGACGTCCTAAATTAATTGGTGTGGCTTACGAATTTCAGAAAGCCAACCAGCTGCCTTGCGAGCCTTGGGACATTCCGCTGGATGGCGTCATTACAGACCAACATTATTATCGGTTCTAGCCCCCCTCTCAGGCAGGCGGCCGTCCTGACAAAACATAACATCAATGTCCAAACGTGCTGCACTTAAATTATTCTTTTGTGGTTTCATTCTTCCCGCGAAGAAACATTTGATACGCTTTGTTTTGAGTCTCTTCCCAATAACGAAATCCAACCTTATTTAACATAGACTCAAATTTCGGCTGGTCTGCATTCTCTAGCTGAACCCCCATCAATACTCGGCTATATGCAGCGCCATGATTTCGATAATGAAACATCGATATATTCCACTTGGTTCCTAGAGAGTTAAGAAACTTCATCAACGCACCTGGGCGCTCTGGAAATTCGAAACGGTAGACTTTTTCGTTTCCTACGCCCTCAGAGCGACCGCCCACCATGTGACGAATATGAAGTTTGGCAACCTCATTATCGGTCATATCCTCAACCGGATAGCCTTGGTTTCGCAATTCAGAGACCACGTGCTCTCGTTCATTTCCACCTGTTGAGATTTGAACGCCAACGAACACTTGTGCGTCATAACCATGTGCGAAACGGTAATTGAATTCCGTAATATTGCGCTTATCTAACGCCTGTATAAACTTCTTATAGCTCCCCGGTTTTTCGGGCAAGGTAACCGCTAATACGACCTCCCGCTTCTCACCGATCTCGGTCCGTTCTGATATATAGCGCAGACGGTCGAAGTTTACATTTGCACCACTTATCACTGTAAGAAGGTTCTCGCCTTGAATGCCCCGCTCTTGTGCATATTTCTTGAGCCCCGCCACACCAATTGCACCCGCCGGTTCGGCGATTGCTCGCGTGTCGTCAAAAATATCCTTAACCGCTGCGCAAATCTCGTCGGTGGAAACCGTCACCACTTCGTCAACGCATTCTTTTGCAATCTCGAACGGTATCTTCCCAATTTGTCTGACCGCTACGCCATCGGCAAAGATTCCTACCTCATCAAGAATGACACGGCGATTATGTTTTAGCGCCGCCTTTAAACAGGCGGCGTCTTCTGGCTCGACACCAATCACTTTTATTTCTGGCCTAACATATTTGATATAGGCTGCCATTCCGGCAATCAGTCCGCCACCTCCGACTGGAACAAACACCGCATGTGCCGGACTCGTATGTTGCATCAGTAACTCAAGCGCAACTGTCCCTTGTCCCGCAATAACGCCCTCATCATCATAAGGCGGGATATAGATCATGCCTTTTTCTTTGACTAGACGTTGTGCGTATTCAGACGCTTCGTCAAACGTATCACCAAGCAAAACGACTTTCGCGCCTTTTTCGCGTACCGAATTCACTTTAATCTCCGGCGTCGTTTTTGGCATCACGATCGTGGCTTTAACGCCTAGTTTGAGCGCGGCAAGCGCCAGGCCTTGAGCATGGTTCCCGGCTGACGCCGCAACCACCCCTTTAGCTTTTTCTTTGTCCGATAGCTGGCGAACGCGATTGTAGGCACCGCGCAGTTTGAATGAAAATACTGGCTGAAGATCTTCGCGTTTAAGAAAGACTTGATTGCCCAGGCGTTTTGATAGCGATGCCGCATGAGTTAGCGGTGACTCAATCGCGACATCATAAACCCGCGCATCCAATATTTTCTTTATATAGTTGTCCAGCATTGATGAATACTTCCCTCGGATAAAATGACACAAGCTAAACCAACCATTCAGGCGCGCTTTGTTGATCGACATATTACAAGATAACGAGACGGTTCGTATCTTATTACCGCGTTGCGACTATTACCGTCCATTAAGGACGCCTATAATAACGCGTTTAACGCCAACCTATTGAACCGAAGAGAACAACATGGATCAAGACACGCTAAAGAAAGCCGTTGCTCAAGCTGCTGTAGATTATATTGCGCCGAAACTTAATAGCGACAGTATCGTGGGAGTCGGCACAGGGTCGACAGCAAACTGCTTTATCGACGCGCTAGCTGAGATAAAACATACCTTTGATGGCGCCGTCGCTAGCTCTAACGCGACCGCCGAACGACTAGAAGCACATGGCATCAAGGTATTTGACCTGAATAGCGTGGCAGATATGGAGTTCTATATTGATGGCGCAGACGAGACAAACGAGTATTTGGAGCTTATCAAGGGCGGCGGCGGCGCCTTAACGCGCGAAAAGATTGTCGCTGCGGTAGCCAAACAATTTCTCTGCATTGTTGACGCATCAAAACAAGTTCCATTATTGGGAAGCTTCCCTCTACCCGTTGAAGTCATCCCCTTGGCCCGCAGTTACGTTGCTAGGGAGTTGGTTAAATTGGGCGGAGACCCTGAATACAGAGAAGGCTTTGTCACTGACAACGGCAACTTAATTCTTGATGTCCATAACCTTTCTATTTCAGCTCCGGCCGACCTTGAAAGATCAATCAATCAAATAACAGGTGTGGTGACCAACGGCTTGTTCGCCGTCCGGCCCGCTGACGTGCTATTTGTTGGCTCTAGTTCAGGCGTTGAAACGATTAACCGGCTTAGGTAAACCTTTGTGTCGGCTATTGAACATTATCTTGGTTTGACAGCGGCGACACCGTATAATCGCCGCTGAATTTTTAGCCCTTAAGTCAACTCAAATCGTCGAGGACAGTGACATGCTTTTTGATAACATCCCTGCTGGCAAAGATACGCCCGATGACATTAATGTCGTCATTGAAATCCCTGCCAACAGCAGCCCGGTAAAATACGAAATTGATAAAGATATGGGCGCCGTTGTCGTCGATCGTTTTATGTCTACACCAATGTTTTATCCAGCTAACTATGGTTTTATTCCGCACACCTTAGCTGACGATGGCGACCCATTGGATGTTCTCGTTATCACTCCTTACCCGGTCGTAGCAGGATCAGTTATTCGCTGCCGTCCAGTTGGAATGCTCGATATGGACGACGAAGCTGGCGGCGATGAAAAGCTAGTTGCCGTTCCACATGACAAGCTGACTACGATTTACCAAGATGTAAAAGATGTCGAAGATATTCCGCGACTTCTTAAAGAGCAGATCCAGCACTTCTTCGAAAACTACAAGGATCTTGAACACGGTAAATGGGTTAAAGTGAAAGGCTGGAAAGATGCCGCTACGGCGCGACAGTCAATCGTTAAATCTGTAGAAGCTTACAAAAAGTAAGTACTTGCTACGATAGTGCGCCCAAGTTTATGGGCGCACTAGTTATCCAAGCGTTGTTCAACCGCTGCTAACACCTCAGCATTACTAAGGTCTCTATAATCCCCTGCTTGCAATGAATGATCTAGGCTCACGGCACCTACAGATTGCCGGTGCAAACCAATAACAGGGTTTCGGAAACGCCCAAACATCCTTTTGATTTGATGATACCTCCCTTCCGTTAAGGTAACTAAAGCAGTTCGCTCACCCAGAACTTCTAGCGTTACCGGCTTGGTGGTAATTCCTTCATACGAAAAATACATACCCTCGCCAAAAGCCTGCTGATACTCCGCTTCGATCGGATTAGCCACCTCCACAAGATACACCTTTGACACCTTTTTCCCAGGAAAAGTCAGTCGCTCCGACCAAGTACTGTCGTTAGTTAGCAAGACTAGCCCCGTTGAATTAAGGTCCAGTCTCCCAGCAATATGAAGGTCAGGGCAGACGGGGTCTTTAACGAGATCCATTACGGTTGGGTGCTTATCATCCTTGGTGGCGCAAACATAACCAGCTGGTTTGTTAAGCATAATGTAGCGCGGCGTGTTGCGCTGAATCCATTCGCCGTTGACCGAAACTCTAGTAAACACATTCACCACGCGTGCAACGTCGTAACACACTTCACCACTAACCTTCACTTGGCCGGCGGCGACTAGCAAACGTATATCAGACTTTGGAATGGACAGAGACTTGCTTAGCAAGCGATCCAGTCGAGAGGTTTGCAGGGACATTTATGCGATACCAGCCAAAAGGAGACTTGAGTATCGTGCTACAAAACAAAAATATAAACTAGCAGTAGTCAAAGTACCCCACATTTTTCTAACGTTCATGGTTTCCGCTTAAGGTTCAAGCCTTTTTCAGGCACGTTATTCACCTGAAGCGAAAGGCCTTTTTAGTCGCAGTTGACGAGTTTGTCCGGCGGCACATCTTCATCGCATTTTACGCAGGCAAGCTTAGTCCCTAGCATCCCATTTCGACCCTCAGCAGTGATTACCCAAGGGCGATTGAACCAAGGCGGACGGTGCCTAACATGCTGAAAGTGACCGCAACGCAATTGCGCTACCCAATCTCCGTCGGAATCTAAATGATAGCCTTTGATTTTCTGATCCACTGACCATAGCCCTCCCCAAATCTCAACGGTCATACGCATTCCCTAACGCGAGATACGTGGTCGAAGAGCGTCCGTTGCGTTTATAGACATTTCTCACGCTTTACAGGCAATAAAAAACCCCGTCAGGATAACCTAACGGGGTCTGTTCTATTATCTCATTACCAATAAAAAAGGCCCGCCATTTGGCGAGCCTTGTTTATTTAGAAGCCTGACGATGACCTACTCTCACATGGGAACTCCCACACTACCATCGGCGATGCATCGTTTCACTTCTGAGTTCGGGATGGGATCAGGTGGTTCCAATGCTCTATGGTCGTCAGGCAAAACTCTGGTTAACGCCTCAGCGCTAACACTTAATTCTGCTGTCTTTAACTAAATTCAGTAAGTAATAGATGCTCTACCTAATGTATCAGGCAGTTAACTTTTTCTAGCTTAGATTCATATCACGCTATTCGTCGTTTGTTACAAATAATCTTATATCACTTTGTGCTCTTGCAGTTGTCTCCAACTCACCAAGACCACTTGGGTGTTATATAGTCAAGCCTCACGAGCAATTAGTACTGGTTAGCTCAACGCCTCACAGCGCTTACACACCCAGCCTATCAACGTCATAGTCTTTAACGGCTCTTTAGGATCCTTAAAGGATCAGGGAAAACTTATCTTGAAGGGGGCTTCCCGCTTAGATGCTTTCAGCGGTTATCCTGTCCGAACATAGCTACCGGGCAATGCCATTGGCATGACAACCCGAACACCAGAGGTTCGTCCACTCCGGTCCTCTCGTACTAGGAGCAGCTCTTCTCAATTTTCCAACGTCCACGGCAGATAGGGACCGA
>CAJWBE010000002.1 GCA_913020045.1 uncultured Oleiphilus sp.
GTTTCAAGTAGCTCGGCAATTTCGTCTTTGAGTTCTTGGTCTTCGATTTTATTCGCGCTTATTTTTGCGTTCTTCAGGCTATCAATGGCTTCCTGTGTACGGCCCTGTTCGATTTTTAGTGTTGCGATAGAGTAGGCGATAGAAGACATATAGTCTTTTGAGTTGATTGCTGTCGCTTTTTCTAATGCTTTTGCATAGATCGATAAGGCATCTTCAAGCTCTTCAGTAAAGTCCGCGAGCGTTTCCCACTGAACCGGGTGGTCTTTGTCCGTATTGTCGTTATCAACGCAGATGTCATTGAGCTCAGCATAGAGCTTGGCGAATGCTTCGTTGTCCTCTTGATTGACGGCTTCCATTAGGTTTTCGGCTAAGTCATGAACCGCTTTATATATTCTGGTATTCATCATCGTTGGGAGCCTTTATGTTCAGACTGGAAAATAGCTGGTTGTTTTCGATAGATTCAATTATGGCATATAGATGCAGATAGATATGCGCTTATTTGGTTAGCGAGAACGCTCAATCATGTTTGTTTTTTGGGTCAGTGCCGCAGTTCCAGCATAGCTCGAAGGCAGGCTCATTTGTTTCGTTGCATTTAACACAGTGCCAAGACGTCGCGCTTAAGTCACCAACGAGCGCTCTTTCTACGATCGCTTCGGCGCGGCTCTTATCGAGGTCGGAAACGCGAACTTCAGGCCATACTTCGATGGGTGGCACTTCGCCTGCGGCAGACGTAGCGATGTCATTTCGGATTTCGCAGGTGATCCCTTCGCGTTCAAGCAGGTTTTTCATGTTGTATGCGATCATGATATTGGCGTGTGAAAACACTCTAGTCATAAGAAAATACCCATGCGGCGTTTAGATTGGTTTGGTCGGGACTGATCGAACTGACCAAAAATGTCAAAAATGACCTGACGCATCCATTGATGGGCTTTGTCGTTTTCGTAGTTGGCGGCCCAATATAAATGCCAGTCGAGATTAGGCAGGTCGAAGGGTAAGTCGAGTATTTGTAGATCGCTATCGTTGGCAAGTGTTTGGGGTATGGTCAGCAATAAATCGCTCGTCTTAACAATAGGGGGAGCGGCGCGAGAGTGTTGCACGCGCAGCTTGATATTTCGTTCCTTGCCTAGCTGATTAAGTGTCATATCAATATAGCCCTGACCGCGACGACGACTTGATATATGTATGTGGGACGCTGCCAAATACTGGTCCATTGAAATTGTCCCCTGAATCGTCGGATGGTCTTTACGTGTGACACAAACAAAGTGCTCATGCGTTAGAGACTGATGGTTCAATGTTGGCTCGTTCAATACGGGCACGTCTAGTGCGAAATCCAGTTGTCCGGCCGTGAACTCTCGTTCTAACTCGTTACGCGGTACCGCGTAGCTTTCGATAAAGATATTTGGCGCTTCTTGCTCCAAAAACTTAATCAAGAGAGGCAATAGGTAGGACTCAGAGGTGTCATTCATCGCAAAAGCAAAACGGCGCGATGACGTTTTTGGGTCGAAATCATCATGCTCGTTAAGCGCGCTTTCTAAATTGCCTAGCGCAAAGCGGACTCGTTCAATAATATTTTCCGCTAGTGGGGTGGGCACCATTTGGCCTTGTTGGCGCACGAAAAGTTTGTCGTCGAAGGTTTGTCTAAGGCGGGCGAGGGCATTGCTGACGGCAGGTTGTGTGATATGCAGTATGTCAGATGCTTTGGTTAGATTGCGTTCTCGGTAGATAACATCGAATACGACAAAGAGGTTCAGATCTACTTTGTTTAACTGCATCAATGTGGCGCCTTTATAATCACGGAGGCTTATTTTAGTCAATAAATTAAATAAATTTCAATGATATTTGTGCGCGTGATTTAATTTCTCCCCGTTTTTGGGAGTCGTTTTTTATTAACGATGACTCCTTACTTAAAAAACTATCCGCAAATGAACCAAGGCGATGTTTATGGAATTCGAATATTCTGATAAAACCAAACAGTTGATTAAACAGGTGCAGAACTTTTTAGACACGCATTTGTATCCCATAGAGCAAGAGCTGAATGACATCATAGAAAACGGCGAAGATCGTTGGGCCATACCTCCTCAAATAGAAGAGCTAAAAGGCTTAGCGAAAGCCCAAGGTTTGTGGAATTTGTTTTTGCCAGAGAGTGATGACGGCTATGGCCTCACTAACTTGGAATATGCACCATTAGCTGAAATTATGGGCCGTACGCGTTTCGCTTCTGAGATTTTTAACTGTAGTGCGCCCGATACTGGGAACATGGAGGTGCTTGCTCGATACGGCTCAGCAGCTCAGCAGGAAGAGTGGCTCAAGCCTTTGCTAGCTGGTGAGATACGCTCTGCATTTGCGATGACAGAGCCTGAAGTGGCGTCTTGTGATGCCACGAATATAGAAACAAGCATTGAGCGCGATGGTGATGAGTATGTCATCAATGGACGCAAATGGTATATCTCTGGCGCGTGTGACCCGCGTTGTAAAATATTGATTGTGATGGGCAAAACTGACCCTGAAAATGAAAACAGGCATCAGCAGCAATCTCAGGTATTGGTACCGATCAATACGCCGGGCGTGACGATTGTGCGGCCGATGAAAGTATTTGGAAATGATGATGCGCCAGAAGGGCATGCTGAAATTACATTCGAGAATGTACGTGTGCCAGTCGATAATATTATTTTGGGCGAAGGGCGTGGTTTTGAAATTGCCCAGGGTCGCTTGGGGCCAGGTAGAATTCATCATTGCATGCGCCTGGTTGGTGCCGCCCAGCGTTCATTAGAGCTAATGTGCGCGCGAGCGGAGCAGCGAGTGGCGTTCCATAAACCGCTAAGCAAACAGGGCTCTGTGCGAGAAGACATTGCTAAGTCAGCGTGCGAAATAGAGCAAGCGCGTTTGTTAACGCTCAAGGCAGCAGATGCTATGGATCGTGTCGGTAACAAAGGTGCTAAACAGTTAATCTCAATGATTAAGATTGTCGCGCCGCAGATGGCATGTGACGTCATTGACCGTGCAATGCAGATTCATGGTGCGGCGGGATTGAGTCAGGATTTCTTTTTTGCGCAGGCATATCAAATGGCTCGTACGATTCGTTTGGCTGACGGTCCAGATCAAGTACATATGATGCAGCTTGGTAGAGGATTGGCGGCGGGTTATGGCGCGCTAGCCAAATAGAAATCGAGATTGCTCGCTTTGGTTAGACTGTTCTGGGTGTCCCTGAGCAGTTTGGCCAAACCTTCAACGTAGAAATGGGAAATAACATGAGTGAAGTGCTAGATGGCTTAGACGAGCTGAAGCTTGCGGAATATCTAACGGAGCATGTCGCAGGATTCGAAGGCCCGTTACGTAGCAAAAAGTTTACCGGTGGCCAGTCAAACCCTACTTACTTGATTGAGGCGAAAAGCGGCGATTACGTGCTACGTCGTCAACCACCTGGGAAATTGCTGAAGTCAGCACATGCGGTAGATCGCGAATTTCGTGTTTACGAAGCCTTGGCGAGGTCTGACGTTCCTGTGCCAAAAGTCTTTCATCTGTGTGAAGACCCGACCGTTTTGGGGTCTATGTTCTATGTGATGGAGCATTGCGATGGTCGAATTTTTTGGGGAGCATCATTACCTGAGTTCGGCTCAAACGACGAACGCGCAGCCGCTTATGACAACATGAATAAAGTACTTGTTGCGATTCATAGTGTCGACGTCGAGGCGCTGGGTTTGTCAGACTACGGCAAACCGGGAAATTATTTTGAGCGTCAGTTAGGTCGCTGGACTAAGCAATATCGAGCATCGGAGATCGACAAAATTCCTGCAATGGATCAGTTGATTGAGTGGCTTGAAAACAACATGCCTGAAGATGATGGCAAGGTGTCGTTAGTGCATGGCGATTACCGCTTGGACAATATGATTTTTGCACCTGACAGCCCAGATGTCATTGCGGTATTGGATTGGGAGTTGTCGACGCTTGGCCACCCTTATGCTGACTTAGCGTATCAATGTATGCAGTTGCGCATGCCGGCTGCGCCTAAAGGGATGAGTGGTTTAGCGGGCGTTGATCGCGCTGCGCTGGGGATACCTGAAGAGAAAGAATATGTTGCTCAGTATTGTGAGCGAATGGGCATTGACCATATCGATCACTGGGCTTTCTATTTGGCTTTTAGCTTCTTCAGATTGGCTGCGATTGCTCAAGGCGTTGCTAAGCGAGCACAAGAAGGGAATGCGTCGAGCAAAGAGGCGAGTAAGGTCGGAAGTTATGTTGCTCCGTTAGCAATGGGCGCTTTACATGTCATTAAGTCAGAGGCTTGAGAAATCTTGCAAAGATTGAACCTGATCACCAAGGATATTTAGTTATATGAAAGCGATAGTATGTGAAGAGTTTGGACCAGTGTCAGAGTTGGCCTATAAAGATATTGATGAGCCACAACCAGGTAAAGGCGAGGTGCGTGTCATAGTGCGCGCGGCCGGCGTGAACTTTCCAGATGGATTGTTGGTGCAAGGCTTATATCAAGTTAAGCCTGATCGTCCGTTTGTTCCGGGCGCAGAATTTTGTGGAGAGGTTGAGGCCTTAGGTGAAGGCGTTAAGCATTTAAAGGTAGGCCAGCGCTTTATTTGTTCGAGTCGAACGTATGGCGGTTTTGCAGACAAGGCAATTGTTGATGCGCGTATGGTTATGCCTGTGACGGACGACGTGCCCGATATTGATGCGGCAAACTTGTTGTGTGCTCATGGCACTGCGCATCACGCGTTAAAACAACGCGCTCGATTAAAAGCGAAAGAAACTTTGGTGGTTTTGGGCGCTGCAGGTGGGACCGGCATTGCGGCGGTTCAAATCGGTAAGGCGATGGGCGCTCGTGTTATTGCAGCATGTTCTAGCGCTGAAAAACTGGCGCTAGCGAAAGCCAATGGCGCCGATGAATTAATAAACTATTCGGAAGAAGATCTTAAGTCGCGAATTAAAGAGCTAACCGGCGGCAAAGGTGCGGATGTGGTTTATGACCCTGTCGGCGGCGATGCGTTTGATGCGTGCTCTCGGTCGATGGCGCGTAATGGCCGTCTGTTGATCGTTGGTTTTGCGTCAGGGACTATTCCTCAGTTTCCGGTGAACCTCTCGTTGGTTAAAGAATACAGTGTCGTGGGCGTGTTCTGGGGAAGTTTTGTTGCGCACGAACCTATGGTGTTTATGCAGAATATGCAGGAGCTATTCGGGTGGTATCGCGATGGAAAAATTCACCTTGAAACAGATGAGGTGTTTCCATTATCTCGCACTCAGGATGCATTAAATAAAGTACTGGGACGGGAAGTGAAAGGTAAAGTCGTATTGGTACCAGACCATCTTATGCCTCGTTAGTTCGATGGCAATTATTATGTCAATTTCAAGTCAATATTAAGGGTGAAGTGAGTGACTACAAAATTATTTGATCTAACGGATAGAATTGCATTGGTAACCGGCGCGAGCCGAGGTATTGGCGAGTCAATTGCCAAGTTGCTAGGTGAGCAAGGGGCGCATGTCATTGTCTCTAGTCGTAAAGTTGAAGACTGCCAGCGCGTGGCTGATGAAATAAAGGAAGCGGGCGGTTCGGCTGAAGCGCTAGCCTGTCATGTCGGCGATATGACCCAGATTCAAGAAGCATTTGCATACATTAAAAACCAGCATGGCCGTTTGAATATTCTGGTAAACAACGCAGCGGCTAACCCGTACTTCGGGCATATTTTAGATACGGATATTGGCGCATTCAATAAGACGGTTGACGTTAATATTCGCGGTTACTTTTTCATGTCGATAGAAGCCGGAAAGCTGATGCGCGAGAACGGCGGCGGCAGCATTGTGAATACTGCTTCTGTGAACGGCTTACAGCCGGGGATGATGCAGGGTATTTATTCAATTTCAAAAGCGGCTGTTATCAATATGACAAAGTCTTTTGCGAAAGAATGTGCAGGTCTGAATATTCGAGTGAATGCTTTGTTGCCAGGGTTGACCAAAACAAAGTTTGCGGGTGCGTTGTTTGATAACGATGCGATGTACAAAATGGCGATGCAGCAGATACCAATGCGACGCCATGCCGACCCAGAAGAAATGGCCGGCACCGTGTTATACCTCGTCAGCGATGCATCTTCATACACAACGGGCGAATGCATCGTTGTGGATGGCGGGCTAACCATTTAACACACGTTTAAACACATTTTTATTGAGTAGTAGATTATGGATTCGTTATTAGATTTTTCTGGGAAATCGGCCCTAATTACCGGTGCGGCAAGTGGGTTTGGTCGCTCTTTAGCATATGCCTTGGGTGAGCGTGGCGCAAAACTGGTGTTGGCTGACTACAATGCGGATGGACTTCAGGAAACCGTTGCAGAGCTTGAAGGGAAGGGCGTTGAGGTTGCTTCTTTAGTGGGCAATGTTGCTGAGGAGGCCCATGCGCAAGCCTTAGTTGAGCTTGCTGTTGAGCGCTTCGGAAAGTTGGATATGGCGGTTAATAATGCAGGCATCGCGCCGGCATTGGGACCGATGGTTCACTTAGATGCGGATACTTTGGATCACCAGTTCAGTGTCAATGCAAAAGGCGTTGCTCTTGGAATGAAGCATCAGATGCGAGCGATGTGCGCGCAAAAAGATGGCGCTATTTTGAACGTTAGCTCAATGGCCGGTTTGGGTGGAACACCAATGGGCTCTAGCTATGGTGCGGCAAAGCATGCGGTTATTGGTCTAACTAAAACGGCAGCAGTTGAAGTGGGTAGCTACAATGTTCGTGTTAACGCTATTTGCCCGTTCTTCACTGCTACGCCAATGGTGGATAACCCACAACTTAACCCTAAAGGTGACATTGCGGATCTGAACAAAAACCTAGCGCGTGGTTGCCCAATGAAGCGTATTGCAAGAGTTGAGGAAATTGTTGATGTAATGGTGATGATGCTGTCACCTGCAAACACCTACATGAACGGCATAGCAGTGCCGGTTGATGGTGGAATGTCTGCGATGTAGTCATCGGAGTGTCTATCTGTGTCATGCCTTGACTATCTATATTCAGGGCATGATCATGGAAGGACACAATGAGCGTTACGAATATCGTATTATCCACTGATTCAAATGGCTGGTACGACGTGGGTCAACAACACTATTTTCAACTATACCGATAACAAGAGAGGATGCCGATGGCGTCAAAAAGAGAATTCGACGTAATTATCTGGGGTGCTAGTGGCTTTACCGGACGTTTGGTTGCTGAGTATTACTTAAAGCAATATGGTTTGGACGGAACGCTAAAGTGGGCAATGGCGGGCAGAAGCCAAAACAAACTTGAGCAGGTTCGAAAGGAGCTGGGCAATAAAGATGTTCCACTAATCGTGGCGGATAGCCATGATCGTGACAGCCTGGATGCTATGGTTTCTCGGGCGAAAGTTATTTGTACCACCGTTGGCCCTTATGCGCTTTATGGTGATGAACTAGTCGCATCCTGTGTTGAGCACGGCACAGATTATTGTGACCTGGCAGGCGAGACTCAGTGGATTCGTCGCATGATAGATAGTCACAACGAAGCGGCCCAAAAATCTGGCGCACGAATTGTGCATTGTTGCGGGTTCGACTCTATTCCATCAGATCTAGGTGTGCACTATCTACAGAACGAATGCCAAGAGCGAAAAGGCGAATACGCACAGCATGTAAAAATGCGCTTGAAGTCGGCAAAAGGCGGCTTCAGTGGTGGTACGTATGCCAGCATGAACAATGTGATGGCTGAAGCGGCAGAGGACCCTGAAGTCTACAAGGTGCTTTTTAACCCTTATGGCTTGAACCCTCGTGGCGACATGAAAGGTCCAGATCGTGCAGATTTACAGTCGGTTAAGCTTGATAAGGATGTTAACGCTTACATCATGCCATTTATTATGGCCGCGATTAACACGCGAGTTGTGCGCCGCAGTCATGCGTTGTTGGGATACCCCTACGGCAAGGACTTTAGATATGACGAGGCAATGATTTCGGGTAAAGGTCTTGCAGGCCGTTTGAAAGGTTATGCCGGGTTAGCGGCATTAGCGGCAATGATGGCCGGTAAGCCTGACTCGTTGTATAAAAAAGTCATTAACAAGTTTTTCCCAGAGCCGGGTGAAGGTCCTTCGAAAGAAGAGCGCGAAGCAGGATTTTGGAATTTTACCGTTGTTGGCAAGCTAAAAGACGGTAGCGCAGTGACAGCGAGGGTAACGGGCGACCGAGATCCTGGTTACGGCTCTACCTCTAAAATGTTGGGCGAGAGTGCTGCATGTTTAGCGCTGGATAAAAAATCGTCTCCAAAGGTTGCGGGAATATTGACGCCAGCTTCAGCAATGGGAATGACGCTGATAGAGCGCTTGCAAAAACATGCAGGTTTGAGCTTCTCTATTAACAAATAAACGTTTCAAATTTCAGCGTCGACTGCAAGGGATTGTGTTAAAAGCCGGCGTATTGATGATCTCACTAAGAGATGTATCAATACGCCGGCTTTTTTGTATTGCGTACTGAGGTATTGTCGCTAATTAAACTTGCCTATCTAATGGTGGTTTTGTGCGTTCTCTTAAGCAGGACTTTCAAGAGATTCAATCACATCACCCGCCCAGCGTTGCGCTTCGGAGTAATGGCACAGTAGCTCTGACGGGATTTCTTTTATTTTTTCTAAAGATTGAGATAGGAAAAATTCGATGAGACGCGTTTGCTTAACGACATCGGCCAGCGTGCCTTCGCCTTTTAATATCGCATTTTGAATTTCGGGACTGAACTGTATCTGCTCTACAAAAAATTTGGGGTCCAAGGCTAGCAAGACGTCAACACCCGAAATGAGGCCGACTAAAAACGCGCTTGAGTTCTGATCCTTAAGCGTTTCGTTTGCTTCGAAATACAGTTCGCAGCACTTTGCCCGAGTGAGGATAATTCTGCTTGCCTCCATTGGCGCGTTATCATTGCTAACAAAGGCAATCATCATGGCCCAACGTTTTAGCAAGTCGATTCCCAAATAGGTAATGGCTTGCTTAATATCGCTGACCTCGCGATTTAGATTCACCATTGGACTGTTTACAAGCTTTAGAAGCTGTATCGACAGTTTTGGGTCTTGGCTGACGCGCTCTGCAATTTGATCAATTTCAGCTTCTGGGTTGCCGCAAAGACGTATCACTTCGACGGTGACGGCCGTTGAGCCTTGGATTTTGTTTCCCAGCAGGGCCTGTGGTTTGGCAAGTACGTAGCCTTGAAACAGAGTGAAGCCTAAATCAATGCATTCTTGAAGTCGCTCGTGATCTTCTATTCGTTCGGCGAGCCATTTGCCTTTAAAACTGGCCATACTTTCTTTTTGAACTTTTAATGCAGCCATGTCTGCTTCGAGCACATCGACTTTGATCAACTCGACGTAAGGAACGAACGGTGCCCATTTTGGGTCAAAGTCATAGTCATCGAGAGCGAAGCGATAGCCAGCGCGATGCAGCCTAGCAACGGCTTCCACTAGCTCGTCGGTAACGGTGATACGTTCTAGGAGCTCAAGTACGACACGGCTTTGTTCCATCGGGAGTAGGGCGTCAGAGAGTAAGAATGTCTCTGAGACGTTAACGAACAAAGGGTATTTTGTGTTGTCAATTTCCTTTGAAATGCTGGTGCAATAGTTAACGAGGACTTCAAACGTGGCAGCATCTTCGCCCACATCTAGAGCATTTAAATTGTGTTGACTACGGAAAAGCAATTCAAAGCCATGGAGGCTTAGGTCTTCACTGTAGATAGGCTGACGTGCAAGCAGAATATTCTGTTCCAAAGGACTTCCTTACCGAGAGTCGCGAGAGTATCTAAAAAGTATAGATAACAAATCACATAAAACCTCTCTTAGGTAACCTTAGTTTGGTCTTGCTTGACTTAAGTTCGTGTTTAGCCGGTTACCAGTCTCTGGTTGAATAGTTAGTGGGGGTCAGAATCGTATCCTTTGGCTCAGCATCGGTATCAAGATAATCGAGCGTATAGTGTAAACCTCGGCTCTCGCGTCGCTGGATCGCGGAACAGATAATGAGGTCAGCAACGGTCACAAGATTACGCAGTTCTAGCAGGTCATTACTGACACTGTAGTTGCTGTAATAATCGAGAATTTCCTGATGCAAAAGATCGACCCGGTGTTTGGCCCGCTGGAGCCGTTTGTCCGTTCGAACAATACCGACGTAATCCCACATGAAGCGGCGCAGTTCGTCCCAGTTGTGGGAGAGAACAACGTCTTCATCTGAGTCAGTGACTTGCGATTCATCCCATTGCGGAGCGCTAGGTGGCTGCGGGATTGAACTGAGTTGTTCGTTAATGTCTCGGGCACTATCGTGACCATATACAATGCACTCGAGCAGCGAATTACTTGCCATTCGGTTCGCACCATGCAGCCCTGTGAATGAGGCCTCACCAATGGCATAAAGCTGGTTGACGTCGGTGCGGCCATGTTTATCGACCATAATGCCGCCGCAGGTGTAATGCGCTGCAGGAACGATGGGGATAGGGTCTTTGGTGATGTCGATACCAAATTTTAGGCAGGCATCATGAATTGTCGGAAAATGACTGCGTACGAAATCGGCGTCTTTGTGGCTGATATCAAGATAAAGGCAATCGGCACCGAGTCTTTTCATTTCATGGTCAATTGCTCTTGCAACGATGTCCCTCGGCGCAAGTTCGCCACGCGCGTCAAAGCGATGCATGAAGCGTTCGCCATTTGGAAGTAGTAGCCTTCCGCCTTCTCCGCGAACGGCTTCGGTAATGAGAAATGATTTCGCTTGCGGGTGGTAAAGACAGGTGGGGTGAAATTGATTGAATTCCATATTCGCCGCGCGACATCCTGCCCGCCAAGCCATAGCAATACCGTCTCCGCTGGCGCCATCAGGGTTGCTGGTATACAAATACGCTTTGCTTGCACCGCCCGTTGCAATGACCACAAAGCGAGCACTGAACAGCTCAACATGGCTGTTTTGGCGATTGAGGACGTATGCACCGACACATCGATTTCCGGGTAGGAAAAGTTTTTTATGGGTAATCAAATCAATCGCGACACGATGTTCAAATACGTCAATATTGGCGGCGTTATTTGCCCGTTCGCAAAGGACGCTAGAGATAGCTTGTCCGGTAGCATCGTCGGCATGCACCACGCGGCGGTGGCTGTGGCCGCCTTCTTTGGTAAGGTGATAATCTTGCGTCGCTGTACTTTTGTCTCTCGTGAAGTCGACACCTTGCTCGCACAACCAGTCGATACTGTCCCGTCCTTTAAGAACAATTTTCCGCACGACGTCTTCGTGGCATAGGTTAGCCCCAGCTTGTAAGGTGTCGCTGATATGAGACTCAACATCGTCTGCGGCATCTAGTACTGCAGCAATACCACCTTGAGCCCAAGGTGTCGAGCCGCTGGCTAGCGGACCTTTTGATAGTACGGCGACGGATGCATTGGGGTCGATATTGAGTGCGGCGGCTAATCCAGCTGCGCCGCTGCCGATGATAAGTACGTCGTATTGATAGCTTGAGTGCATGTTGCGCTAGGGCTTCGCTGTCGAGTTGAGAATAAGTGAAAGGCTATTATTGATGGAATGAACTAAATTGCAATCATTTGGTCGAAGCATGCAACGAGAATTCATTGCTCTGTGTTATCGCACAGCGGTGAATGAAACAAATCGATAATGGATTCAACCGAAGGTAAGTTCATGTCCGTGCAAAAATTGTCCGTTTCCTCCAATAGCGTATTTGCCAAGCGATCAGACTTAGCGCCTTTATCCACGTCTAGATCGTCTGTCGCCATTTCAATTGTGCCTGAGCTAGGCAATAATAGCGCTACCGTTAAATTGGCTCAAACCCGAGTCGAAAACAGTAAAGTGTCAGGCCCTTCGAAAACTATGCAGCAAGATTCTGCGACGCCGCTTCAAGACGACAAAGAGTACGAAAAAACTCTCGACTATAAGCTGGTGTTGCGCGTTCAAAAAGGTGACAAGAAAGCTTTCGATTTACTGGTGATAAAATATCAGGGTCGTGTTGCGTCTGTCGTTTCCCGCTTTATTAGCGATTACCACGAAATTGCAGATGTGACACAAGAAGCCTTCATCAAAGCGTATCGCGCCATTGGCAAGTTTCGCGGTGATAGCGCGTTTTATACTTGGCTGTATCGTATCGCAATTAACTGCGCTAAAAACTATTTAGTGTCGAGAGGGCGACGGCCTCCCTCTACCGACTTGGATGTTAATGACTCCCCCGTGGCGGCTAATAGTGCGAAGCTTAGAGATATTGCCACACCTGAAAGCGAGATAAATCGAGAGCAGCTTCAAGGCGTCATTCGCGATGCGATTTCGGCTCTGCCTGAAGACTTGCGCGTTGCTTTCACCTTGCGTGAATTTGATGGTTTGAGTTATGAGGATATTTCGCAAGTGATGTCTTGTCCTGTCGGGACGGTGCGCTCACGTATTTTTCGAGCTAGAGAAGCTGTCGACCAAGCTGTGAAGCCGTTAATGGATGAGGAATCGTGAGCGCGATGTCTAGTGGTTACTTGAATAGATATTTATTTGCTTTGTTAGCAGTAGGAGTTTGAGATGGACGAACGTTTAAAAGAGTCGATTTCTGCGTTGATGGACGATGAAGCCAATGAGTTGGAGCTGCAGCGTGTCTTGTCGAATGTTGACGACGAACTGGCAACCGTATGGAACCGTTACCATCAAGTACGCCAAGTGGTCCGAGACTGTGAACCTGATGTGATGAATATTGATATTCGTGCGTCATTGGCCTTGGAGTTAGATGGCTCGGCAGCTGATACGAAGGTGCCTTTTGCATCTGGCAATGAACCTAGTGGCGACAAGGCTGCTACGGGCATTACAGCGAGACGCTTTTCTTTAGTTAAGTCGTTTGGAATTGCGGCTAGTGTCGCGGTTGCTGTGCTAGTTGGCGTTCAGTATCAAAGTGTTGAACCGGCTAGTGGCCCGTTAATAGCGGACACTCAGCCAGGTGCATCATTGTTGGAGACAGGAAACCAGACTAGTGTAATAAAAATGCCAAAAATTCATGTTGAATTTGATGAGCGACATGCCCGTCGTTTTAATGAATATCTTTTGCGCCACGCGGAACATTCTGCGTTTGGTTCTAGTCAAGGAATCATGCCCTTGGCTCGCGTTGCAAGTGTTAACTCTGTAGGTATATAGGCATTATGCAGTTACGGTTTTCAAATGGCTCCAAACGTTCCTTTGTCCGGTTTGGTGTGCCTTCTGTTCTCGCGCTGTTGTTGAGTATTCCGCTGGGGCTTGTGGGGCATGTGTCGGCGTCAGAGACTGAAGACCCCATGGTCTGGCTTGAGTCGATGCAGAAAGCGGCCGTAGAAACCAATTATCGAGGGACGTTTGTTTTCTCTCGAGGGGAAATGTCGAGTACGGTGCAAGTCGTTCATCGTTATCAAGATGGTGTTGAAGAGGAGCGTCTTACTCAGTTGGATGGTGCGATGGGAGAGGTAATTCGTAGGGATCGCGAGGTGATGTGCGTCTTGCCTAACAACAAAGTTGTTAAGGTTGAGCAGGACTCTATTACAAATAGCGTGGTTCAGGCGTTTTCCGCTTTTATGCCGACGCATGAGTTTTACCAGCTTCATTATCTAGGCCCTGCGCGTTTGATCGGGAGAGAAGCGGTCAAGCTCTTTGTAGAAGCTCAAGATAAGAATCGTTATAGCTACCAATTATGGTTAGACAGACAAACTGGCTTGCTGTTGAAATCCTCATTGCAAGGTGATGGCGCAGAGTTAGAGCGTTTTCATTACGCTGAAATCACGTTTACAGATGCCATTACAGACGAAGACCTAAACCCGATGAGCAAAGGCGAGGTGATCGCCCATGAGGTAGTCCTCTCCTCTAATAAAGACCAAGCATGGCCGGGCGGTATTGCGTGGAAGCTGGACTGGGTTCCACCTGGTTTTGAACCGATGGCCGTTCATAAAGACCCGGGCGAGAATGTGATGCTATATAGCGATGGTTTAGCGACGTTTAGTGTCTTTGTGGAGCAAGTAGAGACGGACTCCATGCCGGTCGGTGCGTCGATTGTTGGCGCAACGGTGGCGTATTTCCACAAGGTCACTGATGGTTCTCACCACTATGGCGTGACAGTAATGGGGGAAGTACCTGCAATGACGGCGATGATGGTTGCCGAGTCAGTAAAACCGCTCATGACATCAACGGAACCGTAGGGGTTTTTTAGTGGTAGAAGAGCGAGCGCTAGTGCTTTCAGTAATGGGTAAAACGGCGCGTGTAAAAACACAAAGACAAAGTGCGTGTAATGCCTGTGAGCTGCAATCTAGTTGTGGCCAAAGTTTAATCTCTAAGTTGGCGAGCGGGCACGGTATCGAAATGGATGTTGAGAATCGGCTAGTGGCGAAGGCAGGTGACGTCGTGTTATTGGCAATCCCAGAAGAGGGGTTGATGAAAGCGTCTGTCATTATGTTCTTAATCCCATTGCTCGCTATGGTGGTTTTCGCCGTGTTTACCAAAAGCGTATTTTCTCTAACAGACCCTTGGGTGGCGCTCGCCGGCCTGATTGGACTGCTAGTCGGCTTCCTGTGGGCCCGGTTGTTCAGTCGCCGCTTTCAGGGCGATGAATCTTTTCAGCCCGTCATGTCTGCGATTGCGTTGTCTGCCCAGTCGCAAGGTGTTTGTCAGCGCTGAGTTCCCTCGTTAGCGTCGCTAATATTACCGCTTTCGCTAGCCCTTACAGAACTGTAAGTTGAATTGCCAGCGATCATCTCCAAAATAAGCTCTCCTTAATACTCAAGATCGGTTACTAATCTCGTTCGTGCGCGATTGGCTAATATCGCCTATTGTTCACGCTACTCGCTGGGGCTCGTCCCAAAACAGGAGTTTTTATGAAATACCCAATTAAGCTCGTTGCACTATTTGGGCTTGCGTTCTTGGCTAGTTTTTTCGTGTCGGCGGTGCAAGCTGCTAGCCTGCCTGACTTTACCAAGCTGGTCGAAGAACATTCTGAAGTTGTTGTTAATATCAGTACCGTTAGCCTGAGCAAAGCGTCGCCTGGACTTCAGTTTCAGGGGGACATGGAGCAGATTCCAGAGTTCTTCAAACATTTTTTTGGTGCACCTTACGGTGGTTCACCGGGTGGAGAAAAACGCCAACAGTCTACGGGCTCGGGCTTTGTTGTCAGTGATGATGGCTATGTGCTGACGAACAATCATGTGGTGGAAGGGGCGGACGAGATTTTTGTTCGTTTCAGCGACCGTCGGGAGATGAAAGCTGAGCTGATTGGGTTTGATAAACGTTCTGATCTGGCCGTTTTGAAAGTGAATGCGTCTGACCTTCCGGTTGCCAAGCTCGGGAAATCGAGTGAAACCAAAGTGGGTGAGTGGGTATTTGCGATTGGTTCTCCGTTTGGTTTTGATTATACGGTCACGGCGGGAATTGTCAGTGCGAAAGGCCGAAGTCTTCCCAATGAAAGTTATGTGCCGTTCATTCAGACAGACGTTGCGATTAATCCAGGTAACTCCGGCGGTCCTCTGTTCAACATGGATGGCGAAGTAATCGGTATTAACTCCCAAATCTATACTCGTTCAGGTGGCTTCATGGGAGTATCGTTTGCGATTCCGATGGATGTTGCGATGGATGTGGTTGATCAACTTAAAGGGCAAGGCTTTGTATCGCGTGGTTGGTTGGGTGTATTGATTCAAGAGGTTAGTAAGGATTTAGCGGATTCTTTTGGTCTAGAAAAACCTTATGGTGCATTAGTTGCTCAGGTTATCGAGGGGTCGCCAGCTGAGGCTGCGGGCTTAAAAGCGGGAGACGTGATTGTAGACTTTGAAGGCGAAGAAATTGAAATGTCCTCAGAGTTACCTCACTTAGTCGGCCGAACAAAACTTGGTTCTGAAGCCCAATTACGTGTATTTCGCGCCGGTGAAGAAATCCGTGTCAGCGTTGAGATTGGTGCTTTACCTGATGCAGATCAGGCGATAGCGAGCCCTAAAGCCAAGCCAGCGCCAGCGACTAACCGCTTAGGTGTGCAGGTTAAAGAGGTTGAAAAGGAAGCCTTGGGCGAGCTCAATTTACAAGGTGGTGTGCAGGTAGTTCAGGTGTTAGACGGCCCAGCGCTTGAGTCTGGCGTAAGGCCTGGCGATATTATCGCGCGACTAAATAATGAAGCATTTGATACGGTTGAAGATTTTTATTCGGTGGTCGAAGATCTTCCGTCTGATAAAGCCGTGCCAGCCCTTATAATACGTCAGGGAAACCCGTCATTTATCGTTATTAAAGTTCAAGAATAGCGCGCGATGTCACTCTTACCGGATCTACAAGCTTGGCTTAAAAGCCAAGCATTTTCCGGTTCGGTTGGTCTGTCTCCGATCCCTAGCGGGGACACCAGTGAGGCATTTTGTTTGACCGACTCGGGCGGTGCTAAGTACTTTGTTAAGCAAAAGTTTTCTGCACCACCTCGCTTTTTTGAATCGGAAGCTCAGGGTTTGGCTTACTTAAATGTGTCGGCCAATGTACGCACGCCAAATGTCCTTGGCTATGGTAATCAGTTTATAGTGATGGAGTATATTGAGTCGGCTCCGCAGAGTAGCCGATTCTGGGACGATTTGGCGGAAGATCTCGCCTTACTTCACGAGTGTACTCGAGAGCAATTTGGATTTATTAACGATAACTATTGCGGCGCAACGCCGCAACTGAATCACTTTTGTGACGATGGCTATGAGTTTTTTGCGCAGTATCGTTTGCGCTATCAAGCCGATTTAGCGCTCGCGTCGGGCTTGCTTCAGCCAAATGATTATCGGCGAATTATCAATCTTGGACAGCAGCTTAATCAGTTAATCCCTAAACAGGCGCCAGCTTTGCTGCATGGTGATTTGTGGTCCGGGAATGTTCATGTCTCCGCACAAGGCGGACCTACCTTTATCGATCCTGCGGTGTACTATGGTTGGCGAGAAACTGATCTTGCGATGACCCGTTTATTTGGTGGTTTTCCACCGCGTTTTTATCAAGCGTATGCCGCCTGTACTGAACTAGCGCCCGACTGGGAAGAACGAGTCCCTATTTATAATCTCTATCACTTGCTCAACCACCTCAACTTGTTCGGCGAAAGCTATTATGTCTCTGTTCGGGAAATTCTCGATCGCTTTGCATGATGATCAGGTAAACTGAGCCACTTACTTTTCTAACGGATGATGAGGCAGTTATGTTGTTTCCAGAGCAGGATGAAAATACTCACTATTTTCGTCGTAATGATATCGACGAAGTTTTGGGAACATTTTCTGAACACAGCTTTAAATTGGATGGCGCAGAGTGGGCGAGTGTTGAGCATTATTTTCAAGCGAGTAAGTTTGCAGAGCAAGACGCCGCTCATGCTGATGCGATCAGAAGCTCGTCATCGGCCAAACAGGCGCGAAAGCTAGGACGCAAAAACCGTTTAGGCATGCGCAAGGATTGGGCGGCGGTCAAGCGCGTTATGATGACGCGAGCCGTTTATACAAAGTGTAAGACTTATCCTGAGGTGGCAGAGGCGTTGTTAGCAACAGGGGACGCTCGATTAGTTGAAAACAGCCAATATGATTACATCTGGGGTTGTGGCCGAGATCGGCGCGGAGAAAATTTGTACGGCAAAGTGTTGATGGATGTTCGCGCTAAATTGAATGAAGAGCTAGCTTAGTCTTTTAGTTAGTTTCTTTTCGATTCAGTAACTGACGCGCTATCGGGATGAGGTCGCTGGCAAGCATCCCCCTTTCGCCGGATTTTCGCATAGCGATGTCAGCGGCCTTTGCATGCAAACAAACACCTAGATCCGTTGCATAAGACTGACTCCATTCAGATTGCGCCCAAAGCCCGCCCAATATTCCACTTAACACATCTCCCATTCCGCCAGACGCCATGCCAGGATTGCCGTAGGGGCACAACGCGGTGGCTCCGCGATGCTTCTGGATGAGAGTTCCGCTACCTTTTAAAACCACGCTGGCGTCATATCTTTCGCTCAATAGTCGGACGCTCTTTAATCGATCACTTTCGACCAAAGCGGTATCACTCCCGAGAAGTCGAGCGGCTTCTCCTGGGTGGGGTGTCATGAGAGTTGGTGCAGTTCGTTTAGTCAGCCAATCCGATTTAATGGACAGTATATTGAGCGCGTCCGCATCAAGGATCATAGGCTTGTCAGCGAGTATCGCGTGGTAAAGCATTTGTTCAGACCATGCATCCCTGCCTAAGCCGGGCCCTATGACAATCACACTTGCCGCACTGAGTAGCTCTGAAAGTTGGTTGCCGTGTTTCACTGCTTTTGTCATGACTTCTGGGCAGTGCGTTAGAACGGTATTGGCGTGGCTTGGGTGTGTCGCGACACTCGTTAGTCCGGCCCCCATTCTTGCACATGCTTGCGCGGCCAGAGCGATGGCACCGGCGTAACCGGTATTGCCTCCGATAAGGAGTGTATGGCCGTAAAAGCCTTTGTGGGCATGCTTAGGTCTTGTATTGATTTCGCTTATCAGATCGCTCATGGATAAAGCGTACGCCGCGCTGCTGACGGTTTCATAAGCTTCGCTGGGGGCTCCTAAGGTATTGAACTTCAACTCCCCAATAAAACTTCTTCCTAGACCCGTCATTTGACCAAGCTTTTTGCCGATGAAGGTGCAAGTTAGGTCTGCCTCGATCGCCGTTGTCAGAGGACGGCCGGTATCTGAAGACAGTCCAGACGGAATATCAACGGCTAAAGTAGGTGAGGGGTGCTCGTTGATAAGCTTAATAGCGAGAGCATAGTCGCCCTCTACTGGTTTATTTATCCCTGTTCCTAGCATCGCGTCGACAATAACTACGTCATCAACTACGTCATCCTGTCTTACGCTGTTGATACAGTCTTCGGAAAAAGGTTCGGCCGTTAATCCTGCGCTACCGGCTATCGTGAATGCGGTGAGGGCGTCTGCGTTAAGTGTTGATGGCGAGCTGACGGCTATTAGTTTGACCGTTAGCTGTTTTTGGGCCGCTAGTGCAGCGATCAGATAGCCGTCGCCACCATTGTTGCCTCCCCCACAGAAGACTATCAATTTTTTAACGCTTGGCCAGCGCTCTAGTAATGAGTCGAAAGCGAATCGAGCGGCACGTTCCATTAGCGTGATACCCGAAATCGAAAAGCTGTTAATAATCTGACTATCGAGGGCGCGGACCTGCTCTGCGCTATAAAGTCTTTTAGATAGATCGCCTTGCATACTGGGTAGGCCTTCAGGGAGTTTAATCAATTGGGTGCAAAGTATGTCCTCGCTGTTTTACTATAGCGCCTAAATGAAACACGTAACATAGGCACTAGTGAGTTTCGATGACTTCTAAAAGCAATGGTTCGGCGGCAAACACGTCAAAGATTCGTGTCGTCGAGGCGCGAGACAATAAGGTGCTCGCGGGCATCATTCGTCAAGTGTTGACTGAGTTTGGGGCAGATCGCCCTGGCTTTGCTTGGCAAGACCCAGAGCTCGATTTTATGTCTCGGGCCTATGCTCCAGATCAACGTGCCTACCTTGTCGCCGAGACTGACGGCACGCTTGTGGGCGGCGCAGGCATTGGTGAATTTGACAGTGGCGATGATAGACAAGTTTGCGAGCTACAAAAAATGTATTTGCTTCCCTCAGCACGTGCTTCGGGCTTAGGGCGTCGACTGATTATTAGTTTATTAGAGGTTGCCAAGTCGCTAGGCTATCAGTATTGCTACTTAGAGACCTTATCGAGCATGGAGAGCGCTAGAAAACTGTATTTGCGAACAGGCTTCAAATTACTTTCCACACCCTTGGGTGATAGCGGCCATAATGCTTGTGATGAGTGGTACCTTGTGGACCTTTTTAGTTTGACACTAGAGCCAAACGACAATGAGGAGATTAATTCGTTTTGAATATGCAGACGCAAACAGAGACTAAAGCCAGCAAGAAGGTTGAGAGAAGTGCAGCGGAAAAGCTCATTCTTATTGCCGGGTGGGCATCCATGGCGGTAGCGCTGATTCTGCTCATTGCAAAACTGTCTGCTTGGTTTTGGACGGGCTCTGTGGGTGTTTTAGCAGCGTTGGTCGACTCGCTGCTAGATTTGCTAGCATCCGGCATCAATATGTTAGCGATTCGTTATGCGATGGTGCCACCAGACGACGAGCATCGTTTTGGTCATGGCAAGGCCGAAGCGCTTGCGGGCCTCGGTCAGGCAATTTTTATTTCTAGTTCTGCATTGTTCTTATTTATTTTTTCTATCGAGCGGATTATCAATCCTGAAATCATAGAGTCCTTATCGATTGGAACGTCTGTGATTGGTTTTTCGATTATTCTGACATCTATTTTAGTGATGTTTCAGCGCTATGTTGTGCGAAAAACTGGTTCAGTAGCGATTAAGGCTGATTCGCTTCACTATGCTGCAGACTTCCTTAGTAATGGCGGTGTTCTGTTGGGGTTGGTGCTTTACTATTATGGCTGGTTATATTCCGACCCCGTGATTGCCTTGCTTATCTCTATGTTTATCCTTAAGTCGGCTTATGACATTGGCAATGAGTCTGTCCAATTATTGCTCGATCGCGAGTTGCCGGAAGATGAGCAGAGAAATATCCTTGATGTGGTGGCGTCTCATACGGATGTCATAGAAGTGCATGATTTACGTACGCGTCAGTCGGGGCGAACTAAGTTTGTTCAGCTTCATTTAGTGATGGCGGGGCAGCTTTCGTTATTTGATGCACATGTGCTGAGTGACGCTGTTGAAGCAGATATCAGAGCGTTGTTTGAGGATGTTGATATCATTATTCATCAGGACCCACATACAGAAGCTGTGTCGACTCAGGCGTTTTAGTTATTTCTGTAAGCCTTGGCGTGTTATTTACTCTCGCCGGCTGGCGGAACACTCTGCGCTATTCGGGTCTAGCTTACAGCGTACTTTTCTCATCAGCTTGAGTGTTCGCGGGTCATAGATACCTTGTTCGCCCAGCTCCATTCTACTTTGACGAAAATCTTCTACCCAATGATCGTAAAGGTGGGAGGGTATATCGATCCAGTACTTCTCGGGAATGGTTGCTTCGGGCTTTACCAAAAACTCTACAAAATCATGATAATGAGAGACCACGTAATCACGTGTTTTCTGAGGAATGTCTGCGGGCAGGGTATTCCAGCGCGCAACGAATTGCATGGTGATGTATAGGAAAGGTTCAGCATAGATTCCGCCATCAGGTTCCAAACCTTTGTGAAGCTCAAACGGCTCATAAATGATGGCAGGGCCAGCAGTGAGGTCTACGCTTCTGTTATTAAACTTGAGAAACGAGTTAAATATGGTGGAGCTTACAGGCGTGATGCCGTGTTTTTTTGAAAGGTAGGCTGACTCAGGAATATCGTCTAGCACTGCCATGCGCTTACCAGCGAAGTCCTCTGGTAGCAAAATGGATTTGTCGCTCGTAAACATAAATATGGCGCCGGCTGGCCCGATACCAATAATTTCATAGTCGCCGACGCGCATAAGCTTTGCCGCCTTTGGCGAACTTAGGCTTTTTATGATGATGCCAAGGTGCTCATAACTCGGGATAGCGCCAATCGCGCCCATACTGCCCGTCAGGGTGTTGAATTCACGTGCGCGAAAGCCAAGCATGTTGACGCCATCGCAGCGACCGACTTTAAATTCGTCAATGGCGACTCTTTCATCACTATAAATAACAAAGTCTAAGTCGATGCCCCAGCGAAACGCGACGGCTTTTGCTTCTCGCATGATCTGCTCGGCGGGCCCCGCTTTTCCTAACGGATCCCACACGCAAGCGAGGAAAGGCGTTAGTTCAGCGGTGTCTGTTTTTAGTGCGGTATTAGCTGATGCAGCGCCAATATTGCAGGCTAGTAATAGGAGTAGGATTGGTCTGCATATGTTGCTCATAAGAGGCTCGCTCTATTCTTTGCGGGTAGCGGCACACTCGGCGCTTTTCGGGTCTAGTTTGCATCGAACTTTGCGCATCAGTTTCAAGGTTTTACGATCGTATATCCCCATATCAGCCAATTCGAGGCGACTTTGTCTGAAGTCTTCAACCCAATAGTCGTACAAATCGTCGGGTATTTTTATCCAGTACTTCTCCGGGATGGTTGCTTCGGGGTCTTTTAAAAATTTAACGAACTCGGGATACTTTTCAACGGCTTTTAAGCGTGCTTTTTTAGAAAACTCAGCGGGAAGTTTGTCCCAACGGGCAATAACTTGCATTGTGATGTATAGAAAGGGCTCTTCGTAAATCCCTCCATCAGGCTCCAGCCCTTTATGCATCTCAAAGGGTTCGTAAACAATTGCAGGTGCGGCGGTCAGGTCAACGCTACCGTTGTTGAACTTCAGTATTGAATTGAAAATTGTCGAGCTAACCGGAGTGATCCCATATTTTTTCGATAGATATGAAGATTCAGGGATGTCATCGAGAACGGCCATACGTTTGCCTGCAAAATCAGCCGGAAGCAGTATGCTGCGGTCGCGGGTAAACATAAATATGGCGCCAGCAGGGCCTACACCGACTACTTCATAATCGCCAACACGCATGAGTTTTGCGGCCTTAGGAGAACTGAGGCTTTTGACGATAATGCCAAGATGTTCATAGCTGGGTATAGCGCCTATTGCACCGAGGCTACCGGTAAATTCATTGAACTCTCGCGCACGAAATCCAAGCATATTGACCATGTCACAGCGGCCTAGTCTGAACTCCTCCATCGCGATTCGTTCGTCGGAATATGTCGTGTATTGTAGGTCTGCGCCCCATTTGTAGGCGTATATTTTTGCTTCCGCCATTATTTTTTCAGCGGGGCCTGCTTTTCCAATGGGGTCCCACACGCACATGTGAATAGTCGTCAAGTCGCCGTCAGGAAGCTGTGTATTAGCAAAGGATACAAGTGCTGCGATAGGGCACAGTAGAATGAAAGCGAGTATTAAACGACGGGTCATAGAGTCTCTGTTTTTTTTGTTTGGGCAAGCTGCATCTTACTGGCTGTATCTCTCTGTGTCATGACTTAATCGACAGTTTGAAACAAGCTGTTCATACATTAGTTTCATACATCTGTTTCCGACTGATATTTAATAACTGATGGGCGCTAAGCGTTGATTTATTCAGTCGGACTCTATCTGTTTGAGAGGCTAAAGGTTTAGGTGCAAAATCTTGCTCGCTTAATTGTGTGATTTTTTGTCGTGTTATCGAAAGGGCTCTTAGTTTAGACTTGCGCAGCAGAAATACTATTCACTAACAATAAGAAGGTTTAAACGCGTGCGTGTTATTGAGGAAGTGTTAATCACGGAAGATGACTTAAAGTTAAACGTGTATCGCTGGCTACCAGAAAATCCCCGTGCAGCAATTGTCATTTCTCATGGCTGGAGTGAGCATGCTGGTAGATACCAAGATGTAGCGAGACGTTTTGTTGAGCTCGGATTCGAAGTTCATGCCTTGGACCATAGAGGGCATGGTAAGTCAGATGGTTTGCCGGGTCATGTCGATGACTGGATGCAATATTGTGATGATTTAGAGTTATTTCGAGGCAGTATTGCGGTCGCGCCTCAGTATTTACTTGGGCATTCAATGGGCGGGATGATATCGGTACTGCACACGCTACGTTACCCAGGTAAATTTAAGTCTCTTGCCCTGAGTGGCCCTGCCATGGATGTGTCTTATGCGGTGCCATTTCATAAAGTGATGATGAGCCGTATGCTGAGTAAAGTAATGCCCCGTTTGCGCTTTGGTGGTGGCATTGACGATAATTTTGTTTGTGGTGATCCCGATGTGGTTAAGGCCTACTCTGCTGACCCCTACAATCACGGTAAGGTTTCCGCTCGTTGGTTTTCAGAGTATTTGAAACTCATCGAAACGGTAAAGCAGCAAGCGGGAGATATCGAGACGCCGGTTGGTATTTGGCACGGTGCCCATGATGAGCTCGTTGCTCCTTGGGTGGGTCGGCAGTTTTTTGATTTGTTGCGTATTGAGCGTAAGCAATTTAAAGAAGTTGATGATGCGCTTCATGAAATTTTGTACGAAAAAAGCTGGCCGCAAACGGTTGATGAGATGTGTGCTTGGTTCGAGCGTGAAAATGACGCAATTCCTGCTTGATTCATAAGCGATTGCCCGGCACGTTTTTGCGAAGTCTAGCCCTTGTCGGCTAGCCCCAAGGCGCTTATTCATATAGAATACGCGCCTTTTTAAAGACTGGTATACAGGGCTATCGACGATGCTGGAAGTAAATCCAATAGTACAACAAATCAAAGGCATGACTGAGCGTGTTACAACGCTTAGGGGGTACCTTTGACTTCGATACTAAAAGCGAGCGTTTGGTAGAAGTAAGCCGTGAGCTCGAAGACTCTGCTGTTTGGGATAACCCGGATAATGCGCAAGCTTTGGGTCGCGAGCGTTCAGCGCTGGAAGCTGTTGTTGAAACGATCTTATTGCTAGAGAGTGGCCTGACGGATGCGCAAGAGTTGCTCGACATCGCGGTTGAAGAACAAGATGCTGAGACAGTTACTGAAGTAGAGTCTGAGCTAAGCGCGTTAAATCAGCAGTTAGAGACCTTGGAATTTCGTCGAATGTTTTCGAACGAAATGGACCCCAATAATGCTTATCTTGATATTCAGTCTGGGTCGGGCGGTACAGAAGCTCAGGACTGGGCCAGCATGCTCTTGCGCATGTATTTGCGTTGGGGCGAGCAAAAGGGTTTCAAAACTGAGCTGATTGAAGTCTCGGACGGAGATGTAGCGGGAATCAAAAGTGCCACTATCCAGTTTATTGGCGAATATGCATTTGGATGGCTCCGCACGGAAACCGGTGTGCATCGACTTGTACGTAAGTCGCCTTTTGACTCAGGTAGTCGTCGACATACCTCGTTTGCCTCTGTATTCGTGTCTCCTGAAATTGACGATAACGTTGATATCGAAATAAACCCATCAGATTTGCGTATTGATACGTACCGCTCTAGCGGCGCAGGCGGTCAGCATGTCAACACGACTGACTCTGCGATTCGTATTACCCATGAGCCAAGTGGAATTGTCGTGCAGTGTCAGAATCAGCGCTCTCAGCATCAGAACAAAGACACAGCAATGCAGCAGCTAAGGGCAAAGCTCTATGAGCTAGAGATGATGAAACGCTCAGAAGCTTCGCAGGCGCTTGAAGATAGTAAGTCTGATATCGGTTGGGGAAGCCAGATTCGTTCATATGTTCTGGATGCCTCCCGAATAAAGGATCTGCGAACGAATGTGGAAACCAGTAACTGTAACGCGGTATTGGATGGTGACCTGGATCAGTTTATTGAAGCAAGCTTGAAGAAAGGCTTATAACCTAATTTTTACACACGTTTATTACCCAAGAACTTAAGCAAGTTTGTAGGAGTCTTCGTCTGACTATAGTGACGGCAGGGACCTATCAAACAGCAATTTTTTATATCGGAAGTGACCATGTCTAAGCAGGAAAATAGTTTGAACAACGAAGATGAGAACCGCTTGATTACGGAGCGCCGTAATAAGCTGAGCGAATTGCGTGATGGCTGCACTGCGAATGGTCATCGAAACGATTTTGAGCGAAAAGATTTAGCGGCGGACCTGCTTGCTGAGTTTGGAGAGTTTTCGAAGGAAGAGCTTGAGCAGAAAGATCATCACGTATCAGTGGCAGGTCGGATTATGTTTCAGCGTGGCCCATTCGGAAAAATCAGTGATGTATCGGGTGGAATTCAATACTACGTGCCGAAGGAAATTCAAAAAGAAATCGCTTATAAATCGCGCTTCGATTTGGGGGACATTGTGGGCGCTCGTGGCGCTATTCATAAGTCGGGTAAGGGCGAGCTCTATGTAGAAGTCGTGTCTGCGGATGACCTTACTATATTGACTAAGTCGTTGCGACCGCTACCTGATAAATTTCATGGGCTATCGGACCAAGAAACTAAGTATCGTCAGCGCTACGTCGACCTTATCGTGAATCAAGAGACGCGCGCTTTGTTTCTGGTACGATCTAAGATTATTGAAGCCATACGTAAGTATTTGAGTGATCGTGACTTCATGGAAGTTGAAACGCCGATGCTTCAAACCATTCCAGGTGGAGCAACGGCGAAGCCTTTCGAGACGCACCACAATGCTTTGGATATCGGGATGTATTTGAGAATTGCACCTGAGTTATACCTGAAGCGTTTGGTTGTCGGAGGCTTTGAGCGAGTTTTCGAGATTAATCGAAACTTTCGAAATGAAGGTTTGTCGACGCGACATAACCCAGAATTTACGATGATCGAGTTTTATCAAGCTTATGCGACGTATCACGACTTGATGGATATGACTGAAGATATGCTGCGTTCAGTTGCGACCGACGTGCTCGGGACAACGGATATAGTCTCTACAACTAAAGATGCTGACGGCAATATTGTGACTGAAACAGTTTACGATTTTGCTAAGCCGTTTACACGTTTGAGTATGGCGCAAGCGGTTATTGATCATAACCCATCTTTTGATCCAGCCGTGATTAATGATCCTGAAGCGAACGTTGCAAAAATGATTGAATACGGTCGCTCTGTCGGAATTCGTGAGGACGCCAAGCAGTCTGCTTGGGGCGCTGGTAAGTGGTTATGTGAGATTTTTGAAGCGACCGCAGAAGAGCAGTTGGATCAACCTACTTTCATTACTGAGTACCCTTGGGAAGTGTCGCCATTGGCGCGCCGTAATGACGAGAACTCCTTTATTACTGACCGCTTTGAATTCTTTGTGGGTGGGCGTGAACTGGCGAATGGCTTTTCAGAGCTTAACGATGCCGAAGATCAAGCGAATCGATTCAAGAAGCAAGTAGAGGAAAAAGATGCTGGCGACGATGAAGCAATGCATTTCGATGAAGACTATATTCAAGCGCTTGAATATGGGATGCCTCCGACAGCAGGAGAGGGCATTGGTATTGATCGTTTAGTCATGCTATTTACCGATAGTCCTACGATCAAAGATGTAATTTTGTTCCCTCACATGAAGCCGCTGAGCTCTTAATAGAGTCATTTCGTGGCTATCAATCTTCTTGCAGACTCTTGGGTGCAGGCCGTGGGCGATCAATTTGATCGCCCATATATGGCGTCCCTGAATGCGTTTCTTACTGAAGAAACTCTTGCTGGTAAAGTGATTTATCCTCCTCGCGAAGAAGTGTTTTCTGCGCTGAATCAAACGCCTTTTGATCAGGTCAAGGTCGTTATACTTGGGCAGGACCCTTACCACGGTCCGGGTCAAGCGCATGGTTTATGTTTCTCTGTCATGGACGGGGTTAAACCGCCACCATCGCTGGTGAATATCTATAAGGAATTGGTTAGTGACGTCGGTATTGATATGCCTTGCTATGGCAATCTATCCGGCTGGGCAAAGCAGGGTGTTCTGTTATTAAACTCGGTGTTAACGGTTGAGAATAGCCAGGCTAATTCGCACCAAGGAAAAGGTTGGGAGGCTTTTACTGACAGGGTTATTGAGGTAATAAACGATCAGCGTGACGGCGTTGTGTTTATGCTTTGGGGAGGTTACGCGCAGCGCAAGGGGGAAATGATTGACCGCTCTCGCCACTGTGTTCTTGAGGCGCCACACCCCTCGCCGCTGTCCGCTTATCGAGGCTTTGTTGGCTGTAAGCACTTTTCGTTAGCTAATTCTTACTTGCATAAAAAAGGGCTGAAACCGATAGATTGGCAGCCCTAGTCAATTCACGCACTACTTTAGCGTTGGCTTTCTAGCCTAGAAGAGCCATTGCAGCAGCCATTTCCGCATTTAGATCTTCGTCTTCTTCTTCGGTGAAATTCGGATCAATGTCTAAGCGTTTAAATGCGGTGATTTGAGTCCAGTCGAGCTCGGTGTAAGGGTGGTCACTTCCGGCGACATACTGCAGCAGGGCAATGGTTACTAAGTCGGCATAATCGGCTTTATCAACCTGACGAGAAAAGTCGACACTGGCCTTCGGGATGATTCTCAACTCTTGTGGGAAGGCCCACTTCTCCAAAATCTTATCGCCAACGATCGGTTGGAGCTCATCCAACAGGTTGTCCAGCATAACACTGTTGATTTGAACGTCATTGTCTTCGACATACTTGAGAACGGGTAATGCGCCAATGGCGTGTATTAACCCAGCCAGCGTTGCTTGCCCTGCGTTGAGATGGCCCTCTCGTCTTGCTAGTACGCTGCAAACGCCGGCAATTTCTGTGCTGCGCTTCCATGTTTCCCGCATCCGGATGTCTATCATCTCTGATGTTGCTTGGAACATTTGTTCCATTGCTAGTCCCATTGCTAGGCTGCTTGTGTATTGCATGCCTAAGCGTCCGACCGCCATGTTTAGATTGTTGATTTCACTTGCCCCTCTGAATAGAGGGCTATTGCATACTTTAAGAATGCGTGCGGATAAGGCTGCATCTTGGTTAATTACTTCAATTAGGTCTGCAATACCTGAATCTTCATTCTCAGTAATTTCGCGGACATTTAACGCGACTTCTGGAAGGGTCGGCAAGACGAGGGTGTCGTTGTCGATTGCGATAATAATATCGTCTTTAATTTTTTGCCCGAGCTCTGACATAGCTGCCTCAGAAAATACGTAAGATTTAAATGAAAACGAAGAGGGATTTCGTTTTTCAATACATACTTATTTATAGCAGAGCGTGAGGTATTTGCGTCAACTAATTACGGATACATGCATTAATATTGCAGGGCATGAATAGTGAAAAATGCTTCGCTCTCAGACGAGACCCTGATCGGAGTCCGGCCTTTCTCGTCGTCTATGATGGGCAGAACGGCTAATCCTACACTTCCAATCGTCGATGAATAATGCATTCTCACCACTTCGCCGCATTTAGCATTGTTTTTGTCTAGTAATGGGCTTCCCGGAGACACGTTACTTTTTTCAGGGCAGGTTATCAGAAAGGTTTTTTTCTTTAGTTTTCCGAGAAACTTCATTCGAGCGATAATTTCTTGGCCGGTATAGCAGCCTTTCTTAAAGCTGACAGCACCAAGCTCATGTAAGTTAAGGTATTGAAGAATAAAGGATTCGCAGGTCTCTGGGTAAATTTCTGGAATACCATTAATGCATTCCATAACGGACCAGTCTTCAGCAGCGACGTTGCCAGCATTGTCTTCTAACAAATTGTCATCGGTCCACTTCTCATAAAGTTCTGTCGTGTTATCGAGCGCAATAAGCAGCGTGCTATCAGTCTTTACAAACGTTCCCCGCGTTGGTCGTTCATGCTTCGTGATGACAGGCTTTACTACGCCAAAGACTTTGTAGCTATGTTCAATTTTGAGTGCGCAGTTGAAAAACACTTTGTATTTATTGAGTCGAGCAAACACGGCTTCCGCCATTGTGTTGTGCACGCGCAGCAAAAACCGCTGATCCTCTTTTAGTATTTTAAAAAGGCCATAAATACGACCTTTTGGGGTATTGGCCGTTGCCATGTCAACCTTACCTTCGGATAGGTCTGTGACGTCAATGCTTAACTGTCCCTGCAGAAACTTTTCAGCGTCAGCTCCTTCCACCGAGATAATTTGGTATGGGAGCTCGATTGAGCCAGAACTAAGAAAAAGCGCATCATAAGATGGTGTTAGCGTTGTCGTCACGTTTCGTTGGTCTCTGGAATAGGTCGGTAAAAATCATGCTCGATTAGAGTGCGCAGGCGTCTGACCGCGTGTTCTTGTGAAAGCACCATACTGCCCGATGTTAACTGAGTATTATGCGATGAGATAATGACACTTCGGCTAGCAAAAGGCAGTAGTTTTTGACGCTTTGTGTTTTCGTTAAGGTATAAAACAAGGAAGTTAGGGCTCCACATTATAGCGCGCGAGACACTGTATTTTTTTGTTTTGCCGTTGTGCATCGTTAGGCTTATAAGCTTGTCGTTGTTAAGTGTATCTTGCAGGGATATAACAGAATTGGGGTGAATCAAAAGCGCGTCGCGACAGCCGTAATACCCAAGCACAATGCAAAAAAATACGCTTAGTATTGTCGATATTGCTTTAGGTAGCGCCATTGAAAAAACCAGCGCACAAGCACAAAGAGCTACCACGGCCAAGGTGATGGCAAAATGATGGTTTGGCCGGAAGGTTAGCCTAATCTGGCTGAACACGGTCTAAGATGATTTTAACGATGCGAGCCATGTCTGGGTCTTCAGGTGACGATTTTTGCATAAACCAGCTGAACATATCGGTATCTTCGGATTCAAGGAGCTGCTCATAACGAGCTTGGTCATCTGCGCTAAGGTCGTTGTAGGCTTCTTTTAAAAAGGGGACTAGTAGCGCGTCTAGCTCGAGCATGCCACGGCGGCTATGCCAAAATAGTCGATTAAACTTGGCTCTCTCTGAAAGTGCTTCAGTGCTTGCGATAGGTTGGTCTGTCATTTAATGCGCCTGAAAAAGATTGTTCGGGCATTATAGAGATAGCCCTAATGGGGCTCAAGCAGAGAACGCTGCAATTAGACTTTGTTACGGGGCAGTTTGTCGGCGCTGCAATGTATTTGGGTAAGATAGTTGACCTTAAGAGCGTCAGCCGCACTCATTTCCCATATACTGCTGTGTTGCTTTAGGGGGCGATATCGCTCGTCAGCCTTCTTGTTCTGATGTGATCGACCGCGAGGGCTAAAGTTATGCATGGCTTACATCTCGTTACATAAAGATACTGTTCGCAAAGAATAGTGTTTCTGGTGTCGGATTGCATTCGATACGCGCGAAAATGTACGGGTTTTACGTAAAGTTTACATTTGTTGGTTCAAAACTAATGCTTTGCTTGAAAGAAAGCCTTTTTAGTACACCGAGCCGCTGGCTTGACAATAATGTACGAGCTAGCGATGGGTGTTTTCAGGGTTTTTCGTTGGGGACGACTTAGTATTGAAACTTTGTTGGACTGAGTCAAATGGTGGCAGTGTCTTGATGCAGGCTAGGCTGGAAAATGGAGTATTTTTTTGACGAATAGAGAAACGGAGAGTTGGTTCGTTTATATGGTGGAGACGGAGAAGGGGCGTCTTTATACTGGAATTAGTACCGATGTTGAGCGTCGATTTAGCGAGCATTTAGCCACACATTTAGGTCAGTCCGCGCGAGGGGCAAAGTATTTTAGAAGTGACCGCCCACTACGAGTGGTCTACTGTGAGCGTGTTAATGATCGATCTTTTGCAACTCGCCGAGAATGCGAACTGAAAAAACTGAGCGCTATTCAGAAAAGGCGTTTAGCCGACATTCGTTGATTGATGCTTTTCGAGGTTGACGGGTTGGGAGTTGATCGAGTCAGTTATAGAATCCACTCTAAGTCGCTGCCGGCAGTGTTTTCATTGTCGCCCAGATTTTGATCATCCTCTGGCTGTTCGGCATCGATGCTGTCTTCATCATCTTGTGCTGCTTGTGTGCCTATATCTTCATTGTTTGCTTTGTTCGCAGGGTCAAAGTAATAAAACCTTGAACCGTCAGTACTTTCTAGCGTAGCGAGTCCAAACTCGTCGTTAAATACATAGACAGCATTGAAGTCACTCGGGGTGAGGTAGCCTGGGAATTCAGTAATCTTTTCGCCACGAGACTCTATCGCATCGTTGCTGGGGTTATAAAGATAGAGGGAAGACGGTGCCAGCGCTGGAGGCTGACCGATCAGCGTCGCCGGCGAGTTGAATAAAGCGAGTGATAGGCCTTGGCTAAACTCGTCGTCATGATTGACGTAAGAGCGATAATCATAAAATGGCACGGGAATTGTTTTCGCTGTTACCTTCGTGCTCGCTGTTATTTGCGTTAAACCGTTATTAAATATCGTTTCCCAAGAGTTAGATGTTTCATTTACAAAGCTAATATTAAGTGGCGCGCCCGGGATTTTGTCATAGTTGAAAATAAACTGGTCGGACTTTGGCCAAATCGTTTGTTCCACGTTACCGGTCGACAAACTGACGATTGATGTGTCGCCATCTATATACTCTTTTATAATGCCGACACCTTGCTCGATATAAAAAGGATCTTTTGCTTGGATTCCAGGTTCTGCAATATTGATATCAAGCGTCTGCATTGACTGGCTATCGTCAGTGACGATCTTTACTTCATTCGTGAGCGCGAAAAACGCTTCGCCGTTTTCTGTAATTTGGTATATGTCGTCATAGCGGAAAGTCTCTGCTGGGTCTAGCGAAATAAATGGCGAGTTTAGTGCGTTCAGCCTGACCACGTTTCGGTCATCATCAAATACAGTGTCTTTGTCCAAAGCGAAAAAGTCATTGTCATGACTGAAGATATAAGCGCCAAATGTTCTTAGATAAGGAAGGCCGCGATGAACTCGGTTATCAAGTGTTTTCAATTTGAGCTGATTGTTACCTAGGATTCTTTGTTCGGCGAAGTCTGAAAAATCCGTGCCTTGGAGTGTCCATAACGGGGTGGTTTCGTCTTGTTCGACGTTGGTCAGGTAGGCATTTAGCGTGTTGTCCCGTCGAGATATTCCAATGTGGATGCTCAGCAGGTTTGGGATGTCAACAATAGGGATACCTGAATACATTAAGCTTTCAGTCGATAGCGTTTTTTCACCATACAGAGCCGGATAAACGACATTTACAAATGCGCCATTATTATCATCTTCGGAAGGTTGTCTAATCCGAAATTCTTGGTCCGGGTTAGGGAGAAGTTTGATTGCATAATAGGCCCGTTGGTTTGGGTCTGAGCAGTCTTCGCCCGCTGGCACAGCCTCTACATGAATAACCATATCATCGAACAAATTCAACTTACCCGCTTCCAGAGAAAGGTCGTCTGCAATCGTAAACTGCTCTATATTACAAACGTTTTCACGGCCACTTATATTGCTGTCTGAGTCGAAGTTATAGATTTCATGGGTATGCCTATATTCGAGCTCGTAAAGCCAAAGCGTACTTTCGTCAATATAGGCAATAAAGTTGGGTAAGGGGTTGCGCAAGCGAAATTCTTTAAAATCATCGACAGCAACATTTGTTTCCTCTGGGTCTGGCCCGAGAGTTGAGCTTGTTATATCAGTATCTAGTAAAGTGAAAATTTTATCGCTGAGAGAAAGCACTTGTGATGTTCGCTGTCTAGCGGGGTCGTATTCATAAACGACGCCTTCGCTAATAAACGGATACTTAACGGGAGTCACTACGTTTGGATCTGAAAAATTACCAAGCGGTTCTGAGTCAGAGCAGCCCGACAAAAAAAGAGCGACGAATAAGGTTAGGCAATAGAATGTGTTTATCTTAGGTCTGTTGCGCATAAATTGAATTAGGCCTGTTTGTGCTATTCGAGTAGCGCAATTAGTCAACATCGGATGTCCACATTCTTCGGATGCTTGAAGAGTCGTTTTCACCCAAATCGACGAACTGCTTCTCTTGACTGTCATCGTCATTGAGCGTGTCGAAATAGGCGTAAATATCGTTAACGACGATAAGATTGCTTGCGTTTTGAATGGTTGATCCAATCGACCCATAATTCAGTGTCACCGCATTGCCGTCACTGTCTCTGATAGTATTTTCGTCACTATCTAGTTTTAGTTCTCGACCGTCTGCGCGTTCTTCGTCATAGTCATGCAGCGTTGGTTCGATCATGAACGCGCGAGCGTCTATGTCGTCGCTTGCTAGGATGTAAGGTGTTTTTTCGGTTTGGTCTATTCGGTTACTGACTAAGAACTGTGTATTTTCGAATGGTCCCTCAGATAGCGCTCCCGCGCTAAACACGCGTGCGTGCCAGCCGAATTCACTGGGGCCAAGATTGAAAGTAGAAACGTATAAGTTGTTGTCAATACTGTCAATCAACAGCTGTTCGCTTGATAAGCCGCCAAGAAGGCTAGTTGAAGTATCCCACGTTGCTCCAGTCTTTATAACGCTGGCAAGCGTACTGAAGCCATTGTAATGCTGAGCAATATAGATGTCGCCATCATCTAACAGAGTGAGCTCTATTGAAACGACCGTCGGAGGTAATTCGTAAATTTCTTCGAAGATTTCATCTCGATAAAGGTAGAGAGAGTCGTTGTCGCGAATGATGAAGTCGGCACCATTTGATGCAACAAGCACGGAAGAACTAGCGTTAGGCACCTCTAGAGTATGTCTCGAGTTTTCAAATAAAATTCTGTCGATGGTGTCGGGCACTGAACTACTCAGGCTATCGAACGAAAAAAGCTCGGACAGCAGAGCGATATAGAGGTCAGTCGCGGTTTGCAGCAGCACATGAGTGTTTGACACTTGCTCTGCGAAGACGATATCGGAGTTGTCGGCGATCACTGTTGACCAGTACAGGATTTCTTCGGAAGATCTGGTCGAACTGCTTGGTTCAATGATGCCTTTAAATTCTATCGTTCCCTGGCGGTTGTCGAATACGCGCGCATCTCTACCCGTTACATTCTCGCTGGACTCATAGTCAATCATCACTCCGCGAGCAATTGACGTTAGTTGTGCGACATTGATGTCAGCTGCATTCAGCCCTTTCTCGAACGATATTTCGATGCGCAGGTTTAATAATGGGTCGCAAGCTTGCGCAGGCGTTTGAGGAACATCCGCATATATTTTTTTGCGATGAGAAAGCTTTGCTTTGTGGCGCTCTCGGTCGTCATATATTGTTTGGTTTCCCGAGAGCACAGGCAAAATAGAGCATATTTCTCCGTCATAATCCCACAGTTCAGTAATCTTCTTACTGGCTGATTTACTGTAGTTGTAGACATAAACTGCATCATGGCCATCTTCGTTTTGATATACGTAGGCCATATATTCCCAACCTTGAAGGGACTGGTCGGTATTCATCTCAAAGAACATGTCATCGCCCTGATAAAAGCGAGCGCGTTCCGCACTGCGTACGTTATCTGAGTTAAACGAGTAGAGGCCTGTTAAGTCATCTCCTGCAGGGATAACAATGTCTGCGGTGAATATGTTTTCGGTGTTAATCGACGTACTTGAGCTTTCTGCAGGGTCAGAACTTGTACAGGCGCTCATCAACGTAATGATGCCAAACAAAGAGGCCGAACGTAGCGTTAGTGAAAAGCTTCTCATGAAGAGTGTTGTCCCAGATATATCCAATAGGAAAGTTGCCTGAGTATATCGATGTTCTAAATGTAAAAGAAATCCAACAAAAACGAATGGGATGGCTATCACATAAAAATCGCGAGGAGGTCAGAAAAACGTCATTAACCAAGCTGCGTCGGTTCGTATACTAAGTTTTAAGCTTGTTGGGAAGTGCTCTCGGGTCGAGCAGAGTGTGATCAGAATTCAAAAACGAACTACGTTCGCGTTGAAACTACGAATTAAAAAGCGCGTCTTGATAGTTCAGGCGGCAACTTTGACCGTGTAGTGGCTCGTTGTTATTTGGGCAGCAAAAAGTATCTTCGCTATTTCGTAAAGTAGTTGATTTTTCGGGCCTATGATGGCGGTGTATCGTCCAACTTTAGACATATTGATGCTTAAGAAGAAGGGTAGGATTGGCAGAGTTTTAGCCACTTTTCGATGCTAGAGCTTAAGTATTTTCCCTTTCTTAGGATGATGTAAAACTTTCGCTTGAAGTTGCGTTGCGGCACGGTAAGAGGAACAAGGTTTCCTTGAGAAAAACTTTCCTGCAGTGTGACTCCTGACAGGCAGCCTAGTCCCAGGTTTGCTTCAACTGCTTTTTTTATCGCTTCTGTGTGTTGCAGCTCGAGCGTTACATTGAGTTCAGAAAGTACGCCGTGCATTGCATAATCAAATGCTTGTCGTGTGCCTGAACCATGTTCTCTTAGCACCCACTGGGCATCGATTAAATCTTGGTCTGATAGTGGCGCTTTTTTCGACGCCAAGGGGTGTAGAGGCGAGCAGAAGACGACTAGCTCGTCATCTCTCCAAGGGCTAACTTCGAGCTCTGGATCGCTAACTTCGCCCTCGATTAAACCAACATCCAGTTCAAAGTCCCTTACTTTCTTGGCGATCTGAGTGGTGTTTGCCACCTCTAACGATGCATTTGCACCCGGGTACTGTAGGCGGAAATCAGAGATTATATTTATCGCGAGATAGTTTCCTATCGTGAGTGTTGCACCGACTTTGATACTTCCTAGCTCGTCATGTTTGAGTAGTGCTTTTTCGAGCACCTGTGCTTGCTCTATAAGGGTTTCAGCTTCGCGCTGAACGAGCTTGCCAAAATCGTTTAGCTGCAGACGCTTACCAATGCGGTCAAACAGTTCAACGTCAAATTGTTTTTCTAGCGCTTTTAATGACTCACTTGCGGCGGACTGGGACATTGCCAGCTGGTTAGCCGCTTTTGTTAGGTTTTGACATTTTGCTGTCTTTAGAAAGACCTCGATTTGCTTGAGTGAGTAACGCATGTAAGAACTCCAAAAACTCAATGATCGGTAAAATCGATTAATTATATTAATAATATTTGTTTTACAGATATATTAGCGACACTTATTATGTATTTCAAATCATTAGGTAACTAAACGGAGTACGTCGCATGGCTGGTTTTATGAAAGAAAAGGTAACGAGCGTGAAGCACTGGAACGATACCTTGTTTAGCTTTACGACCAGTCGAGACCCGTCTTTTCGCTTTAAAAACGGGCATTTTATTATGTTGGGGCTGGAGCGCGAAGGAAAACCTCTGATGCGCGCCTACAGTATTGCCAGTGCAAATTATGAAGAAGAGCTAGAGTTTTTTAGCATCAAAGTGCCGGACGGGCCGCTAACATCACAGCTCCAGAAAGTTCAGCCGGGTGACGAGGTATTGTTAAGCCGCAAACCTACAGGAACATTGATACTGGACAATTTGCTGCCCGGAAGAAACTTGTATTTGATCAGTACTGGAACCGGTTTAGCGCCTTTTATGAGTATCATTAAAGACCCAGAGACCTATGCTAACTTCGATAAAGTAATTTTGACGCACGGCACACGTTTCACCTCTGAACTCGCGTATCAAAATATGATTAAAGATGAGTTACCACTGAATGAATATTTTGGTGACGATGTGCGCGATAAGTTGATTTACTACCCTACGGTGACAAGAGATGATTTTCATACTCAAGGCCGTATTACGGATGCGCTTCGCACGGGTAAGTTAAATCAGGATGTTGGACTTCCTGAGCTTAACCTAGATCACGACCGCTTCATGATTTGTGGCAGCCCGAGTATGTTGAAAGATACCTGTGATATTTTGGACGAAAAGGGTTTTCGAGAAGCGCGGCAGGGTGACTTAGGCCACTATGTTATCGAGCGAGCATTCGTTGAAAACTAAGATATAAACGTCTTTAGGCGTGATGTTGAGAACAGGGCTTTAGCGCAGAGTAATTTACTCGCCGATAAAGCCCCCGGATTGGCGCTCCCAAAGTTGCGCATATAGACCATTATTATCCAATAATGACTGATGGTTTCCTTGTTCAATGATCTTTCCATTGTCGAGCACTATCAGCTTATCCATGGCGGCAATCGTCGATAGTCGGTGTGCAATCGCAATTACCGTTTTACCTTCCATCAGTTTGTAAAGGCTCGCTTGGATCGCTGATTCGACTTCAGAGTCCAGTGCGGAGGTCGCTTCATCAAGTATCAGTATTGGCGCATCCTTAAGCAGTACGCGGGCAATAGCAATGCGTTGGCGCTGACCTCCTGAAAGCTTCACCCCTCGCTCGCCGACATGTGCGTCGTAGCCAGTTCGACCTGTTGGGTCGCTCAAGTCTTGAATAAATTGGTGAGCTTCCGCTTGCTGTGCGGCGAGTACCATTTGCTCATCGCTCGCATTAGGCGAGCCATAGATAATATTTTCGCGCACAGAGCGATGCATTAAAGAGGTATCTTGGGTAACTACGCCTATCTGCGCTCGCAGGCTATCCTGCTTAACCTTCGAAATATCTTGCCCGTCAATGCGAATAGCGCCGCCTTCTAGTTCATGGAATCGCAGTAGCAGGTTCACTAAGGTGGACTTGCCTGCGCCTGAACGCCCGACAATGCCTATTTTTTCACCGGGTTTCAGTTGTAAATTGAGGTGATCGAGGACGCCTTCACCTTTGCCATAGTGAAACGAAACATCATCGAACTCTATCGCGCCAGTGGCTATCTCAAGAGGCGGAGCGTCGTCTTTATCTTGCACGTCGCGCGCTTGCGCTAGGGTATTGATACCGTCTTGAACAGCGCCAATATTTTCGAAAAGGCTAGATACTTCCCACATAATCCATTGAGACATACCGTTTAAACGCAGTCCTAAACCGACCGCGACAGCGATGGCTCCGGTACTGACTGCTCCAAGAGACCATAACCAGATGGACATTGCTGACACGGAAAAGATAAGCAATGCGTTTAGTATCCAGACGCTAACATTGAGCAGAGTTACCAAGCGCATTTGAGGGTGAACCGTTTGCAGAAAGCCATCCATGCTATTTTTTGCATAGTCTGATTCGCGTTGGGAATGCGAAAACAGTTTCACTGTCTGGATGTTGGTATAGGTATCGACAATCGCTCCGGTCATTTGTGAACGAGCGTCTGCCTGTTTTGCTGAGATAGCTCTTAAACGAGGAATAAAGTGCCGTAGCGTCAGGCCATATCCAATAAGCCACACTAACAATGGCGCAGTTAAGCGCCAGTCAGCATTTGCAACGACCACTGCCATTCCAATGAAGTAGACGGCGACAAAAAGCAGCACATCTAACAGCTTCATAACAGCTTCACGCACTGACAGCGCCGTTTGCATTACTTTCGTTGCGATGCGACCCGCGAATTCATTTTGATAAAAAGAAATGCTTTGCCCTAGCAGATAGCGGTGTGCTTGCCAGCGAATACGCATGGGGTAATTGCCAAGCAATGCTTGGTGTACGATCGAGGAATGAAGTAACACCGTCAGCGGTAAGCCAAATAGAATCAGAACTGCCAGTGCAATGAGTGTTCCGCCTTCGTCCTGCCATAGCGCTTGAGGGTCTTTAGTCGATAGCCAATCGACTAGCTGCCCCAAAAATCCAAATAGCGTGACTTCCATTAATGCGATGCACGCCGTCAGAATCGACATAATAATAAGCTGTGGTATCGCGCCCTGTGTGTAATGCAGGCAAAATGATTTAATATCTTTGGGGGGCTGCTGCGGTTCCTCCGGAGGGAAGGGGCGAACTAGGTTTTCAAAAAAATTAAACATGCGTTGGGATCTATACTCATACGGACGCGTTAAAACGATAAGAATGGATTGTACATGCTCGAGTCATTGAACACACAGAAGAGTCGTATCGAAAACTGGTTATTATCAGAATATGCCGGCCCGCCAAAGAGCTTGAATAAAGTGGCATGGCAAACACTGCGAATTGCGTATGCGGTGCTGAAAGATATTGCGCAGGGGGATATTACCTTACGCGCGATGAGTTTGGTGTACACGACGATTCTATCTGTTGTTCCGTTGCTGGCACTGAGTTTTTCCCTATTGGCTTTGTTTAATGTTCAAGATCAGTTCACGCCAATGCTTTACCAGTTTTTTGAACCGATGGGAGAAAAAGGGCTAGAAATATATGAAAACGTATTGCAGTTCGTATCCAATTTAAAGGTGGGCGTTTTGGGCGCGGTGGGTCTAGTCATGCTGCTCTACACGGTGCTGTCGTTGATAAAAAAAATAGAAGAAGCGCTCAATAGTATTTGGTATGCACCTGGGCCAAGGTCGTTGGCGAGGCGGTTTAGTAATTACTTAAGTGCACTTTTTCTTGGACCTATTGTGGTCATGATGGCTGTCAGTCTCACTGCAGCGACCAGTAGCCTTGGTGTCGTGCAAACTTTAGCGGATATTGAACCTTTTGGCTCATTGATTCTAATTCTGACTAAGTTGGCGCCGCTATTTACCATTGTAATGGGATTCTTTTTCTTTTATCTGCTCATGCCAAATGCACAGGTGAAGATTAGTAGCGCATTGATAGGGGCATCTGTATCGGGTCTTGCATGGCAAGTGATGAGTCTTGCGTTTGCGCGTTTTGTGGTGAGTTCTACTCAGTACGACGCGGTTTATTCTGGCTTTGCGGTAGGTATCGTTTTATTGATATGGCTGTATATGAACTGGCTAATCTTGCTGTTGGGTTCGAGTATTGCGTTTTATTACCAGCATGGGAACTATGTAACCAAGCATGACAAAGTAGAGGCGACCCCGGAGCTGGCGGAGGAGCTTGCGGTGAAAGTGATGATGGATGTCGCGCGTGCCTACGATATTAAGCAAGAGCCGCTTGAACAAAGCGTGATTGAGGCGATTCCATTTATTCCCGGAATTTTAACCCGACAAGTGATTGACCGCTTGATCGATGCGCGGCTGCTGCTGTTAGTCGGCGACAAATGCGAACAGCTTGCACCGGCTCGTTCAACAGATATGATTTTCTTGTCTGATATTTACAAGGCAATCCGAAGCGACCGCTACGAACTTCATCAGCACTTAAACGTTGATTCTGCATTACGTGACCAGACGCAGCAAGTTAACGAATTGATTGATCAGGCAATGGGAAAAGTGACACTGCGGTCTATGGTAAGTGACGAAAGCTAGATGCTTTTGTCTAAAGAGTGAGCGTGAGCAGATTAGATTAGAAATGTGTAAAGGCTGGTCTATGCTAAAAAGCACAATCAATTATCTAAAGATCGTTTGCTTAGGGACACGCTATGAAGCTTAAACCGATTACACTTTGTACAGCAATCGCTGCGTTTTCAATGGACGCTTTCGCAGGACCCCCTCGTTTTCTTGATGCGCGGGCGTTTGCAATGGGTGGCGTCGGAGTGGCCGCTGCGCGTCCGGCTGCAGCGAGTTTTTACAACCCTGCCTTGTTAGCGATTGAGCACAAAGAAAAAGCCGACGACTTTGGCATGTTGTTACCATCTGTGGCCGTCATTGCAAGTGATGAAGATGAGTTAATTGATACCGCGGATGAGTTTGAAGAAAACTTTTTGGATCCGTTTGAAGATTCCATTAACAACTTTGACGTAGGCGATGCAGCCGGTTCAACGGCAGAGGTCGCAGCGCAAGCGACGCGATTAAGGGATGAGCTGACTCGAATCGATAAAGACCAGGCTGTTGTCGATGTAGGCGTGGGGGTGACGTTTCAAGTTCCGAGTAAATCAGTTGCCGTCGGGGTCTTTTTGTCAGGTGCTGCTAGAGTAACCGCTGGACTTAATTTCAGGGATGAGGCGATTTTGGATCAAATTATTACCGAAGCTAACGGAGCCGGTTTTATCGACCCTAATGACATTGATTATGATGTGTCGGGTAATGATCTTCAGTCGACTGTGCGAGCAGTGGGTGCGTCAACCGCTCAAGCAGGTGTTAGTTTAGCGCGTAACTTTGAGATATCGGGTTATAACGTGGCGCTGGGTGTGTCTCCCAAAGTCGTTGACCTGCGTGCCTATGACTATAGTTACGACGTCGATAATTTTGACGATTTTGACAGCGAAGATTTAAAAGATACGAAGGTCAGTAAAAGTGCATTTAATCTCGACCTAGGTGCAGCAATGTACCTAGACCGTGATCGTCGGTGGATGACAGGCTTTGCGATCCAGAACCTTATACCTATGAGCATTACAACCCAGGATACTGTCATTATCGGCTCCACGAATTCGCCGGATGATGTCCAAATTGCGGGTAAGAAAATTGAACTGAATCCGACCGCAAGTGTCGGGATTTCGTACTCTGGCGACGCTTATATTGTTGCCGCAGACTTGGATTTGACGAAAAGTGATGCCTTGATGAATGAGGACGACTCTCAATACTTTGGCGTCGGTGCTGAATATGATTTGTTTGAGACCGTGCAGTTTCGTTTGGGCGTTCGGCACAACTTAGCGGGCGATCCAGGGTCGCTATTCACCACCGGCTTGGGCTTTAACGTTTTGGGTGCAACGGTTGAGTTAGCCGCGCTGAGTGACTCGGGGTCTGACACGGTGGGCGCCGCGTTACAGTTAGGTGCTACGTTTTAAAGATAGGCTTGATGGTCGTTTGTTATAGTTCTAGTAAGCTATAACAACATTATGAGGATAGAAAGGCCTGTTAGTCGGCGCGCTAACAGGCCTTTTTTGATCATTCGTTTAGTGGTTGCTGACTCGCCTACGGCCAAAAAACACTGCCGAGCGTGAAGTCGCTAGTTTAGGTTCGCCCCCATTTTTCTCTTTTCTCTTCGATTAACGAAATAAGCGTGGGAATAACGAACAGGATCAATACGGTTGCATAGGCGAGTCCAAAGGAAATACTCACGGCCATTGGGATCAAAAATTGCGCCTGCAACGATGTCTCAAACAACAATGGCAGTAAGCCGGCAATCGTCGTTAAAGAAGTCAGCAATACTGCTCTTAGTCTTAAACAGCTGGCCTCGACAATCGCTTCTTTTATTGCAATGCCTTTTTCTCGCAGTTCTCTATAAAACGTGACAAGAATAATTGCGTCATTGATAACAATCCCTGATAAACCAAAAAAGCCAAACCAAGACAACATTGTTAGGTTAAGCCCCAGCAGCCAGTGGCCCAAAATAGCCCCAGAAATGCCTAATGGTATCGCCAGCAGAACAGCGATCGGCCAGGAGTACGAGCCAAATACCCACGCTAAGATTATGTAAATAAGACTAAACCCTATCAACGCGCCCAGCATCATATCTTGGCCGGTCTTTTTTTGCTCTTCGGCGCGACCTTTTAGGTCAATACTAACGCCATATTCGGAGGAAATATTGTCCAAGAATTCAATTTGCATGTCTTCAAGAATAACGTTGCCGTTATTTTCAGCCGGGTTAACTCCGGCAGTCACATGCAGGCCTAATTGACCGTCGGTGTGTCTCACTAATTCCAATCCTTTTCGATGGCTTAGTTGAACAACATTCGTCAGCGGAGTGACGCCGCCATTGGGCGTGACAATAGGAAAGTTTTCCAGAGAGCTAGACATATTCCTTTCGTTGTCGGGTAGCACGATACGCACTTCAATTTCTTCGTTTTCATCATAGAAAACTTGCAAGAGCTGGCCGTCGTAAGCGGCGCGCAACTGCGAGCCGACCTCTGCGACGTTTAAGCCAAGCGACTCGCCGAGTGGCGTAAGAGAATACAAGTATTGATTTTTTCCGTAGGGAATATCGTCTTGTATATCGTTAACCCCTTGATACGTGGCCAGCTTAGCGGCAATAGTTTCGCCTGCCTTTTTCAGCACTTCGGCGGACTGTCCACTCAAAAAGATATCGATGTCTTTACCGGGGGGGCCGCCTCTGGGACTAGTAATACTGAGCTGCTCCATGCCATCTGGAATTCGCAAATTACTGCGCCACTGCTCAATAAACTCTGGATTCCTAACTTCTCTGGCGTCTGGTGTTAGCAGCTCTACATGCAAGGACGCATACTGCTCACCTTGTGAAAAGTTCTCGCCACCGTCGAAGGTGGCTTGGTTGATACGCAAAACGGCATGCACGATAAGGTCTTCATCAGTATCTTGGCGGCCTTTTAAGTCGTCGTTAGTCTTCCATAGGGCGTCTTCTAGGTGCCGAGCAAAGTCATGCACTTTTTCTGGAGGTGTGCCTGAAGCAAATTTAGCGTTGCCCAGTAAAATGTGGCCTTCAGGTTGGGGGAAAAAGTCGGTTTGTATACGCCCGAAAATAATGAGTGATATTGAAATAACAAAAACCGCAAAGGCAAAAGCAAGCGTTGCGCCTCTGTTTTCTATGGATTTTTGCGCAAGCGGGCGAAACGTTTCGTCGCGAAAACGGACGAAGGCATTGTCTAGCTTTAAGCGCATAGGCGAGGGCGGATCACCCCGATGTGCCTTTTTGAAACTATGATTCAAGTGCCCTGGAAGTATCAGAAAACACTCGATTACCGAGGCAATGATTACGCACACAATTACCAGAGGTATTGCAAAGAGGATGTTTCCAATGATGCCGCTGATCAGCATTAGGGGCAAAAAAGCGGCCACCGTGGTGAGGGACGAACTAAGCACCGGAACAAACATTCGGCGTGCTCCGCCCTCAGCGGCCTGAAGCGGGTTCTCGCCGCTGACATAATGGGTCATGGCGTCTTCGCCCACAACGATGGCATCGTCGACAATAATACCCAGGGCCATAATCAGCGCAAACATACTCACCATGTTAATACTGCCGCCAGCCAAATAGAGCACTGCAAGTGTCCCCATAAAGCAAATAGGAATGCCAACAGCCACCCAAAACGCAACCCGACCGTTCAAAAATATAAATAGAATAGCGATCACCAATATCAACCCGCCAATACCATTTTTCAGCAGCAGGTTGATGCGGTCTTCGATCAACACGTAGGCTTCGTTGTACGCTTGAATTTGAACGGTGGGCGGTAATAGCTTGCGAGTTTCCGTCATCCATTCGTTAACGGTGGCGGCTGCCTCTAAAGTGTCCGAAGAGGGGGTTCTCAGCACGCGAAGTAGCACCGCGGGCTGATCTTGGTAGAACACTTCAACTTGGCTTGGTTTATTTCTGCGTTCAACATTTGCGATGTCGCTAAGTTGCAGGGTGTTACTGTTCTGTCCTGTTTCACGAGCGCTTAAAATGACTAAGTCATTAAAACCGGCTTCAGTACGGCGCTGTTCAACACTGCGAAGTTCGCGCGCTAGCTCATCTTTACCACTTGTTCCGGCGGGAATATCACGGCTAGCATTGCGCACTTGGTCGCCAATGTTGGGCAAGGACATTTGAAGATTAGCGATCTGTTTTGAGGTAACTTGAATCGCGATTTCTTGGTCGGGTAAGCCGATAAACTCTACCTTGGCAATTCCTCTGTCTAACAGCTGTCTTTCGAACTGGTACGCTAAGGGCCTTAGTTCGTCGAGTGTTCCCTGTGAGGCAAGTATTAGGGTGGCAACGTCCTCGTTAAACGTAATTTTAGTGATCTCAGGCTCTTCCGCTTCACTAGGCAGGTTTCTGACTAGGCTAACGAATTCTTTCACCTGGTCTAACGCCAGCCCCATGTCGCTCCCTTCATCGTATTCGAGCACAATCACGCCGCTGCTTTGATACGATGTAGAGGTCATCTCTTTGACATAATCGAGATTTCTGAGTTGTTGTTCTAGTGGGGTAACAATGGATTTTGCAACATCTTCAGCACTTGCGCCTGGCCAGATAACTCTTACCGTAATGAAGTCAGGCTCGAAGGTTGGCAGGAACTGAGTGTTGAGTTTCCCAAGCGCAATCACGCCCGCTAAAATCATGATAAGCATTAGCAGATTCGCGGCGACTTTATGGTTGGCAAAACGGCCAATAAGGTCTGATCGATGAATCGAAGGGTCTTGCTTGTCGGCAGGATCTAAAGGCTGATTTATGTCATCAGTGAGTGATTTTGTGTCGTTGATATCACTCACTCGTTGTCTCCCGGACGGCAACCTTTAAGCCCGAAATAGCATTCGGCAGCTGAGTGGTCACGATGGGCTCGCCCTGTGTCAGCGCTCCTTTTTCAATAATGACCCGTGTTCTGCCCTCATTGTCAGCTTGCGTACCGACGACATTGATGGTCACCGCTTCAATGCGTTCATCGGTAATTCGGTAAACGCGGTTCGTGCCATATAGCGCGCTTACCGGCAGAGTGATTGTATTCGATAGCGCAGGAAGGGACACGTTCAGGCTAAGCGTGCTGTTCAGTGTTAGGGGTGTTTCGCTATCCATGGGAGTAAAAAACGCGTCCACGCCACCTGAGTTAATATTGGTCTGTCCTGCCATACGATTTAACTGCAGGCGCACTGTTGTGCCCTGATAGTCAGATAGAGCGGTGACTATTTCGTTTTCACCCAGCGCTTGTCGTATCACAGACAGAAACTTGTCTGGCAGCTGCGCCCGCACCTCCAGTTGTTCTGTGTCGTAAATGCCAGCGATTATTTGGCCTGCTTGTACGCGATCTCCTGGCGCAACATGTATTTGTGTCACTAGCCCGTCAAACGGGGCTTTAATATCGCTGCGTTCCATATCGAACTCGGCATCATTCAACGCCGCTCTCGCACGCATTGTTCTCGCTTCCAGCTGGCTCAGTCTATTCGGGTGGTCATCAATAGATTGTTGGCGCGCAGAAACCGCAAGCGCTCGTTGCGCTAATTCTGACTCTGCCTGCTCTAGGCGTTCTTGTGCAACAAGGTTGGCGGATTTCAATCTGACCTGTCGCTGCAGGGCTTCTTTTGCGACAGACAATAACCGTTGCTCTTCTGTCAGCGAGCGCTTGTCAGCGGCGAAGCGATTGCGCTCTGCTTTAACGGACGCTTGGAGCTCCGCAACATCGGCTTGCCTTTGTTGAACTCGTGAATTTATTTCTCGCTTATCTAGCGACACAAGCGTTTGACCTTTTACTACTCGATGCCCCTCGCGCGCAGGCACTGCCGCGACGTCAGCGGAAATAACGCTACTCAAGCGCGCGTCAAAAGGCGATGTGACCTTGCCGAGTAAAGACAAATGAGGTTCATAAGCGCCAACCTCGATGCTTTCGGTATTAACTAGCCAAGCCTTTTCTTCTGAAGCAACGGTAGGTGGCTCGGGCTTTGTAAAGCGCAGCAGTGCAAGTAAGACAATGGCGACTGCAATAATGATTAGTGGCAGTTTCCATTTTTTCTTGGAGGGTTCGGTCATTGGTTGGCCTTAAGTTATGTTGCTGAGTATAACGCTGGCAATTGTCGCCATCTTCAATTGATTATTTGCATGTCATTCTATGGGGTCAGGGTCCTTAACGGAAGTCACCCCATAGCCATTGAACTAAAGTGAGCGCGGTGACCGGCGCGGTTTCGGTGCGCAAGACACGAGGCCCAAATGTTGTGCTAATAAACTGTTGCATGTAAGCCTGTTTGATTTCAGCTTCGCTTAGCCCGCCTTCCGGACCAATTAATAATGTCACGCGATTAGGCGGACTCTGAATATCCTCTAGGTTTTGAGTGTCGCGGTGATGTAACACCAATTTGAGGCCAGATTCTGAGGCTTCAGCTTTCAACCATTCGTTCAACGAAACGGGCTTGTGAATGGTTGGTACGACAGCTCGACCACATTGTTCTGCTGCGCTAATAGCAACTTGCTGCCAATGCGCTTTACGTTTTTCTATACGCTCCGCCGTTAGCTTTACTTCACATCGTTCGCTAAACAAAGGTGTAATGTCTGATACCCCAAGCTCCGTGGCTTTTTGCACCGCATAATCCATCCGGTCCCCACGAGACATTACTTGCCCCAGATGCGTGTGCACTTTGGATTCCGTATCGCTGGCAATGGCGTCTGCTGTTTTAGCGACAACGGCCTTCTTCCCGACTTCGATCAATTCTGCGGGGTAAAACATACCGTCCCCGTTAAATAGCCGCACCTGATAACCCTTTTTCATCCGCAGTACTTTTGCTAAGTGCTGGGACGCATTGGCATCGAGCTCAATGTCCTCTTGGGCTTTGAGATGAGAGTCGGTATATATATTCGGTATACGCATATCGAGATTATTCAGTTCACAAAGTTGTTATAGGGAGGCCTTGTCAGCATTGCCTGTTGCAAGCTAATAAGTGGACGGCATTAGTATCGCACGCTGCGGTTACAGTACACGGCTTGCTTTGTGGCCTGCTAATCCACTTGCGATGAGCGCAACAAGCAACGCAATTTAACGCTCATTTATAAAGTAATTCCATAATTCTTAACAGCAATTTGTGAGGTCTTTTGACTCAAATCTTGAGGGTGACGAATTAGAGGAACAGCTGCTATGCATTATATTCGTTAACGCTCATGTTTTTACCGCATGCAGAATTAGCTTTCTCAAGCTAACAACGCAGTAGGAGCATTCATGGTGAGCACAAAGCAATATGTTAAGGGATTTCATTTCAATACGCGTTTAGCTTGCTATTGTGGTTCGCAGCGCCGTTTTGGCGATTGCTGCGCCGGGGCGGGCCAGCGCGGATGCCATCCTGATTCAATTCGAGTCGTGCCAAACTATTTAAGTCGAGCGCTTTGTCGTGACTTCCTCACACTGGCGTCGGACAAGCAGCGGTCGTGGTTGACTGTTGGAGACAGCAGTGCGTCTAGTTCAGAGCCTCGCATTTATAAACGTGACCCTATGCGAGTCACTGAACGAGTACATTTGAAAGAGCAGCAAGCTACGGCCGAGCATTGGTTTAGGGAGGCTTGCCTTAGCCAGCTGCCTGCCTCCTTAACGCCAGATTGGTTTGAACCGCCGCAGTTGCTTCGGTATGGGGTAGGGGGGAAGTACGCTATGCATTCTGATGCGGAGAACTACTGCTCTGATACCAATCAGTTTTATCGGTTCATTGATAGAGACTTTTCTATGCTTATCTACCTCAACGATGATTATCATGGTGGAGACCTATACTTCAAGGGCCTTAATTATCATTATCAGCCGAGAGCTGGAGACCTTGTTTTGTTTCCTTCAAATCATATTTTCTCTCACGAATCACGCCCTGTTGCTAAGGGTGAGAAGTATGCATTGGTTAGTTGGGGGGCCTTTGCTGGCACGAAACGTGTTTCTTCTCCAAAGCAAATGCTGAGCCTGCAATCTGCAGATGAAGCACTGAGCGCCTGAGGATGCCCTGAGCTGTCTTTGATTGCCTTATTTATTATGCCGCACAAAACTCGGCCTTAACGGCATCAATAAATACACGGTGCTTCGCGGGCATGTATTGGTAGTTCTGGTAGACCAAGAAGATAGGTTGTTTTGGCGTCGGAATACTGGGAGTAATATCGATAAGAGTACCGTTGTCTAAATCGCTCTGGACCATGTGTCTAAAACAGAGCGTAGCGCTGAACCCAAGCTTAGCTAATTCTAGAAATGTCATCAGCCCAATGCCTTTGTGTAGCCGCTGGAATTTACTCCAGTCCATGTCAGGGGCCAGTGGTTTCAATAGTTTGGCTAGGTCCATATTACTCGGTGTGATCAGGGGCATTGTTAGCAGTTCTGGCAGCGTATTGGGGTGTCCGAACTGTGCGATGAATGCTGGTGTCGCAACGAATAAAGGCTCGATATCGAAAAGGTGTATGGCAACGAGCGACGAGTCTTCCAGTGGCCCCTGCCGAAATGCAAAATCGAATTTTTCTTCAATCAAATTCCGACGTTCGACCGATACGTTGATGTCGAAAACAATCTTAGGATATTGATGGGTGAACGCAGCCAGAAACGGTGTAACAGGAGAGGTCGAGAGTGCATTAGGCCACGTTAGTCGCAGTAACCCTCCAGGCTCGCCAGAAAACTCTTTCAGCTCGTTCTCAGTGTCATCTATTCGTCTTGCGATATCGCATGAGCGCTCGTAATAGATTTGACCCGCATCCGTTATTTTAAGTACGCGAGTCGTTCTATCGAATAACTGTACGCCAAGCTTTTGTTCGAGTTGGGCGATCTGTTTACTGATCGCTGAAGGCGTTTTATGAAGCTGTTTTGCCGCGGCAGAAAAACTGCCTGATTGAACGACTGTGACAAAGGTAATGTGGGTATTCATGGGGCTCTTTATAACTCAGCTGTTATGTGCCTAAAATTCATACATTCCATAAAAATAACATTTTAGGGAACGAATGTTAGGGTGTTGATGATAGTGCTGTCGGCAAGCAATTACGAGTTGCCGTGTTCACAAAAGTGAGAGGAAGAATAAGCATTGGCATCGGATAGACTGGGAAATATAGGTGTGCTGTTCGTTTGCTTTTTTAGACAGGGTAAGTAACAGAAGCGGGTATATGCTTAAACTAGTTAGCCTAACCAATGAGACATAAATTAAGCTCTCGCATAGCAATACGAGAGCTTTCATGAGGCGTGCTGGGCACGTTGCGATAGGCCCTACTTCTTAAAAAGTAATTTTTTCTTTATCGCTAAGTCCAAGGTTGTCCCATATTTTAAGGGTAGGGACAGATTGGTTCATCGTATAAAAATGAATACCAGGCACTCCCGCATCGATGAGTTTTTCACACATCCGTGTTACGACCTCTTCACCAAACTTAGCAATACTGTCGCTGTCGTCACCGTAGGCTTCAAGTTGTTTCTTGATCCAACGCGGTACTTCGGCACCACACATGTCGCTAAAACGAACAAGATTGCTGTAATTAGTGATCGGCATAATACCCGGAACGATTGGAATATTAATACCCATTGCTTCGACGCGGTCGATGAAATAAAAGTAGGAGTCAGCGTTGAAAAAGTACTGAGTGATCGCGCTGTTGGCTCCGGCATCAACTTTTTTCTTGAAGTTGATTAGGTCTGCTTCTGCACTGGCGGCCTGAGGGTGAAACTCAGGATACGCTGCGACTTCTAAATTGAAATAGTCACCGCTGTGCTCACGGATAAACGATACGAGTTCATTGGCATACTTAAGCTCACCCGCGTCGCCACCCATGCCAGATGGTAAGTCTCCTCGTAAAGCAACGATACGAGAAACGCCATTCTCTTTATAAAGGTCTAGCAACTCGGTAATGGTTTGCTTGGTCGATCCGACGCAAGATAGGTGTGGTGCGGTGGCTATTCCTTGGTCTTGAAAGTTGAGTACGGTGTTGATCGTACGCTCTTGGGTAGAACCTCCGGCACCATAGGTCACCGAAAAAAAGTCGGGCTTTCGTCTTGCTAATTCATCACGCACGCCTTGCAGCTTGGTTTGCCCTTCAGGTGTTTTTGGCGGGAAAAATTCAAAACTAAAGCGTCGCTTGAATTGTTTTTGGCTTTGCATGTATAACCTCGTGGTTTGCATACCTGTAAAAGGAGAGGCAGCCGCTAAACTAGCTGCCTCTTGTCCTTCTATCTTCGTCTAATTAGTACTTATAAGACTCTGGCTTGAATGGGCCTTGCGCAGGTACCTTGATGTAGTCAGCTTGCTCGACCGTCATCTTGGTAATTACGCCACCGAATCCTTCTACCATATCTTGCGCCACTTCTTCGTCTAGCTTCTTAGGGAGCACTTTAACGTACAGGCTATCTTTCTTCTCGCTTTCCATTAGGTCTGCGAATTTACGCTCGTAAAGATAGATCTGCGCCAATACTTGGTTAGCAAAAGAGCCATCCATGATGCGTGATGGGTGACCCGTTGCGTTGCCCAAGTTTACTAAGCGTCCTTCTGACAACAGAATCAAGTGGTCGTTAGTTTCTTTGTTGCGGTAGATCTTGTGGACTTGCGGTTTAACTTCATCCCATTCCCAGTTTTCGCGCATGTAGGCAGTGTTGATTTCGCTGTCAAAGTGACCGATATTGCAGACAACTGCGCCGTTCTTAACGGTTTGCAACATGTTTGCATCACAAACGTCTACATTGCCCGTTGTCGTTACGATCAAGTCGGTTGTTCCCAGAACTGCGGTATTAATGCAGTCAACTTTACCGGTGTTGATACCGTCGTTGTATGGGGAAACGACTTCAAAGCCGTCCATGCATGCTTGCATTGCGCATATTGGATCAATTTCCGTTACTTTTACGATCATACCTTCTTGGCGTAGCGATGCGGCTGAACCTTTACCTACGTCGCCATAACCAATCACCAAAGCTTTCTTACCTGATAGCAAGTGATCGGTTCCGCGTTTGATCGCGTCGTTCAAGCTATGTCGGCAACCGTACTTGTTGTCATTCTTTGACTTGGTGACGGAGTCGTTGACGTTGATCGCAGGAACCAAAAGCTCGCCCTGTTCGATCATTTCTAATAAGCGGTGAACGCCGGTTGTCGTCTCTTCTGAAATACCGTGAATCTTGTTTAGCATTTCTGGGTACTTAGAGTGACACATTTCGGTGAGGTCGCCGCCATCATCCAAAATCATGTTCGCGTCCCAAACCTCTGAGCCGTCTTTTTCAGTGAGAATTGTTTGCTCGATACACCACAGAAACTCTTCTTCAGTTTCGCCTTTCCAAGCAAATACTGGGATGTTTGCAGCGGCGATAGCAGCAGCTGCATGGTCTTGTGTTGAGAAAATGTTACATGAAGACCAGCGTACTTCAGCTCCCAGATCAATCAATGTTTCGATTAGAACAGCGGTTTGGATTGTCATGTGGATACAACCCATAATTCTTGCGTCTGCTAGCGGTTGGCTGGCTTTGTACTTACGTCGTAGTGCCATCAATGCCGGCATTTCGCCTTCGGCAATTTCAATTTCTTTACGGCCCCATTCGGCCAAACTCATATCTGCTACTTTATAATCGGTAAAGCTCATAATTATGTCCTGTCTGTTGTCGCTAGGCCGAATAAGAGGCCTGCTTAGTAAACTATCTAAGCCCGCGTGCTAGTGGTAACCCGCAGGCAATTTCAATCTCTCAATGACTCGCGAAACTAAACGCCAGCGGCCGCTTTAAGGGCATCGACTTTGTCAGTTCGTTCCCAAGTGAAGGCAGTAAATGTCTTAGACTTTTTCTCGCCATTTTCTTCATAGTGGTAAGTGACTTCTTTAGGCTCGCGCCCAAAGTGACCATATGCCGCCGTGATTTGGTACATCGGGTTAAGCAGCTCTAGTTGCGTTTGAATTGCATACGGGCGCAAATCAAAGACTTCTAGAATTATTTTCGCTAGTTCCCGATCCGAGACTTTTCCTGTTCCAAACGAATTGATTGAAACAGACGTCGGGTTGGCAACACCGATGGCGTAAGACACTTGAATTTCACAGCGGTCTGCGAGACCCGCAGCGACGATGTTTTTAGCAACATAACGGCCATAATAGGCAGCAGAGCGGTCAACTTTCGATGGGTCCTTACCTGAGAATGCACCGCCACCATGACGAGCCATACCACCATAGGTATCAACAATGATCTTACGACCAGTAAGACCCGCATCACCTACCGGGCCGCCAATTACAAAATTGCCGGTTGGGTTGATGTGGTAAAGAGTTCCCTCGTGCAGCCAATCAGCAGGAAATACCGGTTTGATAATGTTTTCGAGAACGGCTTCGCGCAGATCTTCTAACGAAATAGATGGGTCGTGCTGTGTAGAAAGAACAACGGCATCGACCTTTGGCGAATCGCCTTCGTAGTTAATCGTTACTTGAGATTTTGCGTCGGGGCGCAACCATGGCAGGGTGCCATTTTTTCGCAGCTCAGCTTGGCGCTCAACAAGAAGATGTGAGTAGTAAACTGGCGCAGGCATTAGCGTAGGAGTTTCGTTGGTCGCGTAACCAAACATTAGGCCTTGGTCTCCAGCGCCTTGATCTTCTGGCTTAGCACGATCAACACCTTGGTTGATATCGACAGACTGTTTACCAATGCCGTTCAGTACTGCACAGGTCTCGCCATCAAAGCCGACATCTGAGCTGTTGTAGCCAATACCGGTAATCACGTCACGCACGATGTCTTCCAAATCGACATAACAAGAGGTGGTTACTTCACCGGCTACCACAGCCATCCCAGTTTTTACTAAAGTTTCTACGGCAACACGCGCCCATGGGTCGCGTGAAATAATCGCGTCTAAAACGGCATCAGATATCTGGTCGGCGACCTTGTCTGGATGGCCTTCTGAAACCGACTCAGAAGTAAATATGCTGTATTCGCTCATAGGTGTATCCCTTTAAGTGTATGGTCTTCTAAAGCAGTTATTGTGTTGCTTTGGAAAGCAGTGGTTTTACGAATTTTCGTAGTTGTATTTGAAAGCCATTTCGTAATCCAATGAATACGCTTTCGTCTTCTTCAAAGCCGACGCGTTGCGCCCAGCTAGTTAATTCTTGAGGCTCAAACCCCAGCCATAAGTCTCCACAGCGATCTTTCGCCCAATCTTGGTGGTGATGCGATAGGTCACAAACCACCATTACGCCGCCGTTAGAAAGGAAAGAATAGCAGTCTTCGAATATCTTCGACGGCGCAGGCACGTGATGCAGGACCATATTCATGATGACTGCATCGACAACAGTCTCTTGCGCGCGAAATGTGGAGGTGTCACCCACAACAAACTCAATGTTCGATAAGCCCTCAGACCGGGTGAACTTCTGAGCTTTTTGTAACAGCGTTTCAGACGTATCGAGAGCGATAACCTGTTTGTGATTAAGGCTAAGTGGCTTGAGGAATTGTCCCTCGCCAGACCCTAGTTCAAGAATTACGTTGTCTCTGCCTAGTCCTGATTTTTCAAGTAGCTCATAGCTTGCCTCGGCATACTGACTGTAATCGCAGATCATTTCTTGCTGTTCACTAAAACGCTCAGAGCTTTTGTCGAAGAATGCTTGCGATTGGACAGCGCGCTGTTCTCTAATTTTTTCGATACGCTGGTCGAGCTCAGCCGGCAGTGGAGCGCTGTCCACTAACAAAAATAATTGTGAGGTGGTGAGTTGATTGGCCACTTCAATTTGGTTGAAGGGGCGTCGATAAAAAATGGCGTTACCTTCGCGCTGCGCTTCTACGAGGCCCGCGTTACTCAGCACCTTTAAGTGGTGGCTCATGCCAGATTGTTTTGTTTCGAACAGCTGCGCTAACTCTAGAACACCAAAGGTGTCACTTTTCAGTACTTGCAGAATTTGCAGTCGTAAGGGGTCGCCGCACGCTTTAAACCGCTGACTCAAATTTTGAATATCAACATTTGCGCAGGGGTGAGCGTCGACCGCTTCTATTGAAGAGGGGGCGATGCTGGAAGCAATATTGATGGGTGACGTATTAGGCATGAATCGAAGTATATCGAAAAACTTTGATATAGCAATTCAATATTGAAAAACTTTGATATAGTTTTGTGACAGGAGTTTACCGTTAGAAAAAAGGGCAGAAAAAGAAGGCTCTCTTAGCTAGAAAGCTGGGCGACTTGTTGCTCAGCCAGCCAGGTTTCGAACTTTTCTTCTGGGAGTGGTTTTTGAATATGGTAGCCCTGAGCAATATCGCAGCCCATCTCTTTTAAGGCAATCAGTGTTTGTTGGTCTTCAATACCTTCAGCGACAGTCCGGAGGTCGAACTGTTTCGCAATGGCAAGCGATGTTTCAACAATCGCATAATCTTCTTTATTGGTAAGTACGTCGGTGACAAAAGAGCGGTCTATCTTGAGCTCATGCACCGGCAGTTTTTTAAGATAACTAAGTGACGAATAACCAGTCCCGAAGTCATCTAGCGCCATCTTGACGCCAAATCTCCCGAGAGTTTCGAGGGTTTGGATTGCTTGATTCATGTCCTCGATGACTGCGCTCTCGATCACCTCCAAAATGAGTTTACGAGCGGGAAAAGATTCTTTTTGAATGGACTCTATGACTGACTCGCAAAAGAGCTCGTTTAATAGGTTTCTCACCGAAACGTTGACGGCAACAGATAGGTCATTGCCGTTGGCGCGAAGCCGGTTGCAGAACGTTAATGCGGAATGAACTACCCAGTCGGTGAGTGCTTGAATAATGCCTGTACTCTCCGCGATATCAATGAAGTGGTCAGGGCTAAGAAGTCCATGTTTTGGGTGTTGCCAGCGCACGAGAGCTTCCATGCTAACGACTTGCCCAGTTTGTAAATCAATTTTTGGTTGGTAATGAAGGACGAGTTCATCGTTTTCAATTGCCGTAATGAGTTCTCCCATTAGGGAAAGCCGACTCTCGCTGTATTTGTCAATATTGGTGTCGTAGCAGACCAACGGAAGTTTGGACCACTTGGCTGCTCGCACGGCAATCATCGCTTTACGGATTAGCCCTTCTGCGGAGGTATCGTCAGATGGCCAGGTTGTGAGTCCAATATGACCGCCGAGATCCAGCGCCATCTCATTGAAATGGAAAGGTTGGGCTAGTTTCTTAAGAAGCTTTTGTACGGACTTTTGCTCGTCTGTATCAATATCGCAACGGAGGATGAACGCTAAATAGACGCCTTCCATGATGCCAATAAACGCATCGGCTTCACCGCTAAAGTTTAACTTTTGAATACCTTTCCATTCGGATAGCTCGGCATCTAAGTTCTGTACGGCTTCAATTAGAATTTGGTCACCGGCTTGATGGCCGAGGGTAAAATTGATGTCATGGAAATTATTCAGGTGGACGGCGCATACCAGAAGCTTGTCGTTAACTTTGTTTGCAGTTTGCGTAATTTCTCGAAGTCGTTGTACGCACATCAAGCGGTTAGGGGCGCTGGTTAATTGGTCGTGGTAGCTTTGATAGATTAGTTCTCGTTCGGTATCTTGTTGTTTTTCCGCAGCATTTAAAGAGGCTTGAACAGCGGCAATCTTTTCAGCTTTTTCAGAGTTGATACGGTCGGCTAGGGCGAGTGATAACAAAATGGTTTCGGCGGTTGTACCGATTAGTGATGCGTACTGCGTAATAAATACAGTGGGTAGTACATCGAATTGCATCAATGCGCGAGTGATGAATCCCGAGATTAAGACTCCCCATGCAAGCGAAAATATATAGGCTCTTCGGTCTCCTCTGATTACACCGTAGATACCGGTAGCGATGATAACCAAACCGATAGGCATGGGAATGAATACCGCAATGACGGTCGACAAATGTTGAGACAGTATCCAAGGGGAAATGAGGAAGGCAACGCAACAAGCTGCGAGAATCTTTAGAGTGCGGTCAATTCCGGCGCCATAATTTTGTGTGTTAAGAAAGCTGCGTGTAAAAAGTATTCCTGTTAATAACGTGAGCGGTGATGAGGTTGCAAAGGCAATATTGGCGAGAGTCGGTGAATTTGGCCACAAATGTTGAAAAGCTGCTCCGGAAATTACTAGGTTCGTTACCGTAACCGAAGAAATGTAGAGAATATAAAAAATATAGGCGCTGTCTCGAACTGAAAGATAGATAAAAAAGTTGTACAGAATCATGACAAGCATGACTCCATAAAATGCACCCATCCAATACTGTTTCGTGGCGTTATGTTCGACGTAGCTTTGGTGGGACCAAATTGCGAGCGGAAATTGAAGGGATGTTGTGGTTTTAACTCTAAAATAGAAAGTATGAACTTCCGGACCCTCAAGGGCGATTGGAAATACATAGCTATTGAGATGCATGTCTCTCTGATCAAACGGGTAGAGATCGCCCACGACCTTCTGGCTGAAGGATCCACTGTTTACGCTATTGGGAATATGAACTTCAACATGATCGAGAAAAGGATAGTCTAGCTCTAGATACCACTCACTGCTTGAACCATGGGCTAATTGGGGGTCTCTAAGTTGTAAGCGGAACCAATAACCGCCGTCAACAAAGCCCAGATTGGGTTCTGCGTCGGCAATGCTTTCGAATTGATTCTGGCGAGCGGGCTGCAGTACTTCCTCTAAGGTGAGATCGTGTTGTTCAGCGAGTAGCGTAAGGTATTGGCCGAGTTGAGCATGCTCTGTGTTTAAGTTGACGTCAAAAGTCGTAAACGAAGAGGATGCGTTACTGACGGAGCTGGCGTTTAAGATTAAAAACATAAGTGGCCACAGACTTAGCCGGACTTTTGAAAACTGTAACAACACTGGTGCCTCAGATTTAGCGATCCTTCGCATTGCGATAATATTTTTTAGTACATTTATTTATAGGCCATGGATGCCGTTTTTGCTATACATCTAGGATGATTTCTCCTGTACTTGGGGCGTTCTGAAAGCGCTTTGCTTAATTGCTTGGATGTGTTTGTTTAAGCGACTGCTAAATATAGAGGAGCGTCTTTAAAATTATTGAGATAATTGATGTGGTTTTATGCTTAGTATCAAAGTGTATAGGCTGTTGACTTATTATTCATATTTGGTGTTAAAACAACAATGACAAACCTCCACTTCACAGCCATATTCTAAGTAAGCAAGAGCTAAAGAGGTGGCACTATGACTCTCACTCGTCGTTCGTTAGGGTCTGATATCTCAGACATATCTCATGATCGTGAATATATTAGGCACCCTGCATGTATGCCGATAGATGTGAAATGTTCATCTTCGCTCGCGCAGCTTAATTTGCAGCTGAATAATGTCAGCGAAGGGGGGCTTTCTTTCGTTTCTCCGAACGCGTTTCACCGAGGATCGGTTGTAGATATTAAAATACCTGTTCGCCCTGTATTTCGGGTTCATGCGGTTGTTCAATGGTGCAGGGCGGTGTCTGAAGGTTTTGAGCTTGGCGTGGAGTTTCTTGACCGTGATGATGCTTACCGTGTAAGAATGGTGCAGCAGGTTTGCCGTATTGAAATGTATCGTGATGAGTTGCAACTGCGCAGCGGTAAACGGGTCAGTCGTGAACAGGCGTCAAAAGAGTGGATCGCTAAGTACGCAGAATCGTTTCCATACTAGGTCTTTGCTCTTTACGGAATGTTATCTTGTAGTCAGTGCTTTGCAGTACTGCCGCAGGTTTCTCCTGTTCTCTTTTATCCCGCTTGAATTTCTCAACTATGACTCACCATCTTCAAACGTTGCGATTAGTCTGGCATTCGCTAATGCAGCGGTTCTATGGTGGGTGATAGCTTGATACTCGGGGTCCATCACCATCGACACAAATGCTTGTATTGATGGGTATTTTACCATAAGTACTTTATCCCAACTTTCCCCATCGGGCGCAATAAGGGTTCCAATCGCTTTTCCTGACCAAATAATCGACGCGCCTGCTTTTGCTAGAAATGGCAATGCTTTGGCCCCATATTGCTGGTAGGCGTCTTGGCCGGACGCGGGTCCACCTTCTCGCGACGGATAGTTTGCAAGGTCATTGAATTGAAGCAAGTTTAGCATCACTATTTCACGGTCATGCGGCAGTGCTTTCAGCACCTTACTAATTTGTTCAGGTTTTGGGTTTATTGATATTTCCATTGCACGATTCGCCTAGTGATTGTTCTTTAAAGGGTGGATTTGCGTCAGCTAATAAGGCTATAGAGTGGAGCCCAGTCTTTGCTGTCTTTCGCCATAGTAGCGATGTTGTTTGTCGCCTGTCATCTCCGTTGTTTTATTCTCGCTTATCGCCTGTATTCTCTTTGCGAAGTTGCGAATCGTCTACGATACTAATGGTTAGCTGCACAAGGTAGTTTGAAGTCACACGCTCGCGTGTGGAAGTAGGCCATTACTTAACCGGACCAAGTTTACATGATCAAGCGGATTCCTATCGACGCCCTTAAACAAGGTATGTATATCTCAGATTTGAATGCCGAATGGATTCCTCATTCAAATCTCAAGAAAAGAGGCGTAATACGAAACGAGGAAGTCGTTGAAAAAATTAAGCAGTTTGGCATTACAGAGGTATATATAGATACGTCGTTAGGTGGCGACACTCAAGATTCAATGACCGCAGCTGAAGTCGACGCGCAAAACGAGCAAGCATTGCTGGCGGCGGGAGAAATGGCCCCCATCATGAAACCGACAATTGGTTTGAATGATGAGCTAAATGCGGCAGCGAAGGTTCATACCGAAGCGCTTGGGCTAATCACTAATTTGATTGGTGATGTGCGCGATAAAAAACCGATTAAATTAGACGCTTTTGAAGAAGTCGCTGACGGTATGTTGGATTCAGTGCTGCGCAATCATAACGCCTTGACTTGTCTTGGACGTATTCGTGAAAAAGACAGTTACTTGATGGAGCATTCCGTAAATCTTGCGGTATTGATGACGGTATTTGGAAAGTCTCTAAAACTCGATAAAGAAACGATGCAACACGTCGCTATTGGCGCAATGCTGCACGATATCGGAAAGATTATGATTCCTGATGAAGTGCTTCATAAACCAGATAAACTTACCGCAAAAGAGTTCGATGTTATTAAACAGCACGCGAGCTATAGTAAGGAGTTGCTTGAGCAAACAGAAGGTATGCCAGCCCTCGCTGTCACTGTTGCCGCACAGCATCATGAAAAAATGGATGGTAGCGGCTATCCCTTGGGGCTATGTGGCCATCAGATTTCTCCTTTTGGTCGAATGGCTGCGGTGGTTGATGTATATGACGCCATTACTGCTGATCGTGTTTATCACAAAGGGATTCCTCCAGCAGGCGCGTTAAAGAAATTGCTTGAATGGAGCAACCACCTTGATCCATCGCTCGTACGCCACTTTATTCGCAGCGTCGGTATTTACCCTGTTGGTTCCTTGGTATTGCTAGAAAGTGCTCGCTTAGCGGTGGTGATTGAGGCAAACGATTTTGATCAACGTTTGCCGCGAGTAAAAGTCGTTTACCATACGAAGTTCAGAACCTTTGTGAAAGTAGAGGAACTAGACTTAGCGAAGCCAAGTTGTCAGGACCGTATCGAAAAAGCGGTCGACCCTGCTAGCTATAAAATACGAGTAGGTGATTTTTTATAGGTGCTTGCCGAGTTTAATTAGACGCAAAAAAAAGGCAGTGTCCGTAAGGATACTGCCTTTTTTGTTGTTAATTGCTGGCGGTTTACGTTGGTTTATCGATACTACCAGTTCAAACAAACTTAACGCGTGCTATGCCGTCGGAGCGATGTGCTGCTGGATCATACCGAATAGCTGATCCTTCAGGTTTAGACGAACCTTTTTGCGCTCTTCTGTGTAATCATCCGATGGCGTTTCCGTACCGTTTTCAATGCGATGTACTTCATGATCTACATTATGATATTGCTCAAAAAGCTTCGCGAAATGCGCGTTACTCTGTTTTAGTTCGTGAATTTGATGGCGATATTCAGGTAGTTCAGAAACCAAGTCATGTTTTTCGATAGTCATTATTTTTCCTTTGCATGCTACAAGTTTGATCGGAGTTAGACGGCCATTGCCGTATGACCTAAGCATCTCTGATTGCGCGGCAAAGGGTTTTGATCTAGGTCAATCACACCGGCTGTGTCGGCGAGACAAACATCAATGAGTGATTTGATTCGCTAGGTTTTAGGTGTAAGAAGGGCGCCAACGTTTATCCGTTCGTGCTTAGATGATTGTCGAAACTAAGTGTGTTGTTCCTCTGTGCTTGCGCCTGTTGCGGGTTAATCTGGCGGGCATCTCTTTGAAGCAAGGCCTCAGCTGAGGTTGGGGAAGAAATCCTATGGTGATACAAACTACCTCTTCCATTTGAAATTTCAAATGACGCGACGCCAGCAGATGCTAAGCCGCAGCCATCGGGAATTTGGCGCGAATTTACGTAGCGCTTGTTAATAAAGTCAAAGAAGATGATGAGGTCTCCTCGTGGGGCTGATACGGCAAGGTAATGACCACTTTTATCAAAACAAACACTGCCGCAATAGCCGCGCATTTTTGAAAGCTGAGTAAGGGGGATGTCCAATATTTTTAGTGGGTTGTTTTGATAGGACGATTGTTCTGCGGGCTTTTCTTGCGCTAAGTGACGAGGCCGATGGCTTGCCACCAAAGGCATGTTGTCACCCGTATTGCCTTGATATTGCATCGCAATGGCAACGTCGCCTTGTGCATTCACTGCTAAGTGCCGAATGCTGAGCTGGTGCAATGCAACTGGCAGAGTGACTTGCTCAACTAAAGAGCCCGTATCAAGGTCGATGTAACTGAGGTTAGGGCGCATGGTGTCTAGGTTAAGCTTTTTCCTTCCGGTATCTGGACGAGTTGATATGCCTCCGTTTGCAATGACTAACTGATTGCTGTCGGGCATGACCTTTAGTTGGTGAGGTCCGACGCCATATGATGGGATTGATTTGTGGATAGCGTAGTGATTAACGCTATCGCGCATTACAATTTTGCCTTGCCCGGTCAGGAGATCATTTTCTGTCGTAATCAAGTAGCGACCTGTCCGGTCGAACACGGCGTGTCCGTAAAAGTGCGAGTTTGATGCCGTCGTGATCTTGTGCACTATTTGCTTGCTGTCAGTATCGATTATCATGCACCAATTGCCCGGCCTTCGCGCGACAACAAGTGCGTGCGGTTTAGATGGGTGAATCAGTATTTCGTGGGCTCGCTCAGGTAGTGCAGCGATCATTCGAATGCCATTTTGGTCAGCATGAATCAGTCCATAGTTGCCTGAGCTATCTTTGCCGGCGCTGTATACAGACCTATTTAGATGCGAGTTAGATACTGCGGCGCCGTGCAAAAAAGCTGGCGCGCTCAAACTCAGGCACGCAAGCGAGCTAGTGCGCCTTAAGAAAGATCGTCGCGTCATGCCGATATGTGGGTCGATCTCGCCAAGATCGTTTAGTTTAGTCATCAAAGGTGTCATTTTGAGTGTTGGTAGGGGCGGCTGTTTACGCTCATTTTAGTCGCCATCTCTGCTATTAAAACCAAGGTGAATGCCCATTGCAGTGAGTGTTCCTTTAAGTTTCTCATGCAGTAGCGTAAGCGCGGCCGTTAGTTCGCTGGCTGCTGCGTAGCCGTCAAGTGTCTCAATGGTGTTTTTCATAGGGGTAGGGACACGGCTCAGTGCCAGCTCAACTTTTGTGAAAAGTGCGTCTATCTCTTGCGCTTCATTGCCAACGAGTTGTTGGAGACTTGATGATTCGCCGGCCGTGCCTGCGAGCGTATAGAACTGCTTTATGCTGGCGATATTATTAGCAATGTTTTGTTTAGATTGTTGGCTGCGCCAAGACTCAAGACGCTTACCTTTGGCGTGTGCGGCATCGCTGCCTAATGGGCGTTCTAATTTTAGATCGCGAATATGTTCAAGCGGCTCAACGAAAGCTTTAAGAAGTGTTGTCGCCGCATCGATATCGTCTTCAAAGTATCCGTCGAGCTGTGTTGCATCGCTAAATTGGGGGAGCATTTGTTGATGCCATTCATTAGAAAGCGCTAGTGCGACGTTATGAACCTCTTGGCTGATGCGCACTAGTACCTCACATCGAAACGAAGCGTCATCATTTATTGAGATAGGTTTTTCGCTAAACAGTAAACGCTCGATCGCCGGCAACCCTTTAATGCTGATAGGTAGCGAAGCGAAAGATTCTTCTAAGCGTTGTCTATCCTTGGAATCTATTAGCCGTACTAGGCGTTTGCCAATATGATTTTTTTTGTCTGGCCAAAACTGCAGGCTGTAGTGACGTTCTGAAATTTCAACAGGGCCAAAACGCACATTCTGAATTTTTTGCCACGCGGCCATCGTTGCAATGAACGTGTTTTGGGCGAATGTTAAGGTCTCTTTAGACGTTTTTTTACATAGCGACTGATTTGCAGCGACTAAGCGATTTGCGTTAGTTTCCAGTGCGTCATAATTGGGTAGCACATAGTGTGTCACCGTATTGATATTAAATTGCTTCCATTGTTCTATGCTTGGTGTTGCGTTTGCCGCACTGACAGTCGTGAAGACAAGAACGAGAACTGAAAAAAGTGCATTAAAGCACCGTCGATTTTTTAAAAAGCTGCGCCTCGTCGTATTGGGGTTTTGACTCACGAAATAGGGCATTAAAGAGACTCCAGAAAATCTAAAAGGTGTTGTCGCTGCAGGGGTAGAAGCTGCTTTACGCTTTCGGCCGAAGCCAGCGCTTCGCCACCATGCCAAAGTATTGCTTCTATCAGGTTGTTAGCACGACCATCATGTAGGTAGCTTTTGTTCTGAGCTGTTTGTTTATCTAAGGTTTGCTCAGGAGCAAAGCCTAAGCCCCAGAGCGGCGCGGTTCTCCACTCGCGACCGGTGGCGTTGCCTTCCGGTCGATTATCGGCCAAACCGGGGCCCATGTCATGCAACAATAAGTCGGTATAGGGCCATATTGTTTGCTCAGATAAGGTAGGGTGATCAGCATTGTTTCGGGTGATAAACGATGGCCGATGGCAATCTGCGCAGCCTATTTCGTGGAATATCTTTTGTCCCGCGCGGACATCCAGATTATTGCTTTCGTTGCGTTCCAATCGCGCGGGAACTGAAAGATGCTGCGTGTAATCTAGCAATAACTGAGTCAATTTTTTTGACGCCTCAAGACCCTCATGACGTGCAGTATTGCCATGAGGGGCAGCACGACAATCTTGCTGCGCTGTGGTGCAGTCTCCCCAAGGTTCTGGAAATAGTGCAGAGCCAATTCCTATGTCATGAAATAGAGCCGCCGCATTTTGCTGCTCCAGGTTTGGCGCGCCACCTTTCCAGCCAAATCGACCCACTTCGATTTTCCCCGTTTTACGATTTAGCACCCGCCGAGTGCGGCCAGAAATACCATTGTTATCAACATCTTCAGGGTCTGCCAGCGCTTCTAGGTCTTGGCTAGAAATGTTGTCGAGTAGGCCAAGGCCGATCATTGGTGGGGCGACACGTGGAGATATCATTGTTTTTGGATGCATTGGCCCGTAGCCAAGCGCTACCACTTCATAACTGGGAGCATAAAGCGTTACCACTTGGCCTCCATTGAGGCTCAGCATTGTTGTTTCATACCTTACTTTCAATCGTCCTTCAGCATGCCCGCCGGGGTTAGCAAACCCTTGGAGTTGGGCGCCATAAGTGGGTTCCGGTACAAACGGTATCGCGCCATCGTCTATCGACTCTATTTGTTGTAGATTTGGTGGAATGCTCAGTCGAACGAACAGGGATATAGGGCGAATGATTGACGGTTCTAGCTTATTGCCGGGGGCATGACCGCGACCATTGTTTACGTGGCAGCGCGCACAAGAGCGTGCGTTGTAGAGCGGGCCCAATCCGTCGCTTGCAGTCGTACTGGAGGGAGACGATACCCATAGTTTCTCGAATACCGCTTTGCCAACCTTGAAGTCCAGTTTGTCTTCGAATGTTAAGGCGGCAGAAGGGTGCGAGAAAGCATTGTTATTTCGCTTTACGCTGACGCTTGTTGTGCCGCCGGGAAATAGTGCTGATAGGTCTAAGGTTTCGTTGGAAAGAGGCCGATTCTCGTCGCCGAACGAAATGCTCGCCTGGAGTATGAGAGTGTTAAGAAACACGAACGCCAGACAATATCTGGCGCTGTTACGTATTAGTCTGCATAGACTCATCGATGACTATTTTTGGATGCTGTCTGGGGCGTCTAGGCTATCTGACCCTTCAAGCTCTAAATTTTCTAGACCAAGTGCAACAATTAGCTCTTCGGTTACACGCGTTTGTGCGACGAGTGAATCAACGATGGTTTGAATAATTTGATGTCCTTCTAAATTATTCTCTCCGATCAAGACGTCAAAGGTATTTCCCTTAGCGGCTTCATCCACCATCGCCTGCATCGCCCGCTCTGTTGTTGCTAGCGCGGCCAGCATTTTTGCGTCTAAGGCTGGGTTTGATTGGGCGATAAGTTGTGACAGTGACGCGCCTTTGGTTAGGGTCCCTTGAGTTGATAGGTATTCACCGCGATAGATATTGCTAATTCCCTTGGCGTCGTAGTAATGCGACCAATGGGTATTGTCCGAAAAGCAGTCATGTTCTTCTTCTGGGTCATTTAACATGAGCCCAAGCTTGATGCGTTCGCCTGCAAGCTCACCATAGGCGAGACTACCCATGCCAGTCAGCATGGTAGATAAACCGCCAGCATCGCCTTTCGCGATGAGCTGTTGGTATGCCTCACCGCCGACTTGCCAGCTTTCAGTCATGTCTTTGAGGTCTTTAACGATTAGATTAGTTGCGGCACTAAGGTAAGCACGGCGACGTTCACAATTACCACCGGTGCAAGCTGTCACCGAATAGTCGCTAGCTGGACGAGCGCCCGCTCCGGGAGCGGTGCCGTTCAAGTCTTGGCCCCATAACAGAAACTCCACCGCGTGATAGCCGGTCGCCACGTTCGATTCGACTTCGTCTAGTTCATGCAGGGTGTTGGCGAGTAGATTTGTGTCAATAATTCGTACGTCGATTGTGTCCCCGCCTAGCTTGATCATCGGGTTGGCGATGATGTTCGCGGTAAAAAAGGGATTTTCGTCGGATTCACTTCCATACGAAGCGTCAACATAGTCAATCAAACCTTCATCCAGTGGCCATGCATTTACTTTTCCTTCCCAATCGTCAACTGCCTCATTGCCAAAGCGGTACACTTCAGTTTGTTGGTAGGGCACTCGGGCTTGAATCCAAGCAGATCTTGCGTCTCCTAAGCGAGCATCCGTCGGCTCAGCCAGAAACTGATTGACCGTTTTTTCCAAGGCTTCGGCTGTAACAAGTGCGTCGTTATACTTTTGCTGAGCCAAAGAGATATAGTTTTGCACAACTTCGTGCTGACTGACGTTGGCCTTGCTTGGGTCGTTTGTTTCATAGGCGTCTAGGGTATTACATGCGCTCAATGTTGCCACGATCGTTGGAACTACCAGCAAGCGAAAGAGGCTCGCGTTGCCTATATAAATTTGTTTCATGGGGCTGCTTGTCCTAATGTGTCCTTTAATTGGTCGAGCAATATAATCTAAATGATAATGATTCGCAATTCTATTTATTGATTGGCGTGTTAGCTTGTGACTAGTTTGATGAATAATGACGGAGAAATACGTGTGAAGCGAAACTGTTGGTTGGGTGTAGCAGGTTGTGACGAGCTATTGGTTGGGCAGTATGTCGTCCCGAATTTCGTATCCAATAGCGTTGCTTTGGATGTGGGGAAGGGCTGTTGGGTACTTTATAGTCCAGGCGAGTCCTTGTTGAAAGATTGGAGCGAACGTTTCGGTGACGCGGTATCTGAAATAAATATTATTATACCCAATCATTATCACTACTTAGGTGTCGATGCTTGGCTAGAGGCATACCCTAGCGCAAGGGTTTATGCCAGTGATAAAGCGATTCCTCGGCTCATAGAAAAAGGAATACCTTCCGTTCTGTCTTTGGAGTCTAGTCCGCCGGTTTTGCCCTTAGGTTATCAAGTTAAAGTACCTGAGGGGCATCGAGGTGGCGACGTATGGCTATGCAAAACTGGTGAGCAAAACGTATGGATAACCTGCGATAGTTTTCTAAACTATGAGCGCTTATCAAATCAACTGGTTGCGCGCGCAATGCAGCGTTTGTTGGGTGCTGCCCCGGGCTTAAAAATGAGCGATGTCGTTAAGTGGTTGATACTAGACGATCGGCCCGGCTTCAAACGCTGGGCACTTAAGCAGCTAGGCGTTTGCCCGCCTGAGATTTTGATTCCAAGCCATGGCGAGGTTCTACACGCCTCCCAGTTGCGAGGTCAAATCGAAGCCTTACTTGCGGCGCGCTTGTAGTTCAATTGGTTGGCAAGGATTGGACATTTACTCGACTTATGGCGACGAGAGTGGAGTCAGGTGCTCAAACTGCTTATCGGTTAGCAGATTCATGAAGGCAACGAGGGCGTCGATTCGGCGGTCGTCAAGCGCTGGGCCTTCGCGAAGTTCTTGTAAGGATATGTTCTCAGGCACCTCGGGTGAAGCCCACTCCTGTTGTGTTTCAGGGTTTATTTGGCGCGCGGCGCTTTTACTATTGTACTTGTTGTAGAAGCTGACGACGGTCCGCAAGTCTTGGAATACGCCGTTGTGCATATAAGGGCCTGTGACTGCAACATTTCGTAGGCTAGGCGTTTTGAATTTACCCGCAAGTGATTCGTCGTTAATGCTTGGGTTGTGGAATAGCCCCTTATCTTGATAGCCCTTGTTGAGTCCGTTTGCTTGGCGCAAACGTGTATTTTCAGGGACACCGATGTTGTGATAGCTGTAATCGCTAAAGGTTTCGTTGGGCGCGCTTGGCCGCGCATTTAATTGGTGGCAAGCGTGGCAATTTGAAAACTGCTGAGAAAAGAATATCGTCATGCCGAGGTCTTCTTGTTTCGTCAGCAGATACTCGCCTTTTAGATAGCGGTCATATTTTGAGTCAAAGGCTGCAAAAAAGTCGCTCTTTTCAAAGTATTCAAGTGCGGTCGTGACCGCCATAAACGCATTGTCTTCGGTTTTGAGAGTGTCATCGGAAAATAGTGTTTTAAAAGCGTCGACGTAACGTGGGTTTTCATTGAGGCGTTCGAGCAGTGCGGCTTTACTTGGGAGTCCCATTTCAATCCCATTGAGAATCGGGCCGCCTGCCTGCTCTTTTAGGTCACGTGCTCGGCCATCAAGAAACTGGCCGCCGTGGAAGTTTCCTTCGGGGTCTTGAGCAAAGCCGGGTGCGAAGCGAGCGTACCCAATCGCCGGCGTGTTGCGATCACCTAATGATTTGCCGTCATCTCCAAGCGATGCACTGCCGCCTACGCCATTGTCGCGGGGGTCTGCAAAGCCGTGACTAGGCGCGTGGCAGGTCGCACATGCTTGCGAGCGGTTATTGGACAGATTGGTATCGAAAAACAATTTTTCACCGAGTTCGACAATCGTGCCAATAGGTTGTTCAGTTAAGTTATTGCTGGCTTTTTGAGGGGCCTGGGCAAGCGCGGCTAAAGGGTTGATTGCCATCAACATGATGAGCATAAGGCCGCAATAAAATGTGTTGTTTGTATTCATGGTAGCTTGGGTTTCGTTGTATGGCTGGGTGTGTTTGTATGTTGAGAGAGCGCCCATTGCACGTGCTCTCGAACAAGTTCTGATTCGTGTCGTTGTTTCGCTTGAAGCGCTGTGACTATGTCTTCGCTGGTGTCTGCGTTACCGAGTGCGACAGCAATATTTCTTAGCCAGTTTTCGTAACCGGTGCGCCGGATAGGCGAGCCCTCTGTTTTGCTGAGAAACGTATCTTCATCCCACTCGAACAGTTCAAGCAAGGCGATGTTATCAAGCTGATGCCTAGGGCTAAAGTCTGGTTCCTCAGATACTTGGGTAAAGCGTGTCCATGGGCAGACGAGCTGGCAGTCATCACAGCCAAAGATTCGATTGCCCATCAAGGGTCTCAGCTCTGTTGGAATGGCGCCTTTATGCTCGATGGTCAGATAGGAAATGCAGCGTTTACTGTCAAGCAAGTAGGGACCAGCGAATGCCTTGGTAGGGCAGTCGTCTAGACAAGCGGTGCAGCTGCCGCAGTGTTCAGCATTGTAAGCATCGTCGAGTGGCAGGGGGAGGTCTGTGTATAGCTCCCCTAAAAAAAACCAAGAGCCTGCGCTGCGGTTGATAATCATAGTGTTTTTGCCAAACCAGCCAAGTCCAGAACGCTGAGCGAAGGCGCGTTCAAGTACGGGGGCGCTGTCGACAAATGCGCGAAACTGGTGGCCAGCGCATTTTGTGTCGATATAGCTGATTAGTTTTTTGAGACGTTGGCGAATGAGCTTGTGGTAGTCCCTGCCTAAAGCGTAGCGAGAGATATAGGCCTGTTCTTTCTCAGATAATAGCGCCAGAGGGTTGCCGTCTTCGTGGCGATAATCCATTCGCAAGGAGATAACGCGCAGCGTTCCCGGTACCAGCTCTTCTGGGGTCCAACGCTTGCTACCATGCTTGCTCATATAGTCGAGCTCGCCGTGGAAGTCTTGGTCCAACCAGTTTTGATAGTGTTCAATATGCTCGCCAAGATCTGTATGGGTGACGCCAAGTTGTTGAAAGCCAAGGCGCTTCGCTTCTGCCGCGAGATCGGACTTAAAAGATGACCAAAAGTGTGTGTCGTATTGTTGCTGGATAGTCATGTTACTTTATGTACTTTTGATTCGGATTTGCTATTCTTAACAATGGGCTACATCAATAAGCTAAGCTGAATTCGAGTGAGTGGCTAGGCGAGGGCACAAGCCTATTTCTCTAGACGAAGATTCATTATGTATTGTATCGAACTGAAAGACGAGAGCGACACCTTAAAGTTGGGACAACTTTTGGGTGAGAGTTTAAAGCAAGCAGCCGCTCCTCTTAGTGTGGTTTTCTTAAAGGGAGACTTGGGCATGGGGAAAACTACCTTATGTCGCGGTTTGCTCGGAGCGTTTGATTACAACGGTGCGGTTAAAAGTCCGACGTATACCTTGGTTGAGGAATATGCCTTAGTCGGTCACACGCTTTATCATTTTGATATTTATCGCCTGGGTGATCCTGAAGAACTTGAGTATATGGGGATTAGAGATTTTCTCTGCGCGGGTGAGGCGCCCGTGACGTGTATTATTGAGTGGCCAGAGAAGGGGCGTGGTGTATTGCCGTCACCTGATCTAGAAATTGTGTTTGGCTTGTCTGGAGAAGGCCGACAAGTCGAGCTGCACATGCGTCAATCGCTGCAGCAAAGTTGGTCTGATAGTTTTTTGGCGGCGTGCAAAGGGGCTTTTAAGTCCGCTGAGCACGTAAGCGGACAGTTGTAATGTTGAGGGTGTTAGGTATTTATAATCTTCGTTATTTTTGCAGTAGTGCTAGGGCAGTCGCATTGATTTTGTCGCTATGCCTGTTGTCGAGTCTTTCTGCAGCAGGATCTATCGCGATTGAAAATGCGCGTATTTGGAATGCGCCTGACCATTCTCGCTTAGTGCTGGAAGTCTCCGGCGCTGTTAAGCATAAGGTGATGGTTTTAAAGTCTCCCGACCGCATTGTTGTCGATTTGAGTGGTACCACGAATAAAGCCCGTTTCGATAAGCTGGATATCAAAGGCTCTCCAATTAAGGGGATTCGCAGTGCTCGACGTAACGGTGGCGATCTACGCGTCGTTTTAGATTTAGCTGGGGCGGTTAGTCCGCGCAGCTTTTTATTGAAGCCCAATGAGCAGTATGGGAATCGTTTAGTTGTTGATTTATATGATAAAAAGAAAAAAAGCAAAGCGTCAGCGAAGCCTAAAGTTTTTTCTCCAGTCGGTGGCAAACGAGATGTCGTGATTGTTGTTGATCCGGGACATGGTGGTGAAGACCCTGGCGCAATTGGCCCCGGTCGAATTTTCGAGAAAGATGTAGTACTGGCTATTTCAAAGGAGTTGGTGGCTCAGATCAATGCAAAGAAAGGGTTTAGTGCCAGGCTGACACGGGACCGCGACTACTATATCCAGCTACGAAAACGAACCCAGATAGCACGTGATCATAACGCCGATTTGTTGGTATCTGTCCATGCAGATGCGTTCAATAAAGCGCAGGCAAATGGCGCATCTGTGTTCGCTTTGTCGAATAGTGGCGCGACGAGTGAGACGGCGCGTTGGTTAGCTAAGCGCGAAAATGCAGCCGATTTGATTGGTGGCGTTGGTGGCGTGAGTCTTGGCGGTAAAGATGATGTGTTGGCAGGTGTGTTGCTCGATTTATCCTCAACTGCGAGCCTTAAGGCGAGTCTAGGTGTTGGTGATCATGTGCTGAAGTCGTTAGGTAAGGTGTCGCGTCTGCACAAACGTCGGGTGCAGCAAGCCGGTTTTGTCGTGTTGAAGTCACCAGACATTCCCTCCATTTTAGTCGAAACGGGTTTTATCTCTAATCCTGCTGAGTCTCGCCGTCTAAACACGCGCAAGTATCAGCGCTCCATTGCTAAATCGATTGCGACGGGGGTTTCGAAACATTTTGAATCGACGCCGCCGCCGGGCAGTTACTTAGCGTCCCGTCAGCAAGGCAGCCCTTCGGTCGCCGGTTTGGGTTCTTACGTTGTTCGCAAGGGTGATACGCTGTCGCATATTGCTGCGAAGAATGCGGTGTCCATTAGTCGCTTGCGCAGCTTGAACGATTTACGTTCAGATAAGCTAAGAGTTGGTCAGCGTTTGCGAGTGCCAACGTCGTAAAGGCATCTATGGCCAGCCGACTCACTGGCGCGGCTTGATTTTTACAGCGCGCCTCAAAATCGAGGGGGCTTATTCTTTAGTTTCTACCCTCGTCGGGAATTCTTTCTTGCCTTAGTCGTACTCCTGAATAAGAATATGCGCGTATTTTTCTACTCGGATTTTTCTTTGTTATGTCTCGTATTCATAAGCTTTCCGCACGTTTAGCCAACCAAATTGCTGCAGGTGAGGTGGTCGAACGACCTGCCTCTGTGGTGAAAGAGCTGCTTGAGAACGCGCTAGACGCTGGCGCGCGCAAAGTTCAGATTCAAGTGGACAATGGTGGTGTTAAACGCATTATGATTCGGGATGATGGCGAGGGGATGTCGAAGGATGACTTGCCCTTGTCTCTGAGTCGTCATGCAACCAGTAAGATTACCTCTTTAGACGACTTAGAAGCCGTTGCGACGCTTGGTTTTCGTGGTGAAGCCTTGGCGAGTATCTCGTCGGTCTCCCGCTTGAAGCTGAGCTCAAGAACGGAAGATGCCGAGCAAGCTTGGTTGGCTGAAACGGAAGGTCGTGACATGCAGGCCAATCTGAGCCCAACTGCACATAATCGCGGAACAACCGTCGAAGTCCGAGACCTGTTTTTCAATACGCCCGCCCGCCGAAAGTTTCTTCGGACAGAGAAGACCGAGTTTAATCACCTGGAAGAGGTGGTAAAGCGCCAAGCGCTCAGTCGTTTTGATGTGAGCTTTGAATTGGGGCATAACGGCAAGGCGGTACATATGCTCCGCCCCGCGCCAACGATACGTGATAAAGAGCAGCGAATCGCTTCACTGTGTGGTCGCCCTTTTATGGAAAACGCTGTCGAAATAGATGTCGAAGCGTCAGGGCTTAAGCTTTGGGGTTGGGTCGCATTGCCGACGTTCTCGCGAAGTCAGGCAGACCTTCAATATTTTTATGTGAATGGCCGAGTGATTCGAGATCGCCTGGTGACTCATGCAGTGAAACAAGCGTACCGGGATGTCTTATATCATGGTCGGCATCCGGCGTTTGTTTTGTACCTAGAGCTAGATCCTGCTTTGGTTGACGTAAACGTGCACCCAACCAAGCATGAAGTTCGTTTTCGCGATGGGCGTTTAGTGCATGACTTTATCTTTCGAAGTCTTCATAAGGCCTTGGCTGACGTACGACCTGTAACGCAGGAAGGGATAGTCGAAGGCGCAAATGAGTTTGAAGGCGCTCAAGTGGGCTCCCCTTATTCGGGGGTTATGCCTGCGGCCGGGTCTTCTATGTTAGCCACCATGCCATCAGAAGGCTCTCAAGGCGCAATGTCGTTGGCGCCTTTGTCTTCAGCTGCGGGTGTTCGCGAGTCGATGCCGGCTTATGGTCAGCTATATTCTGCGCAAGGGAATGCGCAGAGCAATGTGTTCACCGAGGGTGGACTGGCTGGCGGTTTTATTGGTACTGATCCCGCTAAGGATTACCCCTTGGGTTTTGCTGTAGCGCAGCTGCACGGTATATATATTCTTGCGCAGAATAAGTCGGGCCTGATTGTGGTGGACATGCATGCGGCGCACGAACGAGTGACGTATGAGCGAATGAAGCAGGACTTTTATAGTCAGGGTATTCAGTCGCAGCCTCTTTTAGTTCCTATGAGCTTGGCGGTGAGTCAGAAAGAGGCAAACATTGCTGAAGAGTGTGTTGAGCCGCTCCAGCGTTTTGGCTTAGGGGTTGAGCGCAGTGGGCCAGAAAGCTTGGTGGTGAGAGAGGTGCCAGTTTTACTGCAAGGGGTCGATGTGGATCAGTTGGTTCGGGATGTGCTGAGCGATATGATTGAGCATGGGTATTCTGACCAAGTTGAGGCGCGTGCGAATGAGTTGATGTCATCGATGGCCTGTCACGGTTCCGTAAGGGCTAATAGAGAGCTAACCCACCCAGAGATGAATGCCTTATTGCGAGATATGGAAGAGACTGAGCGCAGTGGGCAGTGTAATCACGGTCGGCCAACGTGGGCGGCTATGTCGATGTCAGAGCTAGATAAACTATTTTTGCGTGGTCGTTGAGATGAGCGCTGATCAGCAAGCTTCGGCTCTCGATATGGCGACGTTGCCACCCGCGATTTTTTTGATGGGTCCGACGGCTTCGGGAAAAACAGATCTAGCTGTGGCGCTTAAAGCAGCATTGCCAGTCGAGCTAATAAGCGTTGACTCTGCGTTGATATACAAAGGTATGGATATTGGAACGGCTAAACCTGAACCGGAAGTTTTAGCAGCAGCTCCCCATGCATTGGTCGATATCATCGAGCCTTGGCAGAGCTATTCTGTCGCGCAATTTTATGACGATGTATTGCTTGAAATGGCGGCGATCACTCAGCGTGGCAACATTCCTTTGTTAGTTGGGGGAACCATGATGTATTTCCGTGTTCTTAGAGATGGGATTGCTGCGCTGCCTTCTGCTGACGCGAGCATTCGAGCAAAGATCTCGGAGCAGGCGGCAGAAAAAGGATGGGAAAGCGTGCATCAGCAGCTGCAAGAGGTGGACCCGGAGTCCGCTGCGCGCATCAAATCAACGGATTCGCAACGTTTGCAGCGAGCGCTTGAGGTGTATTTGGTAAGTGGTAAGACGCTAACTGAGTTTTGGCGAGCGCAAAGTGAGAGTGGAAAAGGCGCTATTTCAGATTACACTAAGCAAGATGGCGCGTTGCCACCGATTCCTTATCGCTTGATTTGTATGGCCATAGCGCCGGAAAAACGCACGGACTTGCACGATCGTATTCGCTTGCGTTTTGAGTTGATGTTGGAGCATGGTTTTTTAGAGGAAATGAATGGGTTTTTTCATTCAGGTAAAGTTGATGAGTCAATGTCATCGATGCGCTGTGTAGGATATCGTCAGGCGTGGGAGCATCTTCAGGGCAAATTAACGTATGACGAAATGGTTGAGCGTGGGGTTATCGCGACTCGGCAGCTGGCAAAACGGCAGCTCACATGGTTGCGCAGTTGGCCCGATTTGACTTGGCTGTACACCGAAGATAAAAAAAACTTTGCTAAAGCGTTGAAAATCATCAAAGATGCCACATCATAAGGGTAACGGAGTCGACGTGATGTTAAGAAGACAGGGCGCGTCATAGAGTTTTGTTACCGGTACGGCACTCGAAATATTAGAGAGTGGGGCAGTGTATAAGCCTCGCCAAAAAAGATAATTACTTAGTTACCAGGAGATAACAACATGTCAAAGGGCCAGTCACTGCAGGATCCATATTTGAATGCCTTAAGAAAAGAGCGCATTCCAGTATCCATCTTTCTAGTAAATGGAATTAAGCTGCAAGGACAAATTGAGTCCTTTGATCAATTTGTCATCTTACTTAAAAATACGGTTAGTCAGATGGTTTATAAGCATGCTATTTCGACAGTCGTTCCGGCGCGAAACGTGCGTATTCCGACTGCTGAAGAGCAGGAAGGGAACGGTTAATTTGTTGCAATGCATTGTTTTAGTTAACAACCAAGGTAGCGTTAATCAACATGAGGTGATTAACAAACGTGTTTGATAGACCCGACGCGGGTGAACGGGCTATCTTGGTTCACATCGACTTTAGCGCTGAAGATGAGCGCGAAGATCCTAACGAGTTCAAAGAGCTAGTAAAATCTGCCGGTGTAGAAATGGTGGATTTAGTTGTTGGCTCTCGTCACTTTCCAACCCCTAAATACTTTATCGGTACGGGCAAGCTTGAAGAGGTTGAAGCCTCGAAACAGCTTCATGAAGCCGATGTCGTACTTTTCAATCATGCACTGTCTCCAAGCCAGCAACGAAATTTAGAGGCTGCGTTGGAATGTCGGGTGATTGATCGCACCGGCATTATCCTAGACATCTTTGCGCAGCGTGCGCGGACACATGAAGGAAAGCTGCAGGTAGAGTTGGCTCAGTTGGAATACATGTCTACGCGATTGATTCGCGGCTGGACTCACCTGGAACGCCAAAAGGGTGGTATCGGCCTTCGCGGGCCGGGCGAAACTCAGCTGGAAAGTGATCGTCGATTGTTGCGTGCTCGCATCAAGACAATCTCAGCTCGTCTAGACAAAGTTAAGAAACAGCGTGACCAAGGGCGAAAGGCGCGAATGCGTGCTGATATTCCAACTGTTTCTTTGGTGGGTTATACCAACGCGGGTAAATCGACCTTATTCAATACGGTTACTCAGTCAGGTGTTTACGCCGCCGATCAATTGTTTGCAACGCTAGACCCAACGCTCAGGCGCATTGATCTGCCCGATGTTGGGCCGGCGATTCTGGTTGATACGGTAGGCTTTATTCGACATTTGCCGCACAAGCTTGTCGATGCGTTTAGGGCCACCCTAGAAGAAACCTGTAACGCGACGCTGTTGATACACGTCATTGATTGCAATGACCCTGACCGTCGAGACAATATCGAACAAGTGAATCACGTATTAGCCGAAATAGGGGCTGACACGATTCCCGTCCTTAAAGTCTATAATAAACTCGATTTACTAGAAGATCGCGAACCTCGTCTGGATAGAGATGAAGACGGCGTTCCTCAGAGGGTTTGGGTATCAGCGCAGGCTGGCCTCGGGCTAGACCTCCTCTATGACGCGATTGCAGAGCTATTAGGCGAGGAATTGGTTCATGGCGATCTAGTTTTACCGCATGCTGGCGGCAAGCTAAGGGCGTTGTTGTACGAGCAAAATGCAGTACAAAGTGAGTCAACGAATGAGCAGGGTATGACATCTTTGTCGCTTCGATTACAAAAAGCGGATTATGATCGTCTTGTGCGCATGTCGGGTTTGAACCCAGATGAGCTTGAGCTTATTTCTTAACGTGTTCTAACCACAGATAAGCGTCTTTTTTCTTGCGAATGCTAGCGATTTAATGCGCTAGGCCTCAAAAATACTGCGTTTTCTTTTTATCCTGAAATATTGTCTATACTAAATTTTATACGTGGTTGTTCCTCTCTCGACGGCGGTTGGGGGAGTGCTCGTTTTAGAATTTAATTTAAGGGAAAACAGATATGTCATTTCGATCGAATTTTGTCGGCGCATTGAGCCTTTCAGCTCTACTACTGGCCGGTTGTGGCGGCGGCAGTGACGGCGACGTTAATATTGGTGGTGGCAGCGGCGGAGATCTCGGTGGCGGTTCGTCTGGTGGCTCTACTGGCGGAACGACTGGTGGAACAGGAAGCACTGGTGGCAGTACAGGCGGCAGCACGGGTGGCTCAACGTCCGGGGGCACAAATCCTTATAGCTTTGATAGCTTAGCCGTATTTGAGGCCTCAGATGATTATGCCGGTGAAGATAACGGTGGGTTGTATCAGGGTTTTACATTAAATCCTTACATTAAAGAGTATACGATTAACCCAGTAACGACGAGTAATTTGGCGTCAACCGATTTGGCAGTTACTGCCGACTTTACGGTGACAGTTAATGATATCGTCGTTGATGATAATGAAAGCTTCCCCTTAATGCAGAAAGTTCTTGGGAATGAGGTTCTGTTAACGACAGCGTTAGTATTTGATGTAAGTGGAAGTATGTCTCACGTTGATATGGCAGCGTTAGTTGATGAGGCGAAAGATTATGTGGCTGCCGCTCAGGCGAGTGCTGATGAGACTATCGCGAATCAAGTATTTGTTGTTTGGGCATTTGGTCGCGACGTCGAAGATTTGACAGGTGGCTTTACCAGTAACGCCGCGACAATTGAAACTGCACTGGATGCCGTGGTAACCCGCAACAACAGTGGCGCGCTTAGGAGAACTAGTAACCTTCACAGGGCGGTTGTAGAGATTGTGGGTCGTTACACGACGGACGACTATAGTTTTGGCGGACTACCTTTTAATGACCTGTTCGACGTGATTAGTAATGACGGCGTACAGCTAAGTCAGATGGTCATTTTTTCGTCTGGTGCTGACTCATATGGTGAAATGACAACCGAGCTAATGGTAGAAGGTATTCAGTCGCAAAGTATAGATGTGCTTGATGCCGGTGGAACTGAGAAGCTTTATAAGCCGGTTATTTACTATGTTGTGGGTGATGATGAAGATGGCGAAACCTATACTAATTTGGCCGAAAATGCTGAGACGGTTACGAATATTAACCTTGATGCTGGCGACTACGTTTTTGCTGATGCACTGATTCAGAATCAGGCTGACGCGATTGCAGCGCGTTTGGATATTAGCAATCAACACATTTATCGCTTCGCTTTTGTACCAAGAATTGGCGACCATATTAGTGTTCTGTCGTCCAACTCTGCATCATTCGAACAAACCATCACTACTGCTTGGGATGAACTGGATGATGCTGCTACAGGAACGCCAGAAGAGGTTTTAGCATCTTTGGTCGAGATTACCGGTCCGAATGGTGAGTACTTGTCTTTCGATGCGGCGGAACTTTCTGAAGTGAGCACATTCATGCCAGCGACTCGTTGGACAACAACTGAGTATGCTGCAGGAGACTATGCATGGGCGATTACTGGAGGTACGGCGACGTTAGTTCCAAATGCTGATGGCTCTGCAACAGTATCCGCGATTACGGCGAGCCCGGTAACGTTGCAGCTAACGAATACAGTTTTAGGTCATACTGAAACAATAACAATTGTCGATTAGGTATTTTTTGTTGTAAAAAGCCAAGCCAAGCGCTTGGCTTTTTTTTGTGTCGTTTCTGGCGATATTCGAACTGAAGTAAATATAGGAATTTAAATGGCTCGGCCTAAACCTAACCCCGAAGAAGTGCTGCCGCATATTATTTCAGCGGCCGTGAACTTGATTCAAAGCCAGGGCTTCGAATCGATGACAATGAAGCGTTTGGCTGAGTCGTCAGGCATGTCAGTGGGTAAGTTGTATCATTTTTTCCCGAGTAAAGATGAGCTCTTTTTAACGCTCGAAATTCATTATTTTGATGGACTCTACGCGCACATCACAGAGGCAATGGACTTAGGCAAATTAAAAAACTCGGCACCAAGGGACACATTTAGGGCCATGCTCGATGCGTATTATGCTTATGCGGTCTCGCACTTTGATCTCTACAAATTGGTAACGAGCCCGCCAAAAGTATTTGCGCACTTCTTAGGAACACAAACCGAAGATCTTGCGAAACAGGAGCTGGTGTCCGCGTTGCGAGCGATTGCTTTATTTCGTCAGCATTTTGAAAATGCCCTACAAGACAAAGAGCAACTTAGCCAAGCAGGGCAGGTTGATGCGCTCTTTGTTTTGTTTGTAAATTCCTTACACGGTTTAATTTTGATGAGTCAGTCTACAGCATGGCCTTACCTTTCCTTAGACACAGATACAGTTAGTCAGGGTCATTGGGCTGACAAGCTGCCAGCCTCTGCTACCCCTTTAGATATTCGTCAGCAAATAGATTTGATTGTTGAGAAGCTTATTTAGATTTCGTTGTAGCGAGACTTGCATTTAGTAAATGAACGATGGTTCAATAAAGATTATTGTCACTTGGCCAGAAGATGAAATCATGAACCAACAAGTAAGAGCACCCTACAATGCAGCAACTGAAGCAGAGCTTGAAGAGCTTGGGTTTGCGCAGCTGCCAGACCTTGATAATTCTCGACATAGTGTCCTTCCGTCGATGCGCTTGGAAAAAGCACGTGAGGCAGCACTAGCGCTTCGAGAGCAAATATTGAATGACGACCAGCAAGTAAGCTATTACCAGACCGTTAGCTTGATTCGCGCTCCGTATCCAACCAAGTATGGTTTGCTAAATGCAAACACGGTTAAATCGCCCTTCATGCATATCGTTAACCGCTTGTTTATTGTTCAGTTCTCGGTTGCAGGAAGCGTCAAGACGCTGCTGTTTTCGCCGTCTGACTATGAGGCGAACAGAGAAACACCATACTTTAAGCGTATGATCGATAAATACGGCGCGCTCTCTCCGATGGTCAGTAGTTTTCTAGCGCCGGTCGAGAGCTCGGTAGAAAAAGCGCTTGCTGACGCCGGTATTGCGCCAGAGCAGGTTGATTACATTTCTTATGACCATTTGCACACGCAAGATATTCGAAAGTGGTTGGGTGACGATAAAAAGCCGGGTTATTTCCCGAATGCACGTTTGCTAATCATGAAGCAGGAGTGGGACTCGACAACATCGTTATTGCCGCAGCAGCGAGATTGGTATTGCCCTCATGGAATAGATGGAGTGCCTGCCGAGCGTGTTATATTGCTTGAGAACAGCGTCAGGCTGGGCGCGAGTGTCGCGCTAGTTCGGACACCTGGCCATACGGAGGGGAATCATTCCTTGGTCGCGCATACGCCCGAAGGTTTGTTAGTGACCAGTGAGAACGGCGTCAGTGCTGATAGTTATTCTCCAGAGCATTCGAACATTCCTGGGGTTCGTGACTACGCGAAAGCAACCGGAATGGAGGTAATACTAAACGGCAACACGCTAGAAGACTCTCTCGATCAGTATATTTCTATGGTGGTTGAAAAAACGATCGCGGGTCCAAGAAAGGACCAGCCCGAATTTTGTAATTTTGTGCCATCCTCAGAGCTAACGCCTTATTGGGCATTTCCTGGTCTTAAGCCGACTTACTCATTTGGTGAATTGAAATTTGGGGCAGTCACTTAAATCCTTATTGAACCTGAATAATATGAACCTGAGCCAAATAAATTTAAGGAAACGGGTATGAATCAGAAGGTAGTGTTTTTGACTGGCAGTGCGAGCGGAGTTGGCTTGCATTTAACGGAACGGTTTGCCGCATTGGGTCATCGGGTGGTGGCGACGGATGTCAATCTTGATCAGTTAAAGCGCCATCAGAAAGATAAGGGCTGGAGCAAAGAGCGGGTTTGGGTGCGCAAGTTAGATGTGACGAAGAAGGCGCAGTGGAAAACGCTCTGGGATGATGTGACAGAGAAGTGGGGTAGCGTCGATATCGTCTGTAATGTTGCTGGTTATTTATTACCGGGCAAGATATCGGAAACGCCTTTTGAGCAGATCGACCGCCATATAGATATCAATGTAAAGGGTTTAATGTACGGCAGTAAGTTTGCGAGTCAGGAGATGACAAAAGCGGGCTCTGGGCACATTATAAATATAGCATCGTTGGCCGGTATCGCTCCGATCCCTGGTATTGCCTTGTATAGTGCCTCGAAGTTTGCCGTGCGCGGATTTACGCTCGCCTTAGCTCAAGAGCTTAAGCCAGTTGGGGTCAATGTTACGGTGATCTGTCCTGATGCCATAGAAACACCTATGCTTACTTTGCAGGAAGATTATGAGGAGGCTGCGCTGACGTTTTCGGGCTCTCAAACCCTGACTGTTGAAGATATTGCGGACGCCGTGTTCCATGACGCCCTGCAAAAGAAAACCCTAGAGGTTGTGCTGCCCTCTACGCGCGGTATGTTGGCTAAAATGGGTAGTGCGTTCCCTAAAATTTCATTTATGCTGTCTGAGCAGCTTGGGAAAGCTGGACGAAAAAAACAACAGCAGCGCAAGCACGGTATTCACTAAGTTCGTGTCTCGTGGCCCCCTTGCCAGCGTCGGCAGAAATCAAAAATAACAAAGAGAAAATATGTCAAAAATGTTTAAGAAAGCCCGTCTTACTAAGCTTAAATCCCCCGTATTCGTAACGGGGGCAGCGGGATTTATTGGCCGACGTTTGGTCAATTATTTGCTGGAAATAGACGTTGAGGTAGTTGCGTTCGATATTATCGCCTGTCCCGAAGCGTTGGCGGATTCCTCTAGCTTAAGGTGGGTCAAAGGTGATGTGACGGATTACGAGGATGTGTTCCAGGCTATGTCGGGCGTGAAGACCGTTTTTCATCTTGCCGCGATGGTAGGTGACTGGGGGGCGGCTGATCTACATCGTCGTGTAACTGTAGATGGCACTGATAATGTCTTCCGCGCGGGCCAGGAGGGAGGCGAAAACCCGACAGTCGTGTTGGCATCTAGTATTGTTGTTTATGGCCAGCAGATAGGCGAGGGAACTTGCCATGAAGGGTGTTCGCTAGGGAACACTTTTGGCCCTTATAGTGAATCAAAACAAGCTCAGGAGAAGTTAGCTCAAGCGTATTTGCAGAAGGGGCTAGATGTGCGCATTGTGCGACCCGCCAACGTTTATGGTGCAGGCTCTAAGCCTTGGGTAGAGGAGTTGTGTCGGGAGTTGAAGCGGGGTGTCCCTGCCTTGATCGGCGGCGGAGACTTTAATGCCGGACTGGTGCATGTAGATAATGTTGTCGATATTCTAGTGCGCGTCGCTCGAGCGTCTGGGCAGGCGGGGCAAGTGTTTAATGCTGGTGAAGAAGAGGTCGTGACATGGAAGCAGTATACGGGAGATTTGGCGAAGTTGATTGGTGCGCCGAGGCCGAGGTCGTTACCCTTTTTTGTTGCGAGCTCAATGTCACTCGCGCTTGAAAACAGTTATCGCTTGTTTGGTGTGACATCTAGACCTCCGTTAACTCAAGAAGCGTTAAATCTAGTTGGCTCTGCACATGATATTTCGATGAAAAAAACCGTCGCAGTGCTTGGCTTTCGCCCCCTAGTCAGCTACCGAGAAGGCTTGAACGAGGTTCAGCATTATATGCATGCTAGTGCGGATTGAATGCTATGTTCTGGTGCGCAAGCCTTTTTCTATAATTCCCTTGCCCAACTAGTCGAACAACAATAAGATGTGGGCCTTGTAATTGGGGCGACCGCCCTTACTTAACAGAATAGCGAATCTTGCGAAACCGAGTTTTATTTGAACTTGGTCGTGAGGGTTCGGTGTCTTCAGGCGGTAACCCGCCAATCAAATTTCTAACAATTGACGGAGTATTTTATGGCCTGGAATGAGCCGGGTGGAAACCAGAACGGTAAAGATCCGTGGGGCAACAATAATCGTGGAAATCAGGGGCCACCTGATTTAGACGAAGCCTTGAAGCAATTGCTGAATAAACTTAACGGTTTGTTCGGTTCGGGTTCTGGTGGCGGTAACAGCGGTGACAATAGTAACGGACAGAGCTTTGGCGGTGTTGCGCTAATTTTGGTCGTTCTACTGATTGTTTTTCTCGGTTTCAAGTCTGTGTATACCATCGATGAACAGGAGCGAGGTGTCGTGCTCCAGTTGGGTAAATACAATCGAACGCTGGACCCAGGGCTGCAATTTGTCATCCCGATTTTCGAGAAAGTGACTCCTGTCAATACGACTAACGTTCGTAATGCTGAATTGAAGCAGGAAATGCTAACTCAAGATGAAAACGTCGTTGAGGTTGAGCTGAACGTCCAGTATACGGTTTCAGACCCGGTAGCGTTTGCGCTTAGGGTAGAAAACCCTGAAGGAAGTTTGCGCCATGCAGCTGAATCGGCACTGCGGCATGAAGTGGGTAGTACTGATTTGAACCCCATCATGACTGATGGCCGTCGCTTATTAGCGGACAACGTTCGTTCACGTTTGCAGGAATACATGAATACTTATCAAACAGGGATTAACGTTAGTATTGTTAACGTTAAAGAAGCGCGCGCTCCAGCTGCTGTTCAAGCGGCGTTTGATGACGTTCAAAAAGCAAACCTTGATAAAGAGCGTTTTGTGAACGAAGCGCAAGCTTATGCGAATACCGTTGTTCCTGAGGCGCGTGGTGCTTCTCAGCGTATGCTGGAAGAAGCGAATGCGTATAAGGAGCAAGTTATTGCTCGTGCAACAGGTCAAGCGGTCCGTTTTAAGAAGCTTTTAGTCGAGTATGATAAGGCGCCTGAAGTCACACGTGAGCGTCTATACCTTGATGCAATTTCATCAGTTTATAGCAACAGCAGTAAGGTGTTGGTAGACGTTGAGGGGGGCAATAACATGATGTACCTGCCTTTGGATCAAATAATGCAACGTCGCCAAAACACCAGCGCTGACTCTGCCGCAGACCAAGATGTCTCGAATATTGCAGACCAGGTTATTGAGGAGCTTAGAGCTCGAAATGCCCGTACTTCAAGGGAGAGCAGATAATGAATAAGTCAGGATTAATCGTTGTTATTGCTTTGCTGTTGGGGCTAGGTATCGTCTCGTCTTCTTTGTACACGGTTAACGAAACTGAAATTGCAATCAAACTTCAGTTCGGTGAAATCGTACAAACTGACATTGAGCCGGGATGGCATTTTAAAATGCCTTTCGTGCAGAATATCAGAAAATTTGATGCGCGGATTCTAACGCTTGATACACCACCAGAGCGTTTTCTGACGGTGGGTAAAAAGTTCGTTATTGTTGACTCTTTCATTAAATGGAAGATCTCTGATGTAAAAACGTTCTATAAAGCAACAGCTGGTAATCGTTGGCAGGCAACGACATTGCTGTCTAACTCTACCAACAAGGGCTTGCGTGACGAGTTCGCGGCGCGCAGCTTGACGGAAGTTGTGTCGGGTGAGCGAGATCAATTGATGTCTGTCATCACTAGTAAACTTAATGAACAAACGCTGGGTGAGTTTGGGATCGAGGTATTAGATGTGCGGGTTAAAGGCATCGACTTACCGGAAGATCTAAGTAAGAACGTTTATCGACGTATGTCTACGGAGCGAGAGCGTGAAGCGCGCGAAACGCGTTCGCAAGGTAAAGAACTTGCGGAAGGTATTCGAGCTGATGCTGATCGTCAAAAGACAGTTCTACTCGCCGAGGCATATCGTGAGGCGGAACAGACTCGTGGTGAAGGTGATGCGATCGCAGCCAATACTTATGCGGAAGCTTACAATCGGAATAAAGAGTTTTATTCGTTTACGCGCAGCCTTAAGGCGTATACGGAAACATTTTCTGGTCAAGATGATGTGTTATTACTAAAACCAGACAGCGACTTTTTCAAGTACATGAAAAGCCCAACTGGCAAGTAGTTACGCAACAAAGCGTAAAAGCGCCTTTATCTCGGTATTGGCGCTTTTTTGTTGCCTGAAAAAAAGGCGGTTTTTTTGTTCGGGATAAAGAGGTAAAATCGCGTTCTTTTTGGCCAAAGCCAAGTCGATTTTGACTTTCTTGTGCTCAATTTAACGCATTTAGGCTGACCGTATGTGGCAAGAATTAATGACAGCGTTTTGCCTAATGCTGATATTGGAGGGGATGATTCCTTTTTTGTATCCGGATCGTTGGAAAAACGTCGTTAAAAAGTTGGCGGATATCGATAGCCGAAGCATGAGAATGATGGGACTGGCGAGTATGTTGATTGGCGCGTTGTCTCTTTATCTAGTGCGTTAAATGAAACTCATCTGCCTTGTTGGTAGTGAAAAATGAATTGGTATGTTGAATTAAGCAATATGAGTTGGACTATATGAGTTGGACTATATGAGTGGAATAAATCGTTGGTTGTTGCCTGATGGAGTGGACGAGTTACTGCCGCCAGAAGCATGGTCGGTTGAGCTCTTGCGCCGTTCGTTGTTAGATCTTTTTTCGAGCTACGGGTATGAGTTAGTGACACCGCCCTTGATCGAGTATTTGGAGTCATTATTGACCGGTACTGGCAATGACCTAGAGCTACAGACGTTTAAAGTTACTGACCAACTAACAGGGCGTATGATGGGTTTGCGGGGTGATATTACACCGCAAGTAGCGCGCATCGATTCGCACCTTTTGAAAAGCACAGGTGTTAGTCGCCTTTGCTATGCCGATAACGTTCTACATACGCGGCCTGCACATACCATGACCAGCCGCAGCCCGTTGCAGCTGGGTTGTGAGCTTTTTGGCGAAGCGAGTGCGGCAGCTGATATGGAAGTTATTTCGCTAATGGTCGAAACCTTAGCGCTAGCTGGCGTTAACGAGCTGCATATTGATCTAGCACATGTGGGTATTTATCGCGGCCTAGTGGAGACATCTGGGCTTAGTGCAAAAGATCAAAGCACTCTCTTTGATTCGCTAAGCAGAAAGTCGCTGCCTGAATTAAGCGCCTTGGCCGAACATGTTGCCGAAGGCGGAGAAATTGTTAGAACGATTCGTGATATTGCCGAACTTAGCGGTGGTACAGGGGCGTTAGAAAAAATACGAGAAAGTGTTGCGCAGCTAAAGCTTTCTAATAACGCGGTTGTCATGTCAGCAATTGATGATCTAGACGCCATTAAGGTACAGCTTCAACAGCGTTTCCCTCATGTAGAAATTGGCTTTGATTTTTGCGAGTTGCGCGGATACAGCTACCATACGGGTGTCATGTTCGCTGCTTATACGCCGAGTTACGGTTACGCGCTTGCCAAGGGTGGTCGCTATGACGACATTGGCAAAGAGTTTGGTGAATCTCGCCCCGCGACAGGATTTAGCGCAGACCTCAAGGCCTTGGCGCGCGTCTCAGGCCTACAAGTAAGACAAGCAAGTGAAGATGTCGTTGCACCATATGGTGTGTCAGCTGACTTGCTAGGCGCAGTTAAACAGTTGCGCGCTACGCGACGCGTCATTCAGCGTTTGAGCGCTCAAGATAACTCAAATTATGGCTGTCGTTTCGAGTTATGTAAAAACGGAGAGGACTGGAAAGTCATTGCTCTGTGATTAAAGAATTTATTATGGTGTGCCGGTAAACTGGATAACAGTGACTGAGCGGTTGATGGGCGAAAGCTCAATTAAGAGATGAGAAATTATGGGTAAGAACGTTGTCATTTTGGGCACTCAATGGGGTGACGAAGGAAAAGGCAAAATCGTTGATTTGCTAACAGATCAGGTCGCTGCCGTTGCGCGATTTCAGGGTGGGCACAATGCAGGGCACACACTCGTTATTGACGGTGAAAAAACCGTATTGCACTTGATTCCTTCAGGTATATTGCGTGACAACGTAACCTGCTTGATTGGTAATGGCGTTGTGCTAGCGCCAGATGCGTTGCTAAAAGAAATGAAGGAGCTCGAGGATCGAGGTGTTCCCGTTAAAGAGCGCCTCAAGCTTAGTTTGGCGTGCCCTTTAATCTTGCCTTACCACGTTGCCCTAGATCAGGCTCGTGAAATCAAAAAAGGTAAAGACAAGATTGGTACAACTGGCCGCGGAATTGGGCCTGCATATGAAGACAAGGTAGCGCGGCGTGGTTTGCGTTTGGGCGACTTAGCATGTCCAGAGCGTTTTGCTGAAATGCTGAAAGAAATCATGGAATACCACAACTTCGTACTAGAAAATTTCTACAAAGTTGAGCCAATTGACTATCAGAAAACGCTTGAAGAAACGCTTGAAATGGCGAAGATAATTTTGCCGTTAGCGGTTGATGTAACCGATGAATTGCATACCTACCGTAAGAATGGCGACAACATTTTGTTCGAGGGGGCGCAGGGGTCTTTGTTAGACATCGACCATGGTACATATCCATTCGTAACGTCTTCAAACACCACGGCTGGTGGCACAGCGACAGGAAGCGGCTTTGGTCCTTTGTATTTGGACTACGTGTTGGGAATTACGAAAGCATATACCACCCGTGTTGGTTCTGGCCCATTCCCGACAGAATTGTTTAACGATTCAGGCAAACACTTGGCTGAGAAAGGCCATGAGTTTGGTGCGACAACGGGGCGTCCTCGCAGATGTGGCTGGTTTGATGCAGTTGGTTTGCGTCACGCGATTCAAATAAATAGTGTGTCTGGAATTTGTTTGACCAAACTTGACGTACTGGATGGTCTTGAGGAAATTCAGGTATGTGTTGGGTACAAGACTAAAAATGGCGCTATCGAACGGCCGCCTTTAGATGGCGCTGGTTACGACGATATTGAACCGGTTTTTGAAACCTTGCCAGGGTGGACTGAAAGTACACTTGGCGCGAAAACCTTGGAAGAGCTGCCAGAAAACGCGCGGAGCTACATTCGTTATTTAGAAGAAAAAGTTGAGGCGCCCATTGATATTATTTCGACGGGTCCTGATCGCAATGAAACGATTGTATTGCGTCACCCTTTTGCTTAGGCGTTAAGGTGCGTAAGCAATCAATGACGACATGATTGTTTGATGGGGCGTTGTTGGTATTTTTGATCGCTCATTGTTGATATAAAGAACGAAAAAAGCGAATGGCTGGATTAGCCATTCGCTTTTTTTCGTTTAACGCTTTGTGTGACGAATTAAAATTCGGCGTTGCTAAGCGCCATCAAGGTTTCTTTTCCTGCTTTCACATCCTCCGACAAGGCTCTGATTTCTGGCAAGCTTTGTCGATAGAAATGATCAGCAGCTTTGCGTTTTCCTGACAAGAAGTCTGCGGGATACTGCGCAATGGTTGCTTCGTTTTGGGTTTGTTGCGCCATGGTCGCCCAAAGTACAGCAAGGCTTGTTAGTGCAAACATTGTGAGAAGTGGGGTTGCCGCTGCACCCGCTTGCTCAGGATCTTGTGGTGCATTGGAGCCGACCCAAGCGACCGCTGAGTGCAGTTCAGAAATAAACTCGGCGCACAGGTCTTTGTGCTCTTGGTTTTCGACGCTTGCTAGCATGTTGCTTAGTTCTGCGAAATACGTTCGAGCGAGCTGACCGCCTTTCATCGTTAATTTTCGTCCGACCAGATCCAGTGCTTGTATACCGTTGGTTCCTTCGTAAATACGAGCGATTCGTCCATCTCGCATTAACTGCTCGACGGGCCAGTCCTGCGTGAAGCCGGAACCGCCCATTGACTGTAAGCCGGCATCACTGCTGAAGTAGCCTTCGTCAGTAAGATAGGATTTAACGACTGGCGTCAGAAGCTGGAACAAATCGTCAGATCGTTCTCGCTCTGCAGGATCGCTGTGCGAATGGCTTAAATCCAAATGCAAGCCTGCCCAGTAAGCTAATGCTCTGGCGCCTTCAGTGAAGACCTTTTGCTTGAGCAGCATGCGTCGCACATCTGGGTGAACGATGATGGCATCAGCACTTTCTCCGGGTTCTTGAGGGCCCGCAATCGAACGACTCTGTCTACGTTCTTTTGCGAACGCTAGAGACACCTGATAAGCCGTTTCAGCCAAGCCTAAGCCCTGGACGCCGACCATAATTCGTGCCGCATTCATCATGGTGAACATGCACTTTAAGCCTTCGTTCGGGTTGCCGACCAACCAACCTTTGGCACTCTCGAAGTTCATGACACAGGTTGCTGAGGCTTTGATCCCCATTTTGTGCTCTAAACCACCACAAAAAGCGTCGTTTCGAGTACCGTCTTCAAGGAACTTTGGCACGACAAATAGTGAGATACCTTTGCTGCCCTGAGGTGCATCGGGAAGTTTAGCGAGTACGAGGTGGATGATGTTGTCTGACAAGTCATGCTCGCCGCCGGTGATCCAAATCTTGGTGCCAGAGATGGCATAGCTCCCGTCTGCACTGGGTTCGGCTTTGGTTCTAATTAAGCCTAAGTCGGTTCCGCATTGTGGCTCAGTGAGGCACATCGTGCCCGTCCAAATGCCTTCAATCATCTTGGGAAGGTAGTAAGCCTTTTGCTCGTCGGTACCATGTTGACTAAGGAGATCAATTGCTCCATGAGATAAGCCTGGGTACATGCCGAAAGAAAGGTTACTAGAGCAACACATTTCGTCTACCACAATCTTTAACAAGTGTGGTAGACCTTGGCCGCCAAACTCGGGGTCTGCAGAGAGGCCTGTCCAACCGCCTTGCTGATAGGTTTGATAAGCTTCTGGAAACCCTGACGGTGTTTTTACCGAATGCGTTGCCGGATCATAATTGCAGCCCTCACGATCACCTGACTCGTTAATCGGAAGTAAAACGTTTTCGGCTAACTTTCCGGCTTCTTCGAGAATGGCGCGTTGCATCTCTTCCGTTGCTTCGCCGAAGCCCTCTAGTTCTGCTAATTTCTGTGCATTCAGCACGTCGAACAAAACGAATGACATGTCATGACTTGGGGGGGTGTAATGGCTCACAGATTACCTCTTGGTCTTTGCTGTTATGTTCAGTCGTTTTTCGCGACTTTATGAAGCGGTGTGGTTTCACACCAGAACGGTTACTTTTCTCAGTTTCCTAATAACAATACGGAGTATTTGTCTAACTGGATCTATAACAAGAGCTGCTCAGCAAGATGAGGCGAGGTGCCTAAGGTAGGATCTATAGAGGTTTAGGTCGACTTTGAAAGAGATACTGTGAGGGACGCGAATAATTCTACGAAAAAGGCAATACAAAAAAGCCGGAGGCGAAGGAGCTTCCGGCTTTATGTTAACTAATAATGATCATTAAGCTTGGGTCTTGCGACGCGCAAAACCAAGTCCCATTAGACCAAGGCCTAGCAATGCTAGCGTACCTGGCTCAGGCACTTCAGAGTATTCAATCGCTTCAACATAGCTTGAGTGGTCGCCCCAGCCTGTCGCCGCAACAGCGTAATAGCGATATGCTGAATCAAGACCTGTACTCAAAAAATCAAGGTCTGTAGGTTGCTGCTGGCCGCCAGCAAAGATGCTTGAGTATTTATCGCCATCTGTACTGACGAAAATATTGAACAATGCATCAGAACCGTCTTTTAGGTTGCCATCATTATCGGATTTAACTTTCTCTCTGTGCCCGCCGTTAAACCAAACCGTATCGAGAATTGTGTCAATGCCGAAGTCAAAAAATAGAACTTCATCATTGTTTGAGCCAGAACCAACGTTAGACTCAATGCCGTCGCCTGAGAACGATGAGTAGCTTACCGCACCCAAACCAGCATTGCCCCAATCTTGATAAACCCGACGACTAGAAATGTTGTCAGATAGATCAAACATTCCGCCAGCAGGTTTTGCTAGGTTAAAGCCTTTTGATTGACCGGCCGTTACAACAAAATCATTGAACGTTAGCGTTTGGCCAACAGGTTCTGTTCCGTTAAATGTTGCGCCAGCTCCGCCAGCAGTACCCGTTTCAGCAAGTCCGCCATTTTTTGTTGCGCCGTCAAACGAAACGATGCCTGCATTGGCTGTTGCACCTAACAAGCTTAAGCAAGCTACTGCAGTTAGATTTTTAAGTTTCATGATAATAATTCCAAGTTTGTCATATAAGTTATAGTGCAACCGGCTGCCTACTATGTAAGATTGAGAATGTAGGCCCATGGCTTTCCGTCACAGCCTCGCGGCTGGTTTGGCTACTGCTAAAAGCACTCAATAATTAGCACAATGCGCGCCACTGTTATTAATGTCATTGAAAACAATCGCTTAAGCGCAGCAATCTTTGTACTGTGTAAAGTTGTTCGACACTATATTCTCTTTGTAAAAACGCTTCTCAAATTGAAGAGATTTGGGTGAGTTCGGCACAATATAAGTGCTGCGCGTTAGAGTAAGGTTAAGGTGATAAGAGGGGTTTATTAAAACCAAGGAAGGATGACAGTCTAGGGTTTTGGCGAATGGTGTACTGCTTACCAGGCGATGTCTTGATGTTGCCAGTCTTGGTAGCTGAGTTGGCCATCGACTGGTGCGCTGTTCATCAAAGTCCAAAGTTGTTGGGCGACGAATTCTGGGGTGAATAGTTTTTCAGGCGGGACGTTCGCTTGAAAAGGTTCCGACAGTTTACTGTTAGTGGTGCCTGGGTGGAATGCGATAAGTTTTACGAGAGGGTAGCGCCGCTGGAATTCGATAGCGAGGGTTTTGAGCATCATGTTAAGCGCCGCTTTTGAGCCTCGGTACGTATACCAGCCACCCAATTGGTTGTCTGCAATACTGCCAACTCGCGCAGAAAGAACGCTAATGACGGTTTTTTGATTACGGTTAAGCAGCCCCGCGAACTTGCTAAGCCAGAGCATCGGCAAAAACGTATTGATACTAAACACCTCTGCCAGCGAATCGTAAGCTAAGCTATCGATTCTTTTTTCTGGCGCGACAGATTTGGCCTCGTCATGTAATTTTCCTGTGGCTATAACGATATGGGTTAAAGCGCACCCGTGCTGTTTAATATGTTTGCACACCTTGCCGATCGAATTTTCGCTAGCGTCACTTTCAAGCCATATTACTTTCGAATTGGACGCTGAGACGGCCGCACTAGATCGTCTTGCGGTTCTACTAATGGCAAACACTTTGTCGAGTGAAGTATCCCTTTCAAAACGCTCCAGCATGGCATTGCCGATGGCGCCGTTCGCTCCAACGACAATCGCTGCACGTTCAACTCTCATCTCGCTCACTTCAAATGTCTCCCGCCATTTAGGTGGATAACTTGCCCTGTTATGTACTGGCTATTCAATAAGAAATCGACGGCGTTAGTGAATTCTTGCTCGCCCCCTTCATGAGGGAATAGTGACTTTGAAAGGGCTTTCTTCCGATAGGCTTCGTCATCATCGGCATTGAACAGCATTAGCGCTGGAGCGATTGAATTCACCTTTACACGAGGTGCCATGGCGCTCGCAAATGAAAGAGACATATTGTCCATTGCAGCCTTACTGGCGGCGTAGCCGATATGTTTCTTGCTACCTTTGCTCGATACATAATCTGAGATATGAATAATGTCCGCAAATGGTTGTGGGCAAGCTTTCAGCAAAGGACCGAGTGCAACATTGAGTTGGTAGGGCACACTAACGTGGACCGTCATCATTTGATTCAGATGCGCGCTTGTGTGATCAACACCATCAGGCAACCACTCTGAAGCGTTGTGGATAATTCCCCTGAGGGATTCGAACTCATCAAGTATCGAAGCGATCAAGGTCTCGACTTGGTCTTGTTTGTAAAAGTTACATTGATAGACCTTTGCGCCGAGCATTTCTAAGTCATCAATACTGGCTCGGCGCGTGCGGTAAGTACCAATCACACTGATGCCTTGACTCAGAAGATGTTTGGCAAGCGCAAGGCCGAGTCTTTGTCCAAGACCGGTGATTAAAATGGGTGATGTCATTGTTGACGGCTGTTCTGAAGAAACTCAGCGCGGGTTTGAGGGTTGGTCTTGAAGCTACCACCCAGCGCCGTGGTCGATGTTTCAGAGTTTGCATCCATAATTCCGCGGGATTTGACGCAATAGTGCGTTGCATCGATAGACACCGCGACGTTTTCAGTACCCAGCAGTGTTTGAAGGGCGACTAATATTTGTTGCGTTAAGCGTTCTTGTACTTGTGGGCGTTGCGCGAAGAATTTTACGATGCGATTGATTTTGGACAAACCAATAATCTTTTGCTCCGGAATGTATGCAACTTTTGCCAGACCGTCGATCGTAATAAAGTGGTGTTCACAGGTGCTTATTAGGCTGATATTACTGACCTTGACCATTTCATCGACGCTCATTTTATTGTCGATAACTGAGATCTTCGGGAAGTTATCGTAGTTCAACCCAGAAAATATCTCATTCACATACATTTTTGCGATGCGATGAGGGGTTTCTTTTAAGCTATCATCGTTTAGGTCTAGCCCTAAGGTTTCGACGACATCTGTTAGCAAGCCTTTGATTCGTTCATACTTTTGCTCTGGGTTCAGCGGTGAGGGCGTCAGTGGGGTCTCCAGACCTTTTTCGATCAGTGTATCTCTTACCAATATTGCTTCTTGACTGGACATATTAGCTTGCTTCCTTGAGTGTATTTGGATTGGCGTATTGCAGTGTCAATGAAACTGAGTCGGCGAATCGTAGTGCATGAGGTTTGTCGATAGTCACTTTTGCGAAGCTGACTGAGGAGTGCTCCGCACAGATATCTAAAGCGTCTTTTACGAGTTTTTCCAACAGTTTGAATCGACCGTTTTCGATGTGTGCGATCATTTTCTTGGTCACATTTTTGTAATTCAACGCTTGCGCTACATTGTCTTCTTCACACGCTTCCTCAGCGGGGTAGTGGATTTCCGCATTGATGATGATGTCTTGCTGTTTTTCTTGCTCTTCAGGGTTAAAGCCAATGAAGGTTCGCAGTCTTAAGTTAGTGATATTGATAATGGCAGAATATGGGTTCATGTCTTGGTTCCGATTATTATTAGTCTGATGATGAATTATGGTTGGACTGCTAGCAGCGTTTGATCAATTGCGCTGGTTACGATTTCCGAGTTTGGTGTGTCGCGACTCGAAAAGTGCTGAACCAGCCTTCCATCTGGGCCTATCAAGTATTTATTAAAGTTCCAATTCGGCGCTTTAGATTGCGTCGCGAGCTGCTTGAAAAGAGGATGCGCATTTTCTCCGGTTACGTTTACCGGTTCCGTCATCGTGAAACTCACACCAAAATTCTTGTAACAGACGTCCGCGATCTTGCGGCTGTCGCTTGCTTCTTGGTTAAAGTCATTAGAGGGAAAGCCGATTACGGTCAGCTGCTCAGAATAGCGTTGATGTAGCGTTTCAAGACCACCAAATTGCTTGGTAAAACCGCAATGGCTGGCTGTGTTTACGACGAGCACGCTTTTGTTTGCAGTCAACTGGCACAGGTTCACGTCTCGATTGCTATGCAATGCTTTAAGAGGCTGTTGCTGCCATGATTGGCAGGGATGCGCGGCCACTTGTTTGTTGGTGCTGGTTGTTTTTTTCGTATCGATTTCGCTAGCAAACAGGCAGGCGCTTAACATGCTTGCGAAGAAGGTTAGAAGGGCTTGTTGAATGATTTTCATGGTTTATCCTTGTGGTTCGTTTGCAGCCGAAGGGTCTAGATCGTGTTGCAGTTTTGCGATTGCTTTTTGGCTGATTTGTCGCACGCGTTCTCCTGACAGAGAAAGCGTTTCACTAATTTCTTTCAAGGTGTAACTCTTTGACGTTCCGAAGCCATACCGCATTCTCAATATCGTCTGCGTTCGCTGATCTAGGCGCTGAAGCGCATGTTCAAGTATTGCTTTGTGAGTTAATAAATGGGTTGAGAAGTCTTGAGCATTTGATTCCAGTGCCTGATGATCTTCTGGGTTGACGCTGCTCGTATACAGGTCTTGAGTATCGGCGCTGGGCGCTATATTTGCCACGATGTGGGCCTGCGTATATTCGAGAGAAGCGGGCAAGCACTTTTCTAATTCATGTCCTCTTAATGGCCGCGCTAACTGCTGTTCTAGCGTCATGCGCGCCTTGTCGACAACTGCCTTTTCTCTGAGCTGGCGGAAAGGCTTTCGAACTAAGTGAGTCTGTTTATCTAAGGCGTTGTGTATTGATTGACTTATCACGCGATAGGCGTAGGTTGAAAACAGGAATCCTTTTGCTGGTTCATACCGTTCAATCGCTTTCATAAGTCCCAAGCTACCTTCTTGAACTAGGTCTTCATGTGGTAAACCCAGAAATCTAAAACGGAAGGCGACACTGTAGACCAGCCTGAGATTGGCATTGGTTAGTTTGTTGCGTTGCGCACGGTACTGCTGCTGCGATGTTTTGAGGGCATCAAGAACTTTGTAATGCACGCTAGACCGACTAAGCGTTCTGCCCTGACCTGATCGTAAGGACTGAGATACAGCGGAAACGATCATATGATGGGGGACAGACCATTCGGCTAGTCGTCGTTTTAAACGTTGTTGGCGCTGCCGAAACCCTTGCGACTCTTGCAAGTAATAGACGGTTTCTAAGGCATCAATGAGACCCAGAAGATCAAGCGCAGCAGCGGTTCGCTCAGTGTCGATTGTTTGGCTATAACGTTTGGCCTCTTCTTCCGTCAATTCAACAATGTCTTTCAGAAGCTCCAGAGAGTGAGCGTCTGCAGTTAACAGGGCTAATTGCGATAGGCTGGATGAACGCATGTTTTGATAGGCGCGTTGCTCTTGCTTTACTGTCATCCTTGGCAGAGCATACGCTTGCTTGATCGGTGAATCAGGTTCACCGTCGGCGGAGTAGGTTAAAGGTTCAGAAGCGTGTTTCATCGGGCTACGTTCAGTGGAGTATGTATCAACGAATACTCCAAAGACCGTGAATTAGATCACCTAAGCCGCGAACTTATTCGCGAATGATGCTCTGATGATCTATCTATCGGTGCCGTCTTGAGGGCCTTATTTGCGGGCGATAAATGTTGCGCGCTTGGGCGCCGGATAGCCTTCAATGGTTCTAGATGGGTCGTCTGGATCTAGGAAATCCTTCAGCGACTGAAAGCTCATCCACTCAGTTGCACGCTGTTCTTCGAGACTGGTGACGTTGTTTTCGACGCAGCGAACATCAGAAAATCCGGCGCGCCTTAGCCAGAGTTCTAAGGTCGGTATAGACGGGATAAACCAAACATTTCGCATCATCGAATAGCGGTCTTCAGGAACTAAGGAATAGCCCAGTTCGCCATCGGTAACAAGTGTTTCAAGGACCAACTCTCCGCCTTTTCTGAGGGTGCCTTTGAGTTCTAGCAAATGATCAATAGGTGAGCGCCGATGATAAAGCACGCCCATTGAAAATGTGGTGTCAAACGCTTCTAAATTAGCCGTGACATCCTCCATGCGAACGGGCAGCAGGTGGATGGGGGCAGTAGGGCCGCAGTATTTCTTTATGGCTTCAAATTGCATCAAAAATAGATTGCTGGGATCAATGCCGACCACTCTCGCTGCGCCATCACCAAGCATCCGCCAGCAGTGATATCCAGAGCCACAGCCAACGTCGAGAATGACGCGATTATGTAAGGGGCTAATGTGCTCTTTGATCCGATCCCATTTCCAGTCTGAGCGCCACTCGGTATCGATATGTGTGCCGAATAGCTCAAATGGCCCTTTGCGCCAAGGAGACAGGCCACGCAGGCCGGCCTCAAGTTGTTGCTGTTGTTCGGCTATTAATTTGGTGCTGTCAGCGCCGACTCTTGCTTGATCTATATTGACGTTTTCGGGGGCGATATCAGGCAGGGAGTTGAGGGCGTCAAGCCATCTTTTAAGGTCTCCATGGGGTTTGTCTTGGAGCTTGTGTTTCAGCAAGGGCTCCAAGGAATCCAACCATCGCGCTAATTTTGTCTCACGCATAAAAGCAAAAAGGTCTTGGTAAGTTTCTTGATAGTCAAACATTGAGAATACGCTTACTTGATGGCGAGGATAGAGGAGAAATTAAAGCACTGGTACCAGTTGTTGGCCGAGCTAAAACCGCAGTCGCTTAGCCTTTGCAAATGGTCGTTTGTGGTTTCTGGAACTAAAACGTTTTCGATCGCCGTGCGTTTTTGACTGATCTCAAGGTCGCTGTAACCATTGGCCTTTTTGAAAAGCCAATGCAGTTCTTCCAAGTGGCTTTGGGCGTTTGCATCTTCGAGCTTTATCTTTTCCGACAGAATGAGTGCGCCGCCAGGCAATAATGCGTTCGATATTTTTTGCAGAAGCGTTGCACGTTCTTCTTTTGCTAAAAACTGAAGCGTAAAATTAAGCGTCACGACAGAGCAGGGCTCAAATTCTATCTCCTGAATATCGGCACAGAACAATTCAACAGGAGTTGGGTCATTGTCCAGTTCTATATAGTGATGGCAGCGCTCAAGCATTGATGCAGAATTGTCGATACCGACAAGCTTGCAGCGTTTGTTCTTCAGACCATGACGCATCGCCAATGTCGATGCGCCGAGTGAGCAGCCAAGGTCGTAGCAAACTGAGTCGTCCAATGCATATTGTTCCGTGATTAAGCCGATCATCGGAATGATCGTGGTATAGCCGGGAACGGAGCGCTGGATCATATCCGGGAACACACGGGCGACGGCTTCGTCGAACGCAAAATCATTGACGGTGCTCAGTGGTGATGAAAACAATTTGTCGGGGCGTTGATCGGTCATCGTTTGAAGTACTTTCGCTTAAACTATGGGAGGGTTGTTAGCTTACATTTTACACCACGATTTTTGTAATCGACGACCAGCCCAAGTAAATTTTTGTTGTCGTCGGCACCGATCAAGAGATAGCCGTCTACACATTGTGCGGTTTGGTTTGAAGGCTTGCGAGATAGCCGATACGGATCTTCTGACTCTTGATCAATGAGAATGGCTTGGTACTGGCTTACCGGAAAGTCCGCTTTGTCATCATTGTGTTTGATTCTGCCCTGTGACTCCAGAAAAACAAATGTGATGATTACCGCGATTACCGCACTTGCGATTGCGACGACGGCAGTATTCGGGCTAGCTTTCTCTTTGCTCATGTGACGTTTTACCTTTTTCTGTTTGTCTAACAAGCGCCCCCTAGGGCATTAGTCTTAGCGGTGGCTCGTGCAGCGCAGCAAATTGCTCTCGCAGTTCTAGTATGTGTTCAGACCAATATCGCTCTGTGTTGAACCACGGAAAGTGCATTGGGAATGCAGGGTCGGTCCAGCGTCTTGCTAGCCACGCAGCGTAATGCATCATGCGCAAGGTGCGCAGCGCTTCGACTAGGTTTAATTCGCGCGGGTCGAATTCGCAAAACTCTTCGTAACCCTCAACTAACTCGATTAATTGGCCACTTTGTTGTTGGGCATCGCCTGAGAGCATCAGCCAAAGGTCTTGCACGGCGGGTCCCATGATGCAGTCATCAAAGTCGACAAAATGCGCGAGGTCGTCGCGCCACAGAATATTGCTGAGGTGGCAGTCGCCATGCAGCCTTTGCGTGCTGAATGGCGTTGACTCCCAAATGGACGTCACTTTTTCAATGATGTCATGAGTCAATGATTCGTAGGCGGGCTTTAGGGACTCGGATATGAAATTGTTCTCGAGAATGAATGCGCGACTGTCTTCTGCCCACACTTTAATCGACAGGGCGCGGCGGTGTTCGAACGGCTTTGATCGACCAATTTGATGCATTCTGCCGATATTTCGACCGATACGGAACAGTGTGTCCGGCATTTCGATCTCGGGCGCATAGCCGCCTTGCCTTGGAAAAAGCGCAAAGCGATAACCGTCATGCTCATGCAAGGTCTTGCCTTGGTAGGCAAGTGGTGCGATCACGGAAAGTTCATGTGACTGAAGTTCAAGCGTAAAGTCATGCTCTTCTTGAATCGCTTCGTTGGTCCACCGATCCGGTCGATAGAACTTCGCAATTAAAGGGGCAGACTCTTCGATACCGACTTGGTAAACACGGTTCTCGTAGCTGTTCAAAGGGAATATTCTCTGATCACTCAGCATTCCAAGAGATTCGACTGCGTCCATCACGAGATCTGGCGTCAGGCGTTCGTATGCATGGTTCAAAGTTAACTACCGCGTCTTAAAAAACGCGGATTGTAGCATTCTTGGGTGCAGGCTGGGCATAAACTGCAAAGAGTTTTGTTCGCAGTCATTGATCATTTCTTGATGACGCTTATCGCGGGCATGAAAATTGTCAGGTATGCCGCATTATTCTGGTGGGAGTAAGTCTTTAATAATTTCGTAAAGCGCTGGCCGTCCAGTTTGTATTTCGTTGACGGATAATCCCTCTAGCGAATGCGGGTATTTCAACCAAGCCGTGGTTTCATGGATAAAATAATGCGGTATACGGTCTGTTAGATTCCGAGCTGGTTTGTAATACGGAACCGCCACGCGAACTTGGTTGGGCATGTTCTTGCGGGTTCTTTTGATGAGTTCATTGATAATTGCATCAATTGAACGGCCTGTATCGAACACGTCATCGACGATCAACAAACGGTCATGTTGCTCTAGGTTCTTAACGAGATAGCTTAGGCCGTGTATACGGACGGTCTTGTTTTGCTGATCAATTCCCGTCGTATAAGACGACGTGCGAATGGCGATGTTATCTGTTTCAATTCCGTGAACTGCTAAAAACTCCTGGACCGCAATGCCAATTGGAGCGCCGCCTCGCCACAAGGCGATAATAAAGGTGGGGCGATAACCGCTACTTAGTACTTTGGACGCGAGTTTGAACGAGTCTTTTAAAAGGCTTTCTGCGCTAATAAATAGTTTGTCGTTCATGGCTAGTGTCGCTGGATGATTGAAATGGTCTCGCTCGCAGCCGCGATATTACCGTACCGCACTACCTTGGTTTTTATACCGGACTCCGATGATGGTATTGCAAGACTATGCCGATGTCAGCTATTTTCATTTCCCTAGCGTCTGTGCACATACACTAACAACAGGACACGCATTTACGATGGTCGAGACTAAGCGCTTTTTGCAAGAGGAGTCGTTAATCGAAGATTCTTTTCGTCTAGCGACTGAGGTTTTTAGGAGTGGGTTTAAACCGACATTTATCGTTGGACTGTGGCGGGGTGGCAGCTCGGTAGGGATCTACGTTCAAGAGTGCCTGCAGTATTTGGGCATAGAAACGGATCATGTTTCGCTGCGTACCTCGTATCGCGGACGGCCACATTACAAGGCGATGGTCGATAATCCTCAGCAGATACGCGTGCATGGTGCGCAGTATCTGGTCGAAAACCTAAATGCCGATGACAAGCTCCTTATCGTGGATGATGTCTATAGCTCTGGAAACAGCATTCATGCCGTACTTTCGCGCTTGAATAAGCACCTCAAACGAAATATGCCGACGGATGTGCGGGTAGCATGTTTGTATCAACGGAAAAATGTTCGTTGTCATTCAAACGGACCGGACTATTGTCTACATGAGACGGAGGATTGGTTGGTCTTCCCTTATGAACTGAGTGGATTGACGCTCGCTGAAGTGCGCGATCATAAACCGGCGGTGGCGGGCTTTATTCAATCTGATATTTTTGTTCATGACGTGCTTTGAATGCTTCGCAGCGAGTTATAGAGAGTCTACGTTAGCTGTCTATTTTGTCTTTGGGCGCTGTTGTGTCTGAGCTAATTGAATCGGTAGGCGCTTCATTGGTCGCGCCGTCTTTTGGCGCAGAGGTAAAAAGATCTAGCTGAGTAGACATGCCTGACGCCAAGCCTTGGTTGAAAGCAACTCCGATACCTAGTAGACGAACGGGTTTGCTGCTGCGTTTCCAGGCTTCACTTATCATGGCTTGATAGGCCTGCTTGTCGTCCCAGTCTTCTTGATGACTTGCGAGGCGTTTTTCAAGCGTGGTTTGAGTGAAATCGTGGAATTTAACCTTAACCACTCGCTTGGCAACTAGCTTACTCATCTTGCTGCGTTCGACGCGCTCGCGAAGCTCGTCTAACAGGCTCAGGGTTCGTTCCTGTATTTCTGACTCATTCGCAATGTCATTTGAGTATGTGTGTTCAACGGATAAAGACTTGCGTATGCGCGACGTCTGCACGGGACGCTCATCCACGCCATTGGCCAATTGAATTAAGCGATGACCCTGTTTGCCAAACTTTTCGGTTAAACGTTTGGCGTCATAAGCCAATATATCGGCGCATGTTTGAATTCCCATGTGCGCAAGTTTCTGGCTGGTGACTTTACCGACGCCGTTTATTTTTGAAACATCGAGTTCAAGAACAAACGCTTCAACTTCGTCGGGCGTGATAACAAACGTGCCATTTGGTTTGCGCCAGTCACTCGCTATTTTGGCAAGAAATTTGTTCGGCGCGACACCGGCGGAAACCGTGATACCGAGCTCACGTTTTACGTCGCCACGAATAGCGTTGGCGATGCGAGTCGCACTGCCTTGAAAGTCGGTGCATTGAGACACATCTAGATAGGCTTCATCGAGTGATAATGGTTCTATTAAGCTGGTGTAGCGCCCAAATATGTCGTGCATTCGTGCTGATACTTGCTTATAGAGCGGAAAGTTAGGCGTTACAAATACTAAGTCCGGACACAATCGTAATGCATGCGCTGCTGGCATGGCGGAGCGCACGCCGAACTGCCGTGCAATATAATTGCAGGTCGCGATGACGCCACGTCGGTCTGGCTTTCCTCCCACTGCAACGGGGACTTTTGTCAGCGCAGGGTTCTGTTGCATCTCGACAGATGCATAAAACGCATCGGCGTCTACATGAATGATTTTACGCTGGTGTGAGGTCACGATTAATGAAGTAATTGGCTTTAAGATGAATATAGGTTTTAGCAGGATCCATGCTAAATGGCGAGACAAAAAATATTCCTGTATTCGTGGGCAAAGAGAAATAGCGAGAGAGTGGTATTTGAGCGCTTGGCTTCGTGATATCTTTTAAAAAAAGTGGTCGCCACGCTTGGTCGTCTATAGTCAGTCGGCAGTAATCGTATTTAGCAAAATGGATTAAGATTGGAAACGTTCAATGTAGATGTTTTGGTAATTGGGGCAGGGGTGATTGGCCTTGCAGTCGCGCGCGAGCTGGCGCGTCATTGTCGAGGAACCGAAACGCAAGTTTGGTTGATGGACCAGCGTGAGTCGTTTGGCATGGAGACGTCTTCACGAAACAGTGAGGTTATTCATGCAGGAATCTACTATCCGCCCGGTAGCTTGAAGGCGAAGTTATGCGTGAAAGGCCGAGACCAACTTTACCATTATTGCGAAAGTAAGCAGATACCCTATCAACGCTGCGGCAAACTCATTGTGGCTGGATCTGAAGGCCAGCAAGCACAATTGCAGCACATAATGGATAATGCAGTGGCCAACGGGGTGGATGACTTGCAATGGCTGGATGAGGCGGCGTTGCGCGCATTAGAACCTGAGCTCAGCGGTCTTAGTGCTCTGTTGTCTCCTTCGACGGGCGTGATCGATAGTCATGCCTACATGAGTCAGTTATTAGCGGATTTTGAGGCCGAAGGCGGGCATTTTGTTGCGCGCAGCGAACTAAGCTTCATTCGTGCAACGGATGCTGGAACGCAGTGGGAGATAGTTGGACAGGATGCACTTCTTCTCGCAAAAACTTGTGTTAATTCGGCAGGTTTGTACGCAGCAGAAATTCTATCAGACAGCACCGTAAAGGCGCCTAACGTAACCTTCGCGAAAGGTGAGTATTTTAGTTACGGCGCTCGCGTGCCCTTTAAACATCTAGTTTATCCTGTGCCTGAAGAGGGTGGGCTGGGTGTTCATTTGACTATGGATATGAGTGGCGCGGCGAAATTCGGGCCTGATGTCACATGGCTGTCCCGTGACCAAAAAGCGGCGGATTTAGATTATCAAGTCAAGTCGTCCAAACGTGAGCAGTTCGCGATCGCTATTTCATCTTACTGGCCAGGAGTGGATGCAACTTCGTTACTGCCTGACTATGCGGGTGTTCGCCCCAAATTAAGCCAGTGTGGAGAGCCTCCAGCAGATTTTTTGATTCAAAGCTCTAACGACCATGGTATCGCCGGCTTGGTTAACATGTTCGGCATGGAGTCACCCGGCCTTACCGCCTCGTTAGCCATTGCTGAGTATGTTCGCGAGTTAGTATTGTGTCGCGCTGAGTGAGTTGGTGTTCTCGGCCTGATGCATGCGTGTCAATAGGGCAGTGGCTGTGCGGTGAAGGCTTTAGTTTTTAGGCGTTCTCGCCAATGCCCATATTTCGACGGTTTCCACACCATTTTCTTTCAATAACTGCGCGATCGTATGCGCTGTTGCCCCCGTGGTCACTACGTCGTCAATCAGCGTAACGTGCTTTGGCACGGCGCAAGGCTTAGTCGTAAAACTAAAACTGCCTTTTAAGTTCTTAACACGCTCTATTCTTTTAAGCCCTGCTTGGGATGATGTCACTTTATGCTTGCCAATAATATCGAGGCGAACCGCCATATTCAGTCGGCTGGACAGCTTCTTTGCTAGCAACTCACTGTGATTATAACTGCGTTTTTTTTGCTGAGACCGAGCCATGGGCACTGCCATGATGCATCGCTCGTCATGTGTCAACGATGCTACTCGATTGTGTTGATCATTCGTTGCTAGCGATTCTGAGTAAGCCATAAGATCGCAAAATACATTGGCATAACGGCGTTGGCCCAAATATTTAAAGCGCTGAATACATATGTCTATTGGGAATTGATAAATGAGTGGTGCGATAACCCTATCAAAAGCCGGTGGGCTTGCCTGACACTGCCCGCAGGCCTCACCAGACTGTGTTGCTGACGGCTCGGCACAGACAGGGCAAGAGTGTGTATTCCATGCCAAATCGAGAAGGCAGCCGGGACAGACTTTTTGCTTATTGCTAGTGCGTCCGAGGCAGAAAATACATTTACCCCGTTGCCGAAGGGAAGCTCCCACATTGTTAATCTTGGCAAACCTGTTAACCAAAAATTCAAATATGGTTGACAAGTTTTTGTTGGGTTTTATCATGTGCATATCCTTATGCGCGTTCAGGGCTTGTTTAGCGGCTGCTCGTGTATCTTTTACAGGACGCTAGTGAAGAATAATTTGTACTTTGCGTCAATTGCCGGTTTGAGTTTGGAGATAGAAATGAGAAATGGTAGCAACTCTGAAGTTCGTCACGATTGGTCGATGAAAGAAGTTCGAGCATTGTTTGACCTGCCGTTCAACGACTTGTTGTTCCAAGCACAGACGGTTCATCGTGCCAATTTTGACCCTAACGAAGTGCAGGTCAGCACGTTGCTTTCCATCAAGACTGGCGCTTGCCCAGAAGACTGCAAGTACTGTCCGCAAAGCGGGCATTACAACACCGGTTTAGCAAAAGAAAAGTTAATGCAAGTTGAAAAGGTGCTAGAAAAAGCCAAGCAAGCCAAAGAAAAGGGTAGCAGCCGTTTCTGCATGGGCGCTGCATGGAAACACCCTAGTGAAAAAGATATGCCTTATGTTGTGGAAATGGTGAAAGGTGTTCGTGAGTTGGGTTTAGAGACCTGCATGACGCTTGGTATGCTTTCAGATGATCAAGCGTCGCAGTTGGCCGACGCAGGTTTGGATTACTACAACCACAACTTAGACACGTCCCCAGATTTTTACGACAAAATTATTACGACGCGAAGCTATCAGGATCGCTTGGATACATTGCAACATGTGCGCGACTCGGGCATGAAAATATGCAGTGGCGGCATTATCGGAATGGGTGAAAAAGCGACCGACCGTATTGGCCTTTTAGTTCAGCTTGCTAATTTGCCGCAGCAGCCAGAAAGTGTGCCGATCAATATGTTGGTTAAGGTGAAAGGTACGCCTTTAGAAAACGTGGAAAATATCGATCCTTTTGATTTTATTCGTTGTATCGCCGTGGCTAGAATATTGATGCCTGAGAGTCATGTACGCTTGTCTGCTGGGCGTGAAGAAATGTCAGACGAAATGCAAGCAATGGCATTTATGGCGGGCGCTAACTCTATCTTTTATGGCGAGTGCTTGTTAACGACTCCCAATCCTGAAGCACATGAAGATATGCAACTTTTTAAGCGTCTTGGTCTTCGCCCTGAGCAACGCATCGAAAAAACGGATGATGAACAAGAAGCGTCACTGAATCAGGCAATACAGAAAGAGCAAAATAGTCATCGCTTCTATGATGCTTCTAGTGCTCAGCACTAGGCATCTTATTGCTATTGGTGTCTGACATATGTCGCAGTTTGACAACTATTGGCGGGCTCAGTTGGAACAGCGCGCCGGCGATGGCTTGCTGCGTCAAAGGCCTCTTCTTGGTTCTAAACAGGGTGTTCAGGTTGTCATTAATGGTGACCCTATACTGTCCTTCGCCAGTAATGACTATCTCGGATTCGCCGGTGATGCGCGCATTGCAAAAGCCGCAGCCGTCGCCGCAGAGACGCATGGAGTTGGCGGTGGCGCTTCTCACCTCGTGGTTGGTCACCATATCGAACATCAACGCTTAGAAGATGAACTGGCAGCGTTTACCGGCCGACAAAAGGCGCTAGTTTTTTCAAGTGGATACATGGCGAACCTTGCTGTGGTATCTACTTTGGTGGGTGCGGGTGACGGTGTTTTTGAGGACAAATTGAATCATGCGTCGTTGATTGATGGAGGCTTGCTAAGCGGGGCTCGCTTTCAGCGCTACCTTCATAATGATGCCGTCAGCTTACAGTCTCATGTCGATCGCTTTTCTAAGCGAAATCCCGATACATCTTCTCGTAAATTAGTGGTGACAGACGGCGTCTTTAGCATGGACGGCGATATTGCAGATTTAGCCAGCTTGTCGACAGTTTGTAATACAGAGCGGGCTGTTCTCGCTGTTGACGACGCGCATGGCTTGGGTGTGGTTGGTAGGCAAGGGCGAGGCACGTTAGACCTTTTGAATATGTCTGAAGAGCATGTGCCGGTGTTGGTGGGTACCTTTGGCAAGGCTTTCGGTACTGCGGGAGCTTTTGTTGCTGGCTCGGCTGCCATGATTGACTATTTGGAACAGTTTGCGCGGCCTTACATTTATACAACGTCGATGCCGCCTATGCTGGCGGCGGCCACCCGTCGATCTTTAAAGCTTATTCAAGAAGCCGACGATCGCAGAGAACGTTTGAATAGAAACATTGAATACTTTAGAGATGGCGCAGATAGCTTGTCTCTCAAGTTAATGGCGTCTAATACAGCCATTCAGCCAATCATGATTGGAGAAAGCGCCTCGGCAATGAGCGTTTCGAGCTGTTTAAAAGAGCAAGGTATTTTAGTAGGGGCTATCCGGCCACCGACGGTGCCAAAGAATACAGCGCGTTTGCGGATTACTCTATCGAGCGAACATAGTATTGAGATGCTGGATCGACTATTTGACGGCCTCGCGATCGCTAAGCAAGAAAACTATTTATGAAGATATTGCTCCTCAATGGTTGGTCAGTGCCAAACACAATGTGGTCTGGCTTTTTTGACGAGCTTTGCAATGTGCTACTAGAAAAAGGAGTCGTGGTTACGGCTTATGAAATGATAGCCATCGACCGCCCATTAACGAAAAAAGAGTGGTTTCAAGAAATTGATCCAAGAGTCGACGAAGACACGATGTTGGTTGGGTGGTCATTGGGAGGAATGCTGGCAACTGCTTATGCCGCAAGTAGCGAGCGTAATTTTGTCGGGCTAGTGACATTGATGAGCAACCTTTGTTTTATTCGGACTCAAGACTGTTCTTGGGCGATGTCTCGTGACGACTTCGAGACGTTTAGAAAAGACTTAAGTACTGAGGCTGATAAAACTGGCTTTTTTAATCGCTTTTCGAGTTTGGTGGCACGCGGTGACACTCAGCTAAAAGCGGCGATTCGTTTTCTTAGGGAACGCTATCGCGTTGACGGTTGTTTTGATGATGTCGTGCTAACTCAGTCTCTAGAATTGTTAGGTGGCCTTGATGTGACGAGCGAGATCGCTGAGGTCAAAGTGCCGCTGTTGATGCTATTTGGAGAAGCGGATGCCTTGTCTGGCTGTCCCTCAAATGAGCAGGCCCAGAAACTAAGAGAGCTAAATGGTGACGCTTCGGTTCAGCGAATTCCTACCGGACACCTGCCCTTTATGGGTGCAAGGCAGACGGTTCAAGAACACATGATAGATTTTGCGGTGGCAAATGCCTGATATAGCGATAGATAAACGTGCAATTGCTCAGTCTTTCGGCCTTGCCGCGCCCAAATATGACTCGGCTGCACATTTTCAGCGATGGGTAGGTCGTAAGTTACTGGATCTATTACCTCAGCGTCGGTTTTTGCGGGTCTTAGATTTGGGAACGGGCACAGGCTATTTTCTTGAACCGCTGCGCCACGCGCACAGCCCCGAACTAATTTGCGGCGTTGATTTGTCTGAAGGTATGGTCCGTCATATCGCTGATGCGAACTCAGGTCCTACTCAGCTTGTTGTGGGTGACGCAGACATGCTGCCGTTTCAGGCTAATAGCTTTGATTTAGTGTATTCGAGTTTGGCCATTCAATGGTGTTATAGGCTCCCTCAGTTATTTGACGAGATTTCTCGTATTTTAGCGCCTAATGGCTTGTTCGGTTTTTCGACGTTGCTAAACGGCTCGCTGATGGAGCTTAAAGAGGCTTGGGGAAATGTTGATCAATCACAACATGTAAACGATTTTTTTGAGTTGAAGGATTATGCCGTCGCCATCGACGGTGCAGCGCTGAGCGTTCACTCATTAACTGAACGACCGAAAATACTTGAATATGAGAATGCCTTGGATTTGAGTCGGGAGCTAAAAACGTTGGGTGCTCATAATATGACGCAACATCGAAATAAAGGTTTAACGGGCAAAGCACGTGTGAAAGCATTTGTTCAGAATTATGAAGGAATGCGGATGGCAACTGGCTACTTGCCTGCAACATACCAAGTAGGTTTTGGTTTGGTCGAAAAGGGGTAAGGTGATGAGTAAAGCTTTTTTTGTAACGGGGACTGATACTGGCGTAGGAAAAACGTTTGCGTCTTGCGCAATGCTTGAAGCAGCGAAATCCAAAGGTTTGAGTACGATGGCCCTTAAGCCAGTCGCTGCGGGTGCTGAGATCGTTGATGAGCGAAAAACAAATGAAGATGCGTTGCAGTTGCAGGCTCATATGTCGCTTGAACTGCCTTATGAACAGATCAATCCTGTTGTCCTTGATGCGCCAACATCTCCTCACATTGCAGCGCATATAGAGGGGCGGAAAGTGGATGCATCGCGATTACTTGGTTATTGCAGGGGCGCGTTGCTCAATCGCCCGGATTTCGCATTGGTAGAGGGAGCGGGTGGTTGGCGCGTTCCTATCAATAACCGAGAAACGCTGGCGGACTTAGCGAAGCTTCTCGATTTGCCGGTAATTTTGGTCGTATCGTTAAAACTAGGTTGTTTAAATCATGCGATATTGACTGCCGAAGCGATAGCGAACGACGGCCTCACGCTTGCAGGTTGGATTGGTAACCGCGTGGAGGCGGAGCCAATGGAATATGAGTCAGAGTATATTGCGTCATTAAAGGGTGCGCTCAAAGCACCGATGCTTGGTGGCTTGCCTTTTTCAGCGAAAAGTGCGCCAGTTGAGGCTGCTGCTGAGATCGACCTTTCTGCGCTAGATTTGTAATTTAATTTTATCTTGATTGAAAAATAACCAAATATTTGCTTGAATTGTAGCTAGAGATGTCCTAACGCAAACGTCCTCAGCTTTGTGTTAGATGACAAATAAGGTGTAGCTATGAACGTGAACGTGAATACGATTTTACAGACAGGCTTGCAGGGCATAGAGCGCGGAGTTGAAGGGGTGGAGAGATCCGCAACCGAGATCGTTCGTGGTGGCGCTGTCGATGGCCCCGCTGGTTCAAATTCCGATGTTGTCGAAGCCGTAGTAGATTTAAAACTTTATGAACGTTCTATTGAAGCGTCTGCACAGGTGGTTCGCACCGCAGATGAAGTTTTAGGTTCTTTGCTCGATACGATGGCCTAGTCAAGTCGAGCTCATGTTATGCAAACTCCTGCCGTAAACCAATCAAGCCCTCGTTCTGAAAATCCTGGAGGCGTTAATTCGCCGTCAAATCCTACGCCTGTAGCGCGGGTCGTGGCAGAAACTGACAGTATAGAATTACCCATCTTTGAACGCTCTGTTCTTCAGAAAGATAAAGTGACGCTTTCTGACGACAGCCAGCTAGGTGTTCAAATAGACGATGTCGTTAAAAAAGACAATGACACGAGTAGCGACTCTGGCCAAGTGCGTGCAGACAAATCTCCAGACAAAGAGTCAGCTGATTCAGAAAGGGTGTTAACTGAGCAGCAAGAGAAAGAGGTGTTGGCTCTTCAAGCTAGAGACGCTGAGGTTAGGGCACATGAACGTGCCCATAAAGCGGTCGGTGGGCAGTATGCGGGCGCTATTTCTTACGATTATCAGCAAGGTCCAAATGGAAAGCGCTACGCCGTTGGCGGTGAAGTATCAATCGATGCATCGCCGGTGAGTGGAAATCCAGAAAAAACAATCGAAAAAATGAACGTTATCAAGGCGGCTGCGTTAGCGCCGGCAGAGCCATCGTCTCAAGATCGTCGTGTCGCGGCTCAGGCCTCGCAGGTAATTGCTAGTGCTCGCGCAGAGCTAAATGCTGCAGAACAGCCATCCGGCAATGAGAATAAAGAAGATGCTAGCTCTGATCTACGTATCAACAAACGTAGTTTAGAGTCATACAGTTCAGTAAGCGATCTTCGAAGTGAAGATCAGAATGCGACTCGCCAATTGATAGATGACTTGGCCTGATTTAACGGGTACACCGTTACAAAACTCCTCAATGTCCAGACGGACAAATAGTAATCCTCTGCTACGCTTCTGTAGGAAAGTTTGGCCTTACGCCATGTTTGTTTGAATCTCTTTTAGATGATTTTTCAAGAGCTGTGTGAAATTACAGGAATTCTTGGTGGCTTCGCTTGACAATTCTTTAAAGCAAACGTATGTTTCAAACGGTCGTTTGAACTTAGCGTTTTCTCTTTGCTAAGTTATGACGTCCGTGAACAACAAATTTCCGTCGGTACCAGCTTGTTCGGTACGGACGATAGACTGAAAACGAAACTGCGCAACTGCGCATCAAAACATATTTGAGGTTATCGATATGCCAGACTATAAAGCTCCTTTACGTGACATTAGATTTGTCATGAACGAAGTGTTGAACAGCGAAAAGCACTATGCTGATCTGGGTGCAGAAGACGCGAGTCCAGATATGATCGATGCGATCATTGGTGAAGGTGCAAAGTTTTGTGAAGAAGTACTAGCGCCAATAAACCAGAGTGGCGACCAAGAAGGTTGTACTTGGAGCCCTGAGGGCGTTAAAACACCAGCAGGCTTTAAAGAAGCCTATGCCCAGTTTGTCGAAGGTGGATGGCCTTCAATGAACGCTCCTGTGGAGCATGGCGGTCAAGGCTTACCTGAGTCAATCAACATCGTATTGAGCGAAATGATTGGAACGGCTAACTGGTCTTGGGGTATGTATCCGGGCCTAAGCCACGGTGCAAGAGCAACAATCGAAGAGCACGGTACGCCAGAGCAGCAAGAAACTTACTTAACGAAGCTCGTTTCGGGTGAGTGGACAGGTACCATGTGTCTTACTGAGCCTCAATGCGGTTCAGACCTTGGTATTCTGACAACGAAAGCTGAGCCAAACGCAGATGGCAGCTATGCGATCACAGGTACCAAGATATTTATTTCAGCGGGTGAGCACGACATGGTGGACAACATTGTTCACGTAGTGTTGGCTCGTTTACCTGGCGCGCCTGAAGGCACTAAAGGTATTTCTTTGTTCATCGTCCCTAAGTTTTTGCCTGACACTGCCGGTAACCCTGGCGATAAGAATGGTGTTACCTGTGGTTCGATCGAGCACAAAATGGGTATTCATGGAAATGCTACCTGTGTGATGAATTTTGACGGGGCGAAAGGTTGGTTGATTGGCCCTGAGAATAAAGGTTTGAACTGTATGTTCACCTTTATGAACGTAGCGCGTATTGGTACGTCCATTCAAGGGCTGGCAGCGGCTGAAGGTTCTTTCCAGGGTGCGTTGGCATACGCGAAAGACCGTTTGGCAATGCGTTCATTGTCAGGACCGAAGAACCCTGATGGGAAAGCTGATCCGATTATTGTTCACCCAGACGTACGCCGTATGTTGTTAACGCAAAAAGCGATCGCTGAAGGCACTCGCGCGATGATTTACTATGCCGCGTTGCAGGCTGACTGGGTTCAACATGGGGAAGGTGAAACACAAAAGGACGCTGACGATATTCTTGGTTTCTTGACGCCAATTTTGAAAGCCTTCTGTACTGAAGCGGGCTATGAAGCGGCAAACCATGGAGTTCAGGTGTTTGGTGGTCATGGCTTCATCGCAGAATGGGGTATGGAGCAGATCGTACGTGATACACGTATTGCTTTGTTGTACGAAGGAACGACAGGTATTCAAGCACTTGATTTGTTAGGTCGTAAGATCTTAATGACGCAAGGCGCTGCACTCAGAAACTTCACTAAAATGGTTCACGTTTTCTGTAAAGAAAATGAAGGCAACGAGTCGATGAAGCAGTTCATTGAGCCACTATCGACCTTGAACAAGGAGTGGGGCGAGATCACCATGAAGATCGGTGCAACTGCAATGCAGAATCGTGATGAAGTTGGCGCTGCTTCGGTAGATTTCTTGATGTACTCTGGTTACGTTTGCTTGGCATACTTCTGGGCTCGCATGGCAGAAACTGCACAGCAGAAGATTGCTGAAGGAACGTCAGAGGGTGACTTCTATAATGCTAAGGTACAAACGGCTAGCTTCTATTACGATAGAATTCTGCCACGTACCGCAGCACATGCTCAGATGATTGCAAATGGTGGGTCATCAATGATGGAGATGGACGCAGAACATTTCGCGTTCTAAGTCTTCATAAAAAAAAAGCCCGCACTCGCGGGCTTTTTGCGTTAATATGCGCAGCGAATTTTTGGCTGAATAGTGATTTTAGTCGCTTTTCGGCGTTGTTGTAGATTGGTCGGACAGTTTTATATAGAGGAATAGGTTGATGGCAGAGTACAAAGCTCCTTTGAAAGACATTCGTTTCATCATGAATGAAGTTTTTGAGGCTGAAAAATTGTGGGCTTCGCTCGCGGGCACAAAAGATTCGGTTGATATGGAAACTGCTGATGCGATTTTGGAAGAAGCGGGAAAAATTACTGCGTCTTTGATCGCTCCGCTGAGCCGTGAGGGTGATGAAGAGGGGTGCCATTTCGAAGATGGCAAAGTAACCGTGCCTGCAGGCTATCGTGATGCATTCAAAACCTTCTCTGAAGGTGGTTGGGCTGGTTTGACCGGCAACCCAGAGTATGACGGTATGGGTATGCCGAAAATGCTTGGCGCTCAGTATGAAGAAATGTTGTATTCAGCGGACATTTCGTTTGGTCTATACGTATGTCTTACCTCTGGCGCGGCGTTAGCGATTGATGCGCATGCAAGCGAAGAGTTGAAAACGAAGTACTTGCCGAAGATGTACTCTGGTGAGTGGAATGGCGCAATGGATTTGACTGAGCCTCATTCAGGTACTGATTTGGGAATGATTCGCGCAAAAGCTATCCCAAACGGTGATGGCAGCTTTAATGTCACTGGCACGAAGATTTTTATAACGGGCGGTGACAATGACTTGTCCGACAACATTATTCACTTAGTCTTGGCAAAGCTTCCTGATGCCCCTTCAGGTTCTCGTGGGATTTCTTTGTTTCTTGTGCCTCGTAACAAGGTCGATGAAAACGATGTTGTTGGCGAAAACAACAAGGTTACTGTTGGTTCGATTGAGCACAAGATGGGGATAAAAGCCTCCGGAACGTGTGTAATGAATTTTGACGGTGCTCAGGGCTGGCTTGTAGGTGAAGAGAACAAAGGCTTGCAAGCCATGTTCACAATGATGAACTACGAGCGCCTTAGTGTGGGTATTCAGGGTTTCGCTGCGGCAGAGCGCTCTTATCAGAATGCAGTTGCGTATGCTCAGGATCGTATTCAGGGGCGTTCACCAACAGGCGTTGCTGCGCCAGAAAAAGCGGCAGACCCGATTATTGTGCATCCAGATGTACGTCGTATGCTGATGACGATGAAAGCTTATACTGAAGGTAGTCGTGCGTTCTCTACTTACGTCGCTCGCTTTCTTGATATCTCGAAGTTCTCCGATGATCCAGAGCAAAAACAGCACGCTGAAGCAATGGTTGCCCTAATGACGCCGATTGCTAAGGCTTATATGACAGATCGTGCTTTAGATACCTGCATTGCTGGGCAGCAAGTCTTTGGTGGTCACGGTTATATTCGTGAGTGGGGCCAAGAGCAGTTGGTACGTGATACGCGTATTACCCAGATTTACGAAGGAACAAACGGTGTTCAGGCGATGGACTTGATGGGTCGAAAAGTTGTTGCTAATGGCGGTAAGCTTTTTGAGTTGTTTGCGTCGGAAGTCGCCACGTTCATTGAGGCGGAGTCAGATAACCAAGCGATCGTGCATCTTCTGAAGCCTCTTGCGGCATCTGTAGAGCGTTTAAGCGATACCACTGAATATGTCATCAAGGCAGCTCAGTCTGATCCGAGCGCTATTGGTGCAGCGGCTGTTGAGTATTTAGATTTGTTTGGTTTGGTTGCTTACGCATACATGTGGGCAAGAATGGCTAAAGTCGCAGCGCCACAAGCTGATGCGGATGAGTTTTATGATGTTAAAGTGAAAACTGCCAACTTCTTTTTCGCTCGTATTCTGCCGAAAAGTGTTTCATTGGTAGAGTCTATTAAAGCCGGTGCGGACGAGATGATGTCGTTGACTGCTGAGCAGTTCTAAGGTTTTAGCTGGTATTAGAAAGCCCTACGCTACTCGCTAGTGTGGGGCTTTTTTGTGGGCGACAGTATCGCATTTGGACCTAATTCGTTAAGGCTTTATGCAGCTAACTTTTGACGTCACGTTCGTTCTCTGTAATTTCTTGGCTTCTAGCATTGCTGCAGACAGTTGTTTAATACGCGTTGAACTAGCAGGGTGTGTGGACAAAAACTCTGGCGGCTTGCTTCCTCCGGATTTTCCCATCGTTTGCCAAAGCGACACGGCTTGTTCGGGGTCGAAGCCGGCTTTTGCCATGATCTTAAGACCAATGAAGTCTGCCTCGGACTCATGCGTGCGACTGTAAGGAAGTATCACTCCATACTGAGCACCGAGCCCAACGGCCGCCATCGCTGCGCTACTGTATTCCTTTCCGTTAACTGCGATGGCTGTCGCCTGCTGAACGGCTTGCGAAGCCATGTTCAATGAGACACGCTCCGCACCATGTTTCGCTTGTACATGAGCAATTTCATGGCCTATAACCGCGGCGAGTTGGCCTGAATTTGATGTCAGTCCGATCATTCCAGTATGAACGCCAATTTTTTTCCCAGGTAATGCGAAGGCATTCGGCGTGGCATCTTTGAATACTTTGACTTCCCATTCGCTTGGGTTTTCTCCTGCTGCAAGAAGTAATGGCCGGCTCAAGCATTCTACATATATCGTCAGCTTGGAGTCTTCGATAGGAGGGTTTGAGCTTTTCATCTGAGAGAATGATGCGGCACCGAGTTGGCTCATCTCTGCGTCTGAAATCATGATGATTTGATGTCTGCCAGTGGGGGAGGTCTGACAGGCGACTAGAGAGAGGGTAAGCAACGGCGTTAGTAGAAAATTAAGGCGTAATCTCAACATCGTGGCTTAGCTTGCTTGGCTTGAGCGGTAGCCGCTAGCGCCACTCAATAGCAAGGCTATATCGAGCAGAGTGTCCCACGGTGAAAACCCTTTCTGCATGCCTTTTATTTGTTGGTCGCAATCGGCGCATAATGAAAGCATTTCTCTAAACTGTGCCTGCCCCAGACGATTTGAGGCGGCAACTAAAGCAGGTTGACGCTTTTTGATGACGTACTGTTTACTGAACACGCTTTGTGGTCCGGTGCCGTTGTTCTGGGCATGTTTTAAGGCGTCCAAAATTCTGACTTCTTTTGATAGGGCCCATAGCGCGATTGTTGGTTCGAGGCCTTCGGTGCGCAAGTGACTCAAAATTCTAGCTGCTTGCTGACTGTTTCCGGCCACAGAAGCGTCGGTCAGATTAAAAATGTCGTAGCGCGACGAGTCTTCTACACTCGCGAGTACCTTATCATCGGTAATTTTGCTATCAGGATAGTTGAGCTTTAGCTTTTCGAGCTCTTGGACAGCCGCAAGTAAGTTCCCTTCCAGTCTCTCACTCAGCAATGAAAGCGCTTCGTTAGTTAAATTAAGCTGCATCTTTTTGGCACGATTGCTGAGCCAGCGAGGCATTTCTTCAATGCCAACTGGCCATACTTGCACGAAGCAACCTGCCTGTTCGACAGATTTCAGCCATTTGCTTTTTGTCGCACTCGCATCGAGTTTCCCGCACTCAATCAGAAGGATATTGTCTTCGCTTGGCTGAGCAAGATACTGCATTATCGATTTTGCGCCGGGAATGCCAGGCTTTGACTTTCCTAGGCGTAGCTCGATCAATTTTTTTTCTGCAAATAATGACAATGCATTGGCTTCGTCATTTAGTTGGGCCCAGTCAAATTGACGCTCGACATGTAATATGGTGCGTTCGCTGTAGTCAGCCTTTCTACAGGCTGCACGTATTAAGTCTACCGCCTCTTGAACGAGCAGGGGCTCGTCACCGCCGACCAAATAAATGGGCTGTAATTTAGCGCTCAATGCGTTTTCTAGTTGGTCTAAGCGGAGGCGCATGATGGATTATTCTCGGCTAAGAATGCTGATCTCTCGCAGCATTATGTCGATGAGAGCCTCGTCCAGACTTTTTTGAAGCTCTTCTTTCTCTCTGTCCTTTGCTATTAGCGCTGAAGCATTATGTCGATAAATTTGGCTGCGAGAGATGGTTCTTTCTGATAAAACTTCGCCGCTGCTTTTATCCAATAGTTGATAGCGTATAGCGTGTTTAAGTTCCCGCTCAGCTGCTGTTGCGTCACTCTCGAGAGAGAATACTCGATTTTGAGTCTCGCTTCGGCGAACGCTTAATGTGACCGAAGAATTTGGATCAATGACGGTGCCCGCGGATGTGATACGGCTATTCAAATAATGACAAAGGCGCCACGCGCTTTTTTTCTCGCACTCGATATTGAGGCTAGGGAATGTCGCGGGTAGGGTTTCGGCCGTTCCGCGCAGGTTAAAGCCGCAGCCTGTTAATAGAGCCAGGCTACTCATAAGAAGCAAGTTCTTGATGGCGACGTTTAGTCTATGCAAAGCACAGCGGCGCTTGGCGTTTAGATCTTTAAGTTGAAACACCAAAGCACCGCCTCCTTTTAGTTTGCGACGATATTGACCAATTTCCCTGGTACAACAATCACCTTACGAATGGTTTTTCCATCGATAAACTTTTGCACATTTGGGTCTGACTTAGCATTGTCTTCAATTTCAGCTTTATCAGCGTCTACCGCGAACTCTAATTTTGCGCGCACCTTGCCGTTCACTTGCACAACGATTGTTTGGCTGGAGCGCGTCATCGCAGACTCGTCAAAACTTGGCCAGTTGCTCGTAATCACCGCTTCATCGTGACCAAGCTCATTCCATAGCTCATGCGAGATATGCGGTGTGATCGGCGCTAATAGCAATGTGGCCGCTTCTAATGCTTCTTGCGTAACAGCAAGCCCTTGAGGGCTGTTGTCGGAAAATTTTCCAATATGGTTTGTCAGCTCCATTACCGAAGCGATAGCCGTATTGAAGGTCAGCCGGCGGCTTACGTCGTCACTAACTTTTGAGATGGTTTCGTGAGTTTTTCGGCGTAATGCTTTTTGATCTTCGTTCAGTGCCTTTATATCGAGCGCTGGCACCGTGCCATTTGAAACATGACTTTGAACCGCTTTCCATAATCGTCTCAAAAAGCGATGCGAGCCTTCCACTGCGTTGTCTGACCATTCCAGGGACTGTTCAGGTGGTGCGGCGAACATCATAAATAGGCGAACAGTGTCGGCCCCATATTGATCAATTATTGTCTGTGGGTCGATGCCGTTGTTTTTCGATTTAGACATCTTGCTCATGCCAGCAGTTTCAACCGGCGAACCGTCCGCTTGATTTGATCGAGCGGTGATTTTACCTTTCTCGTCTGTATCAATTTTGACATCGGCAGGCGCTATCCAGATTTTGCCGCCGTTATCGTCTTCTTGATAAAAGCTTTCTGCGAGAACCATGCCTTGGCACAGTAAGCGTTTGAAAGGCTCGTCACTATCGACTAGGCCAACATCACGCAGCAATTTATGGAAAAACCGCGCATACAATAAATGTAGGATGGCGTGCTCAATGCCTCCGATATACTGGTCAACGGGAAGCCAATAATTTGCGGCGTCTGAATCGAGCATTTGGTCGTCGCTCTGCGGAGAGCAGTAACGAGCGTAATACCAAGACGACTCCATAAAGGTGTCGAAAGTATCTGTCTCCCGGAACGCAGTTTGTCCTTCAAAGGTCGTCTTTGCCCATTCTGGGTCGCTTTTAATTGGCGATTTTACGCCATCAAGCTCAACGTCTTCAGGTAAGGTAACGGGGAGTTGATCAAGTGGAACAGCAACTTCAGATCCGTCCTCCAGTGTCATCATAGGAATTGGCGCACCCCAGTAACGTTGCCTCGAAACGCCCCAGTCGCGTAAGCGATAGTTAACTTTGCGTGTGCCAGTTCCCATCAACTCGAATTTCGCTACGATCGCCTCGAATGCCTCTGCTGAGGTGAGACCGGTAAACTCGCCAGATGAAACTAGAACGCCTTTGTCGGTAAAGGCTTCAGTTTGGATGTCTATTTCATCGCCATTGTCGTCTGCGATGACCTGCTTGATTGGGAGTTCATACGCTCGTGCGAATTCGTGATCGCGCTCATCATGAGCTGGCACTGCCATTACCGCGCCTGAGCCGTAATCCATCAATACAAAATTAGCGGTCCAGACGGGCACTTCTACACCGCTGATTGGATGAAGTGCATAAATACCCGTAGGCACGCCTTTCTTTTCCATTGTTGCCATGTCAGCTTCGGCGACTTTGTTTTGCTTGCAGTCTTCGATGAACTGACTGACTTCAGAGTTATGAGCTGCGGCTTCAAGAGCGAGCGGATGCTGCGCTGCGACAGCGACATACGTGACACCCATAATTGTGTCGGGACGTGTTGTATAAACGCTTAACGATTCGTCACGCTCCTTCAATTTGAACGAGAATTCGAGACCTTCAGAGCGTCCGATCCAATTACGCTGCATTGTTTTAACTTGCTCAGGCCACTCATTGAGTTGGTCGAGGTCGTTGAGTAGTTCTTCAGCATAATCAGTGATTTTGATAAACCACTGAGGTATTTCTTTGCGCTCAACAATGGCACCTGAACGCCAACCGCGTCCGTCAACGACTTGCTCGTTTGCCAATACGGTTTGGTCTACAGGGTCCCAGTTTACGGTTGCATTTTTCTTATAAACCAAGCCTTTTTCATATAGCTTTGTGAAGAACCATTGCTCCCACTTGTAGTATTCCGGGCGACAGGTTGCCAATTCACGATTCCAGTCATAGCCAAAGCCCAATTGTTTAAGTTGGGTTTTCATGTACTCGATGTTTTCGTAAGTCCACTTTGCTGGGGCTACGTTGTTCTTAATAGCCGCGTTTTCTGCAGGTAGGCCAAAAGCATCCCAACCCATTGGCTGCATAACATTCTTGCCTTGCATGCGCTGGTAACGAGATACAACGTCGCCGATTGTATAATTACGGACATGCCCCATATGCAATTTTCCACTGGGGTAAGGGAACATCGACAAGCAATAGTATTTTTCTTTACTTGGGTCTTCCGTTACCGAAAAACTTTCGTTTTTCTCCCAGAATTGGCGGGCTTTTTGTTCTACATCTTTAGGAAAGTATTGTTCTTGCATGAGTGTTTTTAGCGGCTTTTTGGACGTCGTGAATGAATAATAGTTAGACCGGATATTCTAACCTAGTTTTTGGCTTCTGTGATAAGTAAATTGGGGATAAGTCGTAATCAATAGGGACTGAAATCATGACGCTAGATTTGATGGTTTGGTGATACTGATTAGACTTACATTTTATGAGCGAGCACGCCGATGGGATCAAGGACAAGGAGTGTTGAGCTTGTTTCTACCGATACCCAATATGATGGCTAAGCCGAGCCCTAATTGTGTATAGGCTTTTTTCTTCGCCTAACTAGAACAAAGAAAAACACGATGCCGCTCGCGAGGATATACAAAGGTGTCGACTGCATACGCGAGAACGGCGTATTTCCCTCGAACAGCTGCACTTCAGCGCTTAGCGTTGTTTCAATAAATTGTTCGCTTTGTGCAACGATCGCGCCCTTTTGGTTAATCATGGCGCTCACGCCGTTGTTGGTTGCTCGCACCATATAGCGGCCATTTTCTGCGGCTCTCATTTGGGCCATCTCTAGATGTTGTAACGGACCTATCGACGCACCAAACCAGCTGTCGTTGCTAATCGTAAGCAGATAGTCAGCACCTTGAGCTTGTTTTGCTACGAAGTTTGGATAGACCACTTCGTAGCAAATAAAGGGCGCTACCATCATATTTTTTGACAGCAGTAGTTCTTGAGTTGATGGGCCTTTTCGAAAGTCTGACATCGGAAGATCGAAAAACGCAATCAACCCTCGCAGTTGGTCTTGCAGCGGCACATATTCACCGAAGGGAACGAGTTTTTGTTTGTGATACAAACCACTACCTTGGCCGAAGCTATAAATACTATTGTGCAGCGCTACTGTTCGTCCTTGTTCGTTTAGTTCGCGGTAGGGAATGCCGGTAATGATATTGGTACTGCGCTCGGAGGCCACTTCGCTGAGTTTGTTCAAAAAGGGTAGAGCTTGATCATGAAGCATCGGAACGGCGGTTTCAGGCCAGATAATTATGTCGTGGTCCCATGCGTCGATGCTCATCTGTTCCAACAAGCGGATTGTTTTTCGGCGCTGTTGCGGTAGCCATTTTAGTTCTTGGGGGATATTGGTTTGCAGCATTGCTACACTCAGCGTTTCATTTTTCGGAGTGGTCCATTCAACTGAGTTTAGTGGATAACCTGCGACCCAAATAGCGAGGACAGAGCCAGCGAAGACGCGGCTAGGCATAGCTTTATTTGCGTTGACCATTAAACTAATTGCGATACCGGTCGCGACGACGATGGTCGTGATGCCATAGACGCCGAGCAAGGGTATCCAGCCTGATAGCGGGCTAGTTAGATGTCCATAGCCCAAAAATAACCAAGGAAATCCGGTTAAAAAATCAGTTCGAAAGGCATCTGATAGAAGCCATAGTGCGGTAAAAATCATACCGTTTATGTATACGCTTGCGGAGCGTATTTTATAATAAAGCCAAAACTGAAATGCATGGAAAAGCGCCAGTCCAGCGACAAAAATAGCGGTTAGTATTGCAGCGAGAGGTGCTGGAGCGTGTCCATGGGTGTGAATGCTGACATAGACCCACGACGCGCCAGACCCGAATAAGCCTAGCCCGAAAAGCCAGCCGTATAATAACGGCTTTCCAGGCGCCTCGGCATCTAACGCCTTTGTAGCCCAGACCAAAACAAAGATAGAAATGGGCCCGAGCAGCCACCAGCCGATTGGCGCGAGGGTGAGGGTCTGAAGTGCGCCACTGAGGACAATAAGCAGTGCAATGACTGAAGGCTTTTTGAGTTGGGCAAGCATGATTTTTTTATTCTTGTGAGTTTGTGGAGCCAATCAAATGCTAAAGGCGCTCGATTTTAAGCAGGCGAATGGTGCGGCTGTCGGCATTCAATACAGTCGCCTGAAAGCCATAGAATTCGGTTTGATCATTCCTTTCCGGTAGGCGGCCAAAATGCTTGAGGGCGACGCCGCCGATGGTGTCGAATTCGTTATCCAAAATGTTAGTACCAAAAAACTCATTGAACTCTTGAATGGTGGTGAGTGCTTTTACGTTGTATTCACCGCTTCCCAGAGTTTTGATCATCGCCTCGTCGTCGATATCATGTTCATCTTCGATTTCACCAACGATTTGTTCTAGCACGTCTTCGATCGTCACTAAGCCTGCAATGCCGCCGTACTCATCGACGACTATCGCCATATGATTTCGGTTCTGCTTAAACTCTTTTAAGAGCTGGTTGAGGCGCTTACTTTCGGGAACAACTGAGGCGGGGCGCAATAGTTCCGCGATGGTGCCTTTTCGGAGTTCCCCTTTCCAGACAAGAGGTAGTAAGTCTTTGGCGAGTAAAATACCGATGACGTCGTCAGGAGTTTCGCCCATGACGGGAAAGCGAGAGTGGGCAGAGCTGATGATTTCTTCGATGTACTGCTCAGGATCATGTGATGCTTTAACCGTGATCATCTGAGTGCGCGGGATCATGACTTCACGCACTTGCATATGCGTGACCTGAATAGCGCCTTCAATAATGCTCAGCGAATCTGGGTCCAACACATTGCGCTGTTCTGCCTCGCGCACGACCTCTACGATTTCTTTAAGGGATTCGGGTTGATCTGAAAATGCTTGGGATATTCGTTCAAGCCAGTTTTTGCCAGCAGAAGGGCTGTCAGCCGTTTGATCACTCATAGATTAATTCAGTTTGTCTTTCGGAGGTATATTCTGCGCGAAGTCTGGTGTGAAGTGAAGCTTTTCACAGCGCAGATTTGCGATTATTGACTTGCGTAAGGGTCTTTGATGTTCAGAGACGAGAGTAGCTTTGTTTCAAGGGACTCCATGAGAGTTGCCTCACTTTCCTCTATGTGGTCGTATGCTTGTAAGTGGAGCATGCCATGGATGGTTAGGTGGGCCCAGTGATCGAGTGCCGCTTTGCCTTGCTCTGCCGCCTCCTGTTCGACAACTGGAGCGCATATTACTAAATCGCCGAGTAAATTTATCTCGATATGCTCAGGTGCTTCGAATGGGAAGGACAGCACATTGGTGGGTTTATCCTTCTCGCGATACTCCTTATTCAATGCCTGACTTTCATCAATATCGACAATACGGATGGTTAGCTCGTGCTCGTCGTCGAGCTGACTAGCGACTTCTGCCCACTGTTGAAACTGATCAGGGCTTGGCAGTGAGGAATGATCACTGGCGATTTGCAAGTCTAAGATGATTTTACCCATTAGCGATTGTTGTTTTCGTTTGAGGAATGCTCATGCTTATCATAGGCTTCAACAATTCGTTGCACGAGTGGGTGTCGAACAACATCTTTAGCGTCAAAGTGAATGCTGCCTATTCCGCTAACATTTTTGAGGACTTGTTGACCGTGAGATAGCCCTGAGCGTGCCCCCTTAGGTAGATCCGTTTGGGTAATGTCTCCAGTGATAACGGCGGTGGAGCCAAAGCCTATTCTTGTGAGAAACATCTTCATTTGTTCGGGGGTGGTGTTCTGGCTTTCGTCCAAAATGATAAAAGCATTATTAAGTGTTCGTCCGCGCATAAACGCGAGAGGAGCGACTTCAATAATGTTTTTTTCGATAAAGCGCGCCACTTGATCAAAGCCCAGCATTTCGTATAGAGCATCGTAAAGTGGGCGTAAATAAGGGTCTACTTTTTGTGCCAGATCGCCGGGCAAAAAACCCAGTTTTTCGCCCGCTTCAACAGCGGGGCGCACTAGTAATATTCGCTTTACTTCTTCATTGTTGAGCGCTTCTACTGCACATGCGACCGCTAAGTAGGTCTTACCTGTTCCCGCTGGGCCAATACCAAAATTGATGTCATGCTTTTTTATGCTGTTGACGTAAAGATTCTGGTTTTCGCCGCGAGGCTTTATTTGAACGCGCGGCGTTTTGATCAGGCTAAGATTTGTGTCGGGGTTCTGCGGGGTGTATTCGAGGCCCGATTCTTGGATGTATAGGTCAACCATTTTTAGCGTGATTGCGTTGCTGCTTTCGGTTTCTCGGTAAAGGTGGCGAATGATCTCTAGACTTGCTCGCGCACTATCATCCGACTCACTGAAAGCTTTAAAGGTGTTTCCACGCCGATTTATTCGAACTCTCATTAGGTTATCGATGCGTTTGATGTTTTCATCAAACTGGCCGCAAAGTAGCGCGAGTCGATCGTTGTCAAACGGACTCAAGTGGATTTCATGGCTTGAGTTAACCTTACTTGCTTTGTTACTTGTGTTTGACTGTTTCGTGCTTGAGCTAGTGATATCAATTACCTTGGTAAAGTCGAGATGTTAATGGTTTTGATCGCCGCATGGTTCTCGATTAGTAGTCGAGATCGTCCACTCTTTCGCCTCTAAGCGAATTAGGGAGTGCGTCATTGATGTGGACATTGATAAATCGGCCAATAAGCTGGCTATCGGTGCGATCTTGGTTTGCTCTAAAGTTAACAACGCGGTTGTTTTCGGTTCGGCCCTGCATTTCACCAGGATCTTTTTTGGAGAACCCCGTTACGAGGATGCGTTGTTGCGTACCCACCATTCTTCGGCTTATTGCTTGTGCTTGTTGCACGATGCGTTGCTGAAGAATCGATAGTCTCTGTTTGTGTGTTGTTTCTGGTGTGTCGTCTTTAAGGTCTGCGGCGGGGGTGCCGGGTCGCGCACTGTAAATAAAGCTAAATGAGGTGTCGAAACCGATGTCATTAATCAGGTTCATTGTCGCCTCAAAGTCTTTTTCAGTTTCACCCGGAAAGCCGACGATAAAGTCAGATGATATGGATATATCTGGACGATGCGCTCTAATACGGCGGATCTTGGATTTGTATTCGAGCGCCATATGTCCGCGCTTCATGGCCGCTAGGATGCGGTCAGAGCCGCTTTGAACCGGCAGGTGTAGGTGGCTAACCAGCTCAGGGACAGTACCGTAGACATCAATGAGGCTATCTGAAAACTCAACGGGGTGTGAGGTGGTGAAGCGAATGCGTTCGATGCCATCTATTGAGGCTATCAATGTGATTAGTTCAGCCAAATCCATCGTGTCGCCGTCGTGGGTTTGTCCGGCAAAGGCATTGACGTTCTGACCAAGTAAGTTTACTTCTCTGACGCCTTGCGATGCCAAGTGAGCGACTTCTGCAATTACGTCATCCGCTGGCCGGCTTACTTCTTCGCCGCGCGTGTAAGGGACAACGCAAAACGTACAATACTTGCTGCAGCCTTCCATAATCGATACAAAGGCTGAGGGGCCGTCAACGCCGGGTGCGGGAAGGTGGTCGAACTTTTCAATCTCTGGAAAGCTGATATCGACTACACCAACATCGCTGGTTTTGGATGCGTCGATCATTTCTGGCAAGCGGTGTAGCGTTTGAGGGCCGAACACTACGTCTACAAAAGGAGCCCTAGCACGAATCGCTTCGCCTTCTTGGCTCGCGACGCAGCCGCCAACGCCGATGGTTAGATCGGGGTTGTTCTCTTTTAGTTTTTTCCAGCGGCCAAGCTGATGAAATACTTTCTCTTGGGCCTTTTCACGAATTGAGCAAGTGTTGAGAAGAAGGATATCTGCTTCGTTCGCATCTTCGGTAAGCTCGACATCGCTATCAACGCGAAGGAGATCTGCCATGCGTGAAGAGTCGTACTCATTCATCTGGCAGCCGTGGGTCTTGATAAAAAGCTTTTTAGTCATTGTATCGCTTTAATATTGGTCGTTGGCTGGAATTTTGGGCCGAAAATTATACCCGTCATGACGACTCGCGGGTAGCACTAAATTGTAAAGGTGTCAGGAAAAAAATGTGGTATGATCCGCCTCTTTTCTCAGCGCCAAAACAGCAGTAATTCCATGACAATTAAGAAGACCTACAAAGTAATATTTTACAACCACGAAGATATCTTCGAAATCTACGCGACACATGTTTACCCTTCTGAAATGTATGGCTTTGTTGAAGTCGAGGAGATTTTGTTTGGGGAAAAGTCGCAGCTTCTAGTTGACCCTGGCGAAGAGAAATTGAAAACTGAGTTTTCTGGCGTTAAGCGCACTTATGTGCCGATGAATGCGATTGTCCGAATTGATGAAGTGGAACAAACCGGTGTCGCCAAAGTTAAATCAAACAGTGCGGTTGCGCATTTTCCGGCGGGCTCTAAAGGGCCTACTAACCATAAATAATTGGCGCGTGCTAAAAATAGTTAGCGAGTGCTAATGGTCAGTCGATCAAGGGTCTTACAAAAATGACGATGTTGCGTTTTGCGCCAATTTACGGCGGCTTACTGGTTCTGTTAGTGATATTTTTGGCTTACCGTGTCACCACCTTTCGTCAAGGTGAAAAAATATCTTTGGGTGACGACAAGGGCTCAAAGCAGATGAAGAGTGCGGTTCGCGCTCATGCTAACGCCATCGAAAATATTCCACTCGGGATCGCTTTACTATTGATGCTTGAACTTAATCACCTTACACCTTGGTTGCTTCATGCGTTTGGAGTGTCATTTCTCGTTGCAAGAGTTCTCCATGCATGGGGCCTTTCGTCTAAAAACGGGCCTTCGTTTGGCCGCTTTTATGGTACATTATTGACGTGGTTGGCGTTGATAGGAATGGCGGTTATTAATATTTTGGTCGTGTTAACTCGGTAATGACGCCCGAAAGATTCGAGAAACTGGTTAACACGCTGGATAGGCGTCAGCCAGACCTTACTCTCCTCACCGAGCAAATTCACAAACCCCGAAATATTGCGGCGCTGGTTCGAACTAGCGACGCCGTGGGAATACACGAATTGCACATGGTTTGGCCGTGGGACAAGCATCGGCCCTATAGCGGCACAGCGATGGGTAGTGATCGTTGGGTCGATATCGTGCGTCATGAGTCAATGAGTGATGGCATAAGCACGTTACGGTCGCGAGGCTACAAAGTCTATGCAGCGCATTTGTCCTCGAGTTCCATTGATTATCGTGAAGTGGATTTTACCCAACCGTGTGCTTTGCTAATGGGCAATGAGAAGAGGGGCGTAAGTGAAGATACCTTAGCCCAAGTGGATGAGCATATTACGATTCCCATGGAAGGAATGGTTGAGTCATTTAATGTGTCGGTCGCGGCGGCAATTATTCTTTCTGAAGCGCATCGGCAGCGCCAGCAAGCGGGGCTTTATGATAAGCGCCGTTTAGACGCTTCTGTTTATCGCGATACTTTTTTCCGTTGGGCGCATCCGAAAGTGGCTCAGTATTGCCACGATAAAGGATTAGACTATCCTGAGGTTAGCCAAGAGGATGGTGAAATTATTGATCCGTCTGGTTGGTATGCTTCTGTTCGTTTACAGCGAGAAACAGCACCTCAAGATCAAAAGAAGGGTTCGGTATCTGATGATACTCACACCGGCAGTCGTAAAGTCGATGGATTACAACTTGATAAGCGTGAACCCCAAACTATCAGTAAGAAACTAGTATGACACTAGGCCGCGATCTGTTCAGATTGTCTGTACCCATGGTTGTGGGGCAGCTTGCGTTTGCCTCTATGTCCTTCATCGATACAGTGCTGATGGGCCAGCTTGGAGTCGAAGTACTTGCTGGTGGCGGTTTGGCGGCGGTCGCATTTCAGTTTTTTTACGTGGTTGGTACCGGGGTATTGGTGGCAACCGCTAATCACATTGCCTTTGCTAAAGGTCAGATTGATCATGCTGATGGGCAGTCGTCTGATATTCATCGAGCGCTGTTGTCGGGCGTTGTGGTGGTGTTTCTTTTGACGCTTCTATTTGGCGTAATTATCTGGAATATCACGCCGCTATTGCTTGCCTTAGGTCAAGAGCCAGCAGTGGTTGATATCGCAGAGCGCTATTTGCATGTATTGGTTTGGGCGCTACTTCCTGCGCTGTTTTTCATCTTAATGCGCAGCTTGGTATTAGGTGTTGGGCGACCTCAAGTTATTCTCCCGATTAGTATGATCTCTGCCGCGCTAAATTACCCTATTAGTTATGCCTTGATGACCGGCCAGTTAGGTCTGCCTGCGCTGGGTGTCGAGGGTGTCGCTTTGGGGACCTGTATTGTCTCAGTTGGTATGGCGGTGGCTATTGTTTTGATGTCTTATCGCCAGACTACGTTTAAGCCTTATCCTTTTTGGACGGGGTGGCATCTTTTTTCTTTTGCTCAGTTGGCTCAGACACTGCGGCTCGGTGTGCCGATTGCGTTGGCGTATGCCATGGAAATTGGCATGTTTTCCGCTGCAGCTTTGTTGATTGGCTTGGTTGGCATCGAGGCGCTTGCGGCGCACCAGGTTGCTCTTCAGTGTACGACAATTGCCTTTATGATTCCGTTGGGGTTTTCTCAAGCTGTGTCTGTCAAAGTTGGTGAGTTTTATGGTGCAGGTCAGTTTGACAACGTGAAGCGTACGGTTAAGTTAAGCTTAATGGCCGTAACGGCAACAGCCGTATGCTCGGGAAGTGTTTTTGTACTGATTCCTGAGCCCCTTACACAGCTATTTTTGGAGAGCGAGGTGTCGTCAACTGAGCACTTACTTCCCATTGCCGTTAGTTTGTTATTTGTTGCCGCGCTATTTCAAATGGTCGACGCGTATCAGGTGGTATTGATGGGTGTATTGAGAGGGTTTCGACTCGGTGCATCGCCCACGGTTGCGGCAACTGTCAGCTATTGGGTGATCGGGTTTCCGATTTCTTACTGGCTCCACGAAACGCACGGTGCTGTCGGTGTTTGGGCGGGTATGGGAATCGGTTTGGCGTGCAGTGCGCTCATATTGGCAACGCTTTACATGCGCTTTAGTGTCACGAGACTTACGGTGTCAGCTAGCTGAAATGGATTAGTGTCCGTTGATGTCTGAATAAATGGACCGTTCTGTTTGATCAGATACGTGCTTTTTCGCTAGGTGAGGGTACGCGTTTGTTATGGCTTCAATGATTTTTTCTCTAGGGACTGACTCGAAAACACCATGCTCAACTAAATACTCCATGTGCCGTGAACCATTATTGTCGAACTCGTGAAATATTGAGTCTCTCGTTCCGTCAAACTCAAGTGGTGCCAAAGCCATTAAGGCGCAAAGTCTTTTGTCGAAAGCGGGCGTTGCTTTTACCCACTTTCCTTCCAAATAAATGTCGGTATATCCATGCATGACAAACACATCGCTTTGCAGATACTCAAGAAACTGAGGGCTAGCGAGATGGTTTTTGACGTCGGCAAGCCCAATTCGAGCGGGAATGCCGTTAAGCCGGCAGAGCGCGGCGAGTAAAATGGCCTTGGGTATGCAATAGGATTCTTTCTTTAAGAGACAGTGACTCGCGCTGAAACTCTCTGCGCTAGGGTCAAACGTGTAAGGGTTGTAATGGATGTCGTCACGAACGCCAAGATATAAACGCTGTGCAGTCTCTTTAGGAGATAAGTCGTTGTCTAACAGAGAGTTAGAGTAGGCGATTAGCTCAGGGTGTTGGAAGTCAAAATAAGCATCGTCTTGAAGGTAGTTCTGCATTTAAATATTCCATTCGGAAAGTACATCGTGTTTTTCTGTCGATAGAATGGAATTGTAGCAAAGGGCGGGAGCGTCTTGGTGGAATGAAATATTCCTAGGATGAGATGATGGCTGGAGTATTCTGTTTTGCTATACATCTCAGAGTCGGCGGTAAGGTGTGTTCAGTTTAAGGCCGGCAGGAGTATTCGATGCTCCAGGGAGACCAAAGGTCTAGCGCTGCAGAAGAAGCGTTAAATAGAAGTGCGTTGTCAAGAAGGCCAACAAATGCATCAAAGGGGGTAACCTCTGTAGTGATTTGGTTCCATTCCAATCCGCGACAGACTTTTGTGGTTTCAAGTGGGTTGCTTAGCTCGGCCACTTGGAAGATCGCATGGTGGTACCAGCGTCGATAGCGCAGTGAGTCGGCTTCATCTAGGTTGGCTCGCTGATCGTCACCGAGGAGGCCAAAGCTCCAGAACTCCCACGACATTACTTCTCTGGTTTCTGGGTCTGGCGTTACAGGTCCGTTTTCAAAATGAATAACGGCGCAGCCATTTAAGGACATCACACAGACGAGAGCCATTAGCTGGAGAATTTTCTTCATTCGACTTCCTCCTCGCGTTCGCACCATACACGCGCTGTTCTCGGCAGGTATATCCCGAGCGTTAGAGCTGCGTAAACCACATCCATGGTTGAAAATTTTGTCTGCATTTGGCTCACGGGCGTCTCTTTGCAGACGGCGCGCGTATTAACGGTGTGTTCCCCGACAAGGCCCCATAAATAGAAGTGTTGGCTTTGCTCAAAATTAGGGCGGTAGCGGAAGTCTGACTGACCTGACGCGGTGATGGTAATGGCGGCACAACCGCTAAGCGTGAAAATGACAAGAATTGTCATGAGGGTTTTGGCAGTGTTCATTTCATGTCCGTTGAGCGTCATTGTAAGGCTGTGCAAGCGCAAAGAGGATCAGTATATACAAGGCGCTTAACTAAACGGGTGATTCAGTAGGCAAAACGATTAACTGGTTCTGCCTAGGTCATTAATTAGTCTTGCTTCTCTTTAATGTGTTCGAGAATTTGTTGCTTCAAGCTCTTTGGGATCGACGTGATGGTTAGGGTGTCTTGTTTTTCATCGAACAAAATAGTTTGTTGGATCAGGTCGGATGAAAACGAAAGGCTGAGGCCATTGCCTTTGCCTGAGATGCGCACCAGGTGCTTAAGCTTGCGGGTATCTGGGTGGAGTGCTTTATCTTCAGTCAACTCCGAGCTTTCCGTTGCAAATTGCGCGAACCGAGTCGGCTCGTTTTCGTCAAGGTGGTTCGATAGTTCGGTGAGCGGCACCGCTTCGCCTACTTGTTGTTGCTCTACACAGAATTCATAGGCTTTTTGCCGAAGGTTTGCGCCTTCTTTGGGGTCATTGCCTTTAGTGTAGTTAGCTAAAACCTGCATGAGGGTTTCTGTTTCTTTAGCGGTGTCGATGGAGCTGCTGAAACCTACGCTTTGCGCGAAGGCTTCGCCAAGCTTGCCAGCGCCGCGGGCTTTAACGAAGACAAGTGGAGGCTCTTCGCTATCGTCGGGCGTATTTATCGAATCTAGTTCGATACGTATAGCGAGATCAAGTTTGCTGGTGTTCAGATGTTCTACTGTGTCGAGGTTAAGAGAATTATCGATTAGTAAGCCGGCAGACGTTTCAAGAAGTAAAATGTAGAGGCGTTGTCCATCGGCGCGGTCTTCGTGAATGCAGCATATGTAGTTGGCAAAGATGTCGCTTGTTTTATCTGCAAGCTCTTTGAATTTGTCTGCATAAAGTAGGCTTAGGCGTTCAAAACGAATCTTACCGTCTAAATATTCTTTCAGCCAAACTTGGAAGGGGTAGTCCGCGATATTGTTGTCGAACTGACCAAAAAGCTTACCCGCTTTAAATTGGAATTGCTTTTTTAACTGGCTGAATAGTGCTTCGTGATCTGCGCCGGAGGTAACGCTGGCCTCAGCCAAAGAAACTTGACTAGGCTGGTCGTCTTGGTAGCGCTGGATACGATGAAAAACTAGTGACTGAATCGCCATGCTAAATACGTGCTCTTCTTTTATATTGAAGTCGGAGGCATCAAGAGAGGCGCTAGCCTCTCTTGATCGGTGTTGACGATTGAAATGCTACAGAAAGTTAGGCATTTACTTTCGCGACTTGTTTGATGATGTCGTCATCACTGTCGGCTGCTATGTGTTGATCAGCAAAGTCTGCGTCAGCGTCCGTACTCATGATAGCAATCAAACCAGCTTGCTTGATAACCTTTGCTGCGGTCAGTAATGCCTTATCATCTGAGGCAATCGATTTATCAATCACAACGGCGGTTCGACCGAGGTTGAACAGCTTACGCTCAACCGCTTGGGCTAGGATGTCGCTAGCGGCTCCGCCACAGGAAATTATTGCGCCTTCTTGCTGGAGTCTTGCTTTGCGCTCAGATGCGCTCACTGGTTGCCAATTGTTAGCTGCATCATCGTCTAGTTTTTTCTGGATCATACCGGCGCCAACGGTGACATTGGTGAGTCGGTCTATGATGATAAATGCGCCGGTGCCTTGGTTTTGCCGGTAAGGGTCGAATGCAACCGTTTGATTTAAATGCAAATCACACAGTGCGATGCTGTTGAGCTCCAGCTCGTCAGCAGTGCCTTTCTCTAGTGTGTTAACGTCAATAACATGCTCAATTCGTTGGATTGAGCCGGATGCGACTTTCGAGCCGAGTTTTATGTCGAATAGTTTTCCGGGCTTCAAATGTTCCTCGGCCATCCACACAATATGTGCGCTAAAGGCTGAGCCAATTTGAGGGTGGTTGTCGGGCTTCACAATCATGTCGCCACGACTGATATCGATTTCATCTTCAAGCGTTAGTGTAATTGCTTGTTCTGCAAAGGCTTCGTCAAGCTCACCTTCATAGGTAACAATCGATTTAACAGTGCTACTTTTACCTGATGGCAGTGCCATGATTCGTTCGCCGGGTTTAATAATGCCCGAAGCGATGGTGCCACAGAATCCCCGAAAGTTAAGGTTGGGGCGGTTGACGTATTGAATGGGAAGGCGGAAGTCTTCGAAGTTGCGGTCTTCTGCAATGGAGACAGTTTCGAGGATCTCCATTAAAGGCTGGCCTTTAAACCATGGCGTTAGCTCGCTGACGGACACAACGTTCGTGCCTTTCAGTGCTGATAGAGGGACAAACTGAATGTCGCCAAGCTCTAGTTCTGAAGAGAATGCTAAGTAGTCGTCTTTGATTTCGTTGTAGCGATCTTCGCTATAGTCGACCAAGTCCATCTTGTTGATCGCGACAACGACGTGCTTGATGCCAAGCAATGATGCGATGAAAGAGTGGCGTCTTGTTTGCGTCAACACGCCATAGCGAGCATCGATTAGTATGATTGCTAGGTCGGCAGTTGATGCGCCGGTTGCCATGTTGCGAGTGTACTGTTCATGCCCTGGCGTATCGGCAATGATAAATTTACGTCGTGCGGTAGAAAAATATCGATACGCGACATCAATAGTAATGCCTTGTTCGCGCTCAGCTTGCAGCCCGTCTACTAGCAAGGCAAGGTCGATTTCGCCTTCGTTTGTGCCAGACTTAACGCTGTCTTTTTTGATGGCTTCTAGTTGATCTTCATAGATCATTTGCGAGTCATGCAAAAGTCGACCAATAAGCGTGCTTTTGCCATCGTCTACGCTGCCGCAGGTCAGTAGGCGTAAAAGCTCTTTTTGCTCATGCTGTTTGAGGTACTCGTTAATATCTTCACTAATAAGTTCTGACTGGTGTGACATGTAATCTATCTCTCAAATTCTTTTGACGCGAAAAAGTTTGTGTTTCTTTGGAAGAGCGCTTAGAAATATCCTTCGCGTTTCTTTTGCTCCATCGAGCCGGCTTGGTCGTGGTCAATCATTCTGCCTTGTCGCTCTGAACTTGTGGTTAGTAGCATTTCCTGAATGATCTCGGGCAGCGTCTTCGCTTCCGACTCCACCGCGCCTGTCAGTGGGTAGCAGCCTAGTGTTCTGAATCTAACGGACTTCATCTCAGGGACTTCGCCTTCTCTTAGTGGCATGCGTTCATCGTCAACCATAATAAGGGTGCCGTCACGTTCGACAACAGGGCGCTTGTCAGAAAAGTAAAGCGGTACTATGTCGATGTTCTCTAGGTGGATATATTGCCAGATATCAAGCTCTGTCCAGTTAGATAGAGGGAAGACACGAATGCTTTCGCCTTTATTTACTTTGCCGTTGTATAGGCTCCATAGCTCTGGGCGCTGACTTTTTGGGTCCCAGCGATGGTGATCATCGCGGAATGAGTAGACGCGCTCTTTTGCTCTAGATTTTTCTTCATCGCGGCGCGCACCACCAAATGCTGCATCAAACTGATGCTTGTTTAGTGCTTGCTTTAGTGCCTGCGTTTTCATGATGTCAGTATGTTTGGCACTGCCATGAGTGAACGGGCCAACCCCCTGTTCAACACCTTCTTGGTTAGTATGGACGATTAGGTCAAAGCCATACTCTTTTGCGAGATTATCCCGAAACTTGATCATTTCTTTGAATTTCCATGTTGTGTCAACATGGAGTAGCGGAAAAGGAGGTTTTCCTGGAGCAAAGGCTTTGCGAGCTAAATGCAGCATCACCGCAGAATCTTTACCAATCGAATACAGCATGACGGGGTTATCGAACTCCGCTGCAACTTCGCGAATGATATGAATGCTCTCAGCTTCTAGCTGTTTGAGGTGAGTCAGGTTGTATTTAGACATCTTATCAGGGGTCTCATTTGTAACTAACTTGCAAAATGAACGAGGTTTCGAGCATTTCGGGGAAATAATAACTGCCAAAAATCGCGCGCTACTATACCAGAAAAATCGCTCGAGACTAAGCATTTTACAGACTCCTTGAGGCCAAGGATCAAAACTCTGGTAAATCGGGTTATACTCCGTTTTTTTAGATCTAATTGAAGAGAATGTTGATGGATGTTTCTAAGTATATGACCGACCTTGGCATTGCGGCTCGCGCAGCGGCAAGCGAAATGGCATCGGTTAGTACCGCACAAAAGAATCAAGCGTTGATCGCGACAGCTCAAGTTATAGAAGAGCGGCGAGAGCAGCTGGTGGCGGCGAATGCTTTGGATATGGAGAAGGGTCGTGCCAACGGCTTGGAGGACGCAATGCTAGACCGCCTAGCACTGACGCCGGCGCGGATCGAAACGATGATAGAGGGGTTGCGTCAAGTAGCTGGTTTGCCTGACCCTGTTGGCATCATTAATGACCTCAAGTACATGCCATCGGGTATTCAGGTTGGCAAGATGAGAGTACCTCTAGGCGTGATCGGTATTATTTATGAGTCGCGTCCTAATGTGACAGTAGAAGCGGCGAGTCTGTGTATTAAATCTGGCAATGCAACGATTCTGCGAGGCGGTTCTGAGTCGATTAACTCTAACCAAGCCATTGCAGAATGTATCGCGCTGGGTCTAGAGCAGGCGGGACTGCCTGCGACAGGTGTCCAAGTTGTGACAACCACCGATCGTGCGGCAGTGGGTGCACTTATCACGATGCCTGAATATGTAGATGTTGTTGTGCCACGCGGTGGCAAAGGCCTTATCGAGCGAATAAGCCGAGATGCTAAAGTCACCGTAATTAAGCATTTGGATGGTATCTGCCATGTCTATATAGACAAAGATGCTGATCTAGATAAAGCGTTGTCTATTTCACTTAACGCGAAAACACATCGCTATGGTACGTGCAACACAATGGAAACGCTGCTTGTGGATGAGTCGGTTGCTGCTGACATTTTACCGGCTCTTGAAAAAGAGTATGCGGCGAAAGGTGTCGAGCTGCGAGCGTGCGAGAAGAGTGCAGCGTTGTTAAGTTCATGCATTGCGGCAACTGAAGATGATTGGACGACTGAGTATTTAGCGCCAATTTTGGCGATTAAGGTGGTAAGTGGTTTGGATGAGGCAATTGCTCATATTAATCGCTATGGCTCCCACCATACTGACTCGATCGTGACCGAAAACTATACGACGGGCCGTTCGTTTTTAACGCGTGTCGACTCTAGTTCTGTGATGATTAACGCGTCGACACGGTTTGCCGATGGCTTTGAATACGGACTTGGTGCAGAAATTGGTATCTCAACTGATAAAATTCACGCGCGTGGACCGGTTGGTCTAGATGGGCTGACATCTGAGAAGTATGTGGTTTTAGGTGATGGCCACATTCGCCAATGAAGGTTGTGTTTGGCGGAACGTTTGACCCTGTGCATATTGGTCATGTGCGAATGGCGCTTGAATTAATTGAGGCATTGCAGGGCTCAATACCAAAAGATTCGGCCCCGCGTTCTGTTGATTTTTTGCCGTGTTACGAGGCTGTGCATAAATCTGGTGTTGCGGCCAGCCCAGATCAAAGAAAGGCCATGCTGGATCTTTCGATCCTAGGTAGCGAACAGCTGGCGCTCGACGAGCGAGAGTTACGACGAAGAACACCCAGTTTTACGGTCGATACCTTACGCGAGCTGCGCGCTGAGTTGGGTGCTGAGCCCCTAATATTTGCGATGGGGAGCGATTCTGCCAGTTCAACGAGATTTTGGCGGGATATCGCCGAATATGCTGGTTTATGTCATGTTGTTGTGATGCGACGTTCGCAAGTTGAAGCTGGTTTTTGTGGAGATTTTTTTGGCTCAGTCGGATATGAGCTCGCGAGCTCCCTAACGGATCTCGCGAAGCGCCCAGCGGGACGGGTTATTGAGCTAGAACTTAAGCTGTTGGATATATCGAGCAGTGATATCCGGGAGCGCGTCGCGTCAGGGCGGAGTATTCGTTACCTTGTTTCAGGTGCAGTCGAGCAATATATTTGTGATAATGCGCTTTATACCAAAACCCTTGGAGGTTAGTCTTTAGATTTATGCAAACCAATGAACTTAAAAAAGTCGCTCTGCATGCGCTTGAAGAGCTAAAAGCTGATAACGTAAATGTGATCGATGTAAGTGAAAGAACGAGTGTCACAGATGTGCTTATTATTGCGTCAGGCACGTCGAGCCGCCACCTAAAGTCGCTTGCGGATAACGTGGTTTCTGAAATAAAAGAAAAGGGCGGTAAGCCGCTTGGCGTTGAAGGCGCTGACTCGAGTGATTGGGTGTTGGTTGATCTAGGCGGTGTTGTCGTACACGTTATGATGCCAGCTGCTCGATCATTTTATGACCTTGAGCGATTTTGGACGGATGACCCTGGTGATATGGGTGTCATGACAGAACACTAGGTTTTATCGTTTTTTTTGTTTCTCTGATGTTTGATCAGGACTTTTCTTGGCGCCATGAAAATAAAGATATTAGCGGTGGGCTCAAAAATGCCTGCGTGGGTGCTAGAAGGTGTCAAAGAATATTTCAAACGCTTTCCTCGCGACATCAAAATTGAATTCATCGAGATTCCATTAGGTAATCGTGGAAAAAATGCTGATGTGCAACGCGCAATTAAGCAGGAGTGCGATCAGCTTTTGTCTCATGTCGACAGCTCTGACCACGTTATTGCACTTGAGGTTAAAGGGCGCAGTTGGAGCACCGAAAAATTAGCAGAAAATATGAAAGCGTGGCAGATGGATGGGCTTAATGTGGCCTTGCTCGTTGGCGGGCCGGACGGCCTTAATGATGACTGCCGACGCCGTGCGAACCAGCAATGGTCTTTGTCCGCTCTCACACTGCCTCACCCTATTGTTAGGGTTATTCTCGCCGAACAACTTTACCGAGCTTGGACTGTCACGCAGAATCATCCATATCATCGAGCATGAACAGCTATGATCACACAGCGTTACCGGCCTTTCATTGTCATGCTTTGCGTCAGGCAAAGCTAAAGTGTGTTAATTAATGATCTCTGATCGCCGCCTTAAAGACTCCAATAGGGAGCAGCGAATTTTTGCATTTAGGTCGCTCGTTGCGCTTTTTTTCGTGGCCGTAATGAGTATTGCTTTGGTTGTCCGACTCTATGATCTGCAGCTCGTCAACGCTGACCACTTTCGTACGCTATCCGATAAAAATAGAATGCAGCTGCAGTCTATTCCACCAACTCGCGGATTAATCTTTGATCGCAACGGCGTGTTGCTAGCGGATAATCGTCCTGTTTTTAGTGTGAGTCTTATTACTGAGCGTGTTGAGGACAAAGATCTCACTATAAAGCGTTTGGGGCAGGTCATAGATATTACGCCTGAGCAGGTGGAGCGTTTCCATAAACGCTTGAAACGAGCACGCCGCCCCTATCAACCGGTCGTGCTGAAAAGTAAGTTGACTGAAGAGGAGATCGCTAGAATAGAGGTGCGTAAACACGACTTCGACGGTGTCGAAGTGCATGCAGAGCTTGCGCGTTATTACCCGCTAGGTGATGCGACAGCGCATTCGTTGGGTTATGTTGGACGCATCAATGAAAAAGACCTTGAAAAGGTCGATCAAAAAAATTACTCGGCCACTAATTATATTGGAAAGCTTGGTGTCGAGCGTTTCTACGAGTCGGAATTGCACGGTACTGTTGGTTTACAGACTGTAGAAACGAATGCAGGAAACCGAGTAATGCGAGTGCTTGATCGTGTAGATCCTGAGCCTGGTAAAGACCTTATTCTACATATGGACTCTAGGCTTCAGTTAAGCGCAGTCGAGTTGTTAGGTGATCGCCGAGGCGCGGTTGTTGCAATCGAGCCTGCAACAGGCGGTATTTTAGCGCTCGTCAGTACCCCAAGCTTTGATCCTAATAAATTTGTCACGGGAATCGATTACAAAAGCTACGCACAATTGCGCGACTCGTTGGATTTGCCGCTATTTAATCGCGCATTGAAGGGGCAGTATCCTCCGGGGTCTACGATCAAACCGATGATTGCTTTGGGGGGGTTGGATGTTAAAGCAACCACTCGAAATTATTGGATTCAGGATGAAGGTTGGTACCAGCTAAAAAATGATGAGCGGATCTACCGTGACTGGAAGCGCCGTGGGCATGGCAAGGTCGATTTGCACGAGGCGATTGTCCAGTCTTGTGATACGTATTATTACGACCTTGCATTTAAGATGGGCGTTGACGAAATGTCTCGATATCTGGGTTATTTCGGGTTCGGTAAAAATTATGCACTTGATATTTCTGAGGCCCGCAGTGGCATTCTCCCTAGTCGGGACTGGAAGCGGGGTTTCAAAGGTCGGTCATGGTATCCAGGTGATAGTTTGAATATGGGGATCGGTCAGGGTTATATGCTGGCGACACCATTGCAGCTTGCGACAGCAACGGCGGTTATGGCGAAAAGCGGCGACTGGAAGCGACCTGCGATGCTTAAAGAGACTGGCGATGGTTCAATAGTGCTTAGTCAGCGATCGATGGAGACGCCTACCTTTTCGATTACCAATCAAGATGATTGGGTTTATGTCCAGGAGGCAATGGAAGGTGTCATGCATGGTCGTCATGGAACAGCTCGTGCCAGTGGTAAGAATGCGGAGTATCGTATGGCGGGAAAAACCGGCACTGCGCAGGTAGTCTCGATTCCTCAAGGAGAGGAATACGATGCGGAGGCTCTGGCGGAAAGGCATCGTGATCACGCGCTATTCGTCGGATATGCACCGACAAAAGACCCCCAGATTGTGGTCGCTGTGATCGTTGAAAATGGTGGTGGTGGGAGTACCTCGGCCGCGCCGATCGCCAGGGCAATGTTTGATCGATGGCTTGCGTTACAAAGCGCTGACGATGCGAGTGAACCACTTAATGAGCAGTAAAGATTTTATTAGGCAGATGCCGGGTGCCGATCAGCACTTAGGTAAAGGGTTGGGGCTTGCATATCGCCTTCATATTGATTGGGTGATGTTGGTCTTGCTGATCATTCTTTGCCTTGTAGGTTTGGGTGTTCTTTACAGTGCCAGTGGCCAAAGTATCGTGCATGTCAAAGCCCAGCTGACTCGCTATGGCATTGCTTTTGGTGTGATGTTTGTGTTTGCGCAAGTGGAGCCCGAAACCTACAGGCGTTGGTCTCCATGGCTATTTCTGGCTGGCTTAGCCGCATTAATTGGCGTGCTGCTTTTTGGCGCTGGTGCAAAGGGTGCGCAGCGTTGGTTGCAAGTGCCGGGCCTTCCTCGATTTCAACCGTCTGAATTTATGAAACTTGTCGTGCCAATGATGATTGCTTGGTACTTATCGCGTCGTTTTATCCCTCCTAATGTTAAGAATGTTTTGGGAGCATTGGTGCTCGTTTTTGTTCCTGTTATCTTGATCTTCAAACAGCCCGATCTTGGAACGTCGATTCTTATTGCAGCATCGGGATTGTTTGTCTTGATGTTTGCGGGAATCAGCTGGCGCTTGGTGTTTGGTTGTGGCGGGTTGGTGGCCTGTTTTGCGCCGGTGATGTGGATGTTTGTCATGCGCGACTATCAGAAGCAGCGTGTGTTGACGTTTTTGGATCCTGAAAGCGATCCCTTGGGTTCGGGTTGGAATATTATTCAATCAAAAACGGCTATCGGCTCAGGTGGCGCATGGGGGAAGGGTTGGCTTGAAGGTACTCAGTCACAGCTTAACTTTCTTCCGGAAAGTCATACCGACTTTATCATCGCGGTGCTGGCGGAAGAGTTCGGATTTGTTGGTGTAATTCTTTTGCTGTGTTTATATTTGATGATCGTGATTCGAGGTTTGGTGATCGCGATGAATGCGCAGAGTTCTTACGCTAGATTATTGGGTGGCAGCTTGGTATTAACATTTTTCGTCTACGTGTTTGTCAATATCGGGATGGTTTCGGGGATTCTGCCAGTGGTGGGCGTTCCTCTTCCGTTGGTAAGTTATGGCGGGACCTCTGCTGTGACGTTGATGGCGGCCTTCGGTGTGCTAATGTCGATTCATACACACCGAAAAATGCTGTCTCGTTAAGGTGATGGCGTCTTTTTTAATTAAAGCAGTAAATAAACATAAAATAAGCGATATCAATTAGCAGGAAAAGGAGTAGTTGTAGTGATAACAAGGTTAGCAGGCGTGTTTAGTAAGGTGGTTGGTCTGTCTGTACTGGTCGTTTCGCAGGCTTCTTTTGCGGGTTACGAGGGACGAGAAGATGTTGATGCCTTTATTGATGACTTGGTGTCTGAGCATCAGTTTGACCGTGAGTCTCTTCGCGCGGTTTTTAAAAAAGCTGAGCAGAAAGAAAGTATTCTCAAAGCGATCGCTCGACCAGCCGAAAAACGCCTAGAGTGGGCGGGTTATCGGAAGATTTTTATTCGCGATGATCGCATAAAGCGTGGCAAAGCCTTTATGAAAGAGCATGCGGAAACGTTCGCGCGCGCCGAAGCCAAATTTGGAGTGCCAAAGGAAATTATCGCGGCGATCATTGGCGTTGAAACGCGTTATGGCTCTAACAAGGGTAGTTATCGTGTGATCGATGCTTTAGCGACATTGGGTTTCGACTATCCTCCGCGCAGTAAGTTTTTTAAAAGCGAGTTGAAGCAGGTATTTTTGTTGGCGCGTGAACAAGGTTTTGATGTGGAGGAGCTTAAAGGCTCTTACGCTGGAGCGATGGGGTACGGTCAGTTTATTCCCAGTAGTTACCGGCATTATGCGGTGGATTTTGATGGCGACAATGTCGCTGATATTCTGAATAATCCTGTTGATGCGATCGGCAGTGTTGCGAACTACTTTATAAAACATCGCTGGAAGGCCGGGCAGCCCGTTGCTGTGCAAGCTCAGTATTCTGGTGCCGAAGATAGTGAGCTTTTTTTCAAGAGTTTAAAGCCTAAGCATACCTTGGCAGACCTTTATGAGGGAGGCGTAGCAACGCTTGATGGTTTGGATCCTACTCGAAGTGCCCGTTTGCTTCGCTTAAATGCAGAAGATGGTGTTCAGCATTGGGCGACCTTTCAAAACTTTTATGTGATTACGCGGTATAACCATAGCCACCTTTATGGCATGGCGGTGTTTGAATTGTCCGAAGCATTGCGTGCCGAATAGAGGGGAGAGCTGAACGTGTTCGTGTCCAGGTTTAGTGTTGTTGCATTGGCGGCGGTGATGCTTATCGTGTTGTCCGCATGTTCGCAGTCGCGTTATAAATTGCGCAATGATACCGCGCCGGTGGGCGATTTCGATTTTTCTAATGTGCCCGATGCAACACCTATTTGGGAGCCGATTTCGCCGCAGGGAAACGCAACACCCTACAAGGTGAATGGTAAGCAATATGAAGTTATTGAAACTGCTAGAGGGTATGCCGAAGAGGGTGTGGCGTCGTGGTATGGGCTGAAGTTTCATGGTGAGCTAACCTCGAATGGCGAAGTTTACAATATGTACGAAATGAGCGCGGCTCACAAAACGCTTCCGCTTCCGACTTATCTAAGGGTCACTAACTTGGATAACACAAAGTCAATTGTTGTTCGCGTAAATGATCGAGGGCCGTTTCACAGTGATCGAGTTATTGACTTGTCATTTGCCGCTGCGAACCGTTTAGGTTTTGCCGACAAGGGGACGGCCCGCGTCAAACTGGAGGCGATTACGCCGGCGTTACCGGTTGCAGGTGGCGCTAAACCGTTAGACCCCGCAGCAAAAACTAAACTGGGCGTGCCTGTTTCTAAGGTATCCCCAGGCCCGGTGGATAAACTTGCTCCTTTTGTTCAGGTTGCTGCATTTTCAAACGAGAAGTCTGCGCAGAATGCACTGGCGGCACTGGAGAGAAGATTCTCTTTTGATAACGCCTTTGTGGCGCGTTCGACGGTGCAGGGGCGATCGGTTTTTCGTGTCAGAGTCGGGCCGTTAGCCGATGCGAAAGAGGCGCTGCGTATTCGGCAAAAAATTGAACAAGCAGGTATCGGTGAGCCAATTGTGATAACCCGTTCGGTTCTTGCGAAGGACCGCTAAAGCACCAGATTAACATTAGATTACTTATTGTAGATATGACCTAGCTTGTCGCTTGAAGCAGGGTGATTAAGGGTTTTAAATCGGTTACACTTCTGGCTCTTAAATCACCACTTAAAAAATCAGTGGTAGGCACTTATTTATCGTTACATTTCAGGTCCCAGCTATCAATGAAATCACCTTTTAGATTATCAGCTATCGCTCTTATCGTGTTGTGCTTATCAAGTCTTGCGCTTGCTAGGCCTGCTCTGATTCCGGCTCCCCCGCAAGTCTCTGCCAGCTCATATATTCTGCTGGATGCAGATAGTGGTGAAGTGATCGTCGAGAGCAATAGTCGTCAAGAGTTACCGCCTGCCAGTTTAACGAAAATGATGACGGCCTACATTGTTGAGGCAGAAGTTGCAGCCGGCAATATTAACCTTTATGACGAAGTGCCAGTCAGTGTTAAGGCTTGGCGTACAGGTGGCTCTAAAATGTTTATTAAGGAGGGCTCAAAAGTCGTCCTTGAGGATCTGTTGAAAGGGGTGGTTATTCAGTCGGGCAACGACGCAAGTATTGCGTTAGCTGAATATGTGGCAGGCAGTGAAGACGCCTTTGCTGACATTATGAACCAACAGGCTGTTATGTTGGGCATGACGAACACACACTTTATGAATGCAACTGGCTTGCCTGCCGAAGGCCACTACTCAACAGCTGCCGACTTAGCCGTGTTAGCGAAGGCTATTATTCAAGATTACCCTGAGCAGTACGCTCTGTATGCCGATAAGTACTTTACCTATAACAATATCAGACAGCCTAACCGCAACCGTTTACTTTGGCGTGATAAGTCAGTCGACGGTTTGAAAACTGGGCACACGGAAGAAGCGGGTTTTTGTTTGGTCGCCTCGGCGGTTCGAGACAATATGCGCTTAGTTAGCGTTGTTATGGGGACCAATAGTGAAGAGGCTAGAGCCAAAGAAACGCAAAAACTATTGAATTACGGTTTTCGCTATTACAAAACCCATCAGTTATATGCCCCGGCTGAGGAGCTGACAACTAGTCGAGTTTGGGGTGGCTTAACCGATCAGGTATCGCTTGGTGTTGCTCAAAATGTGATTGTTACGATACCTCGAGGTCATAAAGACGCCTTGGACGCAAAAATTGATCTAGACCCAACGATCAAGGCGCCAATTGAAGTGGGGCAAGAGTTTGGTCGCTTAGTGGTTAAGCTTGACGGAGAAATTGTCGTTAATGAATCTCTAGTTGCGTTAGAGCCGGTGGAAGAAGGTGGCTTTTTCAAGCGAATCTGGGATTGGATTAAATTACTATTTATCGGACTGTTCGCATAGATGACAAATGATCAAGCGCCTGATGCGCCGAAAATCGAATTTCCATTAGATTACCCGATTAAGGTAATTGGAAATAATGATGACGACTTTGCGGAGTTGGTCGGCGCTATTATAAAAGACTATGACCCCAAGTTTGACGCAGCGACGATTGTTAAAGTGCCAAGCTCGAAAGGAACGTTTGTTTCGTTGCGTTTTAGTATTTGGGCTACAGGTGAAGACCAGCTAGGAAAGATGCATCAAGCACTAATAAAACTAAATTGCGTAAAAATGGTTTTGTAAAAGGAGTAACGATGACTGCGGTAAAAGGTGGAATTGCGAATGCTCAGCATTTAACTGTCAAAATGTTTGATGGCTTGCTTCCGTATGAACCAGTATGGAAGGCAATGCAGGACTTTACGGATCAGCGTGATGCCGCGACCGAAGACGAAATTTGGGTGCTGCAGCATAATCCTGTGTTTACTCAGGGCCAAGCCGGAAAAGCTGAACATGTGCTTTCTCCGGGAGATATTCCTGTTGTGCAGGTAGATCGAGGCGGTCAAGTTACCTATCACGGCCCAGGTCAGCTCGTTGTTTACTTGATGCTGGATATTGATCGACTAGGTCTCGGTGCACGTGAGCTGGTTACGCAAATTGAAAAATCCATTATATCGGTTCTTAAGTTGTACGGGATCGAGTCAGAAGCAAAGCAAGACGCGCCAGGAATCTATATCAGTGATAAAAAAGTGGGGTCGATCGGCTTACGTATACGCAAAGGTAAGTCGTTTCATGGCTTGGCTTTAAATGTCGATATGGATATTGAGCCCTTTACACGTATTAATCCTTGTGGTCATGAAGGTTTAGAGATGACTCAGTTGGCCAGTTTTCCGAATACTGAGGCGTTGGAGCAGGTAGCAGGCCGTTTGGTTCGTGCGATTCAAGAAGCGTTTGGTTATACAGATATTCTGATGGAATATTGCGACGCCATAGAGAAGTAGATTATGACGGAAAGAAAAAAGGTTGTTCAGGGCGAAAAACTTCGTGGAGCGGATAAGGTCGCTCGTATTCCTGTGAAGGTAATTCCCACCGAAAAAATGTTGCGTAAACCTGATTGGATTAGAGTGCGCGTTCCCGCTACGCCGCGTATTGATGAGATTAAGAAGAAGCTTCGCAAGCATGGCTTGCATACTGTTTGTGAAGAAGCTTCGTGTCCTAATCTTGGTGAGTGCTTTGGCGGAGGTACTGCGACATTTATGATTATGGGTGATATCTGCACGCGGCGCTGCCCGTTTTGCGATGTTGCGCATGGGCGACCTAATGCCTTGAACGCGGACGAACCAAAAGAGCTAGCTGAAGCTATTGCTGATATGGCGCTTAATTATGTTGTGATTACATCCGTTGATCGAGACGATTTACGTGATGGTGGCGCACAACATTTTGCCGACTGTATCCGCGAAACGCGCGAACGAGCTCAAGATATTGAAATTGAAGTTTTGGTCCCTGACTTCAGAGGCCGCATGGACGTTGCACTAGAAATTATGAGTCAAACGCCCCCAGACGTGTTCAATCATAACTTGGAAACAGTGCCTTCTCTGTATAAGAAAGTACGCCCGGGATCGGATTATGAGTGGTCCTTACAGTTGTTGCAGCGATACAAAGCACTTGTCCCTCAAGCGATGACAAAGTCTGGTTTGATGCTTGGAATTGGTGAAGAGTTAGCTGAAGTAGAGCAGGTGATGTCGGATTTGCGGGCTCATGATGTTGATATGTTAACCCTAGGTCAGTACCTTCAGCCTAGTCGCGAGCACCTTGCGTTAGAGCGCTTTGTGACGCCTAAAGAGTTTGATGATTTGGCGGTGCTAGGCAAAAAAATGGGTTTCAAGCATGTTGCTAGTGGCCCAATGGTGCGCTCTTCATATCATGCAGATAAGCAGGCGAAGGGCGAAAAGGTCGGTTAAGGGTCGCGGGTCTATTTCTAGTTAGGGGCCTTTTGGCTCCAGTCTTAGGCTCTCAAGGCTTTGGTATGTTAAGCAAAGAGTAGTTCCTCATTACGAAAAAGAATTCGACTCTCTCTGAGATAAAAACAGGTAGCTTTGAACGTCGCTTGAGTCTAACGAAAGCGGGGCTTATGGCAGGCTCACGTTTGGCTGGGCATATGACCCTATCAATGTTTCGGGGTCAAGAGGCTCGTCAGAAAAAACGTTCGCAAGTGCTCTCTGAACAGGCTGAGTTTCTGGCGTTTGAATTGGGTAAGTTAAAAGGCAGTGTCGTAAAAATTGGTCAAGTAATGGCGCTGTATGGCGAGCACTTTTTGCCCGTCGAAGTGACAGAGGCGCTGCATACACTTGAAGATAATACGCATGCGCTAGATTGGTCAGTGATTCGCGGCGTATTGTATCAAGAGCTTGGCGCAGAGAAGATGGCCCAGCTCGATATAGAGGACGAGCCGATAGGTACCGCCTCTCTTGGTCAGGTGCATTGTGCGACGGTACGAGCAACGGGCGAGAGAGTCTGTCTTAAAGTTCAGTACCCAGGCGTTGCTGAAGCGATTGATGCTGACTTGAATGGGGTTGCTCAGCTATTGCGCCTTGCGAGGGTTGTTCGCACTGGACCCATGTTTGACGAGTGGTTGGAAGAGGTGCGTCAAATGATGCATCGTGAAGTGGACTATGCGCTGGAAGCTAGGACCACTGCTCATTTTTTTGAGCTTCTTAGAGAGGATTCTAGGTATGTTGTGCCGAGAGTTTTTTTTGATTTTTCGAGTTCACATGTTTTAGCGACGAGCTATGAAGTGGGCGAGCATATTAGCAGTGCATCGGTTGCGTCACTGTCCCTTGAGCGAAGAAACCATCTTGCTTCAGCTGCGTTAGAGCTGTTTTTGAATGAGCTCTATGTCTGGCATGAAATCCAAACTGACCCCAATTTTGGTAATTATAGAATTCGTATCGACAGCAATGGCGATGCGGATCAAATCGTTTTGCTCGACTTCGGCGCTGTCCAAAAATACCCGCAGACGTTTATCGACCCTGTTTGCCAAATGATTAATGCTGCCTATCACGAAAACTTAGATGAAGTTATCCAAGGCGGGATAGCTCTAAGATTTATGCAGTCTGATTGGCCAAGATCGGTGCTTGATGAGTTCGGTAAAATTTGTATAGCCGTCTTGGAGCCGTTAGCCAAAAACTTTAAAGATATTGATCCTGCAGCGTTGAACCAAGACGGGGCTTATTGTTGGTCAGAGAGCGACCTTCCTTCACGTATTGCAAAGCGAGCGGCGTTATCAGCAGTGAATCGTTACTTTAAGGTGCCTCCTAAAGAGTTCGTATTCCTAAATCGAAAGCTTGTGGGTGTCTACACCTTCATTGCTGTGCTTAGAGCGGAATTTAATGGGCAGGAATTGTTGTCTCGATATGCTGGGTCAACAAAAAGCTGATAGCTGTCAAAATCATCGCAAACCCCCTTCAAATACTTTAGAATGCTGCGCTCTGTCGTATACAGAAAAGCCCTTTGCATGGCACCGCATGTCGCACAGGAATATAGTTTAGTTGGCCGTTTAGTATGAGCCGACGCCATCGAGTGAATCAAAAGCAGTGAGTAGCCTAAAACACATACGTAATTTTTCGATTATTGCACACATTGATCATGGTAAATCGACCCTTGCGGATCGTTTTATTCAGGTGTGTGGGGGCCTTTCTGAGCGCGAAATGGAAGCGCAGGTTCTCGACTCTATGGATATTGAGCGCGAGCGTGGTATTACCATCAAGGCGCAAAGTGTTACGTTAAATTATACAGCGAAAGACGGCGAAACCTATCAGTTAAACTTCATTGATACCCCAGGGCATGTTGATTTTTCATATGAGGTTTCGCGATCATTAGCGGCCTGTGAAGGAGCCTTGCTTGTTGTCGATGCGGGTCAAGGTGTTGAGGCCCAGTCGGTGGCAAACTGCTATACGGCCATTGAAATGGGTCTGGATGTGCTGCCAATCCTTAACAAAATGGATTTGCCGCAGGCTGATCCAGACAAAGTTAAGCAAGAGATTGAGGATATTATTGGCATCGATGCGACCGATGCCGTGCCCTGTAGTGCGAAGAGCGGCATGGGCGTAGAGGATGTATTAGAAGCGATTATTCATGCAATTCCATCGCCTCAAGGGAGTCCTGACTCGCCTCTGCAAGCGCTTATTATTGACTCTTGGTTTGATAATTATTTAGGCGTTGTTTCGCTGGTTCGTGTGGTTGAGGGTACCTTAAAGAAAAATGACAAGATAACGATCAAGTCTACTGGAAAGGTTGAACAAGCTGACTCAATTGGAGTGTTTACGCCTAAGCGCCTCGAAACTGGTGTTTTGCGTGCCGGAGAAGTTGGCTTTGTTGTCGCGGGAATCAAAGACATTCATGGTGCGCCGGTGGGCGATACGATTACATCAGCTAAATCTCCTGACGTTGAGCAACTGCCTGGTTTTAAGCGGGTCCAAGCTCAAGTCTATGCCGCGCTGTTTCCGGTCAGTTCTGATGATTATGAAAACTTTCGTGAAGCACTTCAAAAGCTCACGTTAAACGATGCATCTCTACAATATGAGCCTGAAACATCAGACGCTTTGGGTTTTGGCTTTCGCTGTGGCTTTCTTGGAATGCTCCATATGGAGATCATTCAAGAGCGCTTGGAGCGTGAATATGACTTAGACCTGCTAACAACAGCCCCCACTGTTATTTACGAAGTGGTTCAGCGAAATGGTGACGTGGTTAGAGTCGACAATCCGTCTCGCCTTCCTGACCCTGCCACGATTCTTGAAATGCGTGAGCCCATCGTCGAAGCGAATATCCTAGTTCCTCAGGATTATTTGGGGAATGTTATTAGTTTGTGTGTTGAGAAGCGCGGCGTGCAGAAAGACATGCAGTTCTTGGGTGGCCAAGTAGCGCTTAAATACGACTTGCCGATGGGGGAAGTTGTGTTGGATTTCTTTGATCGAGTTAAGTCTGTGAGTCGCGGGTTTGCATCGTTAGACTATCAGTTCGTGCGTTTTGAAGCCGCCAACTTGGTAAAACTTGATGTGATGATAAATGGCGATAAAGTCGATGCTTTGGCGCTTATCGTGCATAAAGACAATGCGCATTCCAAAGGCCGTTTGTTGTGCGAAAAAATGAAAGAGTTGATTCCTCGCCAGATGTTCGATGTGGCGATTCAGTCTGCGATAGGCGGGCAAATAGTGGCTCGCCAAACTGTAAAAGCGTTGCGTAAAAACGTGACAGCGAAGTGTTACGGTGGTGATGTGAGTCGTAAGAAAAAGCTGCTTCAGAAGCAGAAAGAAGGGAAGAAGCGCATGAAGCAAGTTGGCAATGTGGAGATTCCGCAAGAAGCCTTTTTGGCAGTGCTTAAGGTTGACAGTTAATAGTTCGGGAACTTCCCAGCTAAATTTTAGAGGCGTAAATGGATATTGATTTCCCGCTAGTACTTGTCGTACTGACCTTTGTGACAGGCCTGTTGTGGCTGTTAGATATTTTCTTATTGAGAGGACTGCGAGAGAAGAAAGCGATAGAGCAGGGGGGGGACGATATTGTCGCTAGAGAGCCTTGGCTAATTGAAACCGCTCGTTCTTTTTTCCCCGTTTTGGCAATCGTTCTGGTGTTACGTTCTTTTTTGGTTGAGCCGTTTCAGATTCCCTCAGGCTCCATGCTGCCGACCCTCGAAGTGGGCGATTTCATTTTAGTAAACAAGTTTGCTTATGGCTTGAGACTTCCAGTCGCGGGTACCAAGGTAGTTGAGATTGATAACCCTCAGCGCGGCGACGTGATGGTGTTTAAGTTCCCAGAGGACAAAAAGACGAACTATATCAAGCGCGTTATCGGTTTACCTGGCGACACCATTCGATATCAAGGTAAGCAATTGTTTATAAATGGTGAGCTGGTCCCTGAAATACATTTGGCTAACATTCCGCCAAATAAATTGTTTGAAGAGTCTTTAGGCCCCGTTATACATAAAATATTTGAGGATCCTCGTCGAAACCATGGTGCCGGAGAAGGGGAATGGCGCGTCCCTCAGGCTTCGTATTTTGTGATGGGTGATAATCGCGATAATTCTAACGATAGCCGTTATTGGGGCTTTGTACCTGACGAGTTGGTGGTAGGTAAAGCATTCGCAATATGGATGCAGTGGGAGTCATTGACTTCGATTCCTAGTTTCTCCCGAGTCGGCCTGATCGAGTAGCCACGATAGCGCGGTAGCTGCGTTGAGTTATGGTGCAGTGACAGCTACGCTTAGAGTTAAGTTAATAACAGATCGAGGGTAACGCATGCTCAGCAATGAAATGAAACAGCATTCAAAACAAAAGGGTGCTTCCGGTATATTGATTCTTATTTTCTTGGGGATGACGGCACTTATTTTGTTGGCGGCATTTAAGCTTTACCCCGTTTATTTCGACCAATGGGCGATTCAATCGGTAGCGGATTCATTTGAAGAAAGTGCCGACCTTAGTAGCATGAGCGAGCGTGAAATGACCAAGAGTCTGCAAAAACGCTTTATGACAAACGGTATTCGTGACGTTAAGTTTGAAGAAAGCATATTTGTTGAAAAGCTTGAAGGCGAAGTCATCATCGATATCGACTATGAGCGACGTGTAAATATTTATAAAAATATAGACGCGATTGTTAGTTTCAAAGAAGAGCGAATAATCAAACTTTAGTATTTGTATGGGAACTATGCGTGTCGGATAAAGATCTATCTCGTCTTGAAAGAAGGTTAGGTTACGAATTTCGTGATAAAGACCTTCTGCTGTTGGCACTGACTCATCGCAGTTTCAAAGGCCCCAATAATGAGCGCCTTGAATATTTGGGCGACGCAATTCTTAGCTTTATTATTGCAGAATATCTATACCAGCGTTTTCCAAAAGCAAAAGAAGGGCAGATGAGCCGCTTGCGTGCATCATTAGTGAAAGGTGTTACCTTGGGCGAAATTGGGAAAGAGTTTTGCTTGGGTGATTACTTGCGTTTAGGTGCGGGCGAACTTAAGTCTGGTGGGTTTCGCAGGGAGTCGATTTTGGCTGATGCGGTAGAATCTATAATGGGTGCGATTTACCTTGATAGTTCGCACGACCAATGCCGTGCAGTTGTTCTGCAGTGGTTTGATTCTCGCCTATCTACATTGACTCTTGAAGGCACAGTGAAGGACCCGAAAACACGTTTACAAGAGTACTTACAGTCCTTTAAGAAAACCCTTCCTGACTACCAAGTAACCAAAATTACAGGTGAAGCGCATGACCAAGTATTTAGTGTTCGTTGTGTTTTAGCCGACGATAAAATTGAAACAAAAGGCAGTGGGTCCAGTAGACGCTTTGCTGAACAAGAAGCTGCAGAAGCCGCTTTAAAGCTGCTAGAGGAATAAGTCAATTGAGTGAAGCCGATAATGAATTACCTACGCGCTGTGGTTATGTTGCAATTGTAGGGCGCCCCAACGTTGGTAAGTCGACGTTGATGAATAGAATATTAGGACAAAAACTTAGTATTACCTCTAAAAAGCCACAGACGACTCGTCACCAGATTTTGGGCATCAAAACAGAAGGACAAACTCAAGTTATCTATGTTGATACCCCCGGCCTCCACCTAAAAGAACATAAAGCTATTAATCGCTATATGAATAAAGCGGCGTCTAACTCTTTGCAGGACGTAGATCTAGTCATCTTTGTCGTCGATAGAACCAAGTGGACGGATGAGGATGAGTTGGTGCTTGAAAAAGTAGCTAACGCTAAAGCACCGGTTGTTTTAGTGGTGAATAAAGTTGATCAAACGAAAGAAAAAGCGAAATTGCTGCCGCACCTAAAGGTGCTATCCGAAAAGTTCACTTTTGCGCAGATTTTACCAATTTCAGCGCAGCATGGGCATAACGTCGATGAGTTGCAGTCGGTCATTGATGGTTACTTACCTGAGGGCTTTCATTACTTCCCTGATGACCAGGTGACTGATCGGAGCCAGCGTTTTTTGGCAGCGGAACTCGTTAGAGAAAAGCTTATGCGCCAATTGGGTGAAGAGCTTCCGTATTCAGTGACCGTAGAAATAGAAGAGTTCAAACGTACCAAGTCTGTTTTGCATGTAAGTGCGTTGATTCTGGTTGAGCGTTCTGGCCAAAAGAAAATCGTTATTGGTGATAAGGGTGAGCAGATAAAAATCATTGGCCGTGATGCCCGTAAAGATATGGAAAAGCTGTATGACAGTAAAGTGATGCTTAATCTCTGGGTCAAGGTCAAAAGCGGTTGGTCGGACGATGAGAGAGCACTGCGAAGCCTTGGTTACCGGGACGACTAGACCACGAGCCCATTGACCTCATACTGACATCGGATCAAGAACATGATTAACCTTGTCGATGACCAGCCTTGTTATGTTTTACACCGTCGTCCGTTCAAAGAGAGCAGCTTGATTATCGATCTGTTTTCACTGCAGCATGGGCGCTTGAGCGTGGTGGCTAAAAGTGTCTCTAAGTCGCGCACGTCAGGGGCGGCGTCATTGCAAGTATTCACGCCTTTATTGGTAAGCTGGCGTGGCAAGTCAGACCTAAAGACGCTTTCTTCTCATGAAGTTCCGACCGCCGCAAACCAGCTAGTTGGAATGCCTTTATATTGTGGCTATTATTTGAATGAGCTGCTGCTTTATTTGCTTCCTGAGCATGAACCTTTTGTGACTGTTTTTGATGCCTATGCTGGCGCGATTGCTAAACTATGCCACGGCTCTCAACCCGATTTGATTCTACGTCGATTTGAAACAAATTTACTGGTATCGCTAGGCTTAGCTCCAGACTTTCAGACGGACTCGCACGGCAACGCTGTTGAAACAGAAAAGGCGTACCGCATTAACGCCGATAACTGCTTTGAGCTACGTTCTTCAAGTGTCGGTGTTAACGAATACTTTGATAAGATGGAGAGGGAGTTGATTTCCGGTGAAACATTGTTATGGCTGTCGAGCATAGTCGATAGCGCGCGTGATGAGTCTCCTGTGACAGAGAAAATTCGTCGAGAGTCGAAGTGGTTGATGCGGAAATTGATAGCGCATGCGTTACATGGACGAACGCTAAAAAGTAGAGAAATGATCAGACAGCTTAGCGAGGCAAAGTGGTGAATAAACGAATATTGTTGGGTGTAAACGTTGATCACATTGCGACGTTACGACAAGCGCGTGGCACGACCTATCCAGATCCAGCCTATGCCGCCATGCTGGCCGAAGAGGCTGGTGCAGATGGTATTACTATCCATCCGCGAGAAGATCGTCGTCATATTCAAGACCGAGACGTACGGGTAATGAAAGAGACGCTGCAGACGAGAATGAATTTGGAAATGGCGGTTACTGATGCGATGCTCAAATTCGCACTTGAAATTCAGCCAGAGCATTGTTGCTTGGTCCCTGAAAAGCGTGAAGAGTTAACGACCGAAGGTGGTTTAGATGTGGTCTCGAATGAATCTCGGGTTAAGGCTGTTTGTCAGCGCTTAGGCGAACAGGGTATTGAAGCTTCGCTGTTTATTGATGCGCAAGAGTCGCAAATTGATGCGGCTGTTCGTTGCGGAGCGCCGGCCATCGAACTGCATACGGGTGCATATGCCGACGCTATCTCACCCACTCAGCAGGCGGAAGAATTGTTGCGTGTTGCTAAAGGTGTTAAGTATGCCTTAGCAAAAGGTTTAATCGTTAATGCGGGTCACGGTTTGCACTACCACAACACTCAAGCGATCGCCGCATTGCCCGGAATCAATGAGCTAAATATTGGCCATAGTATTGTCGCGCGTGCAGTGATGACCGGCTTTTCTCGAGCGGTCAAAGATATGCGGGCCTTAATTGATGGAGTAAGCGTTTAATGTTGCTCGTGAGTTGTTGGTGTAGGGCTGCCTAATGACAGTGCTAGGTGTCGGAACAGATCTTGTTGATATTAGTCGTATCTCCGCGTCAGTTGAGCGGCGAAGCGCTGCGTTTGCGGCGCGAATATTGACAGAGCGCGAAATGGTTATCTATCAGGAATCTTCTCGACCTGACTTTTACCTCGCTAAGTGTTTTGCGCTTAAAGAGGCGGTATCTAAAGCGCTGGGAACAGGAATGAGTGGTGGTGTTAGCTGGCACACCATAGAATGTGACCGTCATAAAAGCGGGCAACCATTCGTGCGATTAAGCCAAGGCGCGGCAGAAAAGCTAACGCAGCTCGGCGGGCAGTCGGTTCACGTGAGCTTAAGTGATGAGGCGGGATACGTCACTGCTTTTGCTGTCATTAGTGCGTAACCGCCCGACACGTCTATCTAGATTTTTTCTTATTAAAATAACAGTTTAAGCCCTAGGAACATTCCGCTTTCAAAGGTGTTTTTTTCGCCGGTTTTCAATTTGGTGTTTAGGTAGCGATACCCGCCTGAAATATCAACAGTGCGAATGATCCGATAATTAGCTTGTAGACGCGCCCGTGTAAAACGTTTCGCGTCACTAAAGGCGAGCACGTCTGGTGCGAAGTGGACCGCTGTTTCAATTGATAGTCCCGGGGCGTCGGGTAAGTTCACACGAACTGAGCCGCCTAATCCAATTGCCGCTCCTTTGATGTCGCTCTCTTTGAAGGCGTTACCTTGAATCCCAAGTCCTACCGTTGTCGGTAAATTACCAATTGCGGTCTGCCCAATCGAGTGTAAATCTAAGTTTAGAATGTTGATCGAATTATCGGCGTCTTTGTAAAAATAACCGCCGCCATACTTAATGTCGGATTCGTCGCTATCGGCTGCTAAGTTAACATGCAATGCGTCATCACTGAGTCGCAGGTCAAATTCATCACTGTGAGCGACATTTGCCCAGAGCAATAGGGGGCCAAAAAGGGCATATACGATGTGCTGATTGGTTCTATTCATGTATTTTAAAATGTCCATGTGAGTAGTTAAAAGTCAGTTTGGAGCGCTAAGCCAAAGATGACATCTGGCGTTACGCGCGGCCTAAGGTCTTCGTTGATGGATAGTGTCATTGAGGTGTCGTGCGAAATGTTATATTGACCGGCAAAGCTAAAAAGCAAAGGAACCCACCCCAACTCGCGAATTTCACTGTCGAATAGCGGGCTATGGGTATCCAGTTGAGTTTTGAGTTGCCAGCGTTGTGCTATTTGCCACGCTAATCCCGAGTTCAGTGCAATAACGAGGTTGTTTTGTTCAAAGGCGGAGAGTGCCTTTGCTTCCGATAAATAACTAAGCCCTGCGCCCCACCAAACGGATAGCGGAACGTTTTTCAGCCAGCTTCTATCTCTCAGCCAGCTTGGGTTGAACTGTGTGGCTGAAAGCCCTAAATCAACGCCTTCGCTGCCGGTCTGTTTCTCGAACTTTCCGGTTGGTAGTTTTATGGAGGCACTGAGCTGCCATCCATCGTAGCGTTGAGTAAGGCTTATGCTTGCGTCCCCTAAGCCGCTGGTTCTGTCTGTGTTGTTATAAACGGTTTTGTCGCCTGTTTTAGCAAACCAAAAGAAACGATCATGCGCTTTATCTGTGCGGCCATTCTGAGGCAAGCTTAAGATGTCATGGAACTCGTAAATGGAGCGGTCCAACTTACCGGCACTATGCTTTAACCATGGTATTGATACTGACCATTGAATGCTCCCCCAGTGGCTAGTGTCCCAACTAGACGTAAAGGTTTGGGTCAGTATTTTTGATTCACCATCGATAAAAAATAGCGCGTTATCGGACTCATGCTTACTCAAATAGTTGGCCACATCCAGCTGGGTTGTCGAGCGCGTTTTATTGACAGCTAAATCGGTACTGAGGGTCGGCGTCACGACTCCAAAAAGCATGATAAAAGGAGAGCGGTTATTAACACTCAAGCTGCTGGTCTCGAACATTACAGCATCCTCCGCAAGCGCTTGGCCGGCGTTACAAAGGCAAGTAATGAATAAGAAAAGCAAACCTAGGGAGTATTTCAGCATATGACTGTTGGCTCTCGCCTACCTATGTGATTTTTGAATCGCTAATTCGTGGACGTAGCAAACTCAAAAAGAGGCGGTGTTAGCGCGTTATGGCTATGTTTTGACTACTAATTTTATGCAATATAGGTTAGCAGAGCGTTGTCAGACGGGCGAGTTATTATTTATTAATAGAGCGCTTTTTTAGCGCGAAATTCGGCTGGTAAGGTGTTAGTTTAGCTCTCAATAGTTTGCAAATATCGCGACGTGGTTAAGCGGGGCAGTGCTTTTAATAAAGCAGCGCTTTCAGCTAGTGATGGTCATGGAAAATTGAATGTATAAGCTACTTGAAAATCTCAAGAAAGCTCCGCTAATTCGGCGGGTGTGTTTGTTAGCGTTGCTTTTTTGTTTGGCGCTTAGCGCTACCGCATTAGTGGTCGATTCAGTTGTAAGCTTTCAGCAGATAAAGAATAAAACACTCTCGTGCATCAACGACTTGGTTGATAGGGACTACGAAGAGATTGGCTTGCTAGCTTGGCAGCGCGAGCGGCGCATGCTGGCTGATCGCCTAGGTCAGTTTGGTGAGCGATGCGCAGGTGATCAAAGTGCGTTTTCGATGTTTAGTTGGCGCATCGATCTGCGTGACCAAAACCGCTGGCTGGAGCTTGGCTCGGTTCTGCAAAAACAGCCTATTCATCACATTAGTTTTCCGATCAGCTATTGGGAGGAGCAAACAGATGGTTACGGAATTGGAGAGCTGCGGTTATCAGTGTCGTTTCACTCACTGTTCCAGCAGGTATCAAATCATGCATGGCGCTGGTTGATTATTGATAGCGTAATCTATCTGGCAACAGCGTTTTTTTCACTTTTATTGGGCTATTTTTGGCTCGTTAAGCGTTCGCAAGATTTTATGGAGGGAGTGCTAGGTGACAACAAAAACCTGCGAAAGGATGAGCGGGCTATTCTTGAAGAAATGGCAGCCGAAGATTCGGAAATATCTAACTTGTGGAAGGTTGTTTTAAGGCACCGTAATGACTATTCAAAGGAAATCGAGCGACTTGATAATGAGTTGCAGGCGGCACTAATTTCTAGAGATAAGGCGCTAAGAGATGTAGACGCCAAAAACCAGTTTATCTCCAGCTTAAGTCATGACTTAAGGACGCCAATGAATGGCTTGATTGGGTTTACCGCTTTATTGTCGGAGACTAAGTTAGATGATTCCCAGAAAGAATATGTGAATACGATGCAGGCTTCGCTAGAGTCATTACTGCATGTTATCAATGATGTGTTGGATTTATCTCGAGTCGAGTCCGGAAACCTCCACGTTACCAGTATTCCATTTAGTTTTCGCAGTGTTGTCTCTGGGGTTACTGCGCTGTTGCGTTCAAGGGCGAAAGCGAAGGGCATCATATTAGAGACGCGTATTGGCCCAGAAACTCCCCGGTTTTTGCGAGGTGATCCGGCTAGGTTAAGACAGGTTCTTACGAACTTGGTTTCGAATGCTATCGCGTACACAAATCACGGTCACATTTTGGTTAACTTGGAGTTAATCAGCAAAAATAAGGAAGAAGCCCGATTAAGGCTCGCGGTAGAAGATAGTGGTGTGGCGACTGAGCTAAGAGGACAGTCTAGTTCTCAGTTGGAGCAGCTAGGAATTACGCGCTTTTCGACAGAGTTACGTGACAGGCGTTCGATTAGCTTGGACGCATGTGAGAAGTTAGCATCGCTGTTAGATGCCGAGCTAATGTCCGAAAACTTTGCCAATAAAGGGGCGTCGTATTGGATAGACATAACGTTACCGATTGTCATGCCAAGCTCTGAAAATGATTCGATCGACTGGAATTCGTTGAATCAAGTGCACGCGGTTGTATTCGACAGTTTTGAACTGAGCCGACAAATTACTCTGGAGTTTTTGCAAGGCTGGGGTGTTGAGTTTGACAGTGTTGGCTCGTCGAAAGAGCTTGCTGAGTTTGTTGATCAGTACAATGGTGATCAATGGTTGCTAGTACTCGTAGATGATCGTGGGCAAGGGAGTGATGCGGATCAGTTCGTGAGTAGACTAGTGAGCGACTTGGGTAGCAAGGGTAGTGTTATTGTTGTCAGCAGCTATCCGCAGCTGGGCGACGCTGAGCGATTCTTTTTGGCGGGTGCAAATGGCTTTCTGAGCAAACAGGATCGCGACCCCTACCTTCGCGACGTGATGTGCCAGGTGTATGAAGAGCATGAGCGTAATGTAGGTCTTGATAGACGTCTTATGACGCGCTATACCGTGCAAGATATGACCGAGCCTAGGTTAGACTCATCTAGTCAAGCGTCGCGATATAAGGTCATGCTGGTAGAGGAGAATATAGTTAACCAGCAGCTCATCGAGCGTACCTTGCAGCAAAATGCGTGTCAGGCGGATATCGCAACAACCGGCTTTGAAGCAATAGAGTTGTTTAAAGCAAATCATTACGATTTGATTCTCATGGACTGCACGATGCCTGATATGACTGGCTTTGAAACGGCCCAAATTTTAGGTGAAATTTCGCGCTCGGTTCGGCAACCCTTGAGCGCTCCAATTATCGCAATGATCGAGAGTGCGGCAGACGGTGATGAGGAGCGTTGCAGGGCGGTAGGAATGTGCGAAATTTTAGAAAAACCGATCAAACTCTCATCGCTTAAAATGGTTTTGAATAAACACTTAAGCTAGAATCGACAACAATGCCCAATGGCACTGTTAACCCCTTATTTTAATAATAATATTGAGCCTTTCATGAGAGCATATATTCGTCATCCCTCGGATGTTCCGATCGAGTTTTTTCCGTTAACCAATGAGGACGCTGACGACCTTCCTGCGCCGCCAGAATCAAACCAAGTGCAAGACATTAGCTTAGGTGGCTTAAGTTTCTGTTCGGCGGAAAGCTTACCTGTGGAATCAAAAGTTTTAGTCAAGATACCTGCAGTTGCGCCACCATTTGAAGCACAGGCTCGTGTTATTTGGTGTGTACCTCGTGGTTCTCACTACGAAATGGGAATCGAATTTACCTCTTCAGAGGATGCTTATACAGCTCGGATGGTAGAGCAAATATGCCACATTGAGCACTACCGTCTTTGGGTGAAAGAAGTGGAGGGTAGAGAGCTCGACTCAGAAGGCGCAGCAAGTGAGTGGATTGGCCGTTATGCGAAGGACTTTCCAAATATCGCATAGGTGGGTTCACTTTGACGCTGAGCTATAGGGTAGTCGCTGAGTCAGTTGCCTCGGCGTCAGTGATCACTTGGTTTCGTCCTAAGTTCTTAGCTTGATATAGGTGCTGAACAACCCGTTTCCACGCACTTTCTAGCGTATCGTCGGCACGAATGCGTGTTACACCGACAGACAAGGTGCTGCCTGCCATCTCGCCATTAATTCCTTTTACGCGAACGTTTCTTAATTCTTCTGTTAGTTTTTCTGCATACCGCTTCCCCTGAACCAGACTACAGTCTGAAAAAAGCAATGCGAACTCTTCGCCACCAACACGTCCAGCGATCGCCCTTCGTTCATCCGAATTGGTCTCGTTTGAGAGCAGTTTGGCGCTCAAATCTTCGCGGCGCTGCATATTGTTGAGGATGTTACCGAATCGCAACAGAAGTTGATCGCCAGCTTGATGGCCGTGCTCTTCATTAAACTTTCTAAAATGATCAATATCGAGGGCCAGCCAAACTCTTTCGGCTTCTCTGGTTTGCACAAGCTCATCTGCGTATTTGAGAAAGCCGCGACGATTCATAACGCCGGTTAGATCGTCTGTTTCGCTAAGTGTTTTAAAAGCTACTTTTGCTTGATTTAGCGCAAGCGTTTGATTTTTGAGGTGGCTGTAGCGGTAAGCTAGTAATAGAGACAGTAAGGTGATTTCAAGCATCGCGCCTACTTTGAATACGTTTGTCACAAATAACGTTGGAGGCAGCACTCCAATCCACATTGCGACCCAGATCAATATTGCTGCGACAAAGAGGCTCCAAGCCAGTAAGAAATAGCCCGCGTACGGGTGTTGCTGTCGATAGCAAGTAACGCCTGCAGCAATGACCAATGCGGGGCCAGCCGCGCCAATGAGCACGACTAAGAGCAATGCCATGGTGTCGGGTAGAAAGGTGATAAACATCAGGGATAGAAATAAGATCGACTGCATTACTCTTAGTAGTTTATCGATTCGAGGGGCGTACTGAGCAGTACTAAGCAAGTCTCTGACGAAGGCTGTTCCTGAGAATAGTACCAAGGCGGCACCCAGATTGCCCATGTTGCCCATGCTGCCCCACTCAGGAAACAGAAGCCTTAAGTAGCCAGATACGATGCTGATGTAGACGGCGTTACAGCCAACGTAAAATGCGTAGTAAAGATAAACGCGTTCGCCAGCGCTTATACCCACAACAAAGTTGTAAATAATAGCGAGAAAAAAGAACCCTAATAGGAATCCATTGAATAGGTTGTTGCTAACGGCATGCCACAGCAGTTCGTTTTGAGTTAGCGTGTTTATCTTGAAATGAAAAGCGAGTGTCGTACTTAGTTTTAAGTAAGCGTAGCGCTTTTCACTATTAAGATTCAGCTCAAAGGTAAGGAGGTTGACCGGTTGCCTTACATCGACTTGGGATTCAAGGCCTTCTGGATTAAACCAAGTCCAGCGTTCGTCATTAAACTGAGCGATACGCCCATCTAAACCTACATTAGGTGAAAACTCTAGCCATATCTTGTCAAACGCGCTACGTCGAGGAAGTTGTACGCGAACCCATAGTACTGTCGACTCAAGTTCACTTAAGTGAGTCCGCTCTAGTAAGCTCGAGGTGTGAATTCCATTTGGTATTGGCGTCCATGCGTTGTCAGGCATGGCTATCATATTGTTTATAGTACTGTTGTTGTCGGCGAGAAGGGCATCATAGAAGAGGGTTGGTTTGCCGTAATTCATCGCAAACGCTTGTGACGCTGTGGCGACAAGTAACAGCAGCACGGCAGTAATCCTTAATGCCATGCTGCTAATCTGACTTGCTCCTATTTTTGATGTTCCCATGTTCTTCTGTAGCGCTTATGTGACTGAGTAGTGTTAGAGCGCCTATTTAGTGGTTTTAAATGGCACCGTACGCAAGCATAGCGTCTGCGACCTTAATAAAGCCTGCTATATTAGCGCCTTTTACGTAGTCAACGTAAGTGTCAGATTCCCTACCATAGGCTTCACATTGGTCATGAATTCTACTCATGATGTCTTCGAGTAGGCGCTGAAGTTCTTTCTCTGTCCATGATATTCGTGCGCTGTTCTGGCTCATCTCGAGCCCAGAGACTGCGACACCGCCAGCATTGGCAGCTTTGCTCGGTGCAAACAGTATTTTATGTTCTTGGAACAGTTTGATGGCCTCTAGTGAACTCGGCATGTTGGCCCCTTCAGAAACGCCTATGCAGCCGTTTTTAAGAAGTTCGCGAGCGTCGTCATGATCAAGTTCATTTTGCGTCGCACAGGGCAGTGCGATATCACAGCTCACACTCCATGGGCGTTTGTCGGCATAGAACTTAGCATTTGGGTATTGTTCAACGTATTTGCTAATGCGGCCTCGTTGCACTGTCTTGAGGTCCTTAATGTAGTCCAGCTTGCTGCTATCGATGCCGTCGGCATCGTATATAAAACCTGAGGAATCAGAAAGTGTGACCACAGTACCGCCGAGTTGATTAACTTTTTCCGCCGCGTAAATAGCCACGTTACCTGAGCCGGAAATGGCTACACGCTTGCCTTCAAATGTGTCTTTATTGGTTTTTAGCATGTTGTTCATCATATAAACGGTGCCATAGCCCGTTGCTTCGACTCGAATCAAACTGCCGCCAAACTCCATGCCTTTGCCGGTTAACACGCCGGTGAACTCTTTAGTTAAACGCTTATATTGGCCAAACATATAGCCGATCTCACGCGCGCCGACACCGATGTCGCCTGCGGGAATGTCCATATTGGGGCCGATGTAGTGCCGCAGCTCTGTCATATAAGACTGGCAAAACCGCATGACTTCTCCGTCGGACTTCCCTTTAGGGTTGAAGTTAGCCCCGCCTTTGCCTCCACCCATTGGTAAACTGGTTAAACTGTTTTTAAATGTTTGTTCGAAAGCAAGGAATTTTAGAATGCTCTGATTGACCGAAGGGTGGAATCTTAAACCTCCTTTATATGGACCAATGGCATTGTTGTTTTGCACGCGCCAGCCGCGGTTTACTCGGACATGGCCTTCGTCATCTTCCCACACAACACGGAACGAAATAATGCGATCTGGCTCGCTCAGCCGTTCAATGATCTGTGCGTCTTTGTATATCGGTTTATCATCAATATAGGGGAACAGGTTGGCGACAACTTCGTATACTGCTTGATGGAATTCAGGCTCGCCGGGGTTGCGTCGAATTAAGCCTGTCATAAATTGGTCTAGGTCGTCTTTCCAAGCCATTCTGATGCCTCTATTTTGTTTTAGTTAGGAGTCGCGCAACACTAAAAGGCGCTAGTCTAATTGAGTATAGACAGTTATATAGCGCTGACGAATAGTAAATAATCCACGTGAAAGTTTGACTGATTGATATTGATGGTCTACCACTTAGTTTAAGCGCATGGCTTCATGCGTTTATACAATAAGAGCACGCAATAACAATAAGTAGTTAATACAAAAATGAGTAGTACAAGAGGCCTAATATGGTTAAGGATGAGTATTTAGTGGCTCGGGTTGGCGGTCTATACTTCGGCATATTTTGTCGAGACGTAAAGAACGTTTACTCACAACAGCTAAAACTTGCGAAGTTACACTACCAATCAAGTATCTTTCGCGGGATTACGCACATTAACGGCTCCATGCTTCAGATTATCGATTTGAGACGGCGAATCGGAATGCCGGATGAAAAAGAACCAGAAGTCCTGACGTTGGTTAGCTTTCAAACGGATATATCTAATTTGTTTGCGGTGGTTGTCGATCAGATTGTTGGTTTAAAAAGACTGCCTAAAGGCAGTGTTCAGCCACATCCTGGGCATATGACTAATACGCACGAGAACATCAATCTTCTATTTCCCATGGTTGCGATTCTTGAAGATGGAATGATGATCCATTTGCTGGATTCCACTTATTTGAACAAGACTGAGCCCGTCTTAGAAGAGGCTGGAGATTTAGAGCTTTTTTAGTGAGTGTGCGCAGTCATACTCATATGATGCGGCGTTTGCGTTGCGTTTAGGTACGAACATCAGCTAGCACAGCGAACCATACTGGCTGCGTTGTTGCTATTTTCTTTGCTGTCGTTCTTGTCCGGGTGACTGCTGCTATTTGCCGTGGGGTTATATAAGCTTTCAATTCGCGACAAAGCGTTATCGATCTTACGGCTGTAGTGTTTGCTATCAATTGCGTACCTGAAACGTATGCTTATGCGATAGCCTGTGTCGATAGCGATGCACTCGGTCACGATGCCCGGAACGTTAGACTGCAGTATGTACTTACCTTTAAAGCTAATCATTACCCGCTCACGAGCACGCATTTGCTTATTGGTATGTATCGCCATTCCATAACGATTGAAGTCCAGGCAGGTGGCCGATATCGTCGGCTTGAGCCATCGCTTAACACCCATTGAACGCAAGTTGATGACAAGGTTGGGAGCCTTGTGTCGTCGCTTAATTCTGCGTTCTGCCCAGTTAATTACTTTCAATAGAAACCCTGTGGATTGCGGTTGTCGCAATGCGAAATTTGAAAGAATGTTAATTTCGTGGATGAAAAAAATCAACAGCAGGGCGTGAGATTGAGGATTAAATCAAGAATGGCCTGTTATGTTTCTCGGCGGTTTTGCTCTCTAAATTGAGGAAAACTCAGGCTCTGATATCGATCAAGCGGCCCTTTCGTTTGTCGGCCAGGCGCTGAGGCGACTCTGTTGCCGTATTTCTTAGTGCATTGTTAAGTGCGGGCTGGCGCTTAAAGCGGCGATCGCGGCCTCGGCGATCGCTAAACTCAATTGAAACTTGCTGTTTTCGTCTCTCCTTTAAGCGCCTATCGGGTGCGGCCATGTTGCGCGTTACGGTTGCTGACCTCGCGGGCGCTATACCCTTGCGCATAGGCAGTGGCTGTCGAGATTCTGTTGGAATTGGCGGTGTGTACATATACTTGTCTAATAATGCTACGAGTTGATCATAATATCGTCAGTTTTGCCGCGATCTTTAGGGCTCCCTATTTAAGGATTGGTCAGGATGCGTTTTCGGTCGCATCCTGTTGCTGAATTGCGATAACATCAAAAGCAATTCCAGAAAAATGTAACGTTCAAAAAAAATATCAGGAGTACCGGTGAAAGCGCTTCTCAATAACAAAGTTTATGCTTCGTGTCATATGGACGATTTGCCGTTTAGTTCGACCAAGGCGCTTGAGCCATTGAACGAAATTATTGGCCAGAGTCGTGCGCAGCAAGCCTTGCACTTTGCAATGGCAATGCCTGACAACGGCTACAACATATACGCGGTTGGGCGTAATGGTTTAGGAAAGCGAACGATGATGTTGCGTTACCTAAATCATAAAATTGATGATCAAGGTAATGCCAACGACTGGTGCTACGTAGCCAACTTTGATGAGCCGCGCTGTCCTAGCGTACTCAAATTGCCGTCGGGCATGGGCTTGACCTTAAAACGCGACATGGAAAAACTAATGCAGCGTTTAGTCAAAGCGATTCCTTTGGCGTTCGACAATGACAGTTATTACGAACGCTCTGAAAAGCTGAAAAACGACTACGCCGTGTTGCAAGAAGAAGCGCTCGAAAAAATCGCCAAACAAGCGCGTAGAAAGAAAGTTCTGCTATCGGTTACCACGCCAGGTGGTTACCGTCTGACAGCAATGAATGGTGATGAGACCCATACGGTTGAGACATTTGCGGAACTGAGTAAAGAGGCGCAAGACGCGTTTGAAACGGTGATCGCGAAACTTGAACTGAAGCTACGTAGCACGATACGGAAAATGGGCGTATGGGAGCAGGAGTTTTCGGACAAGCAAACAGCGCTGAATGAAGAGGTGACACGGGGTGTTTCGGAGTTGCCGATCAACAACTTGATAGAGAAATATACCGATCAGCAAGGCGTCGTTGAGTATCTACAAGCGCTACAAACAGATCTGATCAATAATCTAGATATTTTTTTAGAAGATAACGAAGATCAGAACGCCCTTGCATATGCGACCCTCGATAAAAAGATGCCGCGTCGCTATCAAGTGAATGTCTTGGTGCAGCATAAAAATGATCGGCAACCGATCGTCGTTGAAGAGAATCCGAATTACCATAACCTCTTCGGATATGTTGAAAACGTTACCTATAAAGGCACTGTGTTTACAGATTATTCGTTGATTCGGCCAGGCTGTTTTCATCGCGCGAACGGTGGTTACTTGCTCATGGACGCGATTAAGGTTTTGGAGCAGCCTTTTGTATGGGATGGACTCAAGCGTGCGCTGCGCTCTAAACAGCTACATATTAATTCGTTAGAGCGTGAAGTCACTTTATCCGGCACTATCTCATTAGAGCCGGAACCGATCCCCTTAGACGTCAAAATTATACTGTTTGGTGATCGAGAAACGTTTCTGTTGCTACAGCATTATGACCCAGAGTTTAAAGAGTTATTCAAAGTCACCGCTGATTTTGAAAATGAGATGCCTCGAAATAATAGCTCTCAGCTGCAGTACGCAAAATTCATTTCTAGCTTGGTTCATGAAAAAGGTTTTTTGCATTGCGATAAGCGTGCGATAGGAAGAATTATTGAATACAGCTCGCGGCTTGCAGAGGATCAGAATAAGTTGTCGTTGCATGCGTCTGATATCGCAAATCTTTTGCGTGAATCTAATTTTTGGGCCAAGGAGCAAAAGTCGACCATGATTAGGCTTGCTCATGTCGAGCGAGCGCTGGACAGTGACGCACACCGAAATAGCCGCCTCAAAGATCGTATGTTTGACAGCGTTAGGGATGGCTCGACATTACTGACGGTGACTGGCGAAGTGGTCGGTCAGATTAATGCGTTGTCTGTGCTTAGCACGGGCGGGGTTGAATTTGGTATGCCAAATCGCGTAACCGCAAATTGTTATTTTGGTTCAGGTGAGGTCGTCGACATCGAGCATGGCGCTCGCTTGGGCGGAAGCATCCACACCAAAGGTGTGATGATTCTATCGTCGTTCTTGCAAACATTATTTGCCAGCGATAAGCCAATGCCCTTGTCTGCTAGTCTGGCTTTTGAGCAATCTTATGGTGAAGTCGATGGCGATAGTGCTTCGCTCGCTGAGCTCTGTGCGCTAATTTCTTCACTGGGTGATGTACCGATCAAGCAATGCTTTGCAATGACGGGTTCGGTCAATCAGTTTGGCGAAGTTCAGCCAGTTGGCGGTGTGAATGAAAAGATAGAAGGCTTCTTTGATGCGTGTGAGATTCTAGGGTTGGAGTCGGCGCAGGCGGTTATTTTGCCTAAAACAAATGTTCAACACCTGATGCTAAACAGCAAGCTTCGCGATGCGATCAAACGTAAGCAATTCTCCGTTTATGCCGTTAGCTCTGTCGAAGAGGCGTTGACTCTGCTAACTGGGGCGCACCCAGGTAAGAAAAACAAGAAAGGGGACTACCCACCGACCAGCCTATATGGCCGGATTCTAGTTAAGTTTGACGCGTTGCGCGCGGCGAATAAAGAAGACTAGTTTTTCTAATGCGAGCCCGTTAATACGAGAACTAATGTTTAGCGATTAATTAATGTAGCGAAACGTTAGGTTGACTCGGGCTCCGCATTTGGCCGATATCTTTGGCAGCTGGTGCAGCCATTTAGCTTGGAAGCCTGCGGGCATAATTAGCAAACTGTTGTGCTTGAGGTTAAGTTTCATGGTTTTTCCGGCGTCTATTTTGTGTTTGATCTGGAAGCTTCTTGTGGCGCCAAGTGAGACGGAAGCGATGATTGGGCTAGGACCTAATTCGGGTTCGTCATCTGCATGCCATGAAACGCTGTCTCGTTCATTTCGATAGAGATTGCAGAGCACGGCGTTAAAGCGTGTCTGGGTCTGCTGTTCGACTCGCTCTTTGAGTGAAAGGACGTCAGGGTGCCAGTCTTGTGAAACGAAGGTTTCACCTGAGTATTGATAGCTAAGTCGGCCATCGCCCTGCCAGCTTTGCAGGCGTGGGATTGGAATGCGTTTGCCTGAAATGGTGAGGCTAGGTTGTTGCCAATCGAGCTGATGAATCAGGTGCTCAAACAAACCGTTTGCATGATCAGGAGGTAAGAAACGCTCTTGATATTGCAGTCCGTCAAGTAACCCGCCGTCGGCGAGAGAGGGGTCATTTGTGTTATCGAACAGTGAGCCTTGTGTCATAAAAGTATGAGTAATTAACGAGTTTAATTAGGAGAGCCAGTGAGCCTTAGTATGTTGCGTTATTCTAGTGTATTTGTTGCGGTGTTGCTGCTGCTAAGTCCGTCGGTGTTATTGTCTGACTCGATCGATGTCACAGCAAGCAACGCTGCCTTACTCGAGATTAAAGGAGAACTTACGCAAGGTGGTGTTGTTCGAGGGCACTTGCCTCCAGGTTCCGATATCCGGCTTGATGGCCGTAATGTTGCGCAAACGCCTGAAGGGTATTTCGTTTTTGGATTTGGGCGTGATGCCGACGCTAAAGCGACGCTAACCTGGGTGACGCTCGCCGGTGAAACCCAATCCAAAGTGTTGTCAGTTGCACAACGAGAATATCGAACTCAATATGTCGAAGGTGTGCCACAGAAAACCGTCACGCCTGCGGCATCTAAGCTCGCTAGAATTCGCAAAGAAACTGCAATGGTGAAACAGGCGCGAGCGACTGACAGTCAACAGCTTTATTTTTTGTCCAAATTTATTATTCCTCTCAACGGCCCAATTACCGGCGTCTACGGAAGCCAGCGGGTCTATAACGGCGTACCCAAACGTCCGCATTTTGGTATTGACTACGCGGCGCCAACCGGTACGCCGGTTGTGGCGCCTGCCGATGCAACCGTCACGCTGGCGCATAATGATATGTATTACTCAGGAGGCACTATGATCATGGATCATGGCTACGGCTTGAGTTCGACGTTCATTCACTTGAGTGAAGTTACCGTCGTGGTTGGCCAAAAAGTAAAACAGGGCGACGTGGTGGGAAAGGTAGGGGCCGGTGGGCGAGCGACGGGTCCGCACTTAGATTGGCGTTTGAACTGGTTTGATGTGCGGCTAGATCCTGCGCTGTTGCTGAGCGCGCCAACCCTCGAAGGGAAAGTACCTTAACTACTTCCCTAAAATGCTTTGTCCACAAACGCGCAGAATGTTGCCGTTTAGCGCTTGTGACGCAGGATGGCAGAATAGACTGATTGCTTCAGCGACATCCAGAGGTTCACCGCCTTGAGCAAACGAGTTGCTGCGACGTCCTATTTGACGTGTGACAGCAGGGACTTTCTTGGTCATATCCGTTTCAATAAACCCGGGCGCAATGGCGTTAATTGTCCTACCATCGGCTAGCAACGTAGATATCTTCTCGACATAAGCGGCCACGCCTGCTTTTGATGTGGCGTAGTTTGTTTGCCCGAAATTCCCGGCAATACCAGAGATTGATGAAATACAGACAATACGCGCACGGTCACTAAGAATTTTTTTCTCAAACAATGCCGCATTAATTTCCATGATCTTACCGAGATTAATATCGACGACTTGCTCCCAAAAATGCGCGGGCATTTTCGCTAGTGTTTTGTCGCGCGTAATACCAGCGTTATGAACAACGATGTCAATGACGCCAAGCTGAGAAGCGAGTGTAGACATTAAGCTCTCTGTCGCATCTTTATTGCTAAGGTCTAGCGCTAGCGCATGCCCCTCAATACTGTCCGCAACCTGTTTGAGTTTGGCCTCGTTGGCAGGAATATCTAAGCAAACCACCCGGGCGCCATCACGCGCTAACACTCGCGCAGTTTCGGCGCCGATTCCTTGCGCCGCTCCCGTGACTAAGGCGTATTTTCCTTTCAAGGGCCGTTCCCAATTGATCTTCCTTGGTAATGCGCGTCCGCGGATCAACTTTAATGATTGCCCGGTGACGTACGCAGATTTGTCGCTTAAAAAGTAATAAAGCGCGGACTGAAGTTGCCGCTCAGTGCCTTTTGCTATCTTTATCAGGTTGCAGTTTGCCCCTTTTTTGCCGACTTCTTTTGCTAATGATTTAACGAAGCCATCAAGCGCCCCGGAAAGAGCTGCTTCGTTAACGCCGTCACCCGAGCGCGGCTCCGATGCGACAACGACGATATGACCGTTTTTCTTTAAACTCGTCACTGAGTGCTTAAAAAAATGATAGAGGGCTTTAAGCTCATCAGGGTGCTTGAGCCCGGTGGCATCAAACACGTAAGATTTAATGCGATGATTTGAATTTTCATTAAAACTAAGTTGTTCAATTTTTTGGTTTGGAACGCTGCGTGCATGCGAAGAGTAATACTGCGCAAGGTCTGCTTTCGGTTTGATGGTACATAACTTGATGGAATCATGATTGAGAGCCGTGACGATCGCCTTCAATGCAAAATTGCTTTTTAATCCGGCCACTAATATCTGCCCACGAGGCACGTTAAGGCAGTATTCAGGCGAACGAAACAATTGTGGTGGCTTTGGCAAACTTAGTGCGTCAAAAAGGCTGCGGCCGACTTGTGATTGTGCAAACTCTAAATAAAGGTCATTCATGATTCTGATGTATTTAATCCGGTATGCTGAGTAAACTAACAACGCTTAGAATAATGCACGGTATTCTGGCGTTTTTCACATAATAATTAAACTGGTTTCTTTCTCTAGAAACCAACCTTCAGGTTTATTGTCGTTTGAGTAGAAATATGGGAAACACACAAGAACAAAGCGCGGCTGGCTCTGAGCAAGCAATTGCTAACCAGTGGATAGACTACCTTAAAAGAAAAAACCTACAGTTGACCTTTTTATGGGTGTTTTTTTTGTTGCTAGCGCTAACGACATCAGGGCTTGCGGCTTGGTCTTTTTGGACGAAGCAGCAGGGTTTGGAATCTTTATTGTTGGCAGAGTCAGCGCTAGCTGAACTTGAAGCGCGCAATGCCAGCATGCATGAGGAAGCGCAAGCAATGAGCGCACGTTTGGCTGAGTTAGACACAGCATTGCAAGCGGCAGAAAGTACTGTCGCGTCCCTTCAGAACTCCAATGGCGAAACGGGCTCTCAGTTGGATTTAACGACTCGCTTGGTATCGGCACTTAAGCAGAAAATCGTGAGTGTGGAGTCAGAGAACTCATTGTTAGAAGAGGCGCTGATTGTTAGCGAATCTAAGGTGAATGAGGCTTTAGAGGGCAGTCGAAACTATAAGAAAACAACGCAAGAACAGCGTCAGTCGATCGCCGCACGTAAGTCAGCTTATGATGCGTTGGCTAAGCGTCAGATTGAAACGCAGGAAGAGATGCAGCGTTTGGCCACGGAGTTGAACGAAGCGAAAGAGCGAGAAGCTAATCTAGATCAGCGGAATGCGCGGCTATCCAAAGAATTGAAAAGCTCTAATGCAGAGCTAAGAAAAGTCGATGCTGAGAAAGTCAGTTTAGAAGCTAAGCTAAAAACGCTCACTATGCCGATACAAACGGCAGGTCCTAGTGTCTCGGCGCCGGCAATTGTTCGTAAGCCCAAAGTCAGTGAGCTTAGTCAGGGAGCAACAACGTCATCGGCAATTGTGCCCGCGTCGAAAGTGAGTAAAGAGGAGATCGGTAAAAAGAAAGAAAAGAAAATTACGGTTAATCCCGCGCCGTTAGACTTTGACAGTATTGCGGTTGAGTAGCCCTTTCAGAATCCGAGTGACTCAATCAGTCGCGCAATCATTTTATTACTCAGCAACGTTCCAGTCGTAAGTGTTAGGGCGTTATCAGTTTTTGGGTCTTAAGAAACGTTAACTAGAGCAAAGTGTTCTAGTTTGTTTTTTGTAGAACCCGTCTTCCTATCCTATCTTTAATAGATTAGAAATCTCAGCACAACGCAATGTGGCGGTCTTGATCAGCTCGTTTTTGGTACTTGAACGGGTAAGGCCTCTTTCAATTTTTGCGTACAGCTGCCTTACGTCTCTTCAGTTGATGTGCCTTAGTCCTGGTATGTTGGTGAATTAGAGAACCAAGAAGTTTGTTGTATTTTGCGTATCTCTCGGAGTAATCGTTTTTAATGAGTAGTCAAGATGGGGGGCTGGAGCGAATGGAAAATTTTCTCCAGGCCGATAGTTTGATGTCTGAATATCGCTTTTTTATCGAGCGCTATGAAAGTTTGTCTGCAATCGAGTCACGTGCTGGATGCTTGCCTGTGGTTGCGTCATTGTGCGCCTCCTTGGCTTCTAATATAGACGCGATGAAAGCAATTACTGCGATGTTTACGTCGTCACATATAGATTTTGATCGTGCGCTTTTTTGCAGTTGGTTTTGTCTGGTACAGGCGAGGGCGATTGGTTTAAATGAGCAGCACCAGAAAACGTTGTTTAATGCCGGTTTACTGCAGGATATTGGTAAGTACGTGGTCGATAGCAGCGTACCCCAGTTCATTCGTAATATGTCCAGTACAAAAATGCCACCGCATGGCAGGCACGACCTGACTGATGCGCATCCTTTGCTTTCGAGCAGCTTTGTCGAGAAACATTTTCCTGATGATTTAGTGTTGCAAGAACTCGTGTTGCACCACCACGCAAGTGCCGACGGGACAGGCTATCCAAGTTATGTAGTTGAGTCCCAGTTGGGACTAGATGATCAGCTTCTCATTGTTGCCAATGAGTTGAGCGATCGGATTGATGACCTTGGCTGTTATGATGACATCGAAAAAAGTTTGCCGTTTATCAAATTGGCAGGAATGCTTTACTTCTCCCAGGTGCATCAAATTTGTTTCAAGGTCCTTTCGGGGTCTCTTTGGCGTCAGCAGGTCGAGCGCTGCGAGCCGAAGCGAGAGATCTCAGCGGTGGTAGCAAAACATGCAGAGCGAGCAATCGCCCTGCAAACCTGCTTAGATGCGTTAATTTCATTTAGCGGAGATCTCATTCGTTACGATTTTGACCTCCTCATTAGAGGGATTAGGTCGACTATTGAGCGCCTTGTATTCCTGACGAATGAAACGGGTATTTTATGCGTTGAAGCGTTTTCCGGGGAGAGCGAACTAAGCGATCTAGAAATGGCGGAAGTCGAAGATATTTTTCATGCGCTTCCGGAAACCCTAATCAGGTTCAGAGGCTACTTGTCTCATTTGAAAACCGAGCGGCAGTACGACCTAGACGACGCGAGAATGGCGTTTGCCATTGATGCGGTGAACCAATGTTTAAAAAAATTATCACCGCCTCGCGGTTTCGTGCTTCGATAGCGCAGAGCTTTGGTCTAGACTAGGCGCAAATTTCTTCAGACAGATTGACCTGATATTTTGAACCCTGTGCTTTATTTCTCAATGTTCGCTGCGCTCTACTTTGCGCAGGGGCTCCCTTCTGGTTTGATAGCACATGCGTTGCCCGCGGTGTTGCGTGATATGGGTACTTCTCTTGCGCTCATAGGTTTTCTAAAGCTACTGGCTTTACCCTGGTTGTTTAAATTTTTGTGGGCACCGTTCGTTGACCGCTCAAAGGGAAATCTCACGCGAGCGAGATGTCGCTGGATTGTTTCGATGCAGATTTCCAGTGCGATAACCTTAGTGGCGCTTGCTTGGGCATTGAGCACCAATTCCGCTGAAAGTTTTATTCTCCCTTTGCTGCTGATTCTGTTGATCAATACTTTTTGTGCAACCCAAGATATCGCCACAGATTCTTTGGCTGTTTCGCTGTCGTCAAAGGGCGCCTTGGGAATGATCAATAGTATTCAGGTGTCGGGCTATAAGATCGGTATGATTGTGGGTGGAAGTGGCTGCCTTCTGTTGCTTGGTGTTCTGTCGTGGCAATCGATTCTGCTTGCGATCGCCGCTGTTCTGATTATCTTACTCGTTCCTTTGTATCTCTTTATGAGAGGCGAAGCGCAAGCTCACAAGGCCGCTGTTACTTTGTCTTCGTCAGACCGTTCGCCTGATGAGGCAGTTTCGCCTCACGATGATAACCAAAACTCTCTGAAATTCATTTACTCGACTTATCGTCGGTTTTTTGCGCAATCGAATTTAGGTGTTTGGCTATGGGTGCTCGTGACTTATAAGATCGCTGACTCACTTGGATCAACAATGCTCAAACCCATGCTTGTCGACCAACATTGGAGTCTTGCCGACATTGGTGAACTGACGCTCTATTCTTCCTTAGTTGGCCTTGTCGGCGCCGCATTGGCTGGCATACTGTTTACCCGAATTGGACGCTTCCATTCACTTGTGTGGTTTGGTTTGTTGCAAATGTTAAGTGTTGGCGCGTTCTATTTTATTTCGACGGGAACCGTGACCGGCTCGTTGATTACTTGGTTGGTTTGTTTCGAGCAGTTTAGCGACGGCCTTTCAACGGTGGCATTGTTTGCCTGTATGATGGCGCACTGCCGTGAGTCTCATGAAGGGGCGGATTACACGGTGCAAGCCAGCTTGCAAATTGTACTAGCGGGAATTTTTGGCGCCGCGAGTGGCTTGATAGCGCAAACGATGAGTTATCAGTCGCTATACGTTTTATGTTGTGTTGTTGGAGTTGTCGCCATGATGCTGGTGCTTCGTTATGTCGCGAGTGCTGGTCGGTTTGTGGTTGATGAGAAAAAAATAGAGCTCAGTTAAGTGTATTGGTGCGGATGTGCCGCAATAGGATGATAAGAAGAATTAATGGATACTTTTTTTAAACAAGCCGTCACGCTTCATAAGTCAGGACGAGTAAGCCAGGCCATTGGCATGTATAAACAAATGCTGGTCAAAGAGCCCGCTCAGGCGGCCGTTAACGCTCGTCTCGCGATTGCGTATACACAGATTAGGCAGGCGCGGGCGGCGTTACCGCATTTTAGTGTGGCCGTTCAGATGTTGCCTGACGACATGGGCCTGCTGGGGAAAGCGGCAGATTGCGCGATTCAGTGCGCAGACCACGACAAGGCTGAAAAATGGCTCCGTGCTTATTTGTCTAAGGCGCCAGACAATTTACCGGTTGCCGAGGCACTGGCTGGCGTTTTAGTCGCAACACATCAAGAGGAAGAAGCGCTCCCGTTGATTGAGCGGGGGCTTAAGGCGAATAGCAAGAGCGCGTCGTTGCTCAATTTGAAAGGACTTGTGCTGTCGCGTTTGGGAGATTTGAGCGAAGGGTATGTATGTTTCACGCAAGCACTTGCTGCTCAGCCTGGCCACCTTGGAGCTATTCGAAATGCCTTAGCGTACGCTTTTGATGAGAACCATACAGAAGGTAGCGCCAGTGATACTTTGTTATCTCCGATCATACCAGCGTTAGAATCTAACTATCAGCAGGTTGATGATAATGATGGCCTAAAGATGAACTTGGCTTACATTCTGTTTACGTATTACGAGCACAAGAATGCAGCGAAAGCGTTTCAGTATTTAAACGCTGCAAACGATATTAACCATGCGTTAACGCCATATCGTCATGAACGAACGCAAACGTTGTTTTCTCGCTTAGGGCTGAGCCTTGCAGAGACACTTAAGCGCACTAGTACTGGCCATGAACTTGATAATGACGCTCCCATTTTTATTTTGGGTATGCCGCGTTCAGGCACCACCTTGATTGAGCAGATTATCTCTTCTCACTCACTTGTTGCCGCGTTGGGCGAGGTCGACTTTTTACGTCGTAGTTTCGAGCAGCATGGCACGCCCGCGTTAGACGATTCGAGTAGCGATGTCCAAAAAGTAAACGCTTGCCAAGCAACAATAAAAAGCTATTTATCAAAGGTTGCCGATAACGCTGGCAACGGGGGCGCCAATGCAAAACGGTTTACCGACAAAATGCCCTATAACTTTATGTTGCTTGGTCTGATTGCCGTATTTTTACCGAATGCCAAAATTATACATTGCACGCGGGACCCCTTAGAAACCTGTTTTTCGGTGTACAAACATAACTTAAGTGGCAGCCATGGTTACACCAATAATTTGGTCGACCTAGGGAAATACTTTAATGCCTACGACGCCCTAATGCGTCATTGGAAGCAACAATTTGGCGACAGGATATATGAGGTGTCCTATGAACAAATGGTTCAGTCTCCTGAGCTTGAAACACAAAAGCTTCTAACGTTTTGCGGGCTTGATGTGGAGGGCGCTTGTTTAGTGCCGCACAACACTAAGCGCATTGTTCGAACCGCGAGCGCGGCACAAGTTAGGCAGCCAATCTATCATACCTCGCTTAAGGCTTCGGCTTCGTTTGAGGGCTTTCTTGAACCATTGATTGAAACGTTAAACTCGAAAGAGGGCGGTCAACTCGAACTTTAACTAAGGAGCCCGTGAACGAAAAAACCACTATCGCTTTAAGCAGATAGTGGTTTTTTTATTACATGTTCAGCAAGCGTCGTTGACTAGCCGCGTCGTCGAAACATTGGCTTTGGCTCGTCTACAGCGCATTGATAGCTGTTGCTAAAGTCGCTTAGTCCAGCCAGTGCCGCTTCCGTTGCCGTGTCTTCACGAACCGCGAATGCATCAAAGCCACAGCGCTTTAGGTAAAACATTTGGTCATGAAGTACATCGCCAATTGCTCTTAGTTCACCTTGGTAGCCAAGTTGGTCTCGCAAGATTCTAGCAATTGAGTAACCGCGACCATCCACAAATTTTGGGAAGTTGATGGCAATAACGGCGATGTTGTTAAGGTGCGGTTCAAGTGCATCAGCACGTTCGTCGCTGTCTATCCACACGCCAACGTTCGAGTTGTCGCTCAACGCTGCCGCGTTTTCCAAGTACAAGGCTAGAGGTAATAAAGCTTTACCGGTAACCGCATCTATCGTTGCGTCTTTTTCAAGCGTTAGCCACTCGTTGTCGATAATCGTCGCGTTCTTAATCAGCTTTGGCATATACACGCTCCTTGAATAGATCCATACCAATGCGGCGATAGGTATCAATAAATAACTCGTCGTCATGTCTGTTTTCGACAAAGACATTAATTATTTTTTCAATCACATCGGGCATGTCATTTCGCGCAAATGAAGGGCCAAGAATTTTCCCGATGGCAGCATTCTTACCCGAGTCACCACCGAGCGAGACTTGATAAAACTCTTCGCCGCGTTTGTCGACGCCGAGTATGCCAATGTTGCCGATATGGTGATGACCACAGGCGTTCATGCAGCCAGAGATATTGAGCTCTAGCTCGCCTAGGTCATACAAGTAATCAAGGTCATCAAATCGCAACTGAATTTGTTCCGCTACAGGAATAGACTTGGCGTTGGCTAGACCGCAGAAGTCTCCGCCAGGGCAGCAAATCATATCCGTTAGCATCCCAAGGTTAGCGGTCGCAAAACCGGCTAACTTAGCTTCTTGCCAAAGTTCGTATAAACGAGCTTGCTGCACATCGGCGAGTACAATGTTTTGGTCGTGCGCGACACGCACTTCACCAAAGCTGTACTTATCCGCTAGGTTTGCAATGATCTCTACTTGTTTGTCACTGGCATCACCTGGAGGCGTTCCTGTCTTCTTCAGCGTCAGCGTGACAATGGCGTAGCCATCTTGCTTATGCGTGTTAACGTTACGTTTTACCCAGTTCGCAAACTCAGGATTGGCTGCTAGCTGTGCCTCATGCTCAGCGTTAGACACAGACACGTAGTCTGGGGCAACGAAGAATGTTTTAACGCGGTCAATTTCTGCTGATGTCAGCGTCGCATCGCTATCTTTGTTATGCGCCCATTCTTTCTCGACGGCTTCTGCGAAGACACTTGGCGTCATCGCTTTGACTAATATCTTGATACGAGCTTTGTACTTGTTATCGCGTCGACCATTAAGGTTGTATACGCGAAGTATTGCATCCAAATAGGTGAGCAAGTGTTTTTCAGGTAAGAACGCTTTGATCTCAGAGCCAATCACTGGCGTCCGACCAAGACCGCCGCCTACAAATACTTTAAAGCCTACTTCGCCGGCCTCATTCTTAATAATTTGAAGACCGATATCGTGGACCAATATAGCAGCACGATCTACGTCAGGAACGGAGTTTACGGCGATCTTAAATTTGCGCGGTAAGAATGCGAATTCCGGGTGGAAGGTAGACCATTGACGAATGATTTCGCAGTAAGGGCGAGGGTCGAGCACTTCGTCCTCTACTACGCCCGCGAACTGATCCGTTGTCGTGTTTCGAATACAGTTGCCACTGGTTTGGATAGCGTGCATCTCAACTTCTGCTAACTCCTCAAGAATCGAAGGAACGTCCTTGATCTCGGGCCAGTTAAACTGCACGTTTTGGCGCGTTGTGAAGTGCACGTAGCCTTTGTCATAATCGCGGGAGACTCGAGCTAGGGTACGAAGCTGTGTTGACGAAAGCATGCCGTAAGGCACTGCTACACGAAGCATGGGCGCGTGGCGCTGCACGTACAGTCCGTTTTGAAGCCTGAGTGGCAGATATTCGTCTGCGCCTAAAGTGCCGTCGAAGAATCGTTCAGTTTGGCCGCGAAATTGCGCGACACGTTCTTGAACGATTTTTCTATCGTAATCGTCGTATTTATACATGTACTCTCTCGAAATCAGATGCGTTGTTCTAAACAAAAAGCTAAAACAACCGGTCTTATAGCCTAAAAAAGGGCGTGAATGTTAGCAGCTTCGTGTATTCGTTAAAACTGGTTTAATTAGAAAAGCCATATCGACTGAGTCGATATGGCTTTTTATCCGCAATGTGCAGTTGGCAGTCGGTTACGGCTAACTAGATATCGTAGTTTAGGACCGGTGACAACCAGCGCTCGGCTTCGGCAACTGACATGTCTTTACGTTTGGCATATTCGTCCACTTGTTCGCGACTAATTTTGCCAACATTAAAATATTTCGAGTCCGGATGTGAGTAGTAAAAGCCACTCACTGCCGCCGCCGGAGACATCGCAAAATGCTCTGTCAGCTCAATACCGGTATTGGCAGTTGCGTCGAGTAGGCGGAACAACTCTGTTTTCTCTGTATGGTCTGGGCAAGCTGGGTAGCCAGGAGCAGGGCGAATGCCTTGATACTTTTCCTTGATCAGCGCATCGTTATCGAACGCTTCATCTGCGGCATAACCCCAGTACTCTTTACGGACCCGTTCGTGCATTCGTTCGGCAAATGCTTCTGCTAGTCGGTCTGCCAGTGCTTTTACCATAATCGAGTTATAGTCGTCATGATTGGCTTCATACTCTGCTGCAAGCGCTTCTGCTCCGATACCCGTCGTCACGGCGAATCCACCAATGAAGTCCGTTTTTCCTGTTTCTTTTGGCGCAATAAAATCTGCTAACGAAAGGTGGGCTGACGCGTCAGGCTTTTCTGCTTGTTGACGTAAGCTGTTCAGACGCAGTAACTCATCGCTTTGACTGTCGTCGCTGTAAACGGCAACTTCATCTGGGCTGACACGATTGGCAGGCCAAAAACCAATCACACCGCGTGCGGTTAGTTTCTTGTTTTCAACTAGGTCCTTGAGCATTGCTTGGGCATCGTTATATAGGTTCTTGGCGGCTTCACCAATGGTTTTGTCTTCAAAAATTTTCGGATACTTACCTACTAGATCCCAGGTAATAAAGAACGGGGTCCAGTCAATGTATGGGACTAGATCTTCCAGCGGATAATTGTCGAACACTTTTGTGCCAGTAAATGCCGGTGCTGGTGGCGTATAGTTGTCCCAATCAAGGGCGAGCGCTTTGTCGACGGACGCGGCGTAACCTAAATGTTTTTTCTGCGATTTTCGGTTCTTTCTTCGTTCGCGCACAGTTTCGTATTCAGTGCGAAGGTCAGAAACAAACTTCTCTTTTTTGCTATCGCTGAGTAGTGAGGTGGCAACGCTGACACTTCGAGAGGCATCGGTTACATAAACAACCGCCTCATTGGTGTACTGTGGCTCGATCTTAACGGCGGTGTGTGCTTTAGACGTTGTCGCGCCGCCAATCATCAGCGGGATACTAAAGCCTTCGCGTTGCAGCTCTTTAGCCACATGAACCATCTCGTCTAGCGACGGCGTAATCAGTCCGCTGACACCAATAATATCGACGTTATTTTCTTTCGCCGCTTTGAGTATTTTATCGGCGGGCACCATGACACCCATATCGATAACTTCGTAGTTGTTACACTGTAAAACTACGCCAACGATATTCTTGCCGATATCGTGAACGTCACCCTTGGCAGTTGCCATGAGTATTTTGCCCTTCGCTTCTATCTTGTCGCCTTTTTCAGCTTCGATAAACGGTACTAGGTGCGCCACCGACTGCTTCATAACACGAGCGCTTTTAACAACCTGCGGCAGAAACATTTTTCCTGCGCCAAATAGGTCCCCGACGACATTCATGCCGTCCATCAGCGGGCCTTCGATCACCTCGATCGGGCGCGTCGCTTGCTGTCTAGCTTCTTCAGTGTCCTCAGTAATAAAAGCGGTGATGCCTTTCACTAGAGAGTGTTCGAGTCGCTTGTTGACCGGCCATTCTCGCCATTCCAAGTTTTCGGCTTGTTTTTCAGAGCCTGCGCCACGAAATTTCTCGGCAGCTTCTAACAGCCGATCGGTCGCGTCTGGTCGGGTGTTAAGAATGACATCCTCAACACATTGCTTTAGTTCGGGGTCGATCTCGTCATAAATGATTAGCTGGCCGGGGTTCACGATACCCATGTTCATGCCCGCTTTGATGGCATGAAACAAAAATACCGAATGGATAGCTTCTCGCACCGCATCATTGCCACGGAACGAGAATGAGACGTTGCTCACACCACCCGAAATACTAGCGTGTGGTAGGTTTTTCTTAATCCAGCGAGTCGCTTCGATAAAGTCAACGGCATAGTTGTTGTGCTCGTCGATACCTGTCGCGACAGCAAATATGTTCGGATCAAAAATAATATCGTCGGGCGCCATGCCTAACTTAACGAGTATGTGGTAAGAGCGTTCGCATATATCGATTTTTCGTTGCAAGGTATCGGCTTGACCGTCTTCGTCAAAAGCCATGACAACAACCGCTGCGCCGTAGCGGATACAGGTTTTAGCACGACTAATAAACTCTTCTTCACCTTCTTTTAGGCTGATAGAGTTTACGATCGACTTGCCTTGGACGCAGCGCAGACCCGCCTCAATGACATCCCATTTTGACGAGTCGATCATGATAGGTACGCGCGAAATGTCGGGTTCAGAGGCGATTAGCTTGAGATATATCTCCATGACTTCTTTGGACTCAAGCATCCCTTCGTCCATGTTGATATCAATAATTTGAGCGCCGTTCTCGACTTGTTGCCGGGCGACATCTAGCGCTTCTTCATATTGCTCTTCTTTGATTAAACGCAGGAATTTTCGTGACCCAGTGACATTGGTCCGTTCGCCAACGTTGATGAACAGAGAGTTTTCGTCCGCAACAAATGCTTCAAGCCCAGAAAGTCGAAGCTTACTCGGAAGCTCTGGGATTTTTCGGGGTGAGTGCTTTTCCATACGTTCTGCAATGGCAGCAATGTGCTCTGGCGTAGATCCACAGCAACCCCCCATGATATTGACAAAACCAGGCTCGGCGAAGGTCTCGATAATGTCAGCCATTTCTTCAGGTGTTTGATCATATTCGCCAAACTCATTTGGCAGGCCTGCGTTAGGGTGAGCACTCACGTAACATTCGGCTTTATTGGATAGCTCTTCGATGTAAGGGCGCAGTGCATCTGCGCCTAGTGCACAGTTAAATCCGATACTGAGGGGTTTACAGTGCTTAATTGAAATAAGGAAAGCTTCTGCCGTTTGGCCGGATAGGGTGCGTCCCGATGCATCGGTAATCGTGCCCGAAATCATAATGGGTAGGCGTGTTCCCGAATCAATGAAGTACTGTTCCGTTGCGTAAATAGCTGCTTCGGCATTCAGCGTATCAAATATTGTCTCAATCAAGATAATATCTGAGCCACCGTCTACGAGGGCGTTCACGGCTTGGTAATAGTTGTCATAAAGCTCTTGAAACGTCACATTTCGATAGCCTGGATTGTTGACATCGGGGCTAATTGAGGCGGTTCGAGACGTTGGTCCCACCGCGCCGGCAACGAAGCGTGGTTTGTGCGGCGCTTCCTGAGTTTTTAAATCAGCTTGTTCTCGGGCGAGACGAGCGGCTTCGTAATTCAATTCATAAACCAGCTCTTCCATGTCGTAATCGGCTTGCGATACGCGGGTAGAGTTGAAGGTGTTCGTTTCGATAATATCCGCACCGGCGTCGAGATACTGACGATGGATATTGGAAATGGCCTCTGGCTGAGTCAGACACAGTAGGTCATTGTTGCCTTTGACATCGCTATGATGTTCGGCAAAGCGCTCACCGCGATACTCGGCTTCTTGAAAATTAAAACGCTGTATCATCGTGCCCATTGCGCCATCCAGAACCAAGATTCGGTCTTTCATTGCACGGTGGAGTAGTTCGATACGTTCAGCGAGTGTCGCCATGAGTATTTGCGCCTTTATTGAGTCAAAGATAGTTTTAAATGGGGTGTCCCGCTCAGTATAGCGCGACACTAAAAACAGGCGAGATCATACAGCAATGAAATCTATATTGAAATATTTTGATATAGATTAAAAATAATTCCCCAGTAAAATACTAGGACTTTATTGATAGCCCCAAAAGGTCTATCATGCAGTGCGAAAAATACAGCTTAACCACCGTTTTAGGGTAGATCTTATGGTAACAGTTTCAGAGTCAGCGCAATCATACCTATCTCAGCTTGTTAATAATCAAGAGGTGTCAGGGATGGGCGTTAGGATGTTCGTCACTCAGCCGGGAACGAAGTTCGCTGAGACGTGCTTGGCATATTGTCAGCCAGAAGATTTCGTTGAAGATGATGAAGTGATTCAACTAGAAGGCTTTAAACTTTTTATCGAGAAAAAGAGTATTCCTTTTCTTGATGAAGCCATGGTGGATTACGCAGAAGAAAAAATGGGCGGGCAGCTCACCATTAAAGCGCCTAATGCCAAAATGCCAAAAATCGATGAAAACTCTTCATTAGATGAGCGGATTTCTTACCTGCTAGTGACAGATATTAATCCAGGCTTAGCGTCACATGGTGGTGAAGTGAGTTTGGTCGAGATCACCGAAGACAATATTGCTATTTTGAAATTCGGTGGTGGTTGTCAGGGCTGTAGTGCCGTGTCGATTACCTTAAAAGACGGTGTTGAAAAACGTTTGTTAGAAGTGATCCCCGAATTGGCCGGCGTTAAAGACTCCACGGATCATACCGTGACTGAGAACGCATACTATAAATAGGCGCTTACCGCGTTAAGCGCCGTTTTATTTTTAGTCACCGAAAAGAAAAGCCGCTGTTTCCGTTTACTGGAACTAGCGGCTTTTTTATGTGGACTTGGTTCTGGGTGCTTAGCTTAATTTCGTCTTATCCCGCTGTGACCAAAGTAGTGTTGCTTTCTCCATGGCGGCTGCCTGACTCAAAGATAGGTCTAGTTGCTTTAAGGCGAGTGCGCAGGTACTGAGGATAGCGCCTTCGGCATACTCGTCGTCTAAGTCGCCCTGCCAAACAGAGACCATGTGCTCCGCACTAAGCTCCTTCGCTTTAACGTGGCGACGAGGGAATAGCGACGGCCACTCTTCTTGAGATAACTCGCCATTTTGGCAATGAAATACCGTGAGTGCATTGTCTGGGTTGCGCTCGATCTCGCCGCCTTCACCTTTTATGACAGCCAAATTAGGATATTCGAGTAATTGCGCTGCTTCTTGGTGTAACAGGCTATACGGCGGGTGAAAAATCCCCTGCAGTACGCAGCTCGCATCACAAGGGTTGATTAGCCGGGACAGCGAATGCACAGGGCTTCGTAAGCCGAGTGTATTACGCATATCAATCATTTCTGCCAGGGTCGGACTAAAGATTTGGAGTGGTAGGTACGAGAATCCGTGTTGGTCCATCTGCGAACGGCAAGTCTCCCAAGAATTCGCCACAGGCAAGTTGAGGTGAGACATAATTGTTTCGGTATACATACGATTAGTCGTATGGCCACTGGCGCCATGAATCAACACCCGGTAGCCCGCTTGTGCCAGCAACAGTATTGAAAATACAAACCAAGGCTGATGCCGACGTTTACCTGCATAGGATGACCAATCAAGGTCCACGTTCATGTCGAAAGGTGGTTTTGCATGCGCTTTTACCGCCTTTACGAACCCGCTTAGTTCTTCGGCCGACTCTTCCTTAACCCGCAATAGCATGAGGAAAGCGCCAATTTGCAAGTCTTCGGCTTCTCCGTTTAATATCATCGACATGGCAGCGAAAGCTTCATCCTCGCTGAGGGAGCGGCTACCTTTTTTCCCTTTACCCAAGATACGGACATACTGGGCGAAAGGGTGCTCTTCAATATCTAAAATTAAGCTGTCGTGTGTCATAGAAAACTCTTGAAACGTTATAAGCAGTTAGTCGGTTTGGGCAGTCCGGCGATTTTGCTGGCAAGTTTAGCGGGGCTGCCGGGAAAAAGTTGCAGCAAGTAAATGCTATTGCCTTTTTCGTCACCTAGTTTTTCTTTGCATAGTTTTACGAGTATTCGCATTGCCGGAGAAAGCTCGTACTCTTGATAAAAGTGCCTTAATAATTTGATGACTTCCCAGTGCGCGTCAGTCAGCGTTATCGCTTCAGTGTTTGCTATGTCAGAAGCAACGGAGGGCGTCCAGTCGTTTAGATTGACTAAAAATCCTTGCGGGTCGCGTTCTGGCAAACTATCCACTGTGCTCAGTACCAGTTAATCAATTTGTCAGTTCGCTCTGTTAGCCTGACATACTCTTCGTAGCTGGCTAACTTCACATCAGAACCTTCGAACGGGATTCCTCTCGCATGGACATCGTCTTTTAGCGCGAACACTTCGATATCCTGAATAGTGCGATTTAAATTATTTTTGATGCAGTAGTAAACCGCGTCTTCCAACAATAAAAGAGTGTCGCCTACACGGATGGTGCTCAAGAGTTGCTTGAACAACTGCGTATCTGCGGGAGAGCGGTTCAATGTATGAAGTGTTGTCATGTTAAAACCTGATAATGGTCTTGCTGCGATCATACAAGTCTTGAATTGACTTGGTGTTAAGTAGCTCGAAGTGAACCCCTTGAATAATATGTTTTTCAGGGTGCAGGTCACGTTCGAATAAGCTGTGACTTTCAACCGCCAACATTGACACGCCATAAAATGAAAGGGCATTGATCATTTTTTCAAGGCTCTTTTGCTGTAACGCATCCGGCGCCTGCTCAGACATCAGCTGGTATACGCCGTCCTCGATAAATAGCAGTGCAACTTTTTGTTCAAACGTTCCCGCTGCAAGCGCTAGGTCCAGCGCCTCGTTAGCACTGGCCGAAGAGTAGGGCGCCTGTTGAAGAACAATTAATAGGTCGAATTTGCTTTCGATGGCCGTGTCTTCATTCGAAATTTCGTCAAGCTCTATGGTCATCCGTTACGCTCCGAAGGTCACGAGTCTGTCAGATACTGAATTAGCCTCGACCAGCTGCCCCAGGCCGGACAGGTCAAACCCTTCTGCGAGGTTAGCTGCGGGTAAATTATGCCGTTTCGATTCCGTATCGTTTAGTACACCACGACGCGCTGCGGCGGCAATGCAGGTTACGAAGTCTAGCGAATGCTCTTTTTGCAAAGACTGCCATGCCTCATAGATGTTGAACTCGTCTTGTGGCGGTGCGCTCAGTCGCGTGCTGGTGTGTACGCCATCCTGATAAAAGAACACGCGATAGACTTCATGGCCCAACGAAATAGCTGCTTGTGTGTAACGAAGTGCTGAATAGGCGGCTTGAGAATTATAGGGACTGCCGAGCACTAGAATAGAAAGTTTCAATGTCATACCTTTAAAAGAAAAAAGCCCCGCAAAGGCGAGGCTTGATCAGTATCTTAAAGCTAGTCGTCGCCACCGAATGCCGACAGAATGCTTAACAAGCTCAAAAAGAGGTTGTAAATAGAGACATACAAACCAATTGTCGCCATTACATAGTTGCGCTCACCGCCGTGAATGATATTGCCTGTTTCGTACAAAATGGCTGCTGAAGAAAACAAGACAAACCCTGCTGAGATAGCAAGCTGCAAACCAGGAATGTTCATGAAGAAGCCAAGAAGCATTGCGCCGATTAAGACAAAAAAGCCTGCCGTAATGAAGCCTGCTAAAAAGCTGAAGTCTTTACGCGAAACAAGCGCGTATGCAGAAAGGCCAAAAAACACAAAAGCGGTTAGCCCTAAAGCATTAGCCACTACAGGCATAGCGCCGGCACCCGCAAACATGCCAATGATTGGTCCCAGCGTATAACCCATAAAGCCAGTCAGCGCGAAAGTACTCACGATTCCCCAAGCGCTATTGCGAAGCTTGGCGGTCAAAAAGAACAAACCATAAAAACCAACCAAAATTACAATGAAGTTTGGACGCGGCATGTTCATTGAAAGGTAAGCAACCACAGCTGAGAACGTAATTGTCAGCCCAAGCAGCATATAAGTATTCTTCAAAACCGCAGAGGCCTCAGCGCCGACTAGCGCCTCAGGCTGCGAACCCATCACTGATCCCAATTGGTCGCTTTGCGCGTTGGCCGCTCGAGATTGTGGAAAACGATTGTCCTGCATGGTATTGCTCCGTTTGATGCTTACCGAATATAAAAATTTTTAGTACGTAGTACCTACTACCTTATAGTAATGGCGAAAATTCAAAATACAACACACAAAAAAGATAAGGTCTAACTGTGCTTAGGACCACTCAAAATAAGATTGGTTTCAATCTAGGAATTAACCGTTGACAGTAAAAAAAAATCAGGTAATATGCTCCCCGCTGTCGCCGAGAGGGGGCAGTAATGTTGCGGTGAGCTGCCAGAGCGGTTGAATGGACTGGTCTTGAAAACCAGCGAAGGTTAATAGCCTTCCCGGGGTTCGAATCCCTGGCTCACCGCCATTTTCTCCTTTTAAATCAATCTCTTATTCTAGTTGTTTAGCTTTGGTGCATTTCTCAAGCCTTATGACGCGGTTATTCGAGCGTTAAATCCTTAAATAGTCCAATTTCTTTTAGATCAGGCCGTTTCGTTGCCGATATCTTCTGATACCTCAGTACGATCCAAGTAGTTCCTAGATTTCCAATTGCTAGCAGAAGCGCTGCTTTTAATTAGAGCAGAAAGAGTAACTTCGCCATTCTGATTTAAGCGGCCTTTCGCCAACCTTTTAATCGTAAATGCTATTCTCCTGAATGGTCACTATCTTGATTAGTCGTTCCATTCCAGCTTTGGGCACAAAGCACTCCTTTTTGCTTTGACTAAACAATACGCAAAGTTGCGCTCTAGAAAGGCGCCCTCTGGGGCATCAATGGCAAAGAAGCAGGCCTCGACTAAAGTTTTAATTCTATTGATCATGTCAATAAGCAGACATTTTTGAGGGGGCGTCTAGGAGAAGTATCTAGTTCAAAGCGGATTGTAAATATATTAGTTTGCGTGACAATCATCCGCTATTAAACGTCGTTCCTGTTTAGTGTTAATAATCAGAAAACTCCGACACCAAGAAATCAAAGACTCGTCTGATTCGACGGTTGGTTCGGAATTCATTGTGGGTAACTAGCCATATGTCCATGGTAATCAGAGGAAGATTGGAGGTAACCACGCGTTCAACCAGCGGCTCGTTATCTCCTATTTCTTCTAGCGTGGCAGAAATTGCCGCTCCTTGTTTGACCAATTCCCATTGAACTATATGGCTATTTGAAATAACTGGAAAGTTTTTCCGAGTTAGATTGAAGCCCTTAGAATTGAGCAAAGTCATGAGGCGACCTGGTTTCTCAGTATCAATAAAGTTCGCCTTGTTCAGCTCGGCGATTGATGGAGGGTCACTCAGTTGCCGCAGATAGTTTTTGGCTGCGTAGAGGTGACCTCGAACACTGCACAGTTTTTTGGCAATCAACTCTGGCTGTGTTGGACGTACACTCCGAATCGCAATATCAGCTTCTCTTCGATTGAGATCGCGTATCTCGTTGCTTGAATAGATCTCGATGTCAATGCCAGGCTCCACTTCCCGCAGAGTCTTGATCATGCGTGGCAGCATAAACGTGGAAAGGAGTTCGGAAGCGGTGATGCTGACATCGCCCTCGATTACATCTGATTTGCCTGAAGCCGATAACGAAAACTGGTTAGCAGCATCCCCCATCAGTCGCACATGTTCCAATAATTTGATCCCATTAGGTGTTAGCTCCAGGCCGCGACCCCGTCGGGTAAACAGATCAAATCCAATTTCACTCTCGAGCGCTGCCACCTGCCGCCCTAAGGTAGGTTGCGTCATTCCCATTGACCGCGCTGCCGCAGCTAGAGAGCCCTCTTCCGCCGTTACTAAAAAAGCCCGAGCACGGTTCCAGTCGAATGTTATTGATTTCCAATCCATACAAATATGCATACCTGAAGTTAATTTTTCATTGTATCGGGGTCATCAATGTATTGATAGAGTTGTCGCTTCTTAATAACGTTTACAAAGTTGATAGAGATGAAATTACCTACCATTGCATTATTAGCAGTAGCACTATCGCTCGGCGCATGTGCGAACTTGATTCAAACTGCCTCCATTTCCGAAGCGTATAAGCACTATGAGCGTCAGCAATACGATCGCACCTTGGAGCTGATCACGCAGGCAGAAAACGCAGAGGAAATGTCAGATGAAACGAAAGCAGAGCTGACCTATTTAAAAGCAATGACTTACGAGGATCTAGGTGAAGCTGAGACAGCTAACACCCTATACGAATACTTGGTTCAGGAGCATGGCAATTCGCAATACGGGTATCTGGCTGTCAAGAACTTGAAAGTCAACTAATCAACGTTAGCCATCCAGTTTTAGCAATTTTTACCTGAGACTTTACAAATGAAAGACATCATTGTTTGGGCAATACATACCCCTGCGGGAACGATCGTCTTGGTAGCAGCTGTCCTTGCAATGTACGCAAAGAAAGGAAGTGCACTTCATAGGAAGGCGGGTTCCTATTTTACTGTATCCATGATGGTCATGCTGGTTTCGGGTATAGCCGCTGCTTACCTCAAAAATTCCATCGATGACATGATGTTGGGTGCAATAGTGTTGTATACCGTGTTTACCGCTTGGCTGGCCGCTCACCATAAAAAGAATGAAACTGGACTCCTTGAAGTAACTGCTTTGATATGGGTTGTCGGTTTCGGCATTATCGCATTTGCTATCAGTCTGGGTTGGCAAGAGGTAATTGCACCCTTTGCCTATCTGATGTGGGGTGGTTTAGCGATCCTGCTTGCATTGGGTGACATCCGTAACCTTTACCATTCAGGACTTTCTGGCACTCAACGTATTATTCGCCATGTCTGGCGCATTGGCTTTTCACTAGTATGGGCTGCATTAGCATTCACCGACAAAATCGTGAAAATGGTGGGAGCTAATCTTAAGAGCATGCAGGGAGAAGAGCTGTTATTCATTGTGGCGATACCAACGATGCTCATACTGATTACCATCGTATATTGGATAATCAAAATATTGTTTTTCTCCCGCGATAAATTGGCGCCTTACGCCTCGCCAACTGAATAAGGAAAACTGGAAAACTGGAAAACTGGGGTCAGGTCTTGCATGGTGCATATCAAACTCAAAGCAGAATAATTTGCGTTTAAGGTTAGCGAGTAGTGGACTTCCCAGGTATTGCTAGAAATTTTCTAACCTTAGTTGGGAAGTCCAGCCTGCTGCCTTCCATTCGAGCATTCTGAATGAGGGTGCCAGCGAGGCGCTATCTATCAAACTCTCGAATGCAGACTTAAATCCGAGAGCTGCGCTAGTTAACAAGTAAGGACAGGCATCCCATCGTAATGACTCGGTGTCAGAGGATAGTCTCTTTGACGCTTAGCTAGTCTTCAATAAGCTAGTTCAACCGACTAGTAGAAATATGACCTGAGTAAGCCGGTTAGACCAAAGCTAGCGTCATATAGCGTCTTTAAAGTGAGAACGCTATATGAATGGCCTAGGCCATTTGGGGAATACCTGAACGGCACTACCTTCTCTATATTGACGCCACTATCCATAGAGTAAGGTTTTAGGTATGTCTACGCGTTCATTATTAATTCTATCATTGCTTACCAGCACTATACTGATGACCGCTTGTGGCGGTGGAAGTGGGAAAAGCGGCGCAGATAGTGATTCGCAGCAGCCAAGTTTTGGTGGAAATAGCTCTCAAGTAAACCCAGATGAAGGTGAACCGAGTCAAACAACTGATAACGAGCGAGTCACTATGGCCATGGCCTCTGGTGACCCTTCGCAGCTGCCAGATAGTGCCAGCCCGATTATCAGTAGAATTCGAACCGTTATCGAAGAACAGAAAGCCGAAATAGAAAACGTGTTGCGAGCAATTTACGGCAATAACCGCATCGATTATCTGCCAAACAGAAACTCTCAATTTTTGACCTTCAGTCAGCGTGAAGGAGTTTATCCGTTGATTCGAGGTAATAAGGGGCTTAGTTTGGCGGCGGCGGTGGATAACGACGGTCAGCGCAGCGCAGCCTTTGGCACCAATATTATTCGTAGTATGAATGATGGCAGCTATCAGGAATACGAAGAGAATTTCATCAGCCTTCTGGGCTGGTTGCTTGACCGCAGCACTCTTAGTGTTGGAGAACGCGCAACAGTAAGCTTGGCGTTGATGGATAACACAACGGCAAGCCGAACAACCTCATGGATTAATGATCATTTTGAAAAGTGGGAAGTCACGCATTGCGCTGATGAAAGCACTTTAAAAAATTGCATGGCTAATGCGACTTTAGTTATTACGGGCTCAAGTACGGGGGCCGGTAACGCTGTTGCGACGTCCGCACTAGAGGGCGCACAAGCGAATGGCGCTGCATTGCTCTATGTGCACCTTCATAGCTGGAATACGGCCGCGCTAACCAATTCGGTGCTGTCAGTAATGAATCTTACTATGCAAGATCCAGGTGGTTCGGGTAACTATTTCTCGAAGGACACAGCTAGTTGGGATAACTATCAGCAAATGCTCGAAGCTGCGTGGGATTTGGAGGATATTTATCAACTGGTCAACAGCATAGACGACAGTACGTTTAGTTTTGACCTAAGCAATTGTGCTACCGATTCAGGCTGCGACGCTTCATTCGCTGCAGAGTTTAAAAATGTTATTGCAGTGCTTCGTTCATCGATTCAAGGATTAGACAAAAACAAGATCAATATTTTTGATCTCGAAGGCTACCAGGTTGAAAAACTATTGGTGTTGTTGGGCGACTTTTATCGTCGCAGTATTGAATATCCAATGGATGTTATAACCAGTAACTCTGATAGCTTTTTACAAGCCTATTTTGCGGATCATTTAGTGTATAACAGCCGCGCCTTTAACCCTGTGCAACCAGATTTAGGAAACTTTAGTCGTTCTGATTTTAGCCATATTAGGCCTAGCGACAAAACGGTTAGCTTGGTTAGTAAAAAGAGTTTCCGTTCCGCGGGCGTTTACGCTCTCCCTGGGCAGACCGTTTCGATAACACGCAATGACAATAGTGATGTGAATGTATCGGTATTTATTAACACTCAGCGTTCCGCTTCGACAAAAGAATTCGGTAGCAATCAATATAATCGGCCAAAGTTTCTAAAATCTACGTCGTTTAACATTAAGTCTGGAGAAACGATTCAGCTAACTTCACCTTATGGTGGCCCAGTCCAGCTCTCTTTCAGTGCGAATGATGAGCCGGTTGAGTTGCACTTTCGGGACATTGGTTTACATCCTCACTGGTCCAGTCCGGCTGACAATACCGTTTTTGCTGAGCAAATGGCAGCGGGTGACTTTGATTGGGCAGAAGTAGTCACGCCACACTTTGAAATTCATTCCCAGCTAACTAAATTACGAAACACCTTAGCCAATGAACATTTTGAAGGTGCCGAATCGTTAGCTAACGGTACTGAGCAATATATCCACAACTACCCTCATGTGCTTGCCGGCTTTCAAGGGCCAGGGATTGATGTGATTCCTGAAATCCATGACTTCGCTGAACTCAAAGGGTGGACTATCAACAACCTCGATATGGTCAAACATATGAATGCTGATCAGCCCACCTGCGGAGCAGGTTGTTCTGGTAACCCTTATGACGCAGGGTGGGATTTTAACCCCATTGGTCATGGCGACATTCACGAGTTAGGTCATGGCTTGGAGCAAGGTAAATTTCGATTTGCTGGTTGGGATGGACATGCTACAACCAACCCTTATTCATACTATTCAAAAAGCCAGTTTCATGCTTTAAACGGCACAGAGTCTTCGTGCCAAAGCCTGCCTTTTGATCGACTATTTAATACTTTGCAGGAGAGTATTAAGCAAGTAGACCCTTTTGCTTACATGCAAGCAGCTAACCTAACGGCTTGGAATGATGGTATTTCCATTTATATCCAAATGATGATGGCAGCCCAAGGTCAGGGCGCGTTAGATAACGGTTGGCATTTATTGGCGCGCTTACACATCTTGCTACGTGAGTTTCAACGTGCGGATGACAATGACGATACATGGTTGGCGGCGAGTGATAGTTTGGGCTTTGGACAATTCACTCGCGAAGAGGCGAAAGCACTGAGCAATAATGATTGGTTGTTAATCGCAATATCTGTAGTGACTGAGCGCGACTATCGAGATTTCTTAACCATGTGGGGGCTTTCATATAGTAATGCGGCTGCAGCGCAAGTCGCGAGTTTTGGTTTTGCTGCTATTCCTCAAGCGTTCTATCAGGCCAGCGGAAATGACTATTGTGATGGTTTAGATAAAGCAGGGATCGCAATCAGTGACCGTGATGGGGATGGTGTCATAGATGCCTATGATGCTTTTCCCGATGATGGTCAAGAGAGTTCAGATACCGATGGTGATGGCGTCGGCGATAATGCAGATAGCAGCTATGACCTGAATGTTGCTGATCTTCAATATCATAATGTTGAATTGCAATCGCTAAGAAATAGTTTGTGTATTGGTATCGATGCCGCTGTTGCACTAGACGGTCAAATGCTAATGGCTAAAGCGTGCAGCGACGGTCAGAACACCTTATGGAGCTGGGATAATGATGGCAGGTTGCATCCCAAGGCTGATCCATCGTTATGTGTTAGCAGTAGTTCACTCGGTAATGGCGCGCGCTTATCCTTATCAGCTTGTTCAAATGCTAGCACGCAAGTTTGGCGTTACGACGGAAGCGAGAAAGCGATTTTAAATATCAGTCAATCGGGTTATGCCTTTGACCAGTTTGGCAATAAGCAGGTTAATTTATACGGTAGTCATGGTGGTAGTAACCAGCAATGGTTGTTCATCGAAAATTGATCAATGAATTGTCAATATTTTCAGATTTTGGCGACCCACAGCGAGAACATGAAAAGCTAAGTGTATCTGGGCTTTGAGAGAATGCAGTCAGGTCAATATTCAGTGTAACCTGCCGGTTAATTTGGATACAAACCAACACCCAATTGAATTTAGCTATGGATGCCTCGATGCATGAGGCGTCGACTTATGATTATCAGAAGGATTATTTTTTACAGAAAAAACCGAGTTGGCTGCCAAGGTAGTTAGTCCTCAAGTAAGTCTGAACTTACTTGAGGACAAGACAGGTCTTACTAAAAAATCTGCTGCTGAATCTCACTGGAGAAAGCGCCTTGCACACTGTCACTGTCAACAGTCGCAATCGCAAAATAGTAGGTGCCAGCAAGCAGATCTGCGATAGTGGCTTCCGTTTCGCCACCGCCGATCAAGCTGATCGTCTCTGTTAGGTTGCCTGATGAGGTGCCGTAGGCGATAACATAGCCGTCGATTTCGTATAGCTCCAGTGCCGAACCGTCTTCTCGCTCCGTCGGGATATCCCAACTCAATCTGATTGAGGCAACTGTTTGGGCTGCATTTACGGTAACGGTAATGGTTCCAGTTGAACTACCGCCCTGACCATCGTTAAGGCTGTAGAAAATGGTGTCGGTACCATCAAACCCGTTAGCTGGCGTATAACTTACTATACCCTGTGCACTCACATCTACCGTGCCATTTGATGCGGCTGCAGAACTGATTGATAAGCTATCGCCGTCGACGTCACTATCGTTGGCCATGGCATTGATGGTCACTAAGGTTGCCGCGTCGGTGGTGGCGCTATCGGCTGCGGCCACCGGATCATCATTGACGGCGGTGACTGTGATCGCCACCGTGGCGACAACGTTTCCGCCCTCGCCATCGCTGACTGTATAGCTCAAGGTGTCGCTACCAAAATAATTCGCATCAGGGGTGTACAGAAGCACCTGATCTGAGCCCACTGACACACTACCATTTTGAGCACTGGCCTGCGTGACGCTGAGGGTATCACCGTCGACGTCTGAATCATTGTTCAGCACATTAATACTCACGGCGCTATCTTCGGTGGTGCTAGCGCTGTCATTCTGCGCCACTGGCAGATCATTTTGTGACACGACCGTGATGCTTGCTTGCGCCGTAGCCTGTTCACCCTGGTTGTCATGGAAGGTGTAATTGACCACCACTTCGCCCGAAAAATTACTGGCGGGTGTATAACGCAGCTGGTTATTCATCAGCACGGCATTGCCTTGATTGGCGCTGACAGAAGATAAGGTCAGCACGTCGCCATCGACATCGCTATCATTAGCCAAAACATTCACGGTTACTGCCGTATCTTCTTGTGTGGATGCTTGATCATCGACTCCCACAGGTGCATCGTTCACCGCGCTGATACTTACTACTACGGCGGCCGAGGCAGATCCTCCCTGACCATCTTGTATGGTGTAATCGAGCGTCGCGGAACCATTAAAGTCTGCATCGGGCGTGAAAAGCAATTGTTGCCTCGATGTGACGCTGACACTACCCTGGCTTGCCGTAGCACTGGTGATGACAAGTGTATCGCCATCGACATCGCTATCATTTGCCAGCACATCAATTACAACGTCTGTATCTTCTTCGACGCTCGCCACATCATTGACTGCGACAGGCGCATCGTTGCCAACGCCAACATTAATCGTAACGGTTGCTGCATCGGTGCCGCCCTGGCCATCGCTCACGGTGTAAGCGAGTTCAGCTGTACCACTAAAGTTCAGAGTAGGGCTATATCGAACCTGATTGCCCACTAACGTAGCAGTACCACCTGAATTTGCGGTGACGGATTCGAGGCTCAGACTGTCGCCATCCACATCGCTGTCATTGGCTAGAACATTAATCGTCAGCCCAATGTCTTCAGTGGTGCTTGCGTTATCGTTGCGCGCTATGGGGGCGTCGTTGGCGGACAGGATGCTGACCAACACCTGGGCTGAATCGCTGGCACCGTTTTCGTCGCTTATGCTGTAGTTAATCACTGCGCTGCCGAAAATATCAGTGGCGGGCACGAAGCTTAAGGTATTGCTGCTGTTAACTATGACGCTACCATTGGTCGCAGACGCCTGACTAATGCTCAGGTTCGCGCTATCAACATCGCTGTCGTTGGCCAGTACATTAATTGTGACCGGATGGTCTTCAAGGGTTGTGGCAGTATCATTGCGCGCAACTGGTGCGTCATTTAGCGCATTGATGGTGACGCGAAGCGTGCCTGAGTCGATGCCACCTCGGCTATCGCTGATACTATATAGCACATCGACAGTGCCGCTCTGATTGGCAGCCGGCTGATAGCTGATGGTGTTGTTATTGTTGATTGCTACCGTACCCACATCGGTTGATACCGAGCTGATAACGATTGTATCGCCATCCGGGTCGCTGTCATTGGCCAGAACATTTACGCTGACGCTGCCATCTTCCTGAACCGTTGTGCTGTCGTCATTAGCAATAGGTGCGCGATTAGCCGCTTCCTCTTCCGCTACTACCAACAGTGCGCCCAGAGAGACTAACGAGCCAGTGTTGTTTGATACCACTACGTCATAGATTCCCTGATCCGTGCTCTGAATATCTGAAACTGCCAGCTCTGCACTGGATGGCGCGTTCAAGGGGCTGCCATTCAGGCGCCATTGATAGGTGAGTGTGCCGCCGCCAGACGCGGTAACCGCAAATACGACGGCTTCACCGGCAGATGCTTCCATCGCTTGCGGTTGTGAGCTGATTTCAACCGGATCTACCGGCGTGGCATAGGTCTGATAGGCAGCTTCAGCTTCCTGATTAATATCACTCAGCATAGCCTGCTGACCTGGGTCGTTGCTGTTGGCAGCAAGTTCGTTTGCTGTTTGGCTGGCATTGAAGTAAAGCTCATCCAGTGCCACCGCGCTGTCTTCAGAGTTGTTTGAGGATGCTGCCAACGATCCCGTGTTTGCAACAGACGTGGCAGCCGCCGCCAATACCTGCTCAATGCGGGTAAATGTGGTGCCATCCACTTTGTTCATAAATGCGGCGGATAACAGGGACAGTGTCAGACGACCTTTGCTAATAGTGTCATACTCATCGAGTCGCGTAATGTCGGCAGGCTCCAGTTGCAGATCGCCTTCCTCAAGCCCCATTACTTCTTCTATATACGCTTCACTTGTTGCGATATTGGTTTTAGTCAGGCCTGCGGAAGAACCCTCGGCGCGCGCCACCACCAAATGACTAAGGGGCGTAACGCTGATGCGCTGACGACTTCCGGTATCGAGTTGAGGCAAAACCGCCTTGAGTACGAATTCGGTGCCTAGTCTAAAACGCGCACCGAACGCTACGCGGTCACTGTTATCACTGGTATCACAACCTGAGAGATCGTCACAGGTCATTTCGGTTTGCGTATCGCTGCTGACTTCGATCATTAAGGAACTAGTATCTTCTGTAGTCGGAATCCGCAACTCGAATTGACCTCGGTCATTGGTTCGGGTGGCACCACCCACGGCACGCTGGGCTTGTAATTTACCTTCGACTTCTTCAATGCGGTAGGCTTGCGCAATACCTTGTGAGATAACCCCTTTCATTGCCGTGCCAGATAAAGTTACCGTTGCGGTGTCCTCATCAGGGCTAGACTCCCCACAAGCCACCACTAATAGACATAGTGCGATCACACTCATGTTTTTTAGTTTTGTCACGACCAAGGACTCTAATCTAAACATTTTTTACACCTGCAAAGTTATCTTTGAAAACAAGGCCAGTTTAAAGATTTGACGCTTTGGTTAAGGTCGCAGGATTTTGATTTAGGGAGGGTTTTTCGTCATGAAATTGGCTTCAAAAATATTTGTGGACTAGCCAACAAAAGAGATCAAACCGCGTTCACAGAATTTTGCATTTTGGTGGGCGTTACTGAATTATTTTGTTACTTGGGAAACACTCCTCTACATCCACTGACAAAATACTACCGCCAATTTTAGGCGGGATTTGTAAACCACCTAGAACGACGAATATTTGGCGCATTGGACTGACCAGAGCTCCTTAGACATTTTGCATAGGAAATATTGTTCGAGTAACGCTACAGAACATAAAGCAGTTTGATGGGTAACTGCTGCTATGATGATCACCCTCAGGAAACAGTGCCTTTGCCTATAGAAAAATGCTGCATTTTTTTGCCACTTTTTGAGGCGGTAACAAACCTACTTGGACTGTTAAATTTCTGTTTTATATAGAGATTCGTTATCCCGCTCGGCCCTTTACATGGTTCGAATTCCTGGCTCACCACCACTTTTTTCTTTCGAATCAACCTCCTGCCTTAAGTATTTCGTTTGGTGCATTGTTCAAGCTTCCTAGCGCGGAGATTCGGGTGCTACATAACTAAGTCATCCAATAGGCTGAATCAGCCCCCTGTGCCCATATTAATGAACCATGCAAGACCTGACCCCGAGCTCTCCAAAGTAGAACAATTTGCGTTTGAGGTTAACGAGTATTGGACTTCCCAAGTATCGCTAGAAATTGTCTAACTATAGCTGGGAAGTCCAGTCTGCAGCCTTCCATTCGAGCATTCTGAATGAGGGCGTCAGCGAGGCGCTATCTATCAAACCCTCGATGCAGACTTAGGTCCGACAGAGGAGCTAGTTCAATCGTTAGTAGAAAATATGACCTGAGTGAGCCGGTTAGACCAAAGCTAGCGTCATATAGCGTCTTTAAAGTGAGAACGCTATAAGAATGGCCTAGGCCATTTGGGGAATACCTGAACGGCACGACCTTCTCTATATTGACGCCACTATCCATAGAGTAAGGTTTTAGGTATGTCTACGCGTTCATTATTAATTCTATCATTGCTTACCAGCACTATACTGATGACCGCTTGTGGCGGTGGAAGTGGGAAAAGCGACTCAGATAGTGATTCGCAGCAGCCAAGTTTTGGTGGAAATAGCTCTCAAGTAAACCCAGTTGAAGGTGAAGCGAGTCAAACAACTGATAACGGGCGAGTCACTATGGCCATGGCCTCTGGTGACCCTTCACACTTGCCCGATAGCGCCGAACCGATTATCAATAGAATTCAAAGCATTATCGAAACTGAGAAAGCTGATATAGAAAACGCGTTGCAAGCCATTTACGGCAGTAACGGCATCAACTACCTGCCACGCAGAGGTTCGCAACTTGTTATGTTCAGCCAACGTGAAGGTGTTTATCCTCTCATCAAAGGTAACAAAGGATTGAATTTAGCAGCAGCTGTGGATATTAAGGGTCAGCGCAATGCGGCCTTCGGTACTAATATCATTCGCGGTTTCAACGATGGCAGCTATCTGGAATACGAAGATAACTTCATCAGCTTGTTGAGCTGGTTGCTTGAGCGCGACAGCCTCAGTATGACTGAAAGCGCTACAGTAAGTCTGGCGCTGATGGATAGCACCACCGCAAGTCGCACGAATTCATGGATCAATGGTCATTTTGAAAACTGGGAAGTGACTCATTGTACTGAGGAAGATAGGCTAGGCAGCTGTGTGGCCAATGCAGATTTGCTTATTACTGGCTCAAGTGAAGTGGCGAGCAGCAGTGTTGCGAAATCTGCATTAGAAGGCGCCCAATCGAATGGTGCTGCACTACTGTATGTTCATCTCCACGGGTGGAATACAGTCACGCTGACTAACCCGGTGCTGTCAGTCATGAACCTGAGTATGCAAACTCCAGGTAATGCGGGCAATTATTTTTCTCAGGATACTGCTAGTTGGGACAGCTATCAGCAAATGCTGGAGGCAACTTGGGATTTAGAAGATATTTATCAACTACTTACTCGTTTAGACGACGGTAGTTTCAGTTTTGACCTAAGCAGCTGTGCGACTGATTCCGGTTGCGAGATTGCCTTCGAAACAGAGTTTAAAAATGTTGTTGCAGCACTGCGTTCATCTATTCAAGGGTTAGATAAAAACAAGGTCGATATTTTTGCAGCTGAAGGTTATCAGGTTGAAAAATTATTGGTGCTGTTAGGAGATTTTTATCGTCGTAGCATTAGTTATCCAATGGATGTGAGTACCAGTGATGCTAACGATTTTTTACAAGCGTATTTGGCTGATCATTTAGTTTATAACAGCCGTGCGCATAACCCAGTGCAACCTGACTTGGGCAACTTCAGCCGATCTGATTTTAGTCATATCACCGCCAGCGACAAAACGGTTAACCTGACCAGTAAAAAGAATTTTCGTTCTGCAGGTGTATACGCAATACCTGGGCAAACGGTTACCGTGACACGAAATGATAACAGTGATGTAGAGGTCTCGGTATTTATTAACACCCAGCGTTCAGCGTCTACAAAAGAATTCGACGATAACAAATATAACCGTCCTAAGTTTTTAAAATCGACATTTTTTGCAATCAGTGCGGGAGAATCTATTCAAATAACTTCGCCTTATGGTGGCCCAATCCAGTTGTCGTTTAGCACCAATGACGAACCAGTAGAAATACACTTTAGCGATATTGGTTTGCACCCACATTGGTCAAGTGCTGAAGACAATGTTGTATTTGCTAAGCAAATGGCAGCAGGTGATTTTGACTGGGCAGAAGTGGTCACGCCGAATTTTGAAATTCATTCTCGTCTAACAAAAATGCGCACCTCTTTAGCCAGCGAAAATTTTGAAGGTGCAGAGGCGATGGCCGCCGCTACAGAGCAATATATTCATAACTATCCGCATGTGCTAGCCGGTTATCAGGGGCCAGGTATTGATGTTGTAGCTGAAATTCATGACTTTGCTGATGACAAAGGCTGGACTATCAATCACCTTGATTTGGTCAAACACATGAATGCTGATCAGCCAACCTGTGGTGCTGGTTGTTCCGGTAACCCTTATGATGCGGGCTGGAACTTTAATCCCATTGGTCATGGCGACATTCACGAGTTAGGTCATGGTTTGGAGCAAGGGAAATTTAGATTTGCCGGGTGGGACGGTCACTCTACGACTAACCCTTATTCTTATTATTCAAAAAGTCAGTTTCATGCTTTCACTGGTACTGCGTCATCGTGTCAAAATCTGCCTTTTGATCGCTTGTTTAGTACCTTGCAAGAAAGCATGAAGCAAGCAGATCCATTTGCTTATATGCAAGCAGCTAATTTAACCGCTTGGAATGATGGCATTTCAATTTATATCCAGATGATGATGGCAGCGCAAGATCAAGGCAGTCTCATTAATGGCTGGCATTTAGTCGCGCGTTTGCACATTTTAGTGCGTGAGTTTCAGCGTGCGGAGGATAATGATGATGCGTGGTTGGCAGCGAGCGATAGCTTGGGTTTTGGACAATTTAGCCGGGAAGAAGCCAGAACTTTGAGCAATAATGATTGGTTATTAATCGCTATTTCAGTAGTAACGGAACGCGACTACCGTGATTTCCTATCCATGTGGGGGCTTTCTTATAGTAACGCCGCCGCAGCGCAAGTAGCGAGCTTTGGTTTCGATTCCATTCCGCAAGCGTTTTATCAGACCAGCGGTAATGATTATTGTGATGGTTTAGATAAAGATTCGATTGCGATCATTGATCGTGATGGTGACGGTGTGATTGATGAGTATGATGTCTTTCCTGATGATGGCTCTGAAACGTCAGATGCCGATGGTGATGGCGTGGGCGATAATACCGATAATACTTATGACCTGAATTTAGCTGAGCTTCAATATCATAATGTTGAGTTACAGTCAGGCAGTAATGATCTTTGTATTGGTGTTGATGCTGGTATTGCATTGGACGGTCAAACATTAACGGCCATAGCTTGTAGCGATGACCATAACACTTTGTGGAGCTGGGGAAATGATGGCAAGTTGCATGCTACTGCTGATCCTTCGTTGTGTATCAATAGTAATTGGCTAGCTTCTGCCGCGCGCTTGTCACTGTCGGCTTGCTCAAACGCAAGTACTCAAGCCTGGCGTTATGATAACAGTGAGAAAGCGATTTTAAACATTAGTGAACCAGGTTATGCCTTTGACCAATATGGCAATAAACAGGTCAATTTATATGGTAGCCACGGAGGTAGTAACCAGCAGTGGTCTATCATCGGTGGATAGTCTAAGCACCAAATAACCGCCTGAAGAGCAGTCTGCTTAAGCTGGCTGCTCTTCTACGTGTTCATGCTTGTCTGTTCCCAAATATTGTAGTGCGGCTTCTAGAGCTTCTCGGCGATGAGAGTAGGCGTTATTTTCGGGTATCAGCTCTAAGACCTGGAATTTTCCGAGTTGACGGCGTGTCCGTTCATTTGGGCACAGCAAGAACACTTCGCATTTTGCATCTTGCGCGTCTTTGATGGCGTTTTCGAGTGCAAGCCCAACGGTGACATCAATCATGGGTACATCGGTGAGATCCAAAATCATGACTTCATAATCTGAGACACTCGAATGCTGTCGTGATATGGCTTTAGACACGCTAAAGATCATTGGGCCAGAGAGGTACAAAAACAGAAGCTTGCCTTTCGCTTTGTCCAGTAAATTACGTTCATCGTCAGTCAGAGGAACGTCATCCCCGTCGGCATCGCTGATGGCTTTTACGTGGCGTTTTTGTTCACGGCTTAATCGTTCGATAATAAGAATGTTCGAGATAAACACCCCAAGACCAACGGCGACAATCAGGTCGACAAAGACGGTTAGCAACATCACGCCATACATCACACCGGTGCCTTGATAGCTAACCTTGTGAGCGCGTTGGATAAAGCTCCAGTCGAGAATGTTAAAGCCAACGTAAACAGCAATGCCTGCCAACACCGCCATGGGGATTGGTTC
>CAJWBE010000003.1 GCA_913020045.1 uncultured Oleiphilus sp.
TAGGCACTTTGAAAAGCGTTTCCAGTTAATAAGAATATGTTCCAGATCTACGATCCTTCGAATAGAAGGGGATGCATACAATTATTGAATAATCGGGGACAGACCACGTTTTAATGAGGTAACAATGCAGCGGGACAGACCGGGACAGGCACTTTGAAAAGCGAATTAATTAAACGTGGTCTGTCCCCGATTTACCCGATTTACCGCGATTTACCGCGATTTACCGATTTACTTATGCAAGACCTTACCCTAGGAACCTCCAAAAGTTGGCTTGTCATCGAAAGAACGGTTAGATTTTGATGTTTGTTATTTTGGACTATCGAAGCCTGAGTTGGACTGTAATCCCCCCAAAAAACTATCGTCAGTTGTCGAGGGCCAAGAATGTGAAAATAAAGTCAAGAAAATCCATGACGTCATAGAGTGCTGTCAGCTCACCGGGACGGGGAAATTTATAGATGAGATTGAAACGAGGGCGGGACTACGAATTGAAAGCCGAGGGCCGGGATGGCCGAAAGAGAATGAAAAATAGATCTGATACTTTCTCTTAGGTTAGCTTGTGTCTGTTCTTATAGTTGGTAGGGCTCCTTTCCTTCAATCAATGATCGCTTTAATGCGATACGCTGATACATGAACTGAACAAAGGTTTGTATCTTGGCGCTGTTGCGCAGGTCGGGATGATACAGCAGCCAAAGATCGCCCTTATGCTCGGAAGTTGCTGGGGGAATACGCACTAAGTCAGGGTCAATGTCTGCGGTAAAGCACATTAATACACCAATACCCATACCGGCTTTGCATGCAGACTTCTGGAGGTCAGCATCGAGTATTTTGTGGCATGCCTTAAAACGAGGGTAATCTCTAGCGATCTGCCCCGCAGGTTTGCGGAATTTGTCGCTCCAGCTAATCCAGTGCTGACTAGCTGCCCAACTTTCGGACTCGAAGTCTTCAGCAGAAAAATGACCAACGCTCTCTCTGCGTGCATAGCAGGAACGATGTAGGTTTGCGAGTTTGCGTCCCACTAGATAGTCGGGTGGGGTGGTACATATTCTAAATGCGACATCTGCTTCGCGGTTGGCCAAATTAAACGGGCGGGTGGAGTCCATTATTTCTAAGGTGATTTCAGAGTGTTGTTTCGCGAAGTCTGCGAAGTCCTCCATCATCAGATATTTTGCTAGTACGTCAGCCAGGGTGATTCGAATATCACCTTTCAATTGCTTGTCTTGGCCAGCTACTTTTCTAGAGACGCTGCTGAGTCGTTCTTCCAAATGAATCGCTTCCGAATAAATCTCTTCGGCCATATGTGTGCGCTCGTATCCGCTTGCGGTTCGTTCGAACAAACGGTGGCCGAGCTCTTGTTCAAATTGTCGAATACGACGCGATACTGTCGCGTGGTTGACGTCGAGCGCCTTGGCTGCGCCGCGCACGGAGCCATGTCGTGAAACAGCAAGAAAGTACTTTAGATTGTCCCAATTCAATGAATCACCGCACTATGTCTAGCTTTGTAGGGGGAGGTTGGCGATATCATAAATGATACGTAAAAAAATTTCAGTTGCATAAATGCACCAAGCTTGCGCGTATATTCCGCCTGCCTAGCGTAGAAGATTAGGTTTAGTCTTCGGTTTCTTGTTGAAGAGTTCATACCCGTTCTTCACGACGATAAACTGAGCAAAGGACACAATTATGACCCTGAAAGATTCGATATTTAAATATTCAGTCAGTACTGAAATTGTTATTAACACTCCGCGAGAGCAGGCTTGGAGCGTGCTACAAGACTTCTCCAATGTGCATTCTTGGGCGCCCTCGGTGAGTGACTCGTATCAGATAGGAAAAGAGGAGAAAGGCGTTGGGCATGGCCGCCATTGCGATATCGACGGTTTCGGAGGGTTGGACGAAATCATTACCGAATGGAACGAGAACGAAGGTTTTGAATACACCGTGACGCCGATTGGGCCGCTAGCTCCGTCGCGTAGCCGGTGGTCGCTGGTAAAGCTAGACGAGAGCAATACGCTTCTCGCCGTCACTCTTTCGTACAACTTACGATACGGTTTGTTAGGGAAGTTCCTGCATTCTGTGATGATGCAAAAAAAGCTTCAACGCAGTTTGGCCGATACGGGCGAAGCGGTTAAAGCGCGTGTAGAGTCCCAGTCGCTTAAGTCTGAGGATACGGATGGCTATCGCTTTGCAGCGAGCTTAGCCCAGTAGCAAAGGCTGCATCCAAACGCAGAACTAAGCACGAAAGAGACCATGATTGGCACAGTCGCCCGGTTTGCAGTGGTAAGAATTTACAATAATCGCAATAATCGGGGACAGACCACGTTTTAAAACACACGATCGGGGTCAGGTCTTACATGGTGCATTGAGTACTGAACGGTGGGCAGGTGTTACAAGATGAAAAAAGTAGGGGGAAATGAAGATACACCATGTAAGACCTGACCCTTGACCTTAGCACTCGTGACTCGCAACTTTTGCGTTTAGAAGCCAGCGCGCAGCGTGAACGTAGAACCCGGTAAGTCCTGACTGGCCGGGTTTAGCGCATAGTTTGCTAGTCTTCGCGATCCAAACGTTCTTTTTTTAAGGCGTCTCTAATGTGTTTCACATATCCAGCTCCATCTGGATTAGTAATAGACTCAATTTTTGTAAATACATACTCACCAATTGCTGGAAAGCTTGCATAGTCTGTGCGACCGCTTTCATTTAGCAATGCAACTGGCTGTCGCTCTGCAAGTGGCTGGTCTTTTGCGGTGTATGTTCTGCCTCCGTCAGTACCCGCATCGTAAACCTCAGCTGGGATCGTTTTAAAATCGATCCAACGACCGTTCTCACAAAGACTTAAAGATGACACGCCTGTTATCCAATCAGGGCTTGGTGCAAGCATATTTGTTAATGTCACAAGCGGAAAGTCCTCTGTGACTTTGAATTCTGCTTCGCTACTTCCGGGTGAGCTCTTAATGTCGTTACCATCAAATATGTCTTTCGCCTTATCGATGCGTATCGCCCACTCAGCCTCTTTAATGAATTCAAAACCAGAACCTTTTTCAGCAATACTCTTGATGCCGTCTTTTACTGACTCTCCAAGCTTCCAGAACGAAATATCTTGATTGTGTGAAACGCCAAAAAGGTGAGACATATGTGGCGTATTTGGCGCATCTTGAGGGTGTGTTGCATTGCTCCAAGTGCTACTAAACACTACTTTGTAGTTCGCGAGACCTTCACAGCCTAGCGGTTCAACTTGTCTGTCATTGCTAGCACATCCAGCAATTAGCAGGCTAACTGATATAGCGAGAACCGCATGCTTGCCTCGTACGTTGTTATTTTTATTCATGATGACTTCCTGTTTTATTAGACCTATTGAATATTTTGAACCTGAGTGGGTTCGATAGGTATGCGTAGTAAGAAATATATATAGTTTTGAACATATCTTGTGACCGCATAGACAAGGTTTAGTTCTGATAGCTTTAAGAATAATCGGGGACAGACCACGTTTTAATGAGGTTACGCAGAAAAAGAATCGGGAGCGACAGACTGGGATAGGCACTTTGAAAAGCGTTTCCAGTTAATAAGAATATGTTCCAGATCTACGATCCTTCGAATAGAAGGGGATGCATCCAATTATTGATAAAAGGCTCAATCAGTGAGCCGAATAAAATAGCTATTCGGCTCACTTACTTCATTGGCAGACTAGGCTTTAAAGTCATCAAAGCAGAGCAGCTATCTAAGCTCTGAGACAAAACTGCCTGACCAAACATGCCAGACCTCCTTTCTGAGCAATGACGCCGAACACGCATCAACTAAATAGCATCGCACTTGGGAACTGAGAGCGCTGTCATAGACAGGCTTCCGGATCAAACGCTACTATCGTGGCTGAACTATCCCCGCGATAGTCTGTGAACAGGGATGAATTCACAGAGAATGATACAAGGATGATCAACACCTCTTGCCTTATTTTCTCACCGTGTATTTCACTAGCGCCCAACAGGGTCGACTAGCGTTGGTTTTATGGAATGAAACCTACGTCCCTCAATCTCAGTTGGTGGTTTTCTGCCAACAAGTGAACTGAAAATGGATTAGCTATCGAAAACGTTAAGATAGCGTCAGGGAGAATAATTATGCAGGGACGAAACACAATTCAAGACAAGCACGCGAGCGATATTGATAATCAAGATACCGGCTTAAACGCCTTAGTGGCAGTGGCTGCATTTCACCAGCTTGCTGCCGATGCTCAGCAACTACAACATCATTTTGGCGAGCAGGAACAGCGCTTCGACGCGACGGCCTTAGTGCGCGCGGCACATCATCTAAAGCTCAAAGCTCGCCATTGCCAGCTGCCAATAGAACGGCTCTCAAGCGTTGCGCTGCCGTGTATTGGGATAGACAAGTCGGGGGAGTTTTTCATTCTTGCTCGCTGTGATTTCGCGTCGAGCGAAGAGGGCAAAGCGCTCATACAGTACTGCGGCGGTGAGTCTTCAGCACCGCAAATGCTAGCCAAGCGCGAGTTTGAATCACTTTGGTCCGGCGAAGTCATTCTCATCACCAAGCGTTCTTTACTGCCCGGTATGTCGGGCAAGTTCGACATCTCCTGGTTTATCCCATCGATTATCAAGTACAAGCGCATCTTGTATCAGGTGCTGGTGGCGTCTTTCTTTATTCAGTTGTTTGCCCTAATCACGCCTTTATTCTTTCAAGTCGTGATCGACAAGGTGCTGGTGCATCAAGGCCTAACCACGCTCGACGTACTGTGTTTTGGGCTGGTGGTCATCTCCTTGTTTGATGTGGTGCTAAATGGCCTGCGTACCTATGTGTTCTCGCATACCACCAACCGTGTCGATGTTACCTTGGGCGCGCGTTTGTTTAATCATCTTATGCATCTACCGATTGCTTTCTTTCAGTCGCGCCAAGTGGGTAATACCGTGGCGCGAGTGCATGAGCTAAACACCATTCGCGAGTTTATTACCGGCTCCGCGCTGACCTTGCTGATTGACCTTGGCTTTACCCTTATCTTCTTTGCCGTCATGTACTTTTACAGCCCGACGCTCACTTATATCGTGCTGGGTTCTATTCCCTTGTACATCCTACTGTCGATTTATATTACGCCGATTCTACGCAATCGCTTAAACGATAAATTCAAATACGGTGCTGAGAATCAGGCGTTTTTAGTGGAGTCTGTCTCCGGTGCCGAAACCCTAAAATCCATGGCGGTCGAACCGCAAATGCAGCGCCGTTGGGAAGAGCAACTCGCCGCCTATGTTTCCGCCTCTTTCAAAGCCAACAACCTCGGTAATATCGCCAGCCAAGTCGCGTCATTGATCAATAAAGTCGTGACCGTGCTCATTCTTTGGGTCGGTGCCACCTTGGTGATTGCGGGCAGTTTAAGTGTTGGGCAGTTGATCGCCTTCAACATGATCGCCGGACGCGTCAGCGCACCGATACTTAAGCTGGTGCAGCTCTGGCAAGACTTTCAACAAGCCGGTATTTCGCTAGAGCGCTTAGGCGATATTCTCAACACGCCAACGGAGCCCGCACATAACCCGAATCGCACTACCTTGCCGCAAGTCAAAGGGCAGGTCAGCTTTGACCGTGTCACCTTTCGTTATCAACCAGACCGCCCCGAAGTATTGAAAGACTTGGATTTGTCCGTCGATGCCGGCGAAGTGATTGGTATTGTGGGTCGCTCTGGTTCCGGCAAAAGTACCCTCACTAAACTGATTCAACGCCTGTATGTGCCAGAGAGTGGCCGTGTGTTGGTAGACGGTGTCGACCTAGCCCAAGTGGACGCTTCGTGGTTGCGTCGTCAAATCGGTGTCGTACTGCAAGAGAACGTCTTGTTCAACCGCTCTGTGAAAGACAACATTGCCTTGTCTGATCCATCCATGTCTATCGACGCCGTGATACACGCTGCCAAACTCTCCGGCGCTCACGACTTTATTCTCGAACTGCCCGAAGGCTATGACACCGTTGTAGGCGAGCAGGGCGCTTCGCTGTCCGGTGGACAAAAGCAGCGCATTGCGATTGCCAGAGCCCTAATCACTAACCCGCGTATTCTTATTTTTGACGAAGCCACCAGTGCACTCGACTACGAAAGTGAACGTATCATTCAAGACAACATGCGGCGCATTTGTCAGGACCGCACGGTGTTTATTATTGCGCACCGCCTTTCGACTGTGCGCATGGCCGATCGAATTATCGTGGTCGATAAAGGTCGCATCATTGAAAGTGGCGACCATGACAACCTGATGGAGCAAAACGGCTACTACGCTAAACTGCACAGCCATCAAAGTCATGTACCGTCTATTCGTGAAGTACCGGCCGAAAAGCCACGCTCTGCTATGAACACGTCAACGAACGCCTCTTCTCTAGATTCTTCTTCTGGCTCCTTTTCAGAAACGACAAAGGCTTCTGCATCGAAACCTGCGCAAAACGGACTGAGTTTTTCAACCACCTTTTCACCCCGCAAAACCAAACCCTCTGGATCGGAGGGCGGCGCATGAGCATCATCATTGAAGAGCCAAAGTCTGTAAAAGAGCAGAACGAACAACCAACGAGCCAAGCTGAATCTGAGCAACAAACGCAGAACTCGGCAGTTCAAAACAAAAGCAAAAAAGCCGCTAACGACCATGTGATCTACGAGTTTTTACCGGCCGCGATTGAGGTGGAATCTACGCCGTCGTCTAAGGCTGGCAGGCTCATTATTTGGCTGATCGTTCTGTTGTTTTTGATCGCAGTGATTTGGGCATTGGTGGGAAAAATCGACATCGTAGCCGTCGCGCAGGGCAAGGTCATTCCGAGCGAAAGGGTAAAACAAATCCAGCCGCTCGAAAGTGCGCGAATAAAAGCCATTCATGTTCAAGAAGGGCAAAGCGTTACGGCAGGAGAGTCGCTCATCACGCTCGATAGTGCACTCGTGCAAACAGACCTTAATCGTCTTACCTCTGAATTAGTCGATAGTCAACAAAACTTAGCGCGCTTGTTGGTATTGAATCGCTGGTTGGATAACTTAAAGGGAGACTTAAAGGGGTCAGATTCAATGGGGTCAGAGTCACAGACTCTGACCCCATTGAATCTAAACAGCGATCAGCAACGCTTGCTTGTTCAAGAGCAACGCGAGATTTCCAGCCAACTCAAGGCACTAAAACACGAGCAAAATAAACTCAGTGCCGAAGCTCAAATGGTGCAAGCCGAGATCAACAAACAACAGCAAGTCGTTCCAGTTCTGGCCGAACGTGTTGATGCACTCGATACCTTGCAAAAAAAATCCTATGGCTCAAAGCTGCAATTTCTTGAAATCAAACAAGAGCTAATCGAAGCGCAGCAAGACTTAGCTGTTCAGCAAGCGCGAATGACGCAACTAGACGTTTCGGTACAAGGAGTAGAAACCCAAAAAGCGCTCTATCTTTCAGAAAAACGAAAGCAAACCTTGATGCAATGGAGCGAACTGAAAACCCGCAGCGAATCATTGGCACAAGAAGTCTCGAAAACAGAACAGCGCTTACAGCATTATGACTTGCGCGCGCCGATCAATGGCCAAGTACAACAACTCGCCGTGCACACCGTCAACGGTGTCGTCTCGCCCGCCCAAGCGCTCATGCTGATTGTGCCGCAAGACGGAGAACTGCAAGTTGAGGTGATGCTGCGCAATAAAGACATCGGTTTTGTCGAAGAAGGCCAAACGGTCGAAGTGAAAGTTGATACCTTTAACTTTACGAAATATGGCTTTATCGATGGCGAGCTTACCAGCATCTCAGACGACGCCATTCAGGATGAAAACTTAGGGCTGGTATATAGCGCCAGAGTGAAACTCAAGCAAGACGGCCTAGCGGTGAATGAGCGTTTTGTGCGGCTCTCGCCGGGTATGTCCGTCACCGCAGAAGTGAAGACCGGAACGCGGCGTTTGATAGAGTTCTTTTTATCGCCGTTGTTGCGGTATAAGCAAGAGAGTTTGGGGGAGAGATAAGTGGGCATAGTCGTACTGATATTGCTTTACATGGCAATGACATTGGTGGCAGTAGTTTTAGGGCCATTATTGTATTACTGGGTGACTAAAAGAATTATTGTTTTTTCGGATGTGACCGTCAAACGCCATTTCCTGTTTTGGCTTATATGGGTACCAATCATGACAGTGTCAGAACTTTTGTTACGTTGGGTGTTTGGTACACCTAGTCCCGAGGACTCTCCCTTAAACCATATTCAAACATACGGACATTATGTCTGGTTTACAGCGCTTGTTACTCATGTCGCGGTGAGTATGAAGGTGTTTGGCGAGAACTTAAGGCATGCAGTAAAGGCGACAATAACGTATAGCATCTTATTCAGTATTTTGTTCGCGGTCATTGCAATCTTGGTTTTGCTCTTCGGTATTGAACCGTTATTCAAGTAAAAGGTCATTCTTATGGTATGTGTATTTTCTCGACGGCTTTTTTTTACTAGGTTATTTCAGGCAATTATTCTTACTAGCGCACTGACTGGGTGTTTTTCCAAAGAGCCAGATCCAGAAGATTATGTCACAACATATGAGCATGTAAGGGCGCAACTTAGTACCGGAAGGTCTGCCGCTAGACTGATCTATTGGCTCGACAATCAGCATGTATTGTTAGCTGCCGGCAAAAGAATAGCTAGTGGCGGGGCGAAAATGACTTTGTTAAAAGTATCGATAGATGGCACGACGGAGCGATTGGTTGAGCTTGAAAAATATAGTTACTACTATTGTTTGCTTGGCAAGGACCTGTATGTTCACGGAAAAGATGGTAACTCAACGGTATTATCGTTTAATAGCGGGCTGAACATTCACGTTGGAGAAAGAGCAAAAATAGACACTCGTATAAAATGGACTGGAATGCGTTGTGATGCAGTGGCATTACCTGATAACAAACTGGCATTTTATAAGATATTAATGTCCGAAGACGGTTTCTTTGAGCAGAAAATTGATGATCCGGCCGTTTGGGATACTGTCGTTCATGTTAAAGGTGGCGAGATGAGCCGCATTCGAGAGGGAAAAGATAAGTGGACTGATGCTTGGGAGCGTGGCGCTCGTCATCGCGCAATATGGGATACTCAAATAGTAAATTATCAAGAAGGTACAAAAGTAAAGATTCAAGGGAAGTTCCCGGTTTTGCCTTCTTTGAAAGAGTTTCATGCGTATAGCAATGCCTATTTTGGGCATTCTATTGGTAGGGAATGTAGCCGATTATGGTGGCTTTATCGAGATGACTGGCGTATTGAGAGCAGAAAAGTGTGTCTACCTGAGTGGGGAAGGGGTGGTACCACGCTCTTCACCCCCACAAAAGTAGGCATATTTGTTATGCATATGGCGACGAGACGCCCAGCTAGTTACCTTATTACCGATACCGAAACAATAGAGTTGAAGCGAGGGGTGTTTAGCGTTGCGTCAACCTCGCCGGACGGCTGTAAAGTTGCGTACTTAGAAGAGGATAGTGTTGGCGGGCCGCCACTTGAGTTCAAGAAAGTACTAAAAGTTATGGATGTATGTAAATTTATCACGGACAGGGAGAGTACTTATGCCACAGATTACTAACGTAGAGTTCAATACACGATTTTATGCTGCTGAAGGTGCCTACAACTTTGAGGAGGGCGGGGGCGAGCTAGACACGTTTGGGTATACCCGAGTAGAGGCGTTTATAGATCCTGGAACCGGCGCAAAAGCAAAAAATCGGGGACAGACCACGTTTTAACACGTGAATAATGAACAATTTCATAGAAGGAGATAACGATGCCAAGGAGGGCAAGAGTTAGTGTTCCAGACGCGGCTCATCATATTATTCAGCGCGGGAATAACCGTTCAGCCTGCTTTTATTCGGAACAGGACTACGAATGTTATTTAGAGTGGTTGTTTGAGTATTCTGAGATGTATGGCTGCTATGTGCATGCTTATGTCTTAATGACTAATCATGTTCACTTACTCATTACGCCCACAGACTCAATTGGCCTAGGAAAGCTGATGAAACGTCTCGGTCAGCGTTATGTGCAGTATATTAACCGAAGTTATCAGAGAACTGGAACGCTCTGGGAAGGCCGTTTTCGGTCCTGTGTTACTGATGACGAACGCTATGTATTGGGTTGTTATCGATATATCGAGTTAAACCCAGTAAGAGCTAATATTGTCGCGCACCCCGCAGAGTATCGCTGGAGCAGTTACAGGCACAATGCACAGGGCTATGAGGATGAGCGTTTGACTGAGCATGAGCTGTATCTGGCGCTATCGAATGAAACTCTTGGTAGGCGCGCGTTCTATAGAGAACTATTTCGCAACGAGCTTGACCCAGGGCTGGTTGATGAAATTCGCCAGTCAACGAATGGTAATTACGCGTTGGGTTCAGACAGGTTCAAAGCGGAAATAGAGGACATGCTGGGTCGGCGAGTTAGGCCCGGTAGTGCTGGAAGGCCAAGGTTAGATCATTTGTAGTAGCTCAGACTTGATCTGACAGTTACCCGTTTTTTACCGGTGCCTGTCAGTTTAGATTTGAGCTAAATTCTTTTCAGCCCAGATCGTTTTCCCATCAAGTAAAGTTTCCTTGGGTGTGCGTCCACAGCACATTTTTCCTTGGTGAGTTCGGTCATTGTTATAATATTCCATCCATTCGTCCAGATCTTTTTGCAACTCCTCCATATTCGAGTACAGCTTTTTCCTGAAAGTTATCTGGTAAAACTCGTTCAGTATCGTTTTATGAAAGCGTTCGCAGATGCCATTGGTTTGAGGTGACATCGCTTTTGTTTTCGTATGATCGATATCGTTTATGGCGAGGTAGAGTTGATAGTCGTGGTGATCTACACGACCGCAATACTCCGTTCCTCTGTCGGTTAAAATACGCAGCATAGGCAAGCCATTTTGCTCAAAGTAAGGTAGCACTTTATCGTTGAGTATATCGGCAGCAGTGATCGGCGTTTTTGTTGTGTAGAGCTTGCAGAAAGCGACCTTACTATAGGTATCTACAAAGGTTTGCTGGTATATCCGGCCCACACCTTTGAGGTTACCAACGTAGAAGGTGTCTTGAGAGCCTAAGTAGCCTGGGTGCGCTGTTTCGATCTCTCCGCAGGCTTCATCATCATGTTTCTTCTTCTCAAGGGCTGCGACCTGCGCATCACTCAGAATGAAACCATCTTGAGCTATTTTCTCCTCTAAGGCTTTGAGACGCTTTTTGAAATTCTCCAAGTTATGGCGAACCCAGATTGAACGAACACCACTACCAGAGACGAAGACACCTTGCTTACGTAGTTCGTTGCTTGTTCGGTGTTGTCCATGTGCAGGCTGTTCAACAGCATAAGCAATAACGGCTTGCTCAGTAGCATCATCAACACGATTTTTGATATTCGGAGACCTACGTGTCTTGTTAATCAGGTTATCAATTCCACCATCTTCAACAAGCTCTTGATAGCGATAAAATGTATCGCGAGATACGCCCATGACTTTACATGCTTTAGATACGTTTCCAAGTTCTTCGGCGAGATTAAGCAGACCTGCTTTGTGTTTTATGATTGGGTTGTTAGTATGAAGCATTGAGAGTTACCTTTTGTTTTGATTTTAGATTCGCACCTTTATCAAAACGGGTAACTCTCTTCATTTCAAGATGCAGTGTCAGATTAAATCGGGACTAATACACCTAAAGCTATGAGTAGAACTAGTTCTGCTGCTTCTCAATGGAACAAAGGTATGAAATGAAATCAGTTCTCTCAACTTTTTGAATTTAAAGTTTTGCCAACAATCGCACTCGCAAGTATAACTAAACCTACCACATCTGCCCTGACGATCTGTTGTATGTTGCTATTATAATCTCCCACCACAAGCGCGATTACGATAAATCCAAACATACTGAATCCAGCTAGAGTAAGAGTTGCTGTTTGAATAGTCGTAAAGATCAATGAGCACCAGACAGTTGAACCAATCAAACCGAAAAGAAGGGCTCTATGTTGCATCAAAATCTGCAACTCCGATGATGTGATAGATACTCCGTATGTAGACTCAATTTTTTCCGCAGATAACATGCCTACTACCGGTAAAAAATTAATTAGTCCTACTAAGAATATGCAAACGTTAGTAAAGATTGTCATAGCACTCCCCAATAAAATATCTCCAACTTAGATTTTGGTCTTGTAACTTGCACTGTTTTGAAAAACTGATTGAGCATCCAAATAAGTATGTTTTGTCTTAACCAACCCATTTTCAAACAATATTGTATCAATCATCTCGATATTGTACGTTTTGCCCGTCGGTGTAAACTCCATGTTGCCGAGAACAAATCGCTCAGTTGGCGTTGCAGAGAGTACGAATCTTATTGTGACGTAGTCACTGCCAAAAAGAACCTCTTGAACCTCTCCTTTGTAATCAGGAGCGATGGTAAAAACTTTTTCAAATGCGGCTCTGATTTCATCTTTACCTTGAGCAATCGGTTCATCCAAAAAATGAAGTTGAAAAGAAGACTGGTCCTTGTGTAAATCCAAAATAGCATCCACATTTCCGCTGTTCCACGCCTCGCCATAAGCTTGAGCGCTGCTTCCAACCGACACTTTGTTTAAAAATTCACATCCACTTAGACTCAAAACAAAAAATAAGACGGTCGATAGTTTAGAAAACAAATTCATGATGTAACTCCAATAAAAACAACATGACCCGAACTAATATAGAAAACAGAGCGTTCGAATCAGGTCGGGCAAAATCGCCAATAAAGAATGATATGAAGAACTCGTAGATCCACAAAAAACTCAATTTGTAAAGGCTACGCTTCTCATCTAATCAAACCATTGTGACCAAGATCAATTACTTGAATAGGTAATTGATCTTGGTCTGAAATTGGTATCAATAACTATTGGAAGGTTACTAGCATAGAGTTATGTGTGATGTGAATTTGACCTCCCTTGAAAACCAATGCAGTAAAAAATCATTTAGTTCATAGCTTTTAACTAAAGAAGTTCTTTGTTGCTTCATTTGCCGGAAAATAGCTTTCAATCAGTAGCTCATCAGCCAGTACACTTTGCGGAGCATTGAATTTAGTTGCAGTTGTCACAAAACTTAACTCAAGTTCTCCTTTGGTAATTTCTAATGAGAAGGCAGGGCTAGCTTTTTCACTGAAATTTGGACTTTCCCATTTCGAGGGCATCGCTTCAAATGCTAAGACTCTTTCCAACAAACTATTAAGTTGATTATTGTCTTTGGTCATTAGAATCTCTCGTTGTAATCTTTGAATCATCTTAGCTGCAACATTTTCCCAATTTCGAACAAATGGTTTCATCAGTTTTGGATTCAGCAGCAAGTCATAGAGATTTAAAGACTTTTCGTGGCCTGACTCGTAAGATGGTATGAACAGGCTGAGAATCTTTCTTACTCCTTGATTAACTAGAATAAATTCATAATTTCTATCCATAATCGTCATTGGAAAAGGATCATGATTTTGGAGCATAGATTTAATAGCGTCGCCCACGACGCCATTCAAGAGCTCTTCTGTGGAGGGTGAGTGATAGTAAGTTTCGAAACCTGCGGCTTCTAACATCTCATTTTGATCTCTGAGAGGTATGGATAGTGTTTGCGATAAACGGATGACCATTGATTGACTTGGTGTTGCTTTCCCAGTTTCTAGAAATGAAATGTGTCTGGTAGAGACCTCTGCTTCCACAGCTAGTTCGAGTTGACTGAACCGCCTCATGGTTCGCCAATATTTTAGCAGTGCGGGAAACATTGAGTTTTGTGCATTGTCTACTGCTGCCGTCACGAGTTGACTCCTGAAATATAAAAGATGTTGTATTACCTGCTCAGGTAATTGAAAAATATCTGACGACAAATAACATGCCAGATACAACTTTTTGCTATCGAGAGTATCAATGTTAACCGAAACAAAAATCGAGAAACTAGATTTTTCGAAACCAAAGAACTTGGTGAGCTTGAACAATATTAAATTTGCACACTGGGCTGTGGGTGAAGGACCAAACCTTATATTTATTCACGGATGGCCTCTTCATTCAGCGACCTTTCGCAACATTATTCCACTATTGAGTAAACATTTTACTTGTCATCTTTTTGATTACCCTGGCGCAGGCTTATCTGAAGCACCAGAAGGTTATCCGTATGGGATAGAAAATATAGCTGACGACTTCATAGAACTCTTCGAATATATGGGCATCGATAAATATGGTCTGATTGCTCATGACAGTGGGGGCGCAATTGCTAGAATTATTGCCGCAAAGGATCGAAAAAAGGTTTTTGGAATGGTGTTGGGTAATACGGAAACACCTGCAGAATTTTCATTGCTTTTTGGAGCTCTCGTTATACTTGGTCGTTTTCGAGTGGGGCAGTATATCATCGATGCAGCATACAGATATCCGTTGCTGCGGAATTCAATTATTGGATTGAAAGGCTGTTTTTCTGACTTGAATAAGACCCAAGGGGATTTCGAGAAGTTCTTTATCAAAAACTGGAACGAGAATAGAGATGTAAGAACTAAACACTATGATTACGTAAGAGGCATTTCGTTTGCATCTTTGAGAGCCGTCGGTAGTTTTCACTCATCCATAACAGCTCCAACAATGTTGTTGTGGGGTGACGAAGATCCGTACTTTAAAGTCGAAGATGCGAAAAAAATGCTCAATGAATTTGCCGGGGAGAAGGAATTTCGAACTCTCGAGGGAGGTAAACTATATGCACACGAGGAGTATCCTGAGAGATTCGCGATGGAGGTGTCTAGATTTTTCTTTTCGGTTTGCAAAAAATCTAAACAAAAATCCGTTTGCTTACATAGTTCGATAATGCCGTATTGGTCGGATAACGCGCAAGAGATTCTATGAGGCTAAAGATATGTTGAGTCATCTACCCTTAAAAAAATTCTGTGAAGTTAGTTTTTGGGATGAGGCAATCTCAAGATCACGAGTATCAAGGACTTTATTGGGTGGCGAGTCCTTTGAGGTAGTGGTTGTTGGAGGCGGTATCACGGGCCTTTCGGCGGCAAGAGAGTTAAGTTTAGAAGGGCACAAAGTCGCAGTATTGGAAGCAGGCTATGTTGGAAATGGCGCTAGTGGAAGGGCGTGTGGTCAGATTGCTATTGATTTGGGAACAAATCCTGAGTGGACATTAGGGATGTTTGGTCGAGAAAAAACAGGTGCCTACGCAGAGATACTCAAAAGTGCAATTGCGGATGTAGAAAAAAATATCCAACAATCAGGATATGATTGTGATTTCACTAATATCCCTAACGTGATGGGAGCTGTGCACAGTTCCCATGCAAAAAAACTGGAAAAATTTTGTACCATCTACAACGAATTCGGTTTTGATTGCCAAATGTTGGGCCAATCAGATTTATCTGGAGGGAATCTTCCAAATTCAATAAAATGTGGTTACAAAGAACCAATAGGAGGCTCTTTAGATCCAGCCAAGTACTGTTACGCAATGTCAATTTTGGCAGAAGAGTCTGGCGTCACTATATTCGAGAATTCCAGAGTAGAAAAAGTAATAGAAGGCAAGACAATCCTGATCAAAACAAAAAACGGCGTTGTTTCGGCTGACAAGCTTGTATTGGCTTGCAACGCTTTTGCTGACCCAATGGGCGTTTCTAGATCAAAAATAGTGCCTCTATCCGTTTCATCTCTCGTTTCAGAGCCTTTAACCAAGAAACAGTTGGATGCTGTTGGCTGGTCAAGCCGGCACCCGATACATACATCTCATAGGGTCATAGAGAATCTCCGTTTAACACCCAGAAATCGTATATTAGTTGGGACGAAGAAAGCTAGAGTCGGATTTGGGTCAAGAGCCCCCTCAGATTTTGATCGACAGTGTTTTCGCTTGTTAGAAAATACTTTTCGCGAACGATTTCCCCAAATACCGGAAGTCAAAATTGATAAGGGTTGGACCGGGCGAGTGGCGATGTCTACCGACTTTCTTCCGGTAGTAGGGAATGTATCTCGTCAAGGCAATGTTTATTATGGAGCTGCATATTGCGGACATGGTTTATCTATGTCTGGATATGTCGGTAAAATCATAAAGAAAGTAGTCTGCAATCAAAATCTAGGACACGCTGATTTCTTAGTGAATAGAAAAATGCTACCCGTGCCTCCCGAACCATTCAGGTGGCTAGCTGTAACGGGATTGCTTAGAGGTATGTCCTTTCTTGATCACGGAATAGACAGAAAAGCGAGAAAGTATTTTTAGTGCCTGTTTTCTTCAGAAAACACGTTTCAAATGGGGCCTATCTCTGATCTAAATCGATCAACCTTTTGTAATCTCGAGGTTTGTTGAGATTTTGTAATTCGTTTTTTGTTGATTTTTTGAACTTGATTACCTGATTAGGTAATTGAGAATGGCCTGAATGAACTGATATGTTTCAACATAATCATTGATTCAATTTAAGTGAGTGTATCGAATGCAAATTTCAATATTTTTGGTAGGCCTCGCGTTTCTAGGTATGGGCATGGCTGCGTTTTGGAAGCCGTCATTTATCTTAGGGATTTTTGGTGGGGACGCCAATACTCCGTGTATGAGAAATGAAGTCAGAGGCGTATATGGAGGCTTTGGCGTGACCATGGCTTTCTGCTTGATCTTTATAAATTTCTTCCCTTTGGATGTGCGACAGGGTTTGATTTTAGGAATAGCGTTAGCTCTTTTTGGTATGGCTGCAGGGCGGTTAATTGGATTTATTCTTGAGCGCACAAAAAAGTGGCCGGTGGTTTTTTTGTTAGCTGAGTTAGTTGGTGCTGTCGCATTGATGGGTGCTTTGTAAATCCGATCTACCGGGGACAATTAAAATGCAGTTAATAAGTGCTCTAAAAGCAAGCGAACGAACTTTAGCTTGGGTTTTGAGTTTTGGTTTTACTTTCGCGGGTGTGTTTGCGTTTTTCTTTTCCGAATCTTTCTTTGGATTACTGGGAGATGATTACGGCCAGTTCAACAATCATTTTGTTAAAGATGCAGGGCTGGCATTCTTTTCATCAGGAGTGCTGTTGATCTACTCCAATTTATCAGATCGTTGGCGTTTTCCCCTTACTTTAGCGGGAGGGCTTTTTGTTGTCGTACACGGTGTATTTCATATCCATATGATTTTTTCCGGAATGATTTCTTCCGAGTTTGGGGTTGTTAAAGAAATACTCGTGATTGTACTACCTTCGTTATTGACGGCGTTTCTTATATTTATTAGACGTCCAAAAAACTTCAATTAAGTGAGCGGATAAATATGCTACAAGCCAATAAAAATCTCAAAAAATCTCTGTTGCCGGATACTTCGATTGTAAAGGATGCTATAGATTTGCTTGGGCTCGCGGCAGATAGTCATATATATAATCATTCACTAAGGACTCATTATCTTGCTTCAAAATTTGCCGAAAAAAATAAGATGAATGTTGATAAAGAGCAATTGGCATTGGCCTGTTTGTTTCATGACATTGGTCTATGTGAGCACTACTACAGTCCTCATTCGGCTTTTGTTTTTAATAGTTCTGAGAGTTTAAAAGACTTCCTCATAGAAAAGGACTATCCCAAAAGTCGAATTAGACCAATGATGGAAGCAATTGATTTTCACTTCTCAATTACACCCAAATGGTCTCTCGGAGACGTTGCTGGGCTATTACAAATTGGGGCGTGGATGGACGTTACTGGAATTCGAACTTGGGCATTGCCCGGTGAGCGCAAAAGAGCGAGGGCCTTATTCAACGACGACGGTTTTTTCCTGAAATTCAATGTGTGCTTGATCAAACAACTTTTATCACCAAAACGAGCGGTTGGAATCGTGTCACCTCAAATGGTCCTGCCGCAAGGTCACTACGATCTGACTTCACACTGCGAGCATTAGGCTCAAAGAGAATGAATTTTGGCATGAATTTACTAATGTGAAAACCTAATTTGAGCAAATCAAGTTCATCAATAAAATAGTCGATTACCCTGACTGAGTTATCTTAATCAACTTAGTTGTATTAGTCCCGATTTAATCTGACACTTCATCTTGAAATGAAGAGAGTTACCCGTTTTGATAAAGGTGCGAATCTAAAATCGAAACAAAAGGTAACTCTCAATGCTTCATACTAACAACCCAATCATAAAACACAAAGCAGGTCTGCTTGAATCGACCAGTCTTCTCTAGACACTTAATTCCTTTACAATTAGGTGTACTTAGGAGAACTCATGGCACAACGATTTACCGAAGAATTTAAAATCCAAGCAGTCAAACAGGTTACTGATCACGGTCATTCAGTTTCTAGTGTCGCACAAAGACTCGGAATAACGACGAGCTCGCTTTACAACTTTATGGCTCTGATAGCGAAGAGCACCGTGCCTCACTCGACCAAAACGCAAAGATTAAACAGTTAGAAAAAGAGCTGAAACGCGTCAAGATGGAACGCGATATATTAAAGGAAGCAACCGTATTTTTCGCCGGCGAGTCAAAGAAAAATACGCGTTCGTAAAGGCAAGGCTCAACCGTTACCCAGCGAAAGTTATGTGCCAAACACTGGAAGTTCAGAGAAGCGGGTTTTACGCTTGGTCTAAGCAGCCCAAGTCTCATCGAAAAAGAGAGGACGAGCGCTTACTAGGTCTTATTAAGCATTCCTGGCTTGAGAGCGGCGGCGTATATGGGTACAGGAAAGTGACCAGTGACCTGCGTGACTTAGGCGAAAAATGTAGCAAACATCGCGTTGCACGCTTAATGACGGAGGAAGGCTTACAGGCACAGGTTGGGTACGAGAAGTATCAAGGTAAGCGCGGAGGAAAACCTGCTTTAGTTGCTAGTAACATCTTGGATAGAGACTTTAATGCGCCAGCGCCGAATCATTCTTGGGTGACTGATATTACCTACATTCGTACGCACGAAGGCTGGCTCTACTTAGCCATTGTGTTGGATTTATATTCCAGAGCCGTTGTCGGTTGGTCGATGAGTTCACGTATGGAGGCGGAGCTGGCCACACAAGCTTTATTGTCCGCGGTATGGCGTAGAAAACCAAAAAAAACGGTACTTATCCACTCCGATCAGGGGAGCCAGTTCACCGGCTATGAGTGGAAGGCATTCCTTGCGGAGCACAATCTAAAGGCAAGTATGAGTCGAAGGGGAAACTGCCACGATAATGCTGTGGCTGAAAGCTTCTTTCAGTTGTTAAAACGGGAGCGTATCAAGAAAAGAATTTATACGACGCGTGAATTGGCGAGAGCAGATATTTTTGACTACATCGAGATGTTTTATAACTCTACACGGGAGCATGGACAAGCTGATAATATGCCACCATTGGTGGATGAAAGGCTCGAAGAATTCAAACGAAAAACTGTCTAGAAAAGACTGGTCGATTCATAGAGGCTAGTGGCCTCATTATGGTTACAGCACCAAAACATGCTATGTCTTGAATTATGTGAATATGTATATTATAAAGGATAGATGAATACTAAATCTGTCTTTAGACCTGTTTCAGAAGTTCGCGAAGAATTAGCCAAAAGAGTTTCTAAGATACCGCTTTCTCAAAAAGAAATATGTAATGAAATAAATGAATTATATAGGCCGTTGCGAAAAATTGACCAGCCAAAAATTTCACGGATTCTTAGTGATAGCGGGACAAAAACGTACACAGAGGCATTCAAAATATTATGTAAATATGTAGATATTGAAATCATGAAGCAGACAAATTATGATCCTGCTTTTGATGAAGAATTAATTTTTACACTCAGAGACGTAGTCAAGGGAAACCCAGGGATGGGTCGAAAAATTGAGCGAATGATTCGATCTCTAAAAGGAGTCAGGGTATGAGTGCAAAAAGAAAATTACTGGGTCAATTTTATACCAAGGATGTGCTCAGTGAACTAATGGCGGAGAAAGTTTACAACCTAGCGGACGGTCAGTCCGTCTCAGCCGCTGTTGACTTTGCAGCGGGAGAGGGGGCGCTGCTCGAACCTATCTCTAGGCTTTTCCCTAGTGCAAAAATCCATGCTTTCGATTTGGATAAAGAAAACATTGATCTTCTCCAAAAAAAAATCCCCTTAATTACTGCGGAGCTAGGTGACTCGACCCTCCTTCCCCAGAGTGTTTATCACAACAAGTTTACTATTGCTGTAGGAAATCCGCCTTTTATCAATACTATACTGAACCGCGAAACAGCAGCATACATAAACAAAACGTTTGGTACTAAAAATGCTAGAAAAGGCATGTCTTTCCGTGCGGAAGTTGCTTTTATTGCAATCTACTTGAACTCTGTTAAAGAAGGCGGAATCGTATCACTGATACTTCCTGAATCTATCGTCTCTGGAGGAACATTCAAATATGTACGTAACACTCTATTGCTTTCTCTCTCTGACTTATCGGTTTTGAAGATAGAAAGGAATGCATTCTCTGGAGCCGAGGTCGACACATATCTAGTAACTGGAATAAAAAACCAGAACAACGATGACGTATTCGTAAATGTTGGGTGTACTAAAAATGGAGACATAATCGATCAAGTTGGTATTTCAAAAGTAGCGGCCCTCATACGTATGGACTACAAATATGCCGTCAGCAAAGAATTAATTGATAACCTGAGTAAAAGGTACAAATCTGTTGGTGAAGTTCTGGGCGTTATTACAAGGGGGCAGAGGACAAAACAGCAGCTTGATAGCGCCAATGAAAGCTTTTTCCACTCAACTTGCTTTAAGGAAAATCAACCAAACTCCACTAAGCTTGAGGGCAAGTATTCTGACCTTGAGCATCACCCTAAAAACTGGATTGCTAAAAAAAATGACGTTCTGATTCCTAGAGTTGGAAAAAGATGTCACCTTGATCAATGCGTAGTTTCTAATGGGGCTGCTGTTATTACTGACAGTATTTTGAAAATAAGAGTTAACAGTGAACGACTTTCCTTGATGATTTATGAAACCCTTTTCTCAGATGCCGGGAAAGCTTGGAGGAATGCTCACACGAAAGGGTCATGTACGAAGCTGCTTAGCCAAACCGACATGCTTCAACTTCCTATAATCGGGCTTCCACGATAATCACACAATGTAGTGGTTATGTCGAAAATTTCCAGAGATGAGCTGTATCGGTTCCGCTAGATCGCTTCTGTCGCTTCTCTACAAAATCGTGAACAACGATAACGTCCCTGTGATCTGCTGCGAACCAAGCGGAAGCGATGGACATTGGCTTCGTTCCAATCGGAACCAAGCAGAGTTTCTTATCCTCGTAATTTGAACCTTCATAGACCTCTTTTATCATGGCATGTGTTCGAATAGGGTCGTTTGCTCCTGCAATTTTAACTCTGACATTTGATGATAGCTCGCTAACAATACTTATATTATTTTTAAGTGTTATGTTCTCCCAACCAGCTTTAAACGCAGGCGTGCCTAGGAGGCACGTCAAGCTATTAAGAGGGTATTGTTCTGATTGAAGAACGCTGCCTAGTCTATGGCCTTCAAAGCCAAGATTGGCTACCAGAGATACATCTGTGACGCAGCTTACAAATGGCGGAAGCTGCTGTACCCCTGCACCATCATTTGATAAATCATAACTCTCTTCAGTACCAGATTTGGTATTACCTTGAGCCCCTTTTTTCTTATATTTTTCTGGTTGAACGTATAAAACATCAAACTGAGCCCTAGAGTCTTTTAAAATGCAGAACACATGCAGTAGCTCAGGGACAGAAAGCCTAGTGGCATCGACCAAAACTTTCTTTCCAGGGAAGCCTATAGTTGATAATTTTCTAAGTGGGATATTCTCATTGTTTAAAGAAAGGTATGACCGTTCGTGCACATATGAAACGTTAATAGACTCTTTGGATGCGTGCTCAACGAGTTCACTCATCATATCTTCACGATCATCAATTGCGTGGACATGCGACAAAGCAATATCGTAGTAGCCTTTAGGGATTTCAGAGAAAAGCGATACTGCTTCACAGTAATTCCAATCAGTAATTACCATAACGACCCCTGATTTGCACTGTCAGTTTCTAGCTTCCACTTGCTTCTATACTCTTTAAGAAGTAACTCGTATAAACTATATGGGCCGCCTATTATTTGCTTGAAAGCTTCTGCTGTGAAAACGACATCACGCTTCTTCCTGTATGACACCCCAAATCGCGGTGAGTATATTGGGTTTAGTTGAAACTCTCGAGACCGAATAATATTGTTCTCAGATTTGAGCCTTTTGACACTATCATCGACCAAAACCCGCCAACTTAACGCCGACTCAATAAAGGACTCAAGCTCCACGTCGTCGCCAGAAAAATCATACTCTATAATAAAGATAGTTCTTTCAGGTTCTGTTTGATAAGTAGTCTTCTGAGATACCCTAAATATCTCACCTATCCGATTTACCATTTGTGATAGTTTTTTCCCGTATGGAGGATAGCTTGCTATCTCATCGACCAAGTACCTACTTGTAAGGATCGCTCCAGCATGCATGCACTCATAAGGGAAGATAGGAAGATCCTCTACAGAGTTCAATTCTATATCTGACGCATTTTCATTAAACTGCTTAATAGTATTAAAACAAAGTTCCTTAAAGTGCCGGATATTTGAGCTAGTCATTGCTACAAAGCGCTCAAACCCGGCGTACACGGGAACCTCTAATGACGACCAACGTAAATTTAGGTGAAGTAAGGTGTTGAACTCATAAGTATTAATCTTTTCTTTTACTGCTTTACTAGCATTGTTGGGGTCTGTGTCTTCAATGAAGTCGCTCAGGTTGAATGACTTTTGTTGGTTAATCCCTAGAAGCGTTATCGCAAGAGAAGGGTTATCCATGAGCTGTTGAATTGTGCCCTGTGGAGCATTGTTTTCAGAGAGAATTCTTTTGACTTCGTTAGAAACAGAGCTTTTAGATAAGCAAAGTTCTGAAAGCTGTTTAATAGATGGAGTCGGCAATATTCTTTCAATCAGCCTCAGAATCTCACTTCTATATTCGCTTTTCCTGCGACTATCAATATTCCTCCTTTCTCCCAAGAATTGAGCGTTAAACGTCCCAGGAAGGCAGTCAAGCCCAACGCTTTGAAATGAGAGAATTAGTATCTCGGCGGCAAAAATCTTGAAGTCACCACGAATCATTTCATCTAAATCAATTTCTCTATAATCATCTGGCTTTTGAAGCCATTGATCGCTAATTGTTTCAGGTGTTGGCTTAGCATTTTTTTTGTAAGCGACATTCCAATTGATTAACTTTTTAGATTCTTTCCTGTAAGTGTTAATGACTTTTTGCTGATAATTATTGAGCAGCTCAAACTCATCAACAAATATTTTGAAACTAGTTGATGAAAATAGCTGACAATCTTTTCTTAAAGCTTCGAGAAGAAAGACCATCATTTCCATTGGCTCGATAGATAGCAACCCTTCCGTATTAACTGGATTTAGTCTGGTGGAAACTTCATACTTCCATCTAGACACAATATTTTCTATGTCATCCAGAGACGTCACACTTTCTTTTGTGACAAGCGAGAGGGCTTCATATAGCATGCCCCCTTTTGCTAAATCAGACTGGACCTCTTGATAATGCCTTAAAACATTTTTTATCATTGATGAGAGCTCAGTCAATAGCGAGGTGGCTGCATGTACTTTGAAAAACAGGTCTGCATCATTACCTAACCACTCTCGCTTCAAGCCCTGGCAATATGCAGTGTCAGGTTTCCAATAGAAGACTATGCAGTCAAATTCATCCTCAGGTATATTCTCTTTTCTAGTGTCAAATCTAGTCGCATGACAGAAATATTGAATATACGTGCTCTTTCCTGACCCTCTGCTTCCCACAAGAGCGATGGAGTGAGATTCTTTTCTTATGTCGCATTTATCGATAAAGTATGGGACAACAAATTTATTGTAGACGCTGTTATTCTCTGAACTAAATTCCGCTCTAGCATTTGATAGTTCGTTCAAAATATCGACTATTTTCATAGCTATGCCCTTCTCGAGAATAATTGATACCATGTTTCTAACTTAGATGCTTCTCGCATCCACAATATAGAGGGTGTTTGATTTGGGCACCCCCACTCAAATACGATAGGAAGTCCTACATTATCCCTGCCAAGCCACTCTGGCATTTGGGGAGAATACTTTTCTTTCATTTCTAGATAAAAATCTACTGATGCTTCAATAGTATTAACCCCATCGTTAAAAAATGTTTGTCCACGGTCATCGAATATGCTCTGGTCAAGAGAAAGGGTTTCAACGGGGAAAATCTCGACATATGGAACTGTTTCCCGCAAATAGCTTAGTCCATGTTCACAAGCTATAAGTGGGCAGAAAATTATCGTGTTTTGATCTTTAATCTCTGAGAGATTATTTTCTTTTGAAAATGTTTCAAATTGATTCCCACTACCTAGAATATCATCGACAAAAATTATCACTCCATTATCAATACTGTTTATATCTTTGCCCCAAGCCCCAGTGTTTATCAAAGGTGACAATGTACGATAAAGGCTTCCTCCAGACTCTCCTTTGTCGCCAAGCAGCTGAACCGGCAAAATTGTAATATCTTTTCTCCGGCCTCTACCCAGAAGAATATCTTCCCACTCTGGAATACTGTTATTCTGATCAAGCTTCTTTAAATCGATCAGTCGATTTCGTATATCAGTATTTAAAAGTCGGCTATACCCAGAGCATGCCATAACTTTTGATCTTACAATCAAGTTGTTTAATAACTGTAGAGCAAAATACTCCTCTGCTTCAGTATTGAAGTTGTTCAACCAGCATAAGAATGAATCATAATCAAAGGGCCATATCTTTAATTGGCAGTAGTTCTTGATCCGATCTTTAACAGTGGCTTTGAAATGTGAAAAGTAATCCGGTACGTTCAAGCTTATTCTTCCTTGGTTCTTTGAAGTATTATTCTTTAACAGTCAATCTAGCATGACGTCTAAGAGCAAGTTGGGCGGCTAAACTCAATTCATAAATATTGATGGAATAATTTTAGCTAAAATATCCCCAATGATGATGTTCAACGCGCAGCCACCCATTCCGACGTGGCCTTTTATAAAAAGAGCACTCCCATCAAGGTCCTAGATATAACTTCCTAGGCTAACTAGTGGAGATGCAAAGAAAGGGTAAGCGGCTGTTTACTAGGCATGCCTAGTGGTTATATTATTCATTTGTTTTATAGAGAGATTTAGAGCCGTTTTCCAAGGTGTGTTTGTTTTAAAGCTCACTACAGAACTATTGTCTTATTCTCTGTTGTTACTGATCTACTATTTTGTATATTTCTTTTTTATTGTTTCGCCAAAACTGTTTACTCCAGAAATTGTAATCATCAAATTCTCCATGATTTTGCGGGGTCTTGTCTCGAATACCAAAACGGGTAAGGGCTACACGAGAACGCACATCTTTTGGGAAGATTACTTCAGCACTTCGCATCGTATTGAACCAATAACCTGCTGTTCGGTCCTCAAATGAGTTTACTTCTTCCAAGAAGTCGTCGATCCAGATCAGCAAACTTCCCCTAGGTGTAAAGTCATAGAAAAAATTCTCGTTGATATCGCGATAGGGATTTAATGTTAGATTGTAGAACTTGCTATTTTTATTTTTTTTCAGCCAGGGTACGACTGAGCTTCTAATCGATTTCAGGCTGCACGCAGCTGCCATGTAAACAATGTTATCAAGCTTCAGGTCAGGAAATTTTGTTAAGATATTGTTAGCTATAATCGATCCCATGCTGTGACCAATAAGTGTCTTGTTAATTGAACTATACTCCGTTGAAAGCTTTTCTAAGAGATAATAGGCAGCGGTTTCAGAGCCTACTTCGCCATTTCCGTTAAAAGCTTGTTGCGAGTTTAGAACTAAATCGGTTCTTCTTAGCATTGATCGCCATGCGCCTTTTCCAAAACCGTCAATGAGCGGCGCCGAGACAAATTTTGCTGGATTCCAAATAGAAGCAAAATCCCAAAAGTCATGTCCCCTTGACGCATCAGTGTCTTTATATAGTTTAAATTCTGAGTTGCGCTCCAGCTCGGACTCACTAGTGTTAGAAGCGTCTTCTATATCACTAACAATATTGATTGCTATTTGGTTTTGGCCCGCAAGGATGTTCCAGTAAGATGCCGGGATTCTCGCCGCGGATCGGAGGATGTCTTCAGAGAAAACAAACGGAGACGATAGGACGCCTTTAAGTACATTCCGTTCTCCGTTACGGATAGCAAAAAGGTGGTCAAAATAGTTGGTAAATGGGCCCGATTTCCACGAAATAAATATCGGGAACGATGGTTTATCTTTGTCCCCTAAGATTCTTTTATACGTATTCTCAACCCGTCTCTTTGTTTCACTAAACGTATTCAATCCCCCGTGGATATAAATAGTTAGCTCTAGTTTCGGGTGGTGCAAACGCATTGCATCATAGGTAGCCAGCATCTTGTTGACTTTGCTCTCGTAGTCAAAAACCGATCTATTGTCGACATCCCGCATTATCCCGTTGTTATCAATAAACAGAAAATGGTCTTCCACCTTCGAGTCTTGAAGTGCTAAAGAAAGTTGAGGTCCTTTTATGTATTTGGCGCTGCAGCCACCAAGTATCGTCAAAGATAAGATGAGTATTACTAAACGTGAATACTGGTACATCAGTATGCTCCTTCCTTAGGCCATGTACTTTTGGTAAGGCCTGAAATTGCTCGACACTTGATTATTATTTGTGTGCCGCATGGTGAGATTGTAAAACATCTCGATATAATTAAACACGACTTGCCTAGCTTCAGTTCTAGTCCTGAATACTTTGCGCTTGATGCGTTCCTTCTTCAAGTTCGCGACGATTCATGCTCGGTTTGGACTTTCCAGCTTTTACTAGACATTTTTGAGTGAAGTCTGGAAAGCCCATATATCTTGGTAGCTGGAGATAGGTGCGCAACGCGACGTTAGTAGCCTTGTTTGAAACACTACAAAAATGCTGCCGACAGCTCTTTGTACGTCCGAGTCCTAAACGCAGAAAGAGCTTTCTTTTCGGCCGACAATTTGGCTCTAATTAATGCCCTGAGGAGGCTTTACTATCCGTTTTAACTCGGAAAATATGATAGGGTGATTTGGATAGAATATGATCTTGAGATTTAAAAATCACATGTTGAAGAGAGCTTGAAGTAACGTAAAGCCAGCCATCTGGTCCGAAACTAAAACCGTCGGGCCACCTTAAGATGTCATCTTTTATAAACGTCTCAAGAGTGCCATCAGGCCACAGGCGGTTGATGGCGGAATTCTCGATATCACTTATATAAATGCGTCCACTATTATCGATCGTTATACCATCGCTCATCGTCTTTGCGGCAAAACGCTCAACTTTCTCTTCAAGGACTTTATTTGGTATATCTGCATCGTGTATGTCGCTAACTTTTATTCGGTACATAAATTCATCTGTGACAGGTGCGAAGTATAGCCACAACCCGTCACGACTTAATGCAATCGAATCTACACCCGGTCGGACTGCTAAGATTCCTCCCATAAGCATCTTCTTCCCTTGAACAACCGGTAGGTAGTTGTCTGGAACAACGCTATGGTGGCCTTCAAGTATTCGGCGTGATTTTTTCTCTATAGTGCTATGGACTATTATTGCTGGAGTTTGGGCGAAAATTGATGCGTCAGCTATGTATACATAATTGCCATCTTTGCTTACTTGCAAATCATTTAAGTGAGAGCCGATACCTGCAATTTCACTGGGGAAATCATGTATGTATTCAGTTTTGAGACTATCTAGGTTAAACGCTAGTAGTCTAGGCTGTCCGATGCCATGCTCCGCATTATCTAACACCCACAGCCGATTTTTTAAATCAATTCTAATACCAAGAATATTTTGTAGCGACACATTAGGGGGTGTCTCCAGAGCGAGTTCAACAGCTTGGCCATTAACCATTTCAGCTATCTTTATCGCAGGTTTTGCTTCAGGGTGGTAAGAAAATATGACTCGACCTTTCTCGCTAACAGCTATATTTCCTGGAGGGAGGGAAAGGTTTGCGACTATTTCTAGCTTGTCGCCTGAAAGCGTCGGGGCGGTAGTTAGATCTGGAAATCTGGAGCCACCACCATAACGATTTTCTAAGTATATACACGACACAGCGATAACAAGCGAAAGTGTGCTAATGACGTAAAATAATAATTTTTTCATTTTAGATCTCTTAGTTTTTGTATGGGTAGCCATGTTTGTCTAGGCGTCTAAGAAGGCCTGGCCAAGCAAGAGCTCCGCCCGAAGATTTCAGAACCTTATCGGCAGCCTGTTGTATACCGTTTACAATTGGTGTTGGAATCTTAGACAAACTGTTTCCGGTTGCTTGGGCTTGTAGTTGAATCTCACAGGCTCTTTGAAGCGTATACATGTAGAGGAATGCATCTGGGACGTTGTCGGCACAAGTTAGTAAACCGTGGTTACGTAAGATCATAAAGTTGGCATTACCTAGATCTTGAACAATGCGCTTTCGCTCGTCAGGGTCGAGTGATATTCCCTCGTAGGCATGGTAGCTTAAGCTAGAAATGGGGAATAGAGATTGCTGTGACAGTGGCAATAGTCCCTCGTCTTGTATGGATACTGCGACACCCTCATTGGTATGAAGGTGCATGACTATGTGTGCATCTTCTCTAGCGTTATGAACTGCGCTATGTATGTTGAAGCCTGCTGGATTTACTTCGTACTCGGAATCCATCACGATGTTCGAGTCTAGGTCTATTTTTACTAAATTACTTGCTGTAATTTCATCAAAAAGTAAGCCATAGGGATTTATTAGGAAGTGTTTTTCAGGTCCAGGAACCCTCGCGGAAATATGGGTAAATATCAGGTCGTCCCATCCATACATGGCTGCAAGGTTATAGCAGGCGGCTAAATTGACTCTTAGCCCCCATTCTTCTTCGCTAACTTGGTTGCGAACTGAACTCTTTGTATTCTCGGTAGCTGTCATGTTGACCTTCTTTTGTTTCAATGAGGAGGGTTGTAACAGGCCGCAAACGAACGATGATGCATGCTGAGTGCGGCTCTATATTCTGCAGTTAGAAGAACTTTAGGTACCTTTTTAATTCCCAGTCCGTAACGTGACTGCAGTAGCTTTCCCATTCAGTCGTTTTATAGTCTATGAATGCTTTGAACATTTCTGGCCCAAAGACTTGCTTCGATAGAGTGTCATTCTTGAAGTCTTGGATTGCGTCGCCTAGATCTCTTGGTAGGTAGTTAATATCCAGTTTTTCGAGTTCGGAATCGGTATAGTTGTACATGTTTTCGGTATGCGGCATTCCTGGGTCAAGATTTTCTCGAATACCCTCAAGACCAGCAGCTAGTATCAAAGCTGAACCCAAATAGGGGTTGCAAGATATATCGGCTGCTCGACACTCAACACGCCCGCCGCCAAGTGGGATACGAATCATATTTGTTCGATTGTTATTGCCATAGCACGCAAAAACAGGTGCCCATGTTGAGCCTGACATACTTCCTTGGCGGACCAGCCTTTTATAACTGTTAACTGTTGGTGCGATAACCGCGCATATTGCTGAAGCATGCTTTAGTACACCGGCTATAAACTGGTATCCAAGCTCGCTGATTCCACAGCCTCTTGGGTCGTTATCCGATTCAAAAAGATTTTTACCGGTCTTTTTACAGGCTAAAGACATATTAAAATGTGCTCCGCTTCCTGTTCGGTCAGCAAACGGTTTAGGCATGAAGCTTGCGAAGGCACCGTGTTTCTGAGCGATCTCTTTGGCCATCATTCTAAAAAATATGATGCGGTCCGCCATTGTTAGCGCATCAGCATATTTAAAATCAATCTCAAATTGGCCGTTTGCATCTTCATGATCGAATGAGTAAACATCCCAGCCGGTTTTGTTCATAACCTCAACGAGCTCAGATACGATATCTAGGTTATCCAGCATGCCAGTTGGGTCATAGCAAGGTTTGTCTAACGTGTCACGATTGCTTATCGGTACTGGGTTTCCATTCTCGTCCTCCTTCAGTAGGAAAAACTCGGTTTCTATCCCCATGTTGAAGATAAACCCCATTTCCTCCGCTTCTTCTAACTGACGCTTAAGCAGGCTCCGTGAACAGGCACTAAAAGGAGAACCTTTGTAGTACAAGTCGCTAGAGAACCAGGCTAGCTCTTTTCGCCAGGGAAGCTGCACTGCTGAGTTGGCATCAGGACGAGCTGAAACTTCTTCGTCGTTTATTTCTTGTGGGACGCCATCTAACGCCGCGCCAGTGAACATCTCTGAGCCCGCGAACATCTGACCAAGGTGGTTGACGGGCACAAACTTGGCTTTTGGCATTCCGTGAACATCTACAAAGCTTGCCATCGCATATTTAACGCCATCTGACGTCAACTTCTTTTCAAGTTCCTTTACTTCCGACTGTTTCATGCTCATTTCTCTAGTTTATTTGGTAAACGTGACTGGAGATCTCAAGATATTTGCTTTTCTCTCGACCGATTGATATAACTATACCTATCAATTGATAGTTAAATCAAGTGTCGGAATATTTAACTGGCAAAAATTACATTCAATGAGTGATTGCAGAGGTTAATAGCGAGAGTGGAAGTTCAAGATATAAAGGTTAACTCTTTTGAGCTGGGTGACTTTCAGTTGGCAAGCGGGGAGTGTTTGCGTCAGGCTAAACTGGAGTATGTGACGCTCGGAAGACTCTCTAGCCAGAAAGATAATGTGATTGTCTATCCAACTCATTTTGGGGGGACGCATCAGTCCAATGTTGAGTTTGTGAGGGCTAGTAAGGCGCTAGACGAGACTAAGTATTTCATCGTTATCCCAAATATGTTTGGGAATGGTGTGTCGACCTCTCCCAGCAATGCGCACTTAACTCAAAGAAATGAGTCATTTCCTTTGGTGTCGCTTATAGACAACGTAGTGGCTCAGAAAAAGCTAGTCGAAACATTCTGGGGTATAGGTAGCATTAGAATGGTCTATGGATGGTCTATGGGTGGGATGCAGGCTTACCACTGGTCTACTCAGTTTCCTGAAATGGTTAAATCGTTCGCATGCTGCTGTAGCTCAGCGAAAACATCTCCAATTAATCATCTATTTCTGGATGGCCTTAAAGATATTCTCAATTTGGAGCAAAGCCTGAATGCTAGCTCTGACTATGTTTTGAAAATGTTCGCGAAAAACTATGTGGCTTGGGCATATTCTCCAGCATTTCTTAGTGGAGCTCGTTATCGAAGTCTTGGCTTTTCAACGCTTTCTGATCTCATAGAAAGCTGGGTTGTGGATCACCGGCATTGGAGTACCTATGACCTGCTTGCAATGCTAAGAACGTGGATGCATGGCGATATTTCCAGTGTTTATAATTCGGGAGATAGTGTCTCATCTGTGCTTGCAAAAATCTCAGTACCTTGTCTTTTGATATCCAGCTTTTCTGATAGATATTTTTCCAGCGAGGCCTCCATGGATGAGGCAAGCCACCTCCAAAATTGTCAGCTAGAAATCTTGCAGTCTGATTCCGGTCATATGGCAGGGTCACCTAGCTGGGCAGGGGCGGAGCGCAATCAGATTGACGCAAAGCTATTTGATTTTTTGAACAGCGAGAAAAATTATGAACATCGTTTGTCTTAAGAATACGGAAAGTGAAGGACTCGGCTTGATATCAAACTGGGTTAGAGCAAACGGTCACCATGCTTTAGAGATTGCATGTTACGACTACGCTCCGCTTCCGACGATAGGCAGTTTCGATTTACTAGTTGTTTGCGGCGGCCCTATGGGTGTCAATGATATTGACGAACACCCCTGGCTAGTGAGAGAGAAGGCCTTCATTCGGGAGGGGATAGAGGCAGGAAAAATTATTCTTGGCATTTGTTTAGGTGCGCAGCTGATTGCACACATACTGGGGGCAGAAGTAAAGAAAAGTCCAAATATTGAGATTGGCTGGATGCCTGTTACGCAGCGACCGTCTAACTCACTTGAAGGCCCATTCGTTCACCTACCCATGACATTCGATGTCTTGCATTGGCATGGCGATATGTTCGATCTGCCAAAAGGTGCGAAGTTATTGGCCAGTTCTGAAGGCTGTCATAACCAAGCGTTTATATATGGCTCGCGTATCGTTGGCCTGCAGTTTCATATTGAGTTAACTGAGCAAAGCATTGAAGAGCTATCGAGGTCTTGGCTCCCCGACCCCAATAAATATATTCAATCACGAGAGGATATCTGCGCGTTCGAGGAGCGGCTAGCGGGCATGGAAGATGTGATGAATCGAATTATGGACGAAATAGAGACGATGAGCTCGCGCTCATTGCCATTAAAACGCTAGCACAGCGTTAGGCGCAAGAGGTCGGCGCTGATTTGTATCGGCCTCAGTTTATTTGAACGAGGAATTAAGTATGTCATCTTTAAAGGCAAGTTTAACTGGTGGTGGAATAGCGAAGTGGGGGAAGTTTATTCCATCTGCGGATGGGCTACACACATTCACATATGAGACTGAAGGAACAATGAGGCTTGATCTGGAAGGAAAAGAGCCCTTGTATTTTTACGGCTACTTAACCGGTATGGATGATATTAACGATGAGCATGTTGTCGTTAGTGGAGTAGGGAACTTGATCTTGAAAGATCTAGAGGGCGACGCAATCATGTGCAAGGTAGATTGGTTTGTAAAAGATGGAAAAGATAAAGGTATGTTCCGATTTTGGAGTGGAACTGGCAAGTGGGAAGGAATTGACGGGGAAATCGATGTGACATTAAATCCAGCGCTAACTGAGACTGACGATAAGTTTGGCGCTTTCCTCGAGGGAGAAGGCACGGTCTCTCTCAAATAGGCCTATGCGTTAGAGTATATAGGGGCGTAGTTGTTCATGTTCGCTAGTGAAGCACTTGTGCTATCACTAGCGCTTTTTTGGCTGAGAGGCCTTTGAAACGTCAATACTGTGTATAGTCAAATTCTTCGCTACTGATCTCATATTTGCTAAGTATTCTATCGATTTTCCCTGACTTAATAAGAGACGGATATATTTCGTTAAACCATTCAAGTGCTCTTTGCGCGCTAATGCTTTTCGCAGAAAAAGGGATGTAGATAGGCGTGTGCGGGTCGTTTTCGTGAGACTGATTGACTAGGCCGCTGTACCCAAGCTGGTCTATATAATATCGCATTGCTCTAATGTCGTCATGAACGAAATCTAGACGTCCCAATGTTAATAGGGTGAAAATTCGCTCGTACGCGCCGTCACCAGAGATCGAGAAAATTCGATCTGCCGCAGTCTTTTTGATTTGATCGAATAGTGGCGAGTTATACTCGTATCCATTAACTATTGCGATTTTTGAGGACGTTTTTATGATTCGGGGCTGCGTTAGCGATATGCTGGGGTGAAAGCTAAAAAAAGAACTTACCGAAAAGCCCTGGTTAAGAGTTGGTACTAAGAACGGAGTGCTCTCCTCGCGCGTGGCGCCAGCAATTATATCGATCCGCCCATGTTTTAGTTCCAGTAGTAGTCGTGCATAGGGTTTGTAGGAAAGCTCTACTTTGAATTCGGATTCATTGTACGCGGCCTCAATTATTTCTACTATGTATCCCTTATTGCCATTTGTTTTATCGGGGTTGCAGGTATACGGACACCAGTCATAAAATCCCGCGAATAGCTTTTCCGCATGGCTTGGTTGTGCGTTAAGCAAAATGAAAACGGCGACAATCGTTGAGGTAATTAAATATTGGAGATTCATGTCTGAACACTCTATTACTATCTATTGATAGTAATTTAGCGAGAATACAGAGGTGGCGCCAAGAATAAATAACTATTAAATGAAAGTTATTTATTCTTGAATTAGCAAATTGCGCCTTGGTTGTTGATTTCTATTTCGCTAATTAGATTGCGATCAGTTCAAATTCGTCGATACCAACACCGCAGTCGGGGCATGTCCAATCACTGGGTATGTCTTCTAGTTTTGTGCCAGGAGGTATTCCTTCATCTGGAAGTCCTTCGCTTTCGCTGTACGTCCAGCCGCAAACTATGCAGATCCAATTGTTCATACGTCTTTTCCTAGTCCAATGCGAACCTTTTTCTTGGCAATAAAGAACGGTCCAATCTTTTATTTCGCCACGCGAGAGCGCTCTGTCACCGAGACTTTCCTGCACTGCCCAAAAGCACTATCTAAGTACTTGATTCTCTCTCGATACATGCGTGTCAATGAGTTGAGCTAAATACTATCAAATGATAGTATTTAGCTCAACTCAAGTCCCCTGAAATTTTAGGGTCGGCTTAATTCAGCGCGATGAGCTAATTTTGGAGGAAAAATGGAGAGTTCAATACTTACTCAGGTTGTTGTCCCAGTTTGTTTGTTTTTGGTTATGTTTGGAATGGGGCTCAGTTTAACTCTGGCGGACTTCTCTCGAGTGTTACGCTACCCACGGCCAATTTTCATAGGTTTAGTCGGGCAAATGCTAATTTTGCCTCTGATTGGCTTTGCGGTAGCAATGAGTGTCGCAAACAGCCCAGCCCTGGCGATGGGGATAATGCTGCTGGCTGCTTGTCCTGGAGGCACAACTTCCAACTTAATTTGCTACCTTGCAAAAGGTGATGTTGCTCTTTCCATATCACTTACTGCTGTCAGCAGCGTACTGACAATTATTACCATACCGTTGATTCTGTTTTATTCAATGGATGTATTCCTTGAAAGCTCCCACTTAGTAGAGTTGCCGGTCAGTCGTATAATCGGCGTTCTTTTCGCAATTACGCTATTGCCTGTATTTCTGGGTATGTTAATGCGTTACTTCAAAAAAGAGTGGGCTGAGCGTTTGGAGAAAAAAATAAATATTTTCTCTGGAATCTTTCTATTGGCTCTCGTCACCTCAGTGCTGGTAAATCAAGGAGATGTCATATTCAGCACTCTTTCAAGCGTATGGTTTGCCGTTTCAGTGCTCAATATCACAACGATGATGGTAGCCCTTTGTATGGCGGTGATTACGAGGCTTAGAGCTTCTCAAGCCGTTTCGTTGACTGTGGAGGTGGGTGTCCAGAATTCCGCGTTGGCAATATTGTTGGCGACAACTTTGCTTAATGCGCCGGAGATGGCTCTGCCTGCGGCGGTCTACACGCTAGTTATGTACTTCTCTGGATCACTACTCGTTATATTCCGCCAAGCGCAATATATCGGCAAGCAAAGCTAAAGTAGGTGGGGGATTCTCCGAGAAAACTGCTTACAGGAGCAATGGATGCCTATCAAATTTTTTGGCTTGTTGTTCAGGATATAATTATTACCTATCGCTTGACAGTTTTAAGAAAGGGGTCGATATTACTATCTTTAGATAGTAATTATCAGAGAAGGGGATGAACGTATGATATTTAACAATAAGGGGGCAGGGTACATATCGATACTTGCCTTATGTTCTGCACCATGGTTTGCCGAAGCCAACAGCGATATTCGAATAAACGGATTTGGCTCGATCGCAGCTGGTTATGCAAATGATACAACTACGTTTCGCAATAGTGATTACGAGTCTTTGCTGGAATTTAAGCCCGGCAGTCGCTTTGGGTTGCAAATGACCGCCGATCTAGGCGACGGCTTAGCTGCTACAGCGCAAGTTTTGGCAAAAGGAGAGGACGACTTTAAACCTGAGTTTGAATGGGCATATCTAAGTTACGATGTTGCTGAGAATACTACGGCGCGCGCAGGTCGCTTGCGAATCCCATTCTATAAATACTCTGATTTTCTTGATGTCGGTTACGCTTACACTTTTGTCACGCCGCCTAAAGCAATGTACAGCCTCGAGTTCTCTTCGTTTGATGGTCTTGGGCTGATTCACCGCTTTGAGTTAGGTGATTACGAGCTATCGGCGAATGTAAACTTCGGAACAGTTGACGATACTTTCTTTGAGTCAACTACTCCGACCGACGGGAAGTTAGAAAATTTTGCGGGAATTAATCTGCAAATGAGCCGAGATTTTTTTAGTGCCTATGTTGCATATTTTAGAGCTGAGCTTGAAATTCCTGTTGCGCTGATAGAGACCGCTGCTGCAGACCTTGAAGCGTTTGGTGCTACACCTGAGCAAGCATCAAGTCTAAAAATAGACGGTGACGAGGCTACGTTTATAGGTGCGGGCTTTAGCTTTGATTATGAAGACATCATCGTCAACGCAGAGTATTCTCAAATTGAAGTAAAAAATGCTTTAGACCTTGTATCAGACGAATGGTATTTGATGGCAGGATACCGAATGGGGTTGCTCACTCCCTATATGATATATGAGACGACCGAAAACAAACGAAATACAACAACAGCATCGACGTTTTCTCCGTTGTTAGCGCCAAGTGTACAAGACGCATACGATAGTCTGCGCTTTGGATATGACGGTATGACCTTAGGTGTCCGCTATGATTTTCATCACTCGGCGGCACTAAAAGTTCAGTTTACCAGATTTGATGGCATTTACGATGTGAGTTCCGGGTACGGAAGTCTAGATGATAAAGAAAGCCTGAATTCGTTCCTAACTTCAATTGATTTCGTTTTCTAGGGAGTTCTCACGTGATGAGTTATATAAGAAAGATAGTTAAAACCAGAGTCCTTATTGTCCTTACACTAGTTGCGATGAGTTCATCTGCTTTTGCTGAAATAGCGGTTATTGTTCACCCGTCGGTATCGCAAAGTGCAACCGTAAAGGATATTGCAAAGTTGTTCCTCGGGAAGTCAAAAACCTTACCAGGAGGCATAAAACTGATTCCGATTGCTGTTGAGGGCAGCGGTGAGATAACCACTCGATTTAATAAGGACCTTCTAAGAAAAGAAGATTCACAGTTGAAAGCGTACTGGTCGCGTTTGGTGTTTACAGGAAAGGCGCAACCACCTAAGGATATTGAGTCAGAGTCAAAAGTGCTCGAGCTTGTTGCTGCAAATCCAAACATGATTGGATACATAAGTTCAGATCTTGTGTCGGACTCTGTGCGGGTGTTGCACTCCTTCTAGATACGTTTCCCGTCCTTTAACGCCGGACTGATCGAGTGGTTGTGCTCGGTTCGGCGTCCTGAACAATTAGCGTCTGACGAGGGTTACTTACTCTCAATCGATTACGACTATATGTTAATGCAAATCCAAAACCTTAGCTTAAATGGCTTCTAATACATAGGGTGTATACATGTCCTCAGCAAGCGGAGGAGGGGCCAAGAAAATCCTCTATACGTTAAAAACGGTAAATAAAATGGGCATTGTGCGCTCATCTAAAGCACTGCGATCAAATAATGCATGCAAAGCTTGTGCTCTCGGAATGGGGGGGCAAAAAGGTGGGATGCGTAATGAGCTGGGTGAGTTCCCTTCAGTGTGTAATAAAAGTGTTCAGGCTCAGTCGACGGATATACAGAGTAGAATTCCTTCTCAAATTTTTGAACACTCTATTAATGAGCTACGTGAGTTGACCGGCAAGGAAATGGAGCACCTAGGGCGTCTAGGAAGCCCTATCTACAAGGCGTCTGGCAGCGACCATTACAAAGAAGTTGGTTGGAGTTGGGCTATCAAGAGGGCGGCGCAAAAGCTTAGAGAGTGTGCGCCAGATAGGTCTTTTTTCTATAGTTCCGGTCGAGCATCAAATGAGTCGGGATTTCTCCTGCAACTATTTGCTCGTTTGTACGGCACCAACAATGTAACTAACTGTTCTTTCTACTGTCATCAAGCAACCAGTATCGGTCTGGGAAGTACTATTGGAGCGGGAACATCTACCATTGCACTTGATGATCTAGGTGAATGCGATCTTATTTTTGTAATAGGTGCAAACCCAGCGTCTAATCACCCACGACTGATCTACAAACTGAAAGAGTGTAGGGATCGAGGCGGGCATGTTGTTGTAATCAATCCGACTAAAGAAGTAGGTTTGGAGCGTTTTGCTCTGCCAAAAAGTCCTAGATCGATTATCTCTGGTGGAAGTGATATTGCTTCGGCTTATTTACAGCCAAAAGTTGGAGCTGACCTAGCTGTTATGAAAGGTATAGCGAAAGCAATTGTTCAATGTGGTGCAGAGGATGAGTCTTTCATACGATATTTTACTAAAGGATATGACAGCTTTAAGTCTGATTTGTTATCGGTGACTTGGGGCGAAATTGAGGAGTCTTCTGGGCTGCTACGCAGCGATATTGAGTCTGTTGCCGAGCTTTATGCTGGGTCAAATAGTGCGGTTTTTTGTTGGGGTATGGGAATAACTCAACACCAGTTCGGATCAGACAATATTGAGTATATCGCAAATCTCGCTCTTCTTAGGGGGATGATTGGGCGCCCAGGCGCGGGCCTCCTTCCTTTGCGAGGCCACAGTAACGTTCAGGGGATAGGAACTGTGGGGGTAAAGCCTGAACTAAGCGAGGAGCTTAGCGCGCGAATTGAAAGTGAATTTGGCGTACATCTTCCTAAAGAAAGCGGACTTGATACCCTTGCCTCGCTTAATGCAGCTCATGAGGGAAATATAGATGTGGGTGTTATGGTGGGTGGGAATCTATTTGGAGCATCACCAAATGCCGGCTGGAGTGAAGAGGCGTTAGATCGAATCCCTTTTAAGTTGTTTATGACCACTACCTTAAACAAAGGGCATGTCATTGGTGTCAATGAGGGAGAGTCTATTGTCTTACCTGTACTTGCGCGCGATGAGGAAGCCCAGCCGACAACTCAAGAATCCATGTTTAATTTTGTTAGGCTTAGCGATGGTGGAATATCCCGTTTAGACAACTTACGTTCAGAGGTTTCGATTATTGCAGAGCTTGCTGAGTTGGTTATGACTTCCAGTCCGATTGACTTTAGCGTGTTTTCTGATCACTCCCGGATAAGAAAGTCTATTGCAAGCTGTATCGATGGAATGGAAGGGTTGGAAAATATTGAGGAGACTAAAAAAGAGTTCCATGTTACAGGCAGGGTCAAGCACCGCAGAGAGTTTAATATGCCTGAAGGAAAGGCTGTCTTCAAAGTACGAAAAATACCTGTTGTAAATCCCGACTGTAGTCGCTTTCCATTTTTGCTTTCGACGATTAGAAGCGAAGGGCAATACAATACTATGATCTATGAAGAGCTTGACAGTTATAGGCAAAATGCGCCTCGAGACGCTGTGTTAATGAACGCTGAAGATATGCTTGCGTTAGGATTAGAGCCTGGACAGGGAGTTAAAATTATCTCGACTAATGGTTGTATGGAAAACCTAAAGGCGCAACCTCATAGCATTCCGAGAGGCAGCGTAATGGCATATTACCCCGAAGCAAATGTACTTACTGGAAATACCGTCGATCCACGAAGTAAAACTCCAAACTTCAAGTCTGTTCCTGTGCAGGTTTCGTTCACACGCGCTCTCTAAGCGGCAAATAGGGGTTGCGGCAGCATTCCTTCCTTGCGTTTCCGAGAAAACTTAATCTCTTTGTTTCAAGTTACATCTTGCTAGGAGGTAGCAATTTGTGTTAAAACTATCAACTGATAGTTAATTGCAGGTATTTCCTTTTCTTCGATAGGTAGTAGCGAGACGATGCTGCGGTAGAGTGATTTTGGAGTTGATATGCGAATTTTGTACTTAAAAAATTCACCTTTAGATAATGTCCAGCCGTTTTTTCTTTGGGCACAGCAGTATGGAGTCAGTGTTAATTGTATTGATATTCATGACGCTATCGATTGGCCTGCTCACGACTCTTATAATTTACTGGTAGTTGGTGACGGGCCTATGCACGTTTGTGAAGCGAACATCTACCCATGGATACTTTCGGAAAAAAATTTTATTGCCGAGGCGGTTGCTCAGAACAAAGCGATCCTGGCGATATGTTTTGGTGCGCAACTAGTGGCAGAACAACTCGGATCTCGGGTAACGAAAAAAGACGTGCGTTCACTCGGTTGGAATCAAGCCAAGAAAACACCGGCTCTTCTGACACTGAATCCGTTTTTCCGTTTACCACAGTTTTTTGATGTATATGAGCATAGTAACGCGATTATAGAATTACCAAAAAACGCTGTTCATCTAGCGCAAATAAACGGTAACGAAAATGCCGCTTTTATTGTGAATCAGAAACAAATTTGTATTCAGTTTCATCTTAATAATAAGCCTAGCTGCACTAAAAGTAATTTCGAGAGCGTACCCTCTAAGTTACATAATTCGACGACTTTTTCATCCAGCAATAGCGTTGATATAGAAACTGCATTCTCGCGGTTGATGGAGTCTATTAAACAAATGGTCCGTACTGAGGAAAGCCGTCTATGGAAAAACTATTAATTGTCGGTGGCGGAATGGCTGCAGGAAGTTTAATAAGCAACCTAGTTAAGAATGGATATCAGGGCAAAGTGACTCTGCTGTCAGAAGAGGCGTACTTGCCTTATCAGCGCCCACCGCTATCAAAGTCCTACATAACTGACGAAAAACGGCCTGAAAATATTCTGATCAAAAAGGAGTCATTCTACGAGGATAATAATGTAACGGTACAGCTTGAAACTGTCGTTACGAGTATTGACCCGATCCGGGCCGAGGTTGACACGAACAGAGGGCAAACATTTCAATACGATAAGCTTGTAATTGCGACTGGCTCCACCTTACGAAAACTAAGCGTCGACGGTTGTGATATGCCTGGGGTGTGTTATCTGCGAGGGGCCAGCTGTGCCGATGCAATTAAAGAAAGGCTCTTAAAAGCTCGTGATGTAGTAATCATCGGTGGCGGCTTTATTGGGCTTGAGTTTGCTGGAACTGCTATTAAAAACGGTTCAAACGTTACCGTAATTGATAGCGGGGAGCGTTTACTATCCAGAGTTATCTCGGACGAGATCGCTAGCTATATTCAGAAAGAATTTGAAAGGCAGGGAGTTACGTTCCTGCTTTCGAACACTATAAAATCTTTTGGAGGTCAGAGACGCGTCGAATATATTTCTTGTGAGCCGGGGGGCGAGGTAAAGGCCGACCTTGTGGTCGTTGGCATTGGAGCGGAGCCGGCTGATCAGCTGGCTGCTTCAGCAAAGATTCGCTGTCAGAATGGTATTGTCGTCGATAGTTATTGTGAGACAAGCCAGCCTAACATTTATGCTCTCGGTGATTGCGTTTCCCAGTTCAATATTCCTTCGCAAAAATGGATGCGTTTAGAGTCCGTCCACAATGCGCTCGAGCAAGCAAAGACAGTATCTTCAGTTCTGTGTGGTAAGCCGGCTGCACAGCAGACGAATCCTTGGTTCTGGAGTGACCAACTCGATATGAAAATCAAAATTGTTGGGGCCTCAACTAGTTTTAAACAGTTTTACTTACATGGAGCAGCTGACGGTAGTGGATTTAGCCATGTCTATATCGACGAGGGTAAAATCGTTTCCGTGCACTGCGTTAATGATCAGAAAACTTTCTTGAAGGCTCGTAAATTGCTGGAACTTGGACCGGTATCTGAAGAAAGGCTTAAGGAATTAATTGAAGGTTAGTTATGCTAGGCTGCGCTACGCATTCTAATGACAGTGCTCCGCGATTCTTCTTGTATACTTTGCTAAGCATATCTATAGTCGGCTCAATATTTTATTGAGCGTGACGAAAGGCATGCATCGCTGGCCGTGCCGGCGTTAGTTATTATAACCAGTTTTACTTGGATTAAAGTTTTTATGGGGCAAACTAAGCGAGGGGTCGGGCGGCCAAGGGCTGTTCTCAGTAAGACACATCTTTCGACACGCGAAGATATCCTCATCAAGTCGTCGGCGCTTTTTGCTAAGCATGGCTTTAAGGCCACCACCACTCGCATGATTGCAGAAAGTGTGGGTATTCGGCAGCCTTCTTTATTCAATCATTTCAGAAAGAAAGGCGATATTCTCGAGGCTCTAGTTTCTGAAGCAGGAAAAGAGCTTTTTGAGTATTTGGAAAACCTTGGTCACTCTTTTGATGATGCGGAGAGTGTGCTATTTGATTTGGTAATCTTCGATGTCACTTTTTTAATGGTTGAGCCGTTTCAGATTAATAAAATTATGGGATTGCCTGAGGTTAATAATGGGCCGCTGAGAAAGAAGATAGATGATCGGCAAGGTTTTGCCTTTGGTTGTTACCGAAGGGTTATCCAGGCAGGCGTAGACTCAAAAGTGTTTGATGTGGAGGATGTCGATTTGGCGACGCATACTATCATGGGGATGGAGGAGGCTATTTGGTCTTGGTACGATAGGTCCTCAATGAATATTCAGCCCGAAGTTCAGGCAAAAAAGATAGCACGCATGGTTATTAACTCGCTGAAGTCCCATTGAGCTAAATTAGTTGGATTCAGTAGCGAAGGCCTGTTGAATTATGTTCAAAAGGCCTTCTGCTTGTCACGCTTTGTCGACAAGCTCAGGTGCATTTTTCGACATGGTTTCCAGAATATACTTGTCGAACAACCATACACCTTTTTCTAAGGGGTGAAGGCGTCCTTGCTCGAAATGCTTGCTTGAAACTCCCTTCTGATTCCCAACGCATGCATCCATATCCTCGTTGTGAATCGCTACACCTCCTTCAAGCGTTTGTTTGATACTATCAGGTTCTGCATAACTGCTTTCAGGGAAGAAAAAGTGACCAATCCACATAGACTTCGTCGCTGAGATAGGGACTAGTTGAAGCCAAGCGATTGAGTTATGAAGCGATGTAATAAAAAAGAATGGCATAACAAGCCAAACAGGAAACGTTGCTAGATCTTCTTCTGAAAGGCTCTCTATGGGCGGCAGGCCCCAGTCCAATGCCTTAGCAAAATCAACTTCTATTGGCATATCGAGAACAATCGTTTTGTCTACTAGGTCATGTACCTTTGTGTTTCGACCTGGAGAAACTTGTTCGAACGTTTCTTTGTGGATAGACATGTGGTGATATGCTTCGATATAGTTTTCTGCAACGATCTTCCAGTTAGTGTCCATTTCGAAGATTGTTAAATGCGGGAGTCTAACGAGCCTTTCCAGATGATAATTCTTTAGCCATTTCTCAAGTGTTTTTGCCGAGTTAGCAAATGACTCAGCCGCTCCGTCATAGTTTAGAAATACAAACCCTTTCCAAGTTTCTAATCTAAGGCAGGGAATGCTAACGGATTGTACATCGAAGTCTTCACCTTCTGATGGTGCCATCAGTAGTTGCCCATTGATGTCATAAACCCAGGACTTGTGGCGCAAAACCGTACCTAATACGTCTTCGCAATGACCTTGCGTGAACGAGCTCAAAAACATGTCTTTCCCTGAGTCTAGGCAGAAGCGCTCCATGACTCGTATTTCGCCATCGGTTCCTCTGATAGCGACAAACTTGTGACTAAAAACGTCGATAGTGTAGTAGTCGCCGATATTCACAAGCATTTGCTCATGGCAGATTGGGAACCATTCCGATTTAAACAAATGATCCGACTCAGCATTAAAAAAAGACTCGGACGTATATGCTTCTCCAGGCAGTCCATGCGCTTTTGAGAGTGGGCCGGTCACTTTGTTGTATTGATCTAAATCTATAATTTTCTGCATCTCATATATCTCTTTTTTAAAGTGCGTCAATTTGGCGGACTATATACGTTCCAGAGAAATGAATATTTCGTCATTCATCGTTTGAATTTTGAACTCCGGCAGTGCGATTTCGAACTTATTAAACCCTTCAATCTGGTCCGACATTGGCGCTGCGATCAATCCACCCTCAAGACTGTAGGTCCAGGCATGATAAGGGCATCGTAATCTTTTAACCTGCCCACAACTTCCATGCAGGTCGCCATCTGGAGAGAGGGCTCCTTCCAGAAGGTCAAAGCCTCTGTGCCTGCAAACTCGAGATAGCGCTCTAAGCTTGTTGTCGTTGCCGCGAACGACAACTATTGGTTCGCCCGAAATATCTGTTGTCAGATATTGGCCTGGTTTCTCTACTTCGCTAGATGAGCCGACACGGTGCCATGTCTCACCTGAATTTGAACTTATACTCATTTTGACCTCATTTAACTATCATATGATAGTATTTATGTTACTAGCTTAGATCGCGAAGTCAATAGCTGCAGCTGGAGAGCGCATTTATACGTAAATTCTGGTTGCAGGGAACTCGATCCCAAAACCGTTTGGTTTAACGATTTTAGGTGAGAGATTCCGATAGGTCGGCTTTTTGAAGTGGCTTAGTGCGCGGGTAATTGTGGGTGAACAATAAAGTTGTTAACAAGACAATATAGTTGTTAATAAAACAATAAAGTTGTTAACTTTTTGAATTTGTAGAACCGCCAAAATGGCTGAAAAAAGAGGAAAGGAGACATTAAGTTTGTATGCCTGCAACACTGCTTATCCAATGGAACGGTCTAAATACTAGGTATGCCGCCCCGTCAGCTGTCACACCAAAGCAGACATCGCGTCAGTCGAAAATCTTCATCTGAAATGTGAGATGAACGGACTAAAAACTCGGTTTGTCTCCCCTTCAGCTTCCATCAAATAGCCGACATATTCCCCGCAACAAGATCACAACAGCTGTTGGTGAGAAGCAGACACACCTCCAATAAGGGCTTTGGATCTAAAGCTGATTTTTCTCAGCAGTCTAAGAGTCCTCAACTTTTCCACTTAGTTAATATTCGATGCAAATCAACACAACTACAGTCTCAAGAGCTTATCTGATCGCGATTTAGAACGTCTTACTCGATTAGCGGGTATAGAGAAAGAAGATTTAAACGGGGGGTGATCTACAAAGCCATTTTTGGAGGAGCTATTTACCTTTAAATCACTCTTTAGTGCCAATTCGATTTATATGTTGCTTGGCATATTTTGTTGCGTTGTCATTGCTATCATGCTTTCTATTAGAAAGTGTTATGTGGATATATTCACAAACAAGTCTATCCGAGTTCGCGGAGCGGATATATTTCTGGCCATTACTTGAATGGTTGTACGAGCATTTGTAGTGATTTGAAAATCGGATTTTAATAGGTCCTCTAGTTCACGAATATCGTAATCAAATCGTGAGGGTAAAGGTGAGAAAGAAGTTGTCCTTAGAAGATAAGAAATTTCTGATTCGGCAAACCCGATTAGAAAACTATATGGCAAGTTTAAAGCTTGAGGGTTTTAAAACTTGCTATGACGTGCCGAGGTCTTTAACAAAAGAAGAGTTGATTAAAAAATACAAGCATAAAGCTGGGGAGCTAGATCTTTAGACTTATCCGGATAAAGGGTTTGCCATGAATAGGAACTCAAATTCTTAAGAAGAAATGAAGCAAGACCCTCTTGGCGATGCAAAGAACAAATCATACGCTTCGCTTGTATCCTCGGTTTGCTCTGCGCATACAGCAAATATTTCTCGCATTAGAGCATTATGGTAGCTAATACTATCCGCTATGCTTTTTTCGTCTAGATCGTTGCTTGTCTGCATAAACGGCATGATGTTAGCCTGAAATTCTTCACGGTTAGGAATCTTCGCATGAACTCTGATGCTGCCTGGTTCCAACGCTCTTATTTCCAGTTCATTAGCGCTGATTTGAGCTAGCCTTGGTACAGCTCGACCATTCTCTTCAGCAACGTAAGTAAAATACCAACAGGTTGTGTCGAACCAAAACTTGTCTAGGTGTGCATATTGGATAGTGGTTTGTTTAGCTAGTTCGAGAATTTGATTGCTGTTAATCACTGAGGCTTCTTGCAGGCTGAACTTAAAGTGTTCGAGCATTTCAGCATTCCCAGCGCCAGTAATTACTCCACCATGCCATTCAATTAGTTTATCAATGTCGTCACTAACCACAGTCCTAGTGTTGCCATTTATTTGAACGGCTCGTTTATCGGCAGCAATAAGAATATGCGAATTAAGGTGAAAGGCGACAATAGAGGTCATGAATTCTTTTAGTTTTGGCAAAAGCGAGTGTGTTTGTTATCAAAGAGATTGCACCCAAGCATTTTATTGATCTCAGTGTTTCTCTTTATTAGCACCTTATAACAAAGACTAAGATCGGTCGATTGATATCAGCACCAAAACGTTATTTATGAATCGCCACTGATGGCTGGTAAGTGTCTAGCTAACTAGTGGCGATTCAACCATTGCCGTGTCAGCACCACATGACACTAACGACCTCAGTTTTCTTCAAACAGAATAGAGGCTAGTGGCCACATTATGGTTACAGCACCAGTCTCGGTGGCGGTTTGTACGATCGCTCAATATACGCAGCGTTGATTTTATCTGGTCGTGGGGAGAGGGGTTGTTGAGTGGCTTTGATTGTTTTATGTCGATGGCTGCAACGGCTTTGTGCTTGAAGGTGTGAATACTATAAGCGCTGGTTAAGCAGAGTATCTATGCTAAAAGCTAATATGTCTTAGGGAATAAATAGTGTTTCGGGGTTAGGGGTTGCGGATTAGTAACGGTTAGTATTATAGCTTACTAATTATTAATGATTATTAATGATAGGTGCTAAGTGGACATTTAAGCTAAGCTAACTTACTTCTTAATGAAACCATTGCCGTGTCAGCACCACATAACACTATAAATTTCCACTGGAAGCTGCTTAGCTTTTTAGAATGAAGCTGGCGCCTGAAGTCTATTTGAATCACCCGCAAATGCACCATTAACAATAACCAAACTAAATACAATCAGCACGTCGCAGGCTTTACGACCGACTAGGCAGCCTAGGAATAAAATACCGCTCTTTTTTATATTCAATGAAATAACCTTCGTCTTCTATGTTTATAGCGCAGCACACAGATTCTAATTTGGCCTGAGACAACCGAAGGCCGTGAAAATAAGCTAACGCTATTTCACACCACTTATGAAAATCATTGCCATGCGTTCCCTTGGCAGCCAATGCCATTAACTGCTTTTCCAGTTCCCCCTTTCGCGCTTTTTGCGTGATGTTGGGCTCGGGCAGCTCAATCGACATGCCACACTTAGTATTAAGATAGCTGATAAAGTTCGTAATCGACGCTCTTTGGCCTGGTACTGAGATGAGGTATTTTGCCAACCTTTGGGTCGAAGGCTGCCCAAACTCACCAACTCGTAGAAAACCTACGGCAGGCGTCAACGACAATCTAGCCGTTAAAAGTGTAATCTCACCACGCTCAACTCGAGCTTTTTGGTTTTGCCAAAATCTCTGTAACAGACCATGAGAGATACTCCCCCTGGGAACTCGGGCCAATATTCTTTCTATCCGTTGCTTTTCGGCAACAGCCTTCTTTGCGTTCTCATCTAATTCAATATACAGGTCAGCAACCAGCCAACTTACAACCTTTCGATAACGCCTAAGGTTATCTACTCCAAAATTCATCAATAACGCTGCATGAGATGGGAAAGCGGCCCACCTAGTCTCAACCTGTCTGAAGAATGCTGTATATTTTGCTATTGTAATCGACGCTTTATGTGCTCCAACACTCGCACACAACCAATATGCAAATTGATCAAAGCTGTCCCGGTAGTATTCACTAGCCATGAGTTCGCGATTTATTAATGACCTTTTACTGAAAAGATTAAGCCAGTAACAATCCTCACACCTTATTCCCCTCGCGAGAGGCATTTGATTTCCACAATCACAACAAAGAGCTATCCGGCCCATGAAACACAATGCACAAAGTTTTCTCTCTTTATGTTTTATTAGTTTGCGATAACGGCGGCATTGTAAACACGTTCCGTAATCAATGATTGCACATCGTTCACAGCGTTTTAAGTGGTCATTAAAGCGCGCTACTCGCGTTAGCCGTTGGGATTGCCGCCCGCAGACTTCGCAAGATTCCTTTCTTTTGAAGTAAGGTGCGCATGAGGCACAGACGGTTCCGTACTTATTGATTAGACCTACAGGCTTATTTGACCGGCCGCAACGAATACAAGGCCGAGTAGCTAAGCACTGTCTGCAGATTGCTCCTAGTATATTTTTGGGCAGACGTGCATATCGGGAACACTTTGGACATTGAACCCGTTTGAATATTCGTGCATAGCAAGTACCGCAATACCCTGTTCCGTTATATCGACAGTGTATTTTTATTCGTTCACGTCCACACCAACCGCAGGACCGTAATGAAGACATTATTCAAGCCGATACTTGCGCTTTAGCCTCACCCAAGATTTCATAACAGTACCTTTGGACTTTGCCTTAGTTGGCCTCAGAATTCTAGAGCCATAAATCCTAGGGTCGGGCTTAATCAGGGCATCAAAAAGAAAGTGCAGCGAAATGGGGATTCTCCCTCCTTTGTCAACTAAGCAAGTCGATAGAGCCCCCGCGCTCTCTAAGTTTTTCGAAAACGCTTCCAGATTATTAAGCAAGTGATGTAAAGAAGCTAACAAATCTGTTCGAGCACCAACATTGAGCAGCTCTAGTTGAAGTATAAGATTGTCAGAACTAATGATGGGAGCCCCCGGGCACGAATCTCGAATAGCAATAGCGAGCGTAGACTTAGGTAAATAAACTGAGCGCCTAATTAGCAACAATAAATGTTTACACAGGTCGAACCATTCATGAGTAGAAACAACACTGCCACAAATGGTTACCCCACCGTCATTCTTTACCATTAAGGCGGTACGTTGGAACTCTGTAGTTTCTGTAGTCGCAGGTAATATAGGGGATGAGCGATAGTCGAAGCAGCAAGATGGGCATTGTGAGAGAACGGCTGTATCTAATGCTTGTAGGCGATGTGACTCAATGGGCATATGGCAACCAGGGCAACGATCAATCATTTGAACAGCATGTTTATGGCAAGCGGTCACCCAAGAAAAACGCCAGTGCTTACGAAAGTAAGGCGTTAAATCACAATCAAAGCACAGAGGGCAATACTGAGTTCCTCCTCTATAGAGCCTATTTCTTGCGCCTAGCGCTTGAATCCATGGCCATACGCCATGCCTGGGTAAATCCCGAGCGGAAAACTTCGACGCGCTACTTAAAAGACTAGCGGCCTCAAACATCGACCGATTTAGCTCTGAGCATTTCACCAATTCACTAATCTTGTCAGTATTCAGCCCTCGATCAAGGTCAAAAGTCCAAGCGCGCCACTTAGGCCATAGCCAACCAGTCAGAACAATAGGATCACAACCGAGAGAAAGTGCGGATCGAATTAACCATGAGGACAATGATTCGTCTTCTTTAAACTCAACAGCAATCGGCCACCTGGACATCACGCACCAATTTCACGTATGCCTTTTGTCGGCCTCACCCAAGATTTTCTCCTAACAATTTCAAGGGTAATGCGCTCCTCTCCTGACGTTATTGCAACCCCGGCACATTCAACGAGTAACCGATGTAAGTCACCAAGATTACCCGATGATATCGCGTGAAATGCTGAAGCTAATTCTGGTTGATGTAATTTTGATGGTAGCTTAAGAGGTAACACCTTCTCGAAGGACGCCAGCAATTTTTGAAAGTCTTTATTGAGATTCCATAGAGGCAAACCAACCACATCAAAACGGCTAGCATGCTGAGGGTCACTATGGAGTACACGAACGGCTTCTCGGGTACCGACACCAACGATTGGGATACACAACTCGTTACACAAAAGCTTGATGGCATTCATCACTTCTCGCTGCTTAGTCGAAGTCCCAGTGAGCAACGAATGAAACTCATCTATCACCAAGACCTTCACATGGCATGCGCGAAATAAGTGAATAACTTGATAGCGTAGCTTTGCCGCGGAATCCGACGCACGGTAAGGCGCAAAAAATCTTTCTAACAACGAAATGTACAGGCCTTTTTCATCTGCCGAAGGAGGAGCTTCAGCGAGAATAACCGGCTTCACTGGCTCCGCATTATCATTCACGAAAGGCTGTCCACAAAGGCCATAGAACCGTTGAATGACAGTCGTTTTACCATTATTTGACTCACCGACAATAAGCAGCCCTGGCATACGAGGACGCTTCGGCTTGACCATCAGTGCGCTTAAGGAATCTAGAATTAATTTGGCTTGGTCATAGCCGATCCACCGGGGCTCATCCAGAAACGCTAAGCGCTCAGCATTGGAGAGCCCCATAATATGAAGAAACTCTGGGTGCACATGTGTAAATTCGTTCATCCGATGTCTCCAAATGTATCGATATCACCATCGCTGATTAAATCACCGAATATATTATTCTCTGGTGCTCTCTGCTCTTTTGAATCCTTATCGCTTAATAAAGAAGGGAGCACCTCTGCAACAGGTCTTTCATGTTCTTTACGACGCTGCGCCTGGCGACGAGCCTTTTTACTCGCCTTCGAAGCTTGTCCAACCTGCTCACGCAGTTCTGTAATTGCTCGCAATATTTGATGCTCGTTAACGGAGCCAGATCCTTCGCGCTTTAGCCGCTCTTTCGCTTGAAGGCATTCCCATATGCTCATAGAAGGGAGTGCTTGGTCAGCAAAGGGAACCTTAAAATATTGTTTAATATCTGGATCAAAGAACCAAAGTGCGCTGATATCCCGAGGATCCCTTCGAAATAGAAGTTTTCGCTTTTCACCCTGCTTATCCCGGGCATTGATCCAAGGGCGTAATGCTTCTGCGTAGTATGTTAGACCGTCCACCGTGACGCCAAAGGTTTGAATAGTGCGATAATAAGAAGGTAAGAAATCCAGTAATACAGAGATACGGTCAGCGGGTCGAGGCGGTACACCAACCCCGGGCTCAATCCCATCACCAAACACGCCTAACTCCCATTTTTTTAGCGGCGGCATACCAATACCAGAATGCACTTTTTGATGGTACACCTTACAAATTAGCGTTATTAACCAAATCTCAAATTCAGAACGAGTCATAACGGCCTGTTTATCCGAGTCATACCCTTCGCGTTCTTTTATCGATGAGAAAGTAGTACCGGGAAGTGCATGAATCTCCTTAAGCAATGTTCCCAAAAGCCTTTCAATGTGCCCACCAAATCGAGGATTCTTTACTGGCCTAAACTCCAAATTAATGCCGTAAGCGAGGCACGACCGCTGAAAACCGCTAGATCTAAAGTCAGCGCCGTTATCTACATGAATAGTTCTTGGAGTCCCCCACACAGGCCAAGGTGCATCAATCCCATGAGTTATAAGCCATTCCTCTTTCGGTAGTAACGAGCTAGCTACACACATGGCGACCGAAGTTTCGGAGGGAGGGTCGAACGAAAGATAAAACCCAGTTACCGTTCGCGTACAAACATCTATTGCCAGCGTAATCCAGGGACGACCTATTGGTAAACGATGAGTATCGTCAACCAATATAATATCCGCAGGAGTATGATCGATCTGCACAACCGCCAAAGGGTAGTCAGCGTTGGGAAATTTACCGGGAGCAGGTGTAAACCGATTTATCGCTTTTTCCCTAAAGCCTCGAGCACGTAGTCGGTCTCTCTCTGGAATTTCAGAAATTCTTGCTCTAACTGTTGTGTGTGAAGGTGGCTCAATTCCTCGCTCAGAGCACCGTCTAAGCACCTCAGTAACAGCATGCTTTGGTGACGGCCTTTGCCTTGTTAGGAAAAATTCGTCAATGACATCACGAATGACTTTTTCGGCTTCAGGATCGGTGCGGCGATTGCCTTGCTTCCAGCCTCGCCGCCCAGGGATAAGGCCAGTCACCGAACCGGTCGCATTAAACTTTTTTATCCAGCGATACAGTGTCGCTACATTCACACCAATTTCTTGAGCTCTTTCTTCAGCATCTTCACGACCAATCGTCATTTTCCCTACAAGAGGGCTGATAGCGGCATAGCGTTTTTGTGCGACTTGCCAATCATCATCGGCGATTTCAGATAATTCAACATGCTCAGTAACGGAGTCAGTTGCCGGGCGCAACTCACCAATTCGAAGGTGTGAAGTCTTTCCTGTATATAAGTTAGCTCCAATCACTGACTCGAAATCGAGCACCTGAATAATCTTAAAAACAGTTTCACCATTCTGAACAACTGCGCCAATATCAATATTCACACTTTGTCGTTGCGGCTGATATGCTTCTTTTTCCACTAGGGTTTCGTACTCATCTTTCATAGGTCGCTTCCCAAAGTTCAGTTGCCTCAGACAAAGGCCCGGTAACATCACAATCCAGCTTCCTTACTGCAACCAGATGCCAAATTATTGCCAATCCATTTTTACGATATATTCCGGGGAAATACCGTGATAGTAAATAATCCACGCTACACGACCCCATCGAAGCAACACATTCAGTAATTTGTTCGATATCGGCTTGATCGAAGTGCATCCGCGCGTATCGCTCTAAAAAACGAATCGTGACCAAGGTTTCGTCCCTTATTCGAGCTTCATCGAAGATACAAAAGCGCCATCCCTGAGAAGCTGCGTAGCGCCTTGCAGCTTTCCACTTCGGAAACCACTTACGCCAATGCTTTCTCCACTCATTTTCTGGCTTCACCTCAACGAGCAATGGTTTTGGATAGTCGATGTGAGATCTAGAACCCAGGCGGAAGTAGACAAGAAAGTCTGGAGTGTAAGTAAACTGGCGACCGTCTAAAGCAACAAAAGGCAGCTGTATCGGTTGGGCGATAACATCGAGCACAGAACACTGAAATTCACAGCGCATGAGGAAATCACGCTCTAAGGTGGACTCAAAAGCAATCGCCGTTTGGCCCCTAAACGCGTATTGGCCTGACACACTTCGCCTAGTAGGCTTAATTTTACGCATCTGTGAATGTAAAATCTGAACCTTGTCGCAGCTATTTCCATTAAAAGCAGATGTCATCGCGCTTATTCCTGTAATTTTGTTGCAATATTTTCTTTAAAACAGCTCTAAAAACACTATAGCTAGGCCACCAGTGTCGCATCTATTTCATTATATTACAGCGGAAGCACTCCTTTGCCGGGCGAAGTGTCGAAAGCGCACCATGGGGTGTTGTTCTTGGATGAGCTGCCTGAGTTTGATCGTCGTGCGTTAGAAATGCTGCGCGAGCCAATTGAGTCGGGGCATGTAAATATCTCAAGAGCGAGCCGAACACTTTCCTATCCTGCGGTATTTCAATTAATGGCGGCTATGAACCCTTGTCCTTGTGGCTATCTCGGCCACCCTAAAATTGCGTGCAAAGACACACCGCAACAGATATATCAGTATCGGCGTAAGCTGTCGGGCCCATTGCTTGATCGTTTTGATATGCATGTCGAAGTGGGTTACCAAGCAGGAAGCGTCGTGTTGAATGCCAGTGCGGCAGAAGAAGGAAGCGAGGTTGTCAAAGCGCGAGTGATGGCTGCGCGAGCGCGTCAGTCCGCCAGACAGGGCTGTATAAATAGCTTGCTAAGTGTAAAGCAGCTTGGAGAATATTGTGCCTTGGATGCGCGATTGCAAGGGTGGCTAGAAAATACGATGGAGCAGCTATCGCTGTCTGCACGTGGCGTTCATAGAGTATTGAGGCTGGCAAGAACCATTGCAGACCTTGCGGGTGATCAGGATATCGAGATGACTCATTTGGGCGAAGCGATGGCGTATCGCGCGCTTGATAAGGTAGGGGTGAACGTTTGATTGGCCTGTTTTCGCAGGCAAAAAAAGAGGAGCCATAAATGGCTCCTTTAAACAGGGGTTTCCTTCAAGGAAGACAAATCACGATCGCTTTTTCGTGACTTGTCTACTGAGTATACGCCTAAGCTGAAATATAGCCGGTTAAAAAATGATCAGATGTGTAACGGATAGTTAATTATTGAGGTGTCTGTGCATCGGCGCTTATTAAGCCTGTCGATGGGTTTTATATGCCTAATAAGGGCTTAGCATCCTTTGTTAATTTGATCTGTGATAATGACTCGCTTCTGCTCACGCGAATAAGTGCTTAAGCGCTTGATCTTTATGACGTTGATTTCTATCATCGCCGACTCTGCGTAGCCTTTGGGCTGTGTAACTTCTATTAGATTTCGGATTATTTCAATGACAGATGTCGATAAGCCATTTGCGCGACGTATTAAAAGTTTCGTTGTGCGCAGCACTCGGATGACAGTGGGGCAGCAGCGAGGGTGGGATACGTATTGGGACGCAATGGGCGTAGAGCCCTGTGAGACAATACTTGATTTCCAGCAGCTGTTTGGCAATCAAAATCCGTTGGTATTTGAAATTGGCTTTGGCATGGGGGCGTCTTTATTTGAAATGGCTCAAGCGCACCCAGAGCATAACTTTATCGGGGTTGAAGTCCATCGCCCTGGCGTTGGGGCTATTTTGGCTTCTGCAGGGGATGCGGGATTAACCAATTTACGCGTGCTTTGTTGTGATGCGAATTTGGTAATCGATAAGATGCTGACTGACAATGCTTTGAGTCGTGTACAGCTTTACTTTCCTGACCCGTGGCATAAAACCCGCCATCATAAACGGCGCTTAGTGCAGCCAGACTTCGTGCAGCGTATCCGTAAAAAGCTAGCGAAGGGTGGGCTCTTCCATATGGCGACCGATTGGCAGCCTTATGCGCAGCATATGCTAGCAATAATGAATGCTCAGGAGGGATATCAAAACCAGTCGTCCGATGGCAGCTATGTGGACAAACCAGATTATCGTCCGCAAACTAAATTTGAGCGCCGTGGTCTTAAACTGGGTCATGGTGTTTGGGACCTTGTATATGAGAAGTGCTAGTGATTGGATTGGCCTATCTAGTGATCAGCCCTGCATGAGTTTGAGACCTTGAACGCACGATCACTGCCATTTGGAATCTCCAAATATTTATCACTAGAAGCCTTTGTTAAGCGCTTCGCGATGAGTGAATTGGCAACCTTGCCAGCCAGCGATGTTGTTAATGGGGCGGAGGACCTCTATCTAAGAATTCTAAATCTTGGCTTCCCCCAGCTAACATTTCGCCAGGGAGAAAAGAAAAGCATTCCGGCAACTGGGCCGCTCATCTTTGTTTCAAATTATCCTTTAGGCGCGCTCGAAGTTGTGACGCTTTTTCATATGTTATCTAGCGTACGTAAAGACCTGAAGGTGTTAAGCCGCGCAATTACCGAAGGGGTCGATGCTTTTGATGGTATTACTCTGTGCAGTGCTGACTACAATGACGAAGCTGAACGGTGCTATGAGGTTGATAGTCACCTGCGAGCGGGCGGCGCATTGCTTATGTTTCCGGCTACCAGCATTTCTCGTTTAGAATTGAAGGGCCCCAAAGACGGACGCTGGCAAACTGACTTCATCGATTATGCCGAGAAGTCGCGCGCGACGATTATTCCAGTATATTTGGATATTCGACATTTACTGCGTTTTTATTCGCGCGCGATGGCCGCCCGCCCCGTTAGTCGCGTCCCATGGTTAGGAAGGTCTGTGCGTCCTACCGGTAGTAAGCTTCCCCTGCGCCTTGGTCTGCCGGTTACGCATTCGTGCTATCAGCCAATTACACTTTCGAAGCAGGCAAAGGCCAAGTTGTTCCGCAAAGAGTTGTATCGGACTGCGAGAGGGAAGTCTTCGTTGTTCAAAAGCGTTCAGCATATCGAAGCGCCGCAAGATAAATTGGTTTTGGAGCGAGCGCTGGCGAGTTGTGAGTTGTTGGGCGAATCATCAGACGGAATGAGAATTTATTTATACGATTGCCGTGAAACGGATGCGGTGATGTATGAGATTGGCCGGCTGCGTGAAGAGTCATTTCGCATGATTGGCGAAGGAACGGGCGAAGCCAGTGATATTGACGCCTTTGATCGAGACTATTTTCATATTGTCCTGTGGGATCCGGCTGGGCGTGAAATAGCAGGGGCTTATCGCCTAAAGCCGACCGGTGGAGTCGGTGCCAATGGTCTCGGCGCTCTTTATACCCAAACACTTTTTGATTATTCCACAGGCGCCTCAGCGGTGCTTGATCAGGGTTTAGAGCTTGGCCGCAGTTTTGTGCAGCCTAAGTACTGGGGCTCAAGAAGCTTGGACTATTTATGGGTCGGGATTGCGGCGTTCTTGAGGAATCGACCGCAGTTTCGTTATCTGCTGGGTGCCGTCAGTATTAGCGATACTTATTCCAGCGAAGCAAAAGATTTATTGGTTTACTACTATCAGCGTTACTATGGTTCCCCCGCTCCCATTGTGAGCTGTCGGCGACCATACGTGATAGATAGTGAGTTGGTGCCTGGGCTAAAAGCGTTCTTCGGCGACTTAAGTGCAAAAGAGGCTTTTGTCGCGTTAAAGCAGCGTTTGGCGCAAATGTCGTTTGGCGTGCCGATTCTCTATAAACAATACACTGCTCTGTGTAATGAGGGCGGAGTGTTGTTTCACGGTTTCAATGTTGATCCGGACTTCAACGATTGTATCGATGGCCTCGTCGTTGTTGATATTAACCGTTTGCTGCCCAGTAAACGAAAACGCTACGGACTATTGGATTATTTTGTCGAATGAGTGATGACACAAATTTCGAGTCTCCAAATCTGCGTTTCGGGGGTATTGAGCGACTCTACGGAACGGCGGGTTTCGCCGCGTTTCAATCAGCGCATGTTGCCGTGATCGGTATTGGTGGGGTTGGATCCTGGGCCGCCGAAGCGTTGGCTCGGTCAGGTATTGCCGAGATAAGTTTGTTTGATATGGACGATATTTGCGTCAGCAATACGAATCGTCAAATTCATGCGCAAAGCTCATCGGTCGGGCAAATGAAAGTCGATGTAATGGCCAAGCGTCTTAAGGATATCAATCCAGATATTCGTGTTCATCCGACGCACGCATTTGTCATCCCGAAAAACGTGGATAAACACTTGTCGTCAAAGTTTGATTACGTGTTTGAGGCGACGGACTCAGTGAACGCAAAAACGGCGATTATTGCGTATTGCGTGAGAAACAAAATAAAAATTATTACTTCTGGAGGAGCGGGCGGTCAGCTAGACCCCACGCGCATTGATGTCGCTGATCTCAGCAAAACTATTCAAGACCCTTTATTAGCCAAAGTTAGAAATAATTTGCGGCGCCTGCACGGTTTTACGCGCAACCCTAAGCGGCGTTTCAGAGTGGATGCTGTGTATTCGACTGAGCCGCTGCGCTATGACCAGGGCGATGGCACGGTTTGTAACGAGCGACCGGTAGACGCGGGGCCGGTGAAATTAGATTGTGCTAGTGGCTTTGGTGCTGCTACACATGTGACGGCGAGTTTTGGGTTTGTCGCTGCAGCGAGAATATTGAATAAACTAGCATCACCGTAAAAATGTTCTTTAATTAAGCGATGACCTTTGGAGCTGAGAGCGTCATTGCAATCTCGTCACCCGTTTATCTTAAAAAGCTTTTGGGAATATGCATGGTTGAACATCAGATCGTTGTACTCGCAAGCATTGGCGTTGTTTCCCTCGTATGCCAATGGATCGCATGGCGTTTGCGACTTCCAGCTATTCTATTTTTGCTCGTTGCGGGCATCTTCATGGGGCCGTTTCTTGGTTATCTAGACACTGACGCGCTATTGGGCGATCTATTTTTTCCTATTGTCTCGTTGGCGGTTGCTGTCATTTTATTTGAAGGAAGTTTGACGCTGAAGTTTAGCGAGATGCAGGAACACGGCAAGATGGTTCGTAACCTGCTTGGGACAGGAATGATCGTGACCTGGGTGGTGGCGTCGGTCGTTAGTCATTTAGCGCTTGACCTTTCCTGGGGGGTCGCCGCGCTGTTTGGCTCTATCGTCGTGGTGACGGGCCCTACCGTAATTATGCCACTGTTGCGCGCAGTGCGACCAAATGGGCGCATTTCTAATATCCTGAAGTGGGAAGGCATCGTGATCGATCCGCTGGGCGCATTGCTGGCGGTGTTGGTGTTTGAATTCGTAATTTCTGCTGGTGAAGGCGGAGCGCTCAGTCATACCTTTATTACGTTTGGATCGACGCTAATTTTGGGAGCAGCGCTCGGCTGTGGCTCAGGTTATTTGCTAGGTTCTGCACTCAGAAACCGTTGGTTGCCACAGTTTTTGCAAAACGCAGGATCGCTCACATTTATGCTTGGCGTTTATGCGCTGTCTAACTTTTTAGTGCTCGAATCGGGATTGCTCACGGTCACTGTGATGGGAATTTGGCTGGCGAACATGAAGGGGGTTCCAGTAGATGACATTCTTGAGTTTAAGGAATCATTAAGCGTACTGTTAATTTCCGCATTGTTCATACTATTGGCTGCTCGCATAGACTTTGGTGCGTTAGCGTCTCTGGGGTTAGGGCCAGTATGGGTGCTGCTCACGCTGATGCTAATCGCACGGCCTGTTGCTGTATGGTTGGCGGCTATTGGGACCGATTTAACGTGGCAAGAAAAGACGTTTTTAAGCTGGGTCGCTCCGCGAGGGATCGTAGCGGCTGCTGTTTCTGCATTGTTCGCTTTCAAACTGGAGGAAGCAGGTCATGTCGGTGCTAGTGTCCTTGTCCCGCTAGTTTTTATGGTGATTCTGGTAACCGTTATTACCAATAGCCTCACGGCGTCGCCGCTTGCAAAACTACTTAAGGTCAATGAGGTCGCTAGCAATGGCTTTCTCTTTATCGGCGCGAATGCAGTCGCTCGTCAGGTAGCGAAAGCGTTTGCCGCGAAGGGTATTCCTGTCGTGATGACGGATACCAGCTGGGAGAATGTCAGGGCTGCTCGTATGGACAATCTTCGGGTCTATTACGGGAATCCTGTTTCAGAGCATGCAGAGAATAATTTAGACCTCAGCGGTATTGGCAATACCATGGCCATGTCGCCTTATCGGCAGCTCAATACCTTAGCGACATACCACTATCTCGATTTGATGGGGGCTGACCGAGTGTTCGGGCTTTCCGAAGGCGATCAGGACGCACGGGCCAGCCATCAGTCTGCAGAAAAGTATGTGCGCACACGGAAGCAGTTCGATGAAAGTGTCACGTTTGCCAAGTTAGCGAGTTTGCTTAGTCAGGGCGCTAGCGTGAAAGTAACGCAGCTCTCTGGCGCATTTAGTTATCAGGACTATCAAAGCCAGTACAGTGGCCGTGCAACGCCTTTGTTTGCTATTAGCCCTCTACAGGAAGTATTCCCCATGGGCGGGGAAGGGGGAGTGGTGCCTGACGACGGCTGGGAGGTGCTTAGCTTTGTTAAGCCTACTGCCGAAGAGCCGCCGAAAGAAAAAGATAAGAAAGCTTAGTGATCATTGTTGCCGTGCGAAGGATGGTCAATCGTGTTGATCAGTGCACGACCAAAGTCTTGCCGAGTAATAATACCGACTAGCTTTTCACCGTCTAGCACAGGAAGCCTGCGACGGCCTTTCAAGAAAAGGTCGGCGGTGACGATAATGTTGTCGTCCTGTTGCACGGAATCTACCTGTGTCGCCATATGGTCAGCAACTCTATCGCCGGCTTCTTGATAATAACCACCCATTAGGGCCTCTTTTAAACAATCTAATTCTGACAGCAGTCCAATAAGGTGCCCCTGATTGTCGATCACCGGCGCGCCTGAGCGGCCTGCTTTAAGGAGTCGCCGAAGCGCATCAATCACGCTGTCCTCCGGCTTGAAAACCATAACGTTTGGGCTCATATAATCTTTTATTTTAATTGACTGCATGTGCATACCTCCTCAAAACTGAGTGTTCGCGGCACCCAGAAAACCAATAGAATTAAAGAATAGCATGTCTCTATTAAACTTGGCTGCTGAAAGCTGTCGGTTCGAGCTAAGGTTTAGAGTGTGTTCTTGCTCTCCCATGTATCGGCTTGAGCTGCATCACTCTGCTTTGCCTCTACCCAGGTTGCGTTGTCATTGGTGATTTCTTTTTTCCAAAACGGGGCGCTCGTTTTCAAATAATCCATAATGAATTCACAGGCTTGAAAAGCAGCGAGACGGTGGGCACTGCTAACGCCTACAAATACGATTTGATCGCTTAGTTCAAGCCGGCCTATCCGATGAATGATGCGGGTATCGATGATGTCCCAGCGTTGGCTGGCATCATCGACGATGGCTTGCAAGCTGCGCTGGGTCATTCCTTCATAGTGTTCAAGCTCCAGCGACGAGACACCATTTTGATCGCCATAATCTCGAACGAGACCTGAAAACGTCACGATGGCGCCGGTTCGCTCTGGGAGTTTGTTGCGCAGCTGCTGGTACTCGTCGGCTAAGGAAAAGTCTTTTGTTTGCACGCTGATCATTGTTAGCCGCCTGTTACCGGTGGGAAAAAGGCGACTTCGTCGTCCTCAGCAACACTGCTGCACAATGGCGCCATTTCTTGGTTGATCGCGGCCAAAGTGCCATCTGATGCAAGTGTTGATTGCCAAGGCTCGCCTCTCGACCGCAGTTTTTCTAACACATCGTCTAATGTTGCGATGCCATCTAAGTTCGTCCAGTCTTCGCAATCAACACCAAGCTTTTCTCGAAAACTGGCGAAAAATAATAGTTTCATATACTGCCTTTTAAATAGTTAGTGTGCATCTGCTAACAGAGTTATTGTGTTTAGCTTGATGGCTTGTTGATCAAACTTGTCAACGGAAAATAGTCAACCATATCCCCTGCTTGCGGCTGAGAATGCTCGTGTATAACCGCGAGACCTTCCGCCCAGCTGGTTGAGCTTAGCATCCCCGAGCTTTGGTTCGGGTGGCGTTGTAATACTCCGTTAGCATCGATTCTGACTCGAAGAAATTCACGACGTTTACCGGGGTTGCGAATGTCGAAACCAAGTGGCATAGAATAGGGCGACACCTTGATTTCAGAGCAGCCCTGCATGCTTAGGAGAAAAGGGCGGGCGAGCATTAAAAAGGTAACAAAAACAGCGCCGGGATTGCCAGGTAGTCCAAGCACGGGTGTTTCACCGACACGCCCGAACATAAACGGCTTTCCTGGTTTGATGGCAACGCGCCAAAAATCGATACTGCCAAGTTGTTTTATTGCGCACTGTATATAGTCTTCTTCACCAACAGAGGCGCCACCTGTGGTGAGGATTACATCTGCACATGCGCTCGCCTTTTCTAGCGCTTGAACCGTACTATCCAATTTGTCTTCAATCACGCCGAGGTCGATCACCTCCATCCCTAAACTTTGCAATAGGCCATTGAGTAAGTAGCGATTTGAGTTGTATATCTTTCCGGGATTGCAGGGCTGGCCCGGCTCGATTAGCTCATCTCCCGTTGATAGGATTGCAACGCGCGGCGAGCAAATAGTGCTGATATGACTGAGCCCGATAGAGGCAGCTAGTCCAAGTCTCTGAGGCGAAAGAGACTGCCCTTTCTTAAGAAGTGTATTGCCTTGCTTGATATCTTGTCCGAGAGGCCGAATGTTGTCATGCAGTGTAGGGCGTTGGAGAATAATCACTCGCTCGTTCACCAGCACTTTTGTGTTTTCTTGCATGACAACGCAGTCGGCGCCTTGCGGAATACTTGCGCCTGTAAAAATGCGCGCAACAGTGCCAGCCTCGAGAGAGCTTGCAACACTGCCGGCCGGGATTCGTTGAGAGACTAAGAGTGGCTTACCCTCGAGCCAGTCCTCACGTTTCAATGCATAACCATCAACTGCGCTATTGTCCGCAGGAGGCACATTGATCGTCGAGCTTACGTCTTGCGATAAGGTGGCGTTAAGTGCGTCGTTGAGAGCTAGACGATTAGTCTTGGAAATAGCATTCGCGCTTCGAATAAGGTGCTCAACAACGAATTCTAAAGGGTGAAGCGTTTGTTTTGCAGTGCAGTCATCTGGTGTTGTTAGGTCGGTCATTAGCGAGAAAGAATAGCCTGTTTTTGCGCGCCGAGCCTTGGTTAGCCGGGGGCGATAATAAATAATAGAAAACTTCTGGATATTGAGTATAATGTGTTCTATCTTTATTGAAATACCCAATTTGTAGGACGCAGGAATTCCTTCCGCGTTCTTCCCGATCGTAATTCAAATCTATCCAGCAACAGAGATTTCCTCTGCAATCATCAAAAAAATATCCTATGAATCTGACTGAATTAAAGAAAAAAGCCGTTCCTGAACTACTCGAAATCGCCTCTGAAATGGGCCTAGACAATCTCGCCAGATCCCGAAAACAAGATGTTATTTTTACCATTCTTAAGCGTCACGCTAAGAGTGGTGAAGATATATACGGTGACGGTGTCTTGGAAATTCTGCAAGACGGGTTTGGTTTTCTCAGATCCGCTGAAGGCTCCTACCTTGCTGGGCCTGACGATATTTATGTTTCACCTAGTCAGATACGTCGCTTTAACTTGCGCACTGGCGACACTATTTCAGGAAAGATTCGTCCGCCGAAAGATGGTGAGCGTTACTTTGCGCTGTTGAAGGTTAGTGAAATTAACTTTGATCGACCTGAAAGCTCTAAAAACAAAATTTTGTTTGAAAACCTTACACCTCTGTTTCCTGATCAACGCTTAGTGTTAGAGCAGGGTAATGGTAGTACCGAAGACTTATCCGGTCGAATTTTAGACTTGGTTGCACCAATCGGTAAGGGGCAGCGGGGCTTAGTTGTTTCGCCACCTAAAGCAGGTAAGACGCTGATGATGCAGAATATTGCTCAGTCAGTAGCGAGAAATAACCCTGAGTGTCACTTGATTGTCTTGTTGATTGATGAGCGCCCTGAAGAAGTAACCGAGATGCAGCGCTCTGTTCGTGGGGAAGTTGTCGCAAGTACGTTTGATGAGCCACCTGCTCGCCACGTGCAAGTAGCAGAAATGGTTATTGAAAAATCAAAACGTCTGGTTGAGCACAAGCAAGACGTGGTTATTATTCTTGATTCGATTACGCGTCTGGCCAGAGCCTACAATACGATTATTCCCTCATCTGGAAAAGTATTGACGGGTGGTGTTGATGCACATGCCTTGGAACGTCCAAAGCGTTTCTTCGGTGCGGCACGAAATATTGAAGAAGGCGGCAGTTTGACCATCATCGCGACGGCCTTGGTTGATACCGGCTCGAAAATGGATGAAGTAATCTATGAAGAGTTTAAAGGCACGGGCAACATGGAAGTGCATCTGGACCGCCGGATTGCTGAAAAGCGTACATACCCAGCGATTAATATTCGCCGCTCGGGTACACGCCGAGAAGATTTGTTAATGACGGAAGACGCCTTGCAACGCGTCTGGATTCTGCGCAAGCTTTTGCACAACATGGACGATGATGTCGCCTCAATTGAATTTTTGCTAGACAAGCTCAAAGACACTAAGACGAATGATGAGTTCTTCTTGTCGATGAAAAAACGCTAGCAAAACAAGATTATTGAACGAAGCAAAGCCGGTGATAAGAACCGGCTTTTTGTTATCTAAAGACCGCCACTTTACTCCTAGATTGATGCTATGAAATATCGAGACCTTAGAGACTTCATTGACCAACTTGAATCGCAGGGGGAGCTGAAGCGAATCAGCCAAGAGGTTGATCCAGTATTGGAAATGACGGAAATTTGCGACCGTACGCTAAAGGCGGGCGGGCCAGCTTTGTTGTTTGAAAACCCTAAAGGCCATGACACTCCTGTTCTTGCCAATTTGTTTGGCACGCCTAAACGTGTCGCGATGGGAATGGGGAAGGACGACGTCAGTGCTCTTCGTGAGATAGGCGAATTGCTCGCATTTTTGAAAGAGCCTGATCCGCCTAAAGGTTTGCGTGACGCTTGGTCAAAATTACCTATTTTCAAGCAAGTGATGAACATGGGGCCGAAAGAAGTACGTTCGGCGCCTTGTCAGCAGGTTGTGCTGTCTGGTGAACACGTGGACTTGCATCGCTTGCCGATTCAAACGTGCTGGCCCGGAGATGCAGGGCCTCTAGTAACTTGGCCTTTGGTTATTACGCGAGGGCCTGAACGAGAGCGCCAAAATCTCGGTATTTACCGTCAGCAGTTGATTGCTAAAAATAAGTTGATCATGCGTTGGCTTTCTCATCGTGGGGGCGCGCTGGATTATCGGGAGTGGTGTGAAAAGCATCCGGATAGACCGTTTCCAATTGCGGTGGCGTTAGGGGCTGATCCTGCGACTATTTTGGGCGCGGTGACACCCGTACCCGATAGTTTGTCAGAATATGGCTTTGCTGGGTTATTACGCGGTAGCAAGACAGAAGTTGTGAAGGCACAATTAAGCGACCTTAGCGTTCCAGCGAGTGCTGAGTTTGTTTTGGAAGGCTTTATTTATCCTGGCGAGATGGCTGATGAAGGACCGTTCGGTGATCACACTGGGTACTACAACGAAGTAGAAAGCTTTCCGGTGTTTACCGTAGAGCGAATCACGCACCGCAAGAAGCCAATCTATCACAGTACCTATACCGGTCGGCCACCAGATGAACCTGCGGTTTTAGGGGTGGCGTTGAATGAAGTATTTATCCCTATTTTGAAGAAGCAGTTCCCCGAGATAGTCGACTTTTACCTGCCTCCTGAGGGCTGTTCTTACCGACTTGCTGTTGTCACGATGAAGAAACAGTACCCAGGGCATGCTAAGCGAGTCATGATGGGGGTTTGGTCTTTTTTGCGGCAGTTTATGTATACCAAGTTCGTCATTGTTACTGATGATGATGTGAATGCACGCGATTGGAATGATGTGATTTGGGCGATGACGACGCGGATGGACCCAGCCAGAGACACCACCTTAGTAGAGAATACGCCAATTGATTATTTGGACTTTGCATCACCGGTGTCTGGTTTAGGTTCAAAAATGGGCCTAGATGCGACGAATAAGTGGCCAGGTGAAACTGACCGTGAATGGGGCAAAAGCATTGCGATGGACGACGCCGTAAAGCAGCGTGTCGATGATATTTGGGCAAGCCTGGGTATTTAGCGTAATGGCTCGTATCGTATTGCTACCAAAAGGCGTCGTGTTCGAGTGTGATGCGGGTGAAAGTATCTATGATGCAGCGGCACGTCAGGAAATTAGATTCCCAGTCAGTTGCCGAAATGGCGTTTGTGAAATATGCAAAGGTCGTTTGCTTATTGGTGAATTGAGCGTCGGCGCTAGCGCACCTAATCTTATTGCTAACGCCGGACACCAACCTGAAGTCATGCTGTGCCGTGCGGTACCGCAAAGTGATTGTGAAATCGAAATAGAAAGTGTGTATGCACGAGGTGAGTTACCGTTGAAAAGTGTTGTTTGTCAGGTTGAGTCAGTTTCAAAGCTGGATAATTACATCTACAAAGCTAGTCTTTTATTGCCTGCGGGCGGCACGCCAGAATTTTATGCAGGACAATATTTGTCGCTCGAAATACCTGGGTTTGAAGAGGCATGTTATTTTTCAATTGCGAGCGCGCCGGGCCCAAGATTATTGGAGTTGCACATACAGGCAGATCCGCATCTTGAAAGAGCCTGTAAGATTGTTGAATTTTTGAACGGAGCCTCGACGGTAAAGCTTAATTTACCCCATGGTAAGGCATGCTTGCCGACAGTTCCTGATCAAGAACTCATATTAATTGCAGCGGGAACGGGCTTTGCGCAAATGAAGAGCCTGATTGAATTTTTGCTGCCCAATGGTTTTGCTCATCCGCTCACGTTGTACTGGGGCGTTCGTAAAGAGCAAGACATGTATATGCGTGAACAGGCAGAGCAGTGGCAGCGGGAATACAAAAACTTTCAGTTCCGTCCCCATATTGCCGACATTGATACGATTGACGGTGTTGACCATCATAATCAGCTGGCAGAGGCGGTACTGGCAGATGAGCACGATATCGCAAACAGTTTAGTATTTACGAGCGGGTCGCCAAGGCTGGTCTTCTCCGTATTGGACTCGCTTGAGCAGGCAGGGCTGCCAGAAGATCAGTTCTTTTCAGACGTTTTAGAATATGCCGAAAGGCCGCGTTAGCCTTCAGTTTTAGGTAACGGTAGTTGTGGCAATGCTAAGGCGTTAATTAAACCGCTGATATGGTCTGAGCCATGGCTATTTGCTTTACCCAAGTGCTGTTCTAAACGGCATAGTTCAGCAAGACTCTCTTTTGATGGATGGAGTGAGTTGCTCGCTTCAAAATACTCAAGCGCTTTACCCCATAGTTCATTCTGTAACGATATTCGGCCAAGTGAGAGCAGCAATACATGATTGTTGGGTCTCGATTTCAGCCAGGTTTCTGCCGTGATTAATTGCTCTGCCGGGTTATTAGCCTTCACTGTTCCGTAAAGCGCGATTAATGAGTCGCTCCAGTTACGCACTAACATTTTTCTGAGAAGTGTTTCTGCCTCAAGCCCATTCTGCAAACGAATTAGCTGCGTCGCATAATTTAGAATCACGGTGTCGTCATATCGGACGCTGTCAGGTAGCTTTTTCCATAATTCTGCTAGCTCATCAGACGCTTTATCAACTTGGTTGTCTCGTTGTAGTTCGTCAGCTTTTTGAGTAAATAGTTCACGCCAAGCTTGTTCCTCTAATTCATGCAGCTTTGCTTTGTCTGCATTAGGAGCCTTTTTTAGTTCCGGAATGATTTGTATTAACTGCTGCCAGTCTTCAAGGCGGACATAGACGCTTCGAAGTAGCTTTAATATGAAGGGGTGGTTTGGTTTGCGAGCCTTCAGACGAATTAGGGTCGCGAGGCTAGATTCTAATTCGTTCTGATCTAGCTCCATTTGTGCTTTTGCAATGCCTACTGCAAAGTCAGAATCGGTCGTTTTATCGTAAGCTTTTTGTAGCAGTAATTCGGCTTCCTTCTTATTGCCTTGCTCATTTGCAGCGTGCGCCGCTGCTAGATAATTAACGATTGGTGTGGCGGATTTGTCTGCAGAGCTTTTGAGTAGTTTTGACGCATCGCCCCAGTTACCTTCAAGAAACGCTAGTAGCCCTTCATTGGTCTTCTTTGCCGCTTTTTGAGCACGCGAGTTACCTAGCCATTGTCCTGCGCTTTTTTGCGCGCGCCACAAGCGTCGCACGATGCTCAATGTGATAAATAGCAATACTAGAATCGCTATGTTGATAATGGCCAATACATATAAATTGCTTTCGATTAGCCAGTTACCGACTGAAATGCGAACATATCCGGGGTCATGATTTAGCCCCAAATAGGCAGTAGAGGCGAGCAGTAACCCAATTAATATGAGCCAGAAGAGGCGCTTCATTGTGCTGCCTCAGTTTTCTCACTCGCAGAGGTGTGTTGCGGTAGTTGATGGTTACGATACATCGCTTCAATTCTCGCTTTCACGAGTCTTAAGGACTGCGATATGTCCGGTAAAACTATACTGAGCCGATATGCTTTAAGCTGGGTGATCGTCTCCAATTGGGCTTTTACCAAAGGGTGCTCCGTTGCAAAGTATTCGTTCAACCATTGTTCCGCTTGGGCCAGGCTTCCTTGAAAGGATTCATCGTTTCGCTCTACTAAGGCAAGCGAGCTTTGCTCATACATCAGCCGCAGGTTGTGTTGCAGATAGTATTTCTGTTCAGGAGGAAGTAACGGTGTTACTGCCTCATCTAGACGCTGTATAACTACTGCCTTTTTCAGTTCGTGAATGACTTGATCTAACCAGTTCTCCGCATTGATTATCTCAATGTTTGCTGACTCATCGTTCAAGCTATTGTTGCGAAGTGCATTTGACTGGTTCCGCTCAGGAATAGAGGGAATGTTTTTCATCAGCGCGCGCAGCGTCGCTTGGGCGCCCTGAATGTCTGTATTGGCAAGTCCTTGCAACGACAGTAGCTCTTCCGCTACGGCAATCCGAGCCGGCAGTAATGCAGGGTCGTCTATTTCTTTAAGTACGCCATCGGCCGCACTTAAGATGAGCTCTGCTCCTTGGATATCCTGTTCGAGGCTTAGACGCTGGTTCGCAAGTCTGAGCAAATACTCTGCCTCGGATAGCAGCCAATCATTGCGATTACCACCGCTAAGTTGGGCTAGTTGCTGCGCGTTGTAGCTTAGCTTTTGCGACAAGGCGCTCAGTTGGTTGGATAGCGCTAACTGTGATTGCGAAAGTTTGGCAATCGCACTTGCGTTGGAACGGGCCATTGTTTGGCTCTGCTGTAACTGACCTAATTGTTTTGCAACCTGGCTATTGCTTTCGTTAGCGTCCTGCTGCCATTGCCAGGCAATGAATGCAAATGCCAATAATAAGACCAATGTTATAAGGCATAGTCCACCCAGTATTGGGTGTTGAATGCGCGAAATCTTTTGCGGCGGTGGCGCCAAAGCGGCGGGCGAAGGAGAGCTTTTATTTTCTTTTATATCTTCCACTGTATCCAGCATCCTAGTAAGTGGTTTATCGCGTAGTTAGCGCCGTGCTTTGGATATGCATTGAATGATATCTATCGGCATCAGGTTCTTTGGAACATAGGTTAAATTGAAACCGCGTTCTATAGCAATATTGGCGACTCGATTGCTTGAAAGAATAAACCCTTTCTGCTTCGGATCATATCCGCACTGGTCAAACATATTAGCGAGATTGATTAGAGTTTCTCCGCTTAACGCGATGAAATAGTCTGGGTCAAATTGTGTGATTTTTGACTGTAACGTTGTGTCCGAATAAGAAGGTAGTTGCCTTTCATAGAGTTCAACCAGAGAAACATTAGCACCTTGCGCTGCTAACTTGTCATGCAAAGTGGAGCGTCCGCCTCGACCTTTAAGAATCAGCACTTTCTTGTTTTTTATTTGTGCGAAAGCAGGTTGCTGCAATAGCTCTTCGCTTGTTAGGTCGGCGCGCGGAGAGGTTAAAGCGAGTAAATCACTGGGTAAGTTTCGAGCTGTCTGTCTGCCGATAGCATGCCATGTTTGCGCTGCAGGAAACTGAGGCCAATATTGGTCGATGAGCGACATGCCCAGTTCCGCAGCATGTTGGCTGATGACGATGACATGTTCGAATCGATCTAAATTGATTATGCAGTCATGTTCTGCACCACTGAGTTCCAACGGTGTAATGTCAATGCAGGGTAAAGTTTCTGTTCGGGCACCGACACTTGTTAGTACCTGAGCTAACGAACTTGCCGAAGGTTCTGGCCGACAGACCAATACGCTGCAGCCTTCTAAAATGGGCTTAATCAAGGGTGTTGGATCCTGCGGCTATTGGTATATTTCGGCGAGTATTTTTTCTGCGCCCTGAGCAAGTAATGCTTCAGCGACTTGCTCGCCAAGCGCTTGCGGGTTTGTAGCGGGTCCACGCGCATCGGATTTTAGTATCGTCTCGCCATTGACAGACGCGACCATCGCCCTTAACCAAAGATCGTTTCCTTGGCGTATTGCGAATCCAGCAATTGGAACTTGGCAGCCACCTTCAAGACGTTTATTCATGGCGCGCTCGGCTTGCACACATTGCTCACTTTCTTCGTCTGCGAGTGTGCGAATCATGTTGATAATCTCTCTGTCTTCGCTGCGACACTCTATCCCTAGCGCGCCTTGACCGACGGATGGTAATGATTCTTCTGCGCTAACACTTTGTTTTATTCGATCATCAAAACCGAGCCTTCGTAGCCCTGACTCAGCGAGAATAATGGCGTCAAAGTCGCCGTTATCAAGCTTGGCAAGCCGAGTGTTGACGTTCCCACGTAAAGATTTGATTTGTAAGTCGGGGCGCAAGGCGGAGATCTGAGATTGGCGACGCAGGCTAGAGGTTCCCACAACAGCACCTGAGGGCAGGCTAGCGAGTGTTTCGTATTGGTTGCTGACAAAAGCATCAAATGGGCTCTCTCTTTTGCAAATCACCGCGAGCTCTAAGCCTTCAGGAAATGCCATTGGAACATCTTTCATTGAGTGGACTGCGATGTCTGTTTCGCCTTTGATTAGTGACGTTTCAAGTTCTTTGACGAAAAGGCCCTTGCCGCCCACTTTTGCGAGCGGAACATCAAGAATCTGGTCCCCTTTGGTTGTCATTCCTACGACTTCAACGGTTAGCTGCGGGTAAAGATTTTCTAGACGCTCTTTAATATGGTGGCTTTGCCAGAGGGCCAGCGCACTTTGGCGAGACGCTATTCTGATGGTTTTGACAGACGGTGATGGCGCCGCCGAAGGCTGCTTGGCTTTGTTGTGCATAGGAAAGCGTCTACTAGAGAGTTAAAGCGAGAAAGTATAACTGACTCTGAAAGCAGAGTTAATGATGAGCTCGTAGGAGGACGAAATTAAGGACGGAAATGGAATAAAAATAGGTATTGAAGTTAAAGCGAAGAGAAGACGACGTTAGTTTCTAGAAGTTTAATGTGAACTTAACAACAACCTTGTCTTTGCGAACGTTGACTCGATATTTACTGCGATCGGCAAAATCTTGAAAACTGCGCGCCACGCCTTGTTTTTTGCCTTTACCAAACTGGAAAGGATTGATGTTATCTATTTTAAGCAGGCGTTGTCCTATCTTACGGATGATACGTGAATAGGGGATTTTCTGAGAAGGGGGCTGTTTCTCGACCAGGATGGTGTCTTCGTCTTCGTAACCATGCGCGGCAAATGCCATGGAAGGCATACCTGCGAATGCAATCGCTAAGGTAAAGAATGATGCGAACATGATAGATCGTGATTCGGTTCTTGGCATGCAGTACTCCTCTGATCAAACTGTAATCAATATATGCCAAACCTTGGTGAGAGTCTGTTAACTTTGGTTATTACTCGTACAGAATAGAGATCTAAGTCTCAGTTTTTTATGCCGAAACTAAGAATTGTGAGACGCCCCACATTTTTACAGAAAGGTGAGCTTACAGGGTATTCAACGCGGCTTTCACTTCGCTAACAAGGCGCCGGCTTACTGAAACATTATGCAGCTCACTAAGCTCAAGGGTGTACTGTCCATTGGTTTGTCGATGCAGTGACTGAATATGATAGCGGTTGACGAGACTATTGCGGTGCGTTCGAAGTAAATCGTTGGGGTATTGATTCTCTATTTCTTTCAACGTTTGGTCGCTTAAGGTTTCGCCGCCTTTATGGATGACGGTGACGTACTTGTGATCGGCTCTGAAGTAAAAAATGTCGCTCAGCAAAAGTTTTTCCATGCCGTTCCAAGTGTTGGCAATAAATGAGGTTGCCGGTTTGTCTGCCAGCGATTGTTCTTCGACCTGCTTAAGTTGAACTTGGCTCAGTTGGCAGGCGCTATTGAGAGATTTCAGTAAGTCTTCTTGTCGAATGGGCTTTAGCAAATAGGCGATCGCATTATAGTCGAATGCCTTGATGGCATATTCGTCGTAGGCCGTGCAAAAAACGATGGCGGGTGCCGGTTTCATTTTGCTCAAGTATGCGGCAACTTCGAGGCCGTCCGTGCCTGGCATGCGAATGTCTAGTATAACGATGTCGGGTCTTAGCTGAAGCGATCGTTCGATGGCTTGTTCGCCATTTTCAGCCTCGCCACAAATTGAAAATGCCTCTTCGTTTTGTAGTAGCCGCTTTAACCGTTCTCGCGCGAGAGACTCATCGTCGACAATAAAAACAGAGGTGGTGCGCGCTGGCATATTCATTTTGGCACCTCAATAGGTAGTCTAAGTGTGACAGTGAATTGCATGTCTTGATGGCTGGTCTTAAGAACAGCGGAGGATCCAAATATCGCTTCCAAGCGTCGTTGAATATTATCCAGTGCGATATGATTCCCGTCATGCTTTTGCGGAGCGGAAGGCAACGGATTGCTTATCAGGATATAAGCGACTTTGTTTTTGCAATATGCATTGATGTAAATTTCACCGCCTTCTGTGAGTGGTTGAATCCCATGGTAAATGGCATTTTCAAGCAATGGCTGTAGTGTTAGAGGTGGGATTTTTACAGTGTTAATTGCTTGCTCGACATCCCATTTAAGCCTTAATCGCTTTCCCAGTCGAAGACCCTCTATATTGAGATAGCGCTTGCATAGCGATAACTCTTGCTCCGCCAAAATAAGCATTTCTTGATTGTTAAGTGTGGCTCGAAATAGCTCAGACAGGTCCAATATTGCGTTTTCTGCTTTATCCGGGTCGATGGTGATAAGGCTTGCAATGGTATTCATGCTATTAAAAAGAAAGTGGGGGCGTATTCTGGCTTGCAGAGCTTCTAGCTTTGCCCTTAATTCAGCTTGTTTCTGTATTTTCCACTGATTTTGCAGGTACACATAACGTAGCAATACGGCACCGACAATGGCGCTGACTAAGACACTACGGGAAATGAAATATTGTGCATATGCGCCTTGAGCTTGCGGGACGAGTGACTCACAAAGCGTCGCAATGGCAGCGGATACTGCGCATATCGTACTGAGACAAAAAATAGACAGGTATTTTGGGCTGCGCGCGGCTAATAGTGACTGACTTTGGCAAATAATGGCGGAACAACTAAGGACGATACAGTGGCAGTATACCGAAAATAGTCCTAGGAACTCCCAATTCAAAAAACCACTCTGCGCTGAAATGAGAGCAACGACTAGTGCGAATAGTTGGGTCGATAACAGCAAAAAAAGCAGGGCCTTCGATTGGCAAAGATTCGGTACAAAGCTCTCTGGTAGCGTGTTTGTGTTGTCTGAATCCCGTTTCGAACGGGCGTTGTTATTCATGTTATACTCCGCCGCTTTTAAAGGCCGGCTTAAATACAAGTTCGGTAGTAACGTAACTAGGCATAGTTTGAGTGTAGATGGGTAATAAAGCATGAGCAATGAAACGGGAAATACCGAAAAACCTTGGGGCGGGCGCTTTACCGAAGCGACAGATGCCTTTGTTGAGCAGTTTACGGCGTCTGTAGAGTTTGATCAGCGCTTGTACTATCACGACATTCAAGGGTCTATTGCACATGCCACGATGCTTGCGAAAGTGGGCGTGCTAACGGACCAAGAGCGCGACCAGATTATTGATGGTTTGCACGCAGTACGCGCAGATATCGAAGCGGGCGAATTTGAATGGTCCGTGACCTTAGAAGATGTGCACATGAACATCGAAGCCAAGCTAACTGAGCGAATCGGCCTGACCGGTAAGAAATTGCACACGGGGCGTTCGCGTAATGATCAGGTGGCCACTGATATCCGCTTGTATTTACGCGACGAAATTGACGTGATTGCCGAAGAAATAACGCGGCTTCAAAATGGTATGGCAACGCTTGCGCTGCGCGAAGCAGATACTATTATGCCAGGGTTTACGCATTTGCAAACGGCACAGCCGGTGACGTTCGGCCACCATATACTGGCGTGGAACGAAATGTTACAGCGTGACTTTGAACGATTGGCAGACTGCCGTAAGCGCGTGAACATTATGCCATTGGGTGCGGCGGCCTTAGCTGGTACAACGTATCCGATTGACCGTGATATGACGGCTGACTTACTAGGCTTTGACCGCCCTTCTTATAACTCGTTAGATTCAGTGAGTGATCGAGATTTTGCTATCGAGTTTTGTGCGTTTGCCAGCCTTGTCATGACGCATCTGTCGCGTTGTTCGGAAGAGCTTATTTTATGGGCCTCCGCGCAGTTTGACTTTATTGATTTACCTGACCGGTTTTGCACTGGTTCTTCTATTATGCCGCAGAAAAAGAACCCGGATGTTCCCGAATTAGTGCGAGGAAAGTCAGGTCGAGTGACAGGACATCTGATTTCACTACTGATGCTAATGAAGTCTCAACCACTGGCGTATAACAAAGATAATCAGGAAGACAAAGAGCCATTATTCGACGTGATCGATACGCTTAAAGGGTGCCTTAAAGCCTATGGCGACATGGTTCCTGCAATTGAAGTGAAAGCGGCTAATATGCGGGGCGCCGCGTTGAAAGGTTTTTCGACCGCGACAGACTTGGCCGACTATTTAGTCGTGAAAGGCGTCGCTTTCAGAGATGCGCATGAGGTAGTGGGTAAAGCTGTTGGGTATGGCATTCAGGAAGGGAAAGATCTGTCTGAAATGAGTTTACAAGAGTTGCAGCAGTTCTCGCCCGTGATCGGCGATGACGTTTTTGACGTGTTGACACTAGAAGGCTCCGTTAATGCGCGGGACCATCTTGGTGGAACGGCGCCAGCTCAGGTGCGCTCTGCCGCGGAGAGAGTTTTACAGGGCCTCGCATCACGCTAGGTTTTTGGCAGTATTGACAAAAAACGGCGCTTCGGCGCCGTTTTTTGTTGCGCTCTTTGGCAGCATAATCTGATTGATCGTCTAGAATAAAGGGTAATAATAGCGGCCCAGTGCCGTATACCGTTATCGCCACGACTGCAGTGGTATCTGGACACTTCCTCTAGACTTATGACCCGATTCAAACAAGCCTTGTCGCCGGACTTTTCCGAAGGAGTTGATCGAAAGCTTCTCAAACAGGTGCGGGACCGCTTTCTCAAAATAAATGAGGAGCGCTTAGGGCGCGCATTGCAGTCAATGTCGCTGCGTCAACAAGACATTCTTGAAGTATTACCTCTTTTGTTGCACGTCAATCATGCTTTATTGCCTGGCTATGTTTCTAAACAAGCTCCGTGCGGTTTGGCGGGCTATGAGCCAAGTAAGGCGGCATTGTCTATCGCGCGATCATTCAGCCAAACGTTTCGTTATCGTCGCGACCGCCGCTCAGATCCGGCGGTTCACAGTCTATTTATGATGGGCAGCACGGGCACATTGGCGCATTCCGAATCTAGCGATGTCGACCTATGGTTGTGCCATTCTCCAGAACTGTCGGCGCAGGACTTGGCAGACCTGAAGACTAAAGCAGATAAATTAGACCAATGGGCGAATAATCAGGGTTTAGAGCTTCATACATTCTTGATGAATGCCGACACATTTCGTCGCGGTAAAGACGTTCCCGCAATGGACTCCGAAAGTAGCGGAACGGCTCAGCACTATTTGTTATTGGATGAATTCTATCGGACGGCTATTTTGTTAGGCGGGCGCTATCCACTTTGGTGGTTGATCCCGTCGCAGCTAGAGCCCGACTATGAACGCTATGCTGACTTGTTGCTGCGTCAGCGTTTTGTCAAAGCCACGGATGTCATCGACTTTGGCAGTGTTGCGCATATCCCCAAAAGTGAGTTAGCGGGCGCAGGGTTGTGGCAGTTATATAAGAGTATTGACTCTCCTTATAAGTCGGTTTTGAAGTTGCTACTAGCCGAAGTCTATGCGCAGAAACTGCCGCAACAGGTTTGTCTAAGCCGTGTTTTCAAAGAGCTGGTTTATCAAGATGAGATTGAGATAGAACAACTAGATCCGTATTTATTGATCTATCGTTGCCTAGAAAGTTACTTGCTAGAGTCTGGTAACGCTAAACGTTTGGACTTAGTGCGCAAGAGTTTTTATCTCAAGGTGAACAAAAAGCTGTCGAAGAAAACGGGCGTGAGAGGTGCTTCTTGGCAGCGCAAGTTGTTGCAAAGCATTGCAGGGAGCTGGGCTTGGCGCGATCGTGACTTTAAACGTCTTGACGAACGAGCGCTATGGAAAGTCGATGAGGTGATAGCTGAGCGCCAGCAATTGTTTGCTGAGCTCAACAGCAGCTATCGGTTTTTGTCTGACTATGCACGCGCCAACAATGTTGGTGCCTCGATTAGTGATGAAGATGTGCAGCTACTTGGGCGCAAGCTAAACGCAACGTTTCAGCGAAAAGCGGGCAAGGTGGAGAAAGTGAACCCCGGTATTGCCCCGTTTATTTGGGAAGAGAATTTGGCGCTTCACCACACTAGCAGTCAGCCATTTCAGCTGGATAAGAATGCATGGCTGGTATATCGAGATTTGTCTGCGAATGATGACGCGTCTTTCCACACGGGGCTTAAGAAAAGCGCCAACTTGATAGAGTTGCTGGTGTGGTTGTTCTTTAACCAGATTGTGACCACCGAAACCCGGTTGAGTATGCAGCCCGGGGTTAGCGGTGTGGTCGCGCATGAACTGCGCTCCGTTATCGCCGCCATGACAAGGGTGTTCGAATTACCTCTGCCATCTGTTTCTCAACTCGACTTTAAAACACCGGCCTACGTTCAGAAATTGGTGCTATTTATCAATGTTGGTGTTGACCCCATGGCGGATTTGACGGAGCAGGGGATGCTGCGTCTTAGCGATCGTAATGATTCGCTCGACTATAGCTCAAAGCGCAACAATCTGGTTCGAACCATTGACCAGGTCGCATTGAACTCATGGAATGAAATGTCAGCAAGACGTTATGAACTCGGCGAAACGTTGATGCAGAATTTGCAGGCTTACCTGCTCATGTGTGTTGAGCAAAGAGACGAGCACCCGTGTGAATTGCATGTTTTTTGCTTCACATCTCAGCGAGCTGAGGCGATCGCAAAGCGGGTAAAGGTCCTGTTCGAAGATGCGCGCACGGTATTCCTTGCAAGCCAGAGCGAAGAGAATGTCCGTTACATTCTCGAGATTGAAGACAGTTTTTATAGTGTGCAGCGTATTGACACGCAGTTTCGTTACCAAGCTTTTGCTTCTCTCGATGCACTAATGGCATCGTTAACGCAGAGTAGTAACGCCTATTGCCAGATTGCGCTCGACCGATATGCACTGAGAGATGACGCTTTATTGCACGGTGTGCTGAGGCGCAGTACGCCCGCGTCTATTCAGGTGTTTTACCAAGCAACCGGTGCGAGCTTTGATGTCTGTGTCATTGATGAGTTAGGGAGCCTTTTGCGATTTGAGGCGTTTGCTCAGGACGAAGTTGAGTTCCAATCGAAGCTACATTTATTTTTGGAAACCATATTAGAGCGCAGACAGCTCGATCAGGCCATTTTAGGTCAGGATCAAATGCCGAAAATTGTTTGGCAAAAAGCGAGTAAGGTCAAATCCGAACTGAACTTTCGAGCAATGACTGTTTCGCCAAGACAGCGATTTAGGTCTTTAACAGCGACCGCATTTTATGACGGCATGGCGTTACGGTACGACTTAAGTTTCGATGACAGGGAGTTTTCCTATGCCGAGCATGGTGACCGCCAACTTGAAGCGCTTGTTCATTATGCAAGGCATCAGGGCCTCAATCCAGAAACTGAGCCGCTAGCGCTCGAAGATGTCTCTTACCCTAGCGACCCAATGCTGATGCGCAGTAATGCAGATCATTCACGAAGCTCGCTTGACTATTTAAAGCTCTATCATCAAATTGACGCAGGTATTCAAGCGTTGATGCAATAGAGTTTGCAGTGTTAAGTGGGTATACTTCTCGGTTTATTTAGCCAGCGAGGCAAGTGTTGTGACAACGCGTTTATGTAAGGGCTTGATGGTGATTTCCATGTTTATTCTGATTGCAGGGTGCGGGCAAAAACGTGACCTATATTTACCAGATGCTGACGCGGAACCATCAAGCGAGCAAACTGAGAACGCAAACGACTAAGCCTATATTTTAATTACGGGTTGAAGCCCCTACTATTTTAAGCAGTTTTTCGAATGGATCATTTTAATTATCAAGATGGCGAGTTGTTCGCTGAACAGGTTTCGCTTAGCGAATTAGCCGCGCAGTATGGTACGCCTTGCTACGTTTATTCGCGCGCCACTTTAGAGCGCCACTATCATGCGTATGCGGATGCGTTTAAGAGTCATGCAAGTCTCATTTGCTACGCGGTAAAAGCCAACTCTAATTTAGCTGTGCTAAACGTGCTGGCGCGTTTAGGCGCCGGTTTCGATATAGTCTCTGTCGGTGAATTAGAGCGCGTGCTGAGAGCCGGCGGTGATCCCGCTAAAATTGTATTTTCAGGTGTTGGTAAACAAGCTGCTGAAATTCAGCGTGCGCTCGATGTGGGCGTTCATTGTTTTAATATTGAATCTGAAGCTGAAATGTATCGACTAAACGACGTGGCGATTGCCGCGGGTAAGGTTGCTCCGATTTCGTTGCGAGTAAACCCAGATGTTGATGCAGGCACTCACCCTTATATCTCGACAGGGTTGAAAGACAACAAATTTGGCGTGGCGATTGAGGCGGCGGAGTCTATTTATATTGCGGCCCAAGCGCTACCCTGTTTGAAAGTGATTGGTGTCGACTGTCATATTGGCTCGCAGCTAACGGAGACAAGGCCGTTTTTAGATGCTTTGGATCGAGTTTTGCTCTTGGTTGATAGACTAAAAGGGCAGGGTATTACGCTTGAGCATTTGGATCTTGGCGGTGGCCTTGGGGTTCGTTATCGCGACGAAACACCGCCTGAGCCTCAGGATTACGCTAAAGCTGTGTTGGAAAAATTAAAAGATACGGGGCTAACCATTGTGCTCGAGCCTGGTCGGTCTATCGCGGCAAATGCAGGCGTGCTCATCACACAGGTCGAGTTTTTGAAGACCAATGAAGATAAGAGTTTTGCAATTGTGGATGCCGCAATGAATGACTTGCTTCGCCCAGCTTTGTATAGCGCTTGGCAGGACATAGTACCGTTACGTCCGCGTGAACAGGGCGAAGCGCGTATGTATGACATTGTCGGTCCGATTTGTGAAACCGGGGACTTTTTAGGCAAAGACCGTGAGTTAATTATCGAAGAGGGGGACCTGCTTGCAGTGAGGTCTGCCGGCGCTTATGGGTTTACGATGAGTTCGAATTACAACTCACGAAACCGAGCTGCAGAGGTGATGGTGGACGGAAGCGAGTCGCATATCGTGCGGCAGCGAGAAACTATCGAGCACCAGATGGCGGGTGAACATTTAATGCCCTGCGTAAAAGGATAAGCAGCTCCGATGATCGTGAATTTTACTAAAATGCATGGCTTAGGTAACGACTTTATGGTGGTTGACCTGATTAGTCAGCACGCCCATTTTCGGCCCGAACAAGTCCGCCGTTTGGCTGATCGTAGAATGGGCATTGGTTTTGACCAGTTATTATTGGTGGAACCGCCAGGAAAACCCAATGTCGATTTTAAGTATCGTATTTTTAATGCGGACGGTTCTGAGGTTGAGCAGTGCGGAAACGGCGCGCGTTGTTTTGCCGTGTTTGTGCGTGAGAAAAAACTAACCAATAAAGAGGCGGTCCGTGTTGAAACGTCGGGCGGCGACATAGAGCTTCGAATTAAAGAAGACGGTCGAGTTCTGGTAGACATGGGCGCGCCGAAACTGAACCCAGCGGATATCCCCTTTGTAGCAGAAGAGCGCTTGTCGACCTACCGCCTTGACGTGAATGGAGAACAGTTGAGTATTGCGGCTGTTTCGATGGGTAACCCCCACGCAGTAACGATTGTCCCGGACATTAATACAGCAATGCTTGAGACCTTAGGGCCTGAAATAGAAAAGCATGAGCGTTTCCCTGAGAGGGTGAACGCTGGGTTTATGGAAATTGTGCATAAGCGTTTTATCAAGTTACGTGTATTCGAACGTGGTGTAGGTGAAACAATGGCGTGTGGGACCGGCGCTTGCGCTGCAGTGGTGGCGGGTATCGAGCAGGGTCTACTTGAAAGCCCAGTGGAAGTGAAGTTGCCGGGTGGCAACCTGAACATAAGTTGGCAGGGAATGAACGAGCCAGTTATGATGGAAGGGCCTGCGGTAAAGGTCTTTGAAGGCAAAATTAGAATATAACAGTCCGCTTTTATAAGACGGGCGACGAAACATTATGAATCGGTATGACTATGACTGAACAGGCACTAGAGACAGGCGGTGAAAACCTAACAGAAGAGCAGGTTGCACAATTTCTTCGCAATCATAAAGACTTCTTCATTCGTCACGACTATTTGCTTCGTGAACTGACGGTTCCGCATCAAAGTGGTAGTGCTATATCGCTAGGTGAGCGACAAGTACAAATGTTTCGAGAGCACCGCGATGGTCTTAGAGAGCAGTTGAATCAGCTGATTGATGTTGCTAAAGAGAACGATAAGCACTTTGAAAAGAGCAAGCGTCTGTTGTTGAATTTGCTTGAAGTCAAAACGCTAGATGAAATTGAGATAGTGGTGCGAGAGGCGTTTAAGGGTGACGACAATATAGACTTCAGCAGTGTTGTCGTCTTTGGTGATAGTACAGACTATCCGATTTCTGATATCACGCTGGTTTCCCACGAGAATGCCCGTGAGCAATTAGGTAGTTTAATTGATAGTTCGGCGGCGGTATGCGGTCATTTTCAACCCAAGCAGCTGGCCTGCTTGTTTTCGAATGATGCGGAAAAGGTAGCCTCGGCCGCCATTATTCCACTGCGCAATGGTGATGCGTTGGGTATGTTTTGTTTGGGAAGTAAGAATCCTAAGCATTTTGATAGTTCGATGGGATCTTTATTCCTTTCTTATATTAGTGACTTTATTAGTCGAATATTACCAGACCTGCTGTTGCGTTCGCGCAGCTCTAAGCTTCAGGATAAGGTGCCTTCTTTATTGGAGTAACAAGGGAGCGACGGTGATGCAAAAAAGTCTGGATAGCTTTCTGGGCTCGTTGCGCACAGAGCGACAACTTTCTCCTCATACGGTTTCTGCCTACACTCGCGACTTAAGTGCGTTCAGCGTTTGGTGCGAAAACGAATCTATTCAGCAATGGTCAGCGTTAACGAATATTCAAGTTCGTTACTATGCCGGCCATCTAAAGAAGTGCGGACTATCTGGGCGCAGTATCCAAAGAGCCCTGTCTGCTTTAAGAACATTCTTCGATTTCCTGATGCGAGAAGGGCAGGTGAGTGATAACCCCTGTGCTGACGTCCCTAGTCCCCGATATGATAAAAAACTACCGAACGTTTTGGGTGTTGATCAGGCTGTTCACCTAGTCGATTCCGAAGAAGGGGATTGGCATCGAATACGTGATAGAGCGATGTTCGAGTTGTTGTACAGTTCTGGTTTGCGTTTGTCTGAGTTGACCGGACTTGACCTGACAGACCTAGATTGCGCCGCTCGCTTTGTCAGAGTAACAGGCAAAGGTAGCAAGCAGCGGGATCTTCCGGTAGGTGGCAAAGCAATTGACGCTATTCGTGAGTGGTTGCAGTTTAGGGAGGATGTGCGGTTGGTTGATAGTCGCGCGCTTTTTGTGAGTCAGCGTGGTTTGAGAATTAGTTCGCGCAGTGTCCAGGTTCGTCTAAAAAAATGGGCGCAAGAAAAAGGTATTCCTTCGAATGTGTCGCCGCATACGCTAAGGCATTCCTTCGCCAGTCATATGCTGGAGTCGAGTCAAGATTTGCGAGCGGTGCAAGAGCTGCTCGGGCATGCTGATATTTCCACAACCCAAGTCTATACTCATTTAGACTTTAAACATTTAGCCGACGTATACGATGCCGCTCACCCCCGCGCTCATCGCAAACGCAACAAACAAGAAGAATAGAGGGTTCAGTGATGAGCAAACCAGCGGATGCAACAGCTGAGTTAAAAAAATGGAAAGAAAAGTTTTTCGATCTCCAGGATAGCTTTGACGGTTCTCAAAAAGAGGCAGAAGAATATAAGTCGGTTCTGCAACGCCTGTTGTTGAGAATGTGTCTGTCTGCGGAAGGGCAAAGCGAAGCGTTTGATAAAGAACTCAAAAATTTGAGAGACGATATAAAGTCCCCAGACTTGACGACCGCTATGCTGTCAAAACGCTTAGCGAAGATGGATAAAGCCTTAGTAAAAGTTGACGATGTTAAGTCTTCATTCGCGACATCGTTTATCAAGCTATTTGATGAAATCGTTGCGCAGTTGCTCGAAACAAAGCCCGCGAGGACTGATCGTTCAGCCCTTAAAAAACTAGCGAAGTCAGTGGACCCCGTTACGTTTAGCAATAGTAGAATTATTCCTTTAATGACCGACTATCAGCAGCTGCAAGCGAAAGTGCTGTCGCAGATGGTTGAGCAGGAGCCAAAAACCCAGAGCCTAATGGGTCGCTTGTTTAAAGGCGGTGCCAAAGCAGATGATGACGTCGCTGCGGTCACGACAGATCGTGAAGAAGCGCTGGAGATTGAGTCGACAGGGCAGACCGAAGAAGATGACGTCATGCCAGGCTTTTCCGCTATTGCGGTACATGTGCGTGCAACGCTTAATCATTTGCTGGACCAGCTAACTTTTCCGAAGAGTTCGGAAAGAGCGCTTGCGTCGTTAAGAGAGCGTATCGCCGGGCCACTGAATTGGTACGAATTAGGGCCGACCTTGGATGACCTTTCTAGTGTCGTTATTTCTGCCATCGGCAAAGGTCAGCGCGATTTTGGCTCGTTCCTCACAGACATCGATGAACAGCTCCACAAGATTCAGCAGTTTGTACTGGAAAGCTTAAAAGCTGACGAGAGCTTGCGTCAGGAAGAGAAAGAACTTGATCACCAAATGCGGGCTCAAATACTAAGCATGACCGATAGTCTTGAGTCTGATAATGACGTCGAAAGCCTTAAGCGATCAATTCGAGAGCAAGTTGATAATATATCTAAAGTGCTTGATCGCTACTCAGAAACGGGTAAGCAGATAGAGCAGAACAAGGCAAGTGAGCTTGAGTTGATGAAGCAGCGTTTTGAAGCCTTGGAGAACGAAACACGTTTCTTCCGAGAGCGGCTCAAAGAAGAGCGGGGTAAGGCACTGACTGACGCACTGACTCAGTTGCCGAATCGAGAGGCGTATGATGAGCGTGTGACGATGGAGCTAGAGCGTTGGAAGCGATATCGCAAACCCGCTACGTTGATCGTTGCTGATATCGATCATTTCAAAGGTATTAATGATAACTATGGTCACTTGTCAGGCGATAAGGTCTTACAAATTCTGGCCAAAGAATTGGAGTCGCGATTGCGCAAGAGTGATTTTGTGGCACGTTACGGCGGCGAAGAGTTCGTCATGATTTTGCCTGAAGCCGATGCAGAAATTGCGAAAACCGTCGTCAATAAAATGCGCTCCACGATAGAGCGCTTACCTTTTCATTTCAGAGATGAAAAAGTTCAAGTGACGATGTCATTCGGTATTGCTGAGTTTGAAGAAGGGATTGATCACGAAGGCTTGTTTGATAGAGCAGACAAGGCTTTGTATCAAGCGAAAGACGCCGGCAGAAATTGTCTCATTGTGTGGCAAGGCTAACCACTCTAGAGCGGTATTGGTCTATGCTAAATAAACGATGTTAAATCTATCAATTGAGTTGAAGAGAGTACGATGAGTCAAAATCACCTTGAGTTAGCATTTTATGGAGAGCTTCGAAGCGGTTTTAACGAGGTTGATGTAAAAGCCAATATTGCTGAACTGTTTAAAGCTTCGGTTGATCAAGTTGAGAGAATGTTCGCGGGGCAGCGGGTTGTTATACGCAATAAATTAGATGCCGAGACCGCGCAGAAGTATATTCAGGCAATGGCTAAGCGAGGCGCTGCGTGTAAGATTGAAATAATGGGTCAGCCGGGCGTAGAGTATCAGTCGGTTGAGCCTACTGAAGACGTTACTATTTCAACTCCGGCCCCGAGCCCAGCACGACAGGCTGCAGCCCCAGCTCAAGAAGCTCCTGAGTCAAATGCGCCGACGTCTTCAATGCCTAGGCCTTCAAATAGTGCGAGTACCGATACTGAAACTGAAACTGAAGGAAATGGCTTGCGTGTTGCTGGAGAAGAAGTAAGTAATATTCTAGCAAGTAGTTCGTTGTCGCTGGACCCTGTAGGCGTGAGGCTGTCGGAAGAGTCTGAACCTGTTGCAGAAGTGGAGTTAAGCGAACTGGCTCAGATTGACGTTTTGCCACCAGGTAGTGACTTGGTAGACCCGGTTGAAGATATTCCAGTGTCCCTGCCAGACATCAGTCATATATCAATAAAAGATGACTAGTCATACCTGAAAACGGTTAGTGAGGCGCTTTACTAAAAGAGCCCACCGCCGCTCGATGATTTCCCCTGATTGCCGTTTCTCCATTTGCTTGCTTCGGAATACAGCTGGAAAAAAGTAAGAGGTTTTTCTTTTTTTTCTTTATAAACGAAAAAGTTTCATTAGCTATCGCTTTCAGTTTGTACTCAGACGCTCGGAAGTATTGGTTAACTTAAGCGCTAAATAATATTTCTTTGAGTTTTACATGCACCATGCAAGACCTGACCCCAACTGTTTCCAGATAACTTATTTTCGCCCCTCCTGATAAAGGCTATAGACTAAATTATCAGAAGAGATTAGGCGCACTGCCTTCTTTAATTCTGGGATGAGATATTGATATTTAGATTTTGTGGATACATGTAGCCACCATTCTTTGTTATTAAGAATAAAAGGCTTCCCAAATTTTGAAGAATCAATTTCCAAGGAATTAATTGATTCTTCGAGGCCGGATTTGGATCCAACAATTGCATCCATTCTGCCTAAAACCATCATTTTCAATCCTTGTTCATAGTCTATCATCGTAAATTTATTTAGTTCATCGTCTGAATCAAAATGTCTTTCAAAACTGGCATTTCTAAGAACCGCGATGCTATGCAATGAATAAAGGTCCTCATAAGAATTCAGATCAAATCTTCTAGACGGTATGATAATCACCTTAGATTTGGATACTTCAGCTACATATGTAACAAAGTTCTTAATGGACTTATTTTTAAATATAATAGCGACATCAAGTCGCCCGTTTTTCATACTTTCTATAACTCTTGCGTATGGATAGTCCTGCACATCAAACTTGACGCCAGTTATCTCGCCTAGTCTTTCGTAAATCACATCAACTACACCCAATTTATTTGGGTCATTTGGGTAGGAAAAAGGAGGGAACGGCGGAAGCCCAGCTTTTAAAGTCAACTCTTCGGAGAGAGCAGAAGCGCTAGTTACTGCTAACAAACATTGTAGAATTAAAGTTAGAAAAAGTTTAACTAAGCCCCTCATATAAGCCACCAATTCTATGACAGTTGGATATACTATTCGCGCTAGTGGTTGAGTAATAACGTGTCGTTCAAGATACTCTTTTATTATCAAGTGTAAAACGATCAAGGCAGCATTTTTAAAAATCACCTTACAGGACATTGTCGATAGCCCTCTTTGGTAGGGGATAGCTTTAACTCCAAAGCTAGGATGATTAGTGTATGCAATATCAGGAAAAGCTAGGTTTAAACGTCAGTCTCTTGACGTGGCAGTAAGTGAGTGTCGGTTAAATCCGATTTTCTCGCACAGAAGTCCAAATGGAGACAGTGAACACTTTAACCATATGGCCTCTTATCCTCTCATCTTCGCATGCTTTGAGTGCAGTATAAGTGGCACTCTGGTGGAGCCATGATTCACCTTGTGTGATTCCTATTTATTAAGTTGCGGACAAAAAAAGGGAACCCAAAAGGGTTCCCAAAATTTTCTATAACAACTAGGGATCGGAAAGCAACTTTGGAGAGATTCTCAGCGCATTCCGTTACTTTCCATTGCGCTATTTAGTAAGCCTAGCCAACTATTTGAGAACTGCCTGCACCGTTTGCATTTATCAACATTTCGCTACGTAATGCAGCACTCAGACACCTTTAAATCAAAGACCTCTACCCTCTGAAATCTTAAAACTCTATATAAACCATGTGATTACCTTGCTTTATTAATAATATGCTTTATATTTATCAACTAGTCCTCTGTTAAATATAAGATTGAACGTGAATTTTGTTGTTTGCCGGCAGAGAGCGGCTATCTTTCGGGGCTCTTTACCAAGGCTCGGTAGTCGAAGTTAGTTTGGGATACGGCGCTAAAATTAGTTCTAAATTAAACAAAAATGAATCTGGTCAACGTGCATTTAAGGTCAGTGAGTAAGGTGTGTAATTATGTCAAAGCAAGCCACAGTAATTGTAGAGTGTAGTAGCGAGTCAACTGACGAGCTGCGGGATTCTGTTCGTAGACAGTTAACGAATGACGTAGAGTCTTTCTTAAAAGGTGGGGGACGTGTTCAAGCGATTGCTGATAACGTTCGAGCAGATCCGCCTAAAAAGCCATCCATGACTTATGGGTCGGCGCCAATTTAAAGACAAGGAATTTTGCCTGCTGTCGTGAATAGGCAACCTTGGATTTTCAAAATTTATCGTAGTAGATGACTTAAGACGCGTTAGCGTCTTTTTTTATGTCTGCGGATATTTCCTTAACGCACTATCCAGACTTGCCTATATTTTGGAATATGGGATAATCTGCTCTCTTTTTGAGACGTATGTCTCGCTTACTGTGTGATGTGAGTAATTTGATTTTAGTTTTTTCAATTGGTTTTTCTGCCTTAAAATCGGGCTATCTAACGTTCGGGACTGAGTGAAGACATGGATATCTTTATTTTGATCATCGGTATGACATTGGCTTCTGCCGGTGTGTTTATCTTCCGTGACTATGTCGGGTTTCTTCTGGGTGTCCATTCGCTGTCAGGCAAAGTGATCTCTATTCAGCAGGTTTTTGTGCATGGGCGTCATGATAAGCATGGTGAGCCTTATGTCGGGGACGGCTTTTACCCGGTTGTGGAATATCAGTCTGACACGGGCCCTTTAGCGTTTACCGCCATCGACCCGTCCACGTCCGGTCGCTTTCACGTAGGGGATAGCATTCGACTTAATGTTGCGAAGTCCCGTCGCAGCGAGCGCCGCATGAGCAAAAGTACACGAGTGCTCATTTTGTTGTTGGTTTCGTTGTTGGGTTGCTTGATTGCTGCGCCACTGTTCGCAGGCTTTGAGCTTTCGATGATGAAAATCACACTGGCTTCGGTCGTTTTGGCTCTGTGTTTTGCGATGTTGATTGTGTTTGTTCGAGACTTGGATGAGCAGGGTCTTAACGACTTTGCGCATAGTCGATCTGGCCGCCCTAGATTGTGTCTCTTCGAGCCTACAGCGTTTTGTAAGTGGAGTGAGTGTTGGATGGATCGACGCCAACAAATGAAAATTCGAAACTCTCAGATATTTGGCGTCTTTTGTGTGTTGTTAGCCTGCGTTTTGTTTGTCTTATCTCTTCAGCCGCTGTTGCTGCTTTCTTTTTAGCGATTACTTCCTCATCCACTTGTGAAAAGCCGGCAATAGCCTCATAGCAAGTGCTGGGGTGTGAGCTCGCTTCCATTCTCCCGCTAAGTACTTGTTCGCTTCCATTAGGGTTGGATAGGTATGAATTGTGCCCAAGATTTTATTGAGCCCTATATTTTGTTTCATCGCGAGCACAAACTCCGCTATCAAGTCACCGGCGTGGTTACCAACAATGCAGGCACCTAGCACTTTATCTGAGCCGGGTGCCGTCAGGACTTTGACTACGCCATAGTTGGACCCGTCAGCGATTGCGCGGTCTAACTCTCCAAGATCATAGCGCGTCACCTCATAAGGGGTATCGGATGCCTGTGCTTCCATCTCGCTTAACCCGACTCTCGCGATTTCAGGGTCGGTAAAGGTCGCCCATGGAATGACTCGATAGTCTGCTTTGAACTTTTTGATTCCGCCAAATAAGCCATTCACGGCTGCGTACCAGGCTTGATGCGAAGCGGCATGGGTTAGTTGATAAGGGCCAGCAACATCTCCCACAGCAAAAATGTTCGGATATTTCGTTTGAAGGTATTCGTTAACTTCAAATGTCCCGTTGTCATTCAGTTCAAGCGCTAGCTCCTCAGCGCCAAAGCCTTTTGTGTTGGGTGTTCGGCCGGTGGCGATGAGTAAGCCGTCGAATGGGATAGAGCGGGTTTCTCCACTATGCTCATACTCGAACGAAAATTCGCCCGGTGTAGCGCTAGCTGTGATTTGTTTGATATTTTCTGCCGTTACGAATGACAAACCTTCAGCCTCAAGCTTTTGTTTAACTAGATCTGCGACATCGTCATCTTCTTTTGGTAGCACGCGCCCCGAGCGGGTAACGATGGTTACCGTAGAGCCGAGTCTGAGAAAGCTCTGAGCAAGCTCGCAACCGATTGGTCCAGCCCCCACAACCAACAGTTGTTTTGGCTGCGTTTCAAGGTTCCAAATGGTGTCTGAGTTGTAGTGCGGGCAAGACTCGATACCTTTAATGTCGGGAAGTGCTGGTCTAGCGCCTGTCGCAATAACAATATTGCGTGTTGTGATGGTGTTGCCATTCACTTCAACCCGATAAGGATCGATGATGCGCGCTTCTCCTTGCACGCAATCGACACCTAAGTTTGTGTAGCGTTCTATGGAATCGTGAGGCTCAACCTCTGCGATTACGTCTTGAATACGTTGCATGACCTTTGTGAAATCGACGTGCTCGACCTGAGAGATGACGCCGAACTCAGCAGAGGTTTGTATTTGTTTTGCTACCGCTGCGGACTTAATAAGTGCTTTGCTCGGTATGCATCCGGTGTTGAGGCAGTCGCCGCCCATTTTGTGTTTTTCTATCAGCGTCACTTTCGCTTTGGTGGCGGCGGCAATGTAAGAGGTAACTAACCCGCCTGAGCCTGCCCCGATGACGACCATATTGGTATCGAACTGCTTAGGACGGTTAATGTTGCTGTAGACTTTACGAGCGCTGAGATAGCCAAGAAGGCGCTTAGAAGCAAGGGGAAGCAATCCAAGCAAGGCGAATGAAAGAAGCATTGTTGGCGTGGCGATATCTGATAAGGACTCGAGTTGGGCAATTTGTGTGCCGGCGTTAACGTAAACTAAGGTGCCGGGCAGCATGCCAATCTGGCTGACTATAAAGAAATGCCTGATCGGCATGTTAGTTAGACCCATAACTAAGTTGACGGCAAAGAACGGAAAAACAGGAACTAATCGCAGACCAAAAAGGTAGAAAGGCCCCTCTTTTTCAACACCTGCATTAATGCTTCGAAATGCTGTTGAGAACTTTTTCTCTAAGGTGTCTCGAAGTAAAATTCGAGCTGTTAGACAGGCAAGTGTTGCGCCAATGGTGCTAGCGAATGACACTAATATAAAGCCCTGACCAAGACCGAATATGGCCCCGCCCGCTAGTGTCGCGATCAATGCGGCTGGCAGAGATAGCGCTGTAATGGCGACATAGACCACAAAGTAAATGGCGGCTGCTTCCCAGGGGGCACTGTTTTTATAGTCGAGTAGTAAGGCTTTTTGACTTTGAAAATACTCAAGGCTGAAGTACTGGTTTAGATCGAAGATAAAAAAGCACGCTGTCAGGCCGACAACGAGAGCAAAAAGGCCAATTTTCTTAGCGGGCATGCACGTTTCCTAGAAAAAGTATGAGGTTTGTGTGGGAGTCTAAATGCTATTCTATTTCATCATAACATTAGGACATTTTTTCGCATAAGATAGTTCCCTAAAATGATTAAGCTTGACTAACGTCAGGACATTTTTAGCGTAATCAGCTACTCTACTCATTCAGTATTTTTTGCCTCCTATTTGAAGGACTGTTAACCGTGTTCAAGCCTATTAATCGACGTTTTCCGTCCACTCGAATGCGACGGTTGCGTCATCAAGATTTTGGTCGTCGCCTAGTACGCGAGACCTCGTTATCTGCCAATGACCTTATCTATCCTATGTTTGTACTGGACGGTATTGGTCAGCGAGAAGCTGTTGCTTCAATGCCCGGGGTGGAGCGTTTAAGTATTGACTTGTTGTTAAAGGAAGCTGAAGAGCTTGTGGCGCTCGGTGTGCCTGCGATAGCACTGTTCCCGGTGACGCCGATGGAAGCAAAGTCCTTGGACGCAAGAGAGGCTTGGAACCCAGAAGGTTTGGCGCAACGTGCGGTCAGAGCGATTAAGGCGAAATTGCCAGATTTGGGCGTCATTACTGATGTTGCGCTCGACCCATTCACGACGCATGGGCAAGACGGCATTATCGATGAAAAGGGTTATGTCCTAAACGACGTAACGGTAGAAGCGCTCAAAAAGCAGGCGTTATCGCATGCCCAAGCGGGTGCTGATATTGTCGCGCCGTCCGATATGATGGATGGCAGGATTGGCGCTATTCGCGATGCACTAGAGGCCGAAGGGTATTCGGAAACATCCATTTTGGCTTACTCTGCAAAATATGCCTCAGCTTACTATGGGCCCTTTCGTGATGCGGTTGGCTCAGCTCAAAACTTAGGCAAGGCGGACAAGCAAAGCTATCAAATGGACCCCGCTAACCAAGATGAAGCGATGCATGAAGTGGTCATGGACCTGCAAGAAGGCGCTGATATGGTGATGGTGAAACCAGGGATGCCTTACTTGGACATCGTTCATCGCGTTAAGCACGAGTTGCAGGTGCCTACATTTGTTTATCAAGTAAGTGGCGAATATGCGATGCATATGGCCGCAATACAAAACGGCTGGCTTGATCGCGACAAGATAATTTTGGAATCATTACTTTGTATTAAACGCGCAGGTGCAGATGGGATATTGACCTATTTTGCAAAAGAAGCGGCAACGCTTCTAAACAAACAGCGTTAAACGTAAATAACGACAGACAGGGGTAATAGTGGAAGGACAGCAGTCTCAGGAGACCGGTAGTGTAGAGGTTGACCTAACAGCGCATGAATATTACTTCAATAGAGAGATTAGTCACCTACAGTTCAATAAGCGCGTGCTGGAACAAGCGCTGGATGATAATCACCCCTTACTAAATCGACTGCTATTTTGTTGTATTTTTAGTAGTAACATGGATGAGCTGTTTGAGATTCGTGTCGCGGGTTTAAACCACCAAATAAAGTTCGGGCGTGAAACAGTTGGTCCGGACGGGCAAACACCTCAGAAGACGCTCCAAAAAATTGACTTGCTTACGCATGCGATGGTGCAAGAACAATACGACATCCTGAACAATAACCTGCTGCCTGCGCTAGAGGCCGAGAACATTCGTTTCTTAAGGCGTGCTGAGTGGGATGAAGGTCAAACAGCTTGGTTGAGAGACTACTTTGAACACGAGATATTACCGGTCATCAACCCGATAGGGCTGGATCCCTCGCATCCTTTTCCTCGGCTCGTGAATAAAAGCCTTAACTTCATTGTGGAACTTGAGGGTAAAGATGCGTTTGGTCGTGAAACCGGCATGGCGATTGTTCCTGCGCCAAAATCATTGCCGCGCATGGTTAAGTTACCGGAAGATGTATCAGAAGGTGATGAGATCGTATTTTTGTCATCAATTATTCACGCCCATGCAGACCAGCTCTTTCCAGGCATGAGCGTTAAGGGCTGCTATCAATTTCGATTGACACGAAATGCGGATTTTGAAATTGAGCACGATGACATGGAAGATTTGGCGTCTGTGCTCAAAGGTGAGTTGTTATCGCGTCGTTTCGGTGATGCGGTTCGTTTAGAATTAGCGGAGAATTGTCCGCAGCACTTGGTTGATTTCTTACTCGGTCAGTTTGGATTGACGGCTAGTGAGCTCTATCAGGTGAATGGTCCGGTTAATTTGGCTCGGCTGATGAGCCTGCCTAGTTTGCTTGATCGCCCCGACCTGATGTACCCCAGCTTCGCCCCAGGTTTGCCTAAGCCTCTTAAGGTCAGTAAGAGTATTTTGTCTGTGGTGCAGCAACGAGACATTTTATTGCATCACCCCTTCCAAAGTTTTACCCCGGTTGTTGATTTGTTGCGCGAAGCAGCGAAAGACCCTGGAGTCGTCGCGATTAAACAAACACTGTATCGAACGGGAGCAAACTCTGAAGTCGTTGCAGCCTTGGTTGATGCGGCAAGAAGAGGTAAAGAAGTGACGGCGGTTATTGAGCTTCGTGCTCGTTTCGACGAGGCAGAGAACATAGAGTTAGCGAGTCGCTTGCAAGAGGCGGGTGCTGTTGTGGTCTATGGTGTTGTTGGTTATAAGACGCACGCCAAGATGATCTTGATTGTGCGCCGAGAGGCGAAGGGCTTTCGTCACTATGTCCACTTAGGTACGGGTAATTATCACGCGGGCAATGCGCGCTTATATACCGATTACAGCTTTATTTCGAGTGATGATGCGCTTGGAAAAGATGTCCATAAGATTTTCCAGCAGCTAACGGGAATGGGCAAAGTTCTTAAAATCAAAAAATTATTTCATGCACCATTTACGCTTCACGACCGCTTAATTGAGTTGATCGATCGCGAGGCAACTAATGCTGCTGCAGGTTTGTCATCTGGCATTACAGCCAAAATGAACTCATTGTCTGAGCCGAAGGTTATTCGTGCGCTTTATCGCGCTTCTCAGGCAGGTGTGCCGATTGAGTTAATTGTTCGAGGCATTTGTTGTTTACGTCCAGGCATCGATGGTATCTCCGATAATATTACGGTGCGTTCCGTTGTCGGGCGTTTTCTCGAGCATACGCGCGTGTATTGCTTTCATAATGATGGCCAAGACGAAATTTACGGTTCAAGCGCCGACTGGATGGTTCGCAACTTATTGAATCGTGTTGAGACGTGTTTCCCTATTGAAGATAAGAAGTTACAGCAGCGAGTACAGGAAGAACTGGGTTTCTATCTTGATGATAATTGTCAAAGCTGGATTCTTGATGCCGATGGTGAATATCACCTTCAATCGCCAAAGCCAGACGAAGAGCGTCGCAGCGCACAGCAGGCTTTGTTAGAAAAGCTGGCGCTAACTTAATGGCTATTGGTGTTTCCCTAAGATTGTCGCGAGCGATGTTGTTCGTTTGCGCGTTCTGTTTTGTGGTTCTGCTTTATGCACCATCGACGATGGCGAAGTCTGCCAATCTCGATTGGTCTGGGGTTAGTTCTGATGAGGTCGAGCGGATTCGTGCGATGCTGGACGAGCAGCAAATTGAGAAGCGTTTATCGGCCTTTGTTGATCGTTCATTATTATTGAAAAAAGAAGTATTGATCGTAGTCTATCCTGGTTTTGAACTGTTTCTCGATACGGCATCAGGCATTAGTTACTTGCCTTTTCAAATGTTACGCCAGCTTGAAGCGAGCATTACTGAGCGTTATGCGCGGCAAGCGGTACGACAGAAGATTTTCGCTGCGGCAGTCGAGCACCTTCTTTGGGTGCAACTTGGTAAAGCGCTGGTAAGCCAGTTCTCACTGCCAATACAAGGTGAGCCGGCCTATGCCTTAGACGGGTTTGCCACGGTCATGCTGCTTAACCTTCATGATAGTGCTTACTTGTTGGATGCGACTGAGGAGTATTTGCTCGTAGACCAGACGGGAGAAGCGCTAGTATCTGGAGAAGGGAAGAGCGAGCTAGAGTTTGATAAGTCGCGTTATCAGCTAATTGTATGCACGGTTGTGGGTAAGGATTTCGACAAGTTCCAGAACAGCCAGCCTGAATTGGCATGGGCGCCCGCACGAAGGGCGCAATGTGAGCAGCGTTATCAGGCGCAAATTGCCGAGTGGTATGCCGCACTGCAACCCTATCTTAAACCTGAGAATAGAATTCGCTATTGGCTGCCACAGCAGCCCAGCGATTTTTTAGAAGAGGGGTCTAATTAGATTCTATTTGGTACGGTTTGAGTTAGTACCAAAGGACGAATGCCGCCGCTGCCCCTACGCCACATTTTTCTTTATGATTGTCGCTTGTGCGGCACAGTTGCTTGCCAACCGCATACGACAAACCCGCACCAATTATGTACATTTCTAAGTCGCGCTCTTTCTGAAAACTTTGGCAGCCCCCGATAAATAATGAGCTGATGACGACAAGACTAATCAAAACTTTTTTCATTCCGTTCTCCATATGAACGAATAGCGGTTTAACAGGCTGCTGTATGCTACAAAGCGAAAGGTTTAGGAGCAAGCTAGGAAAGAAGGATACGTGAATTAGTCGTCAAGCGCTGAGTATTTAGGCATGAATTTGACGAAAAATAACAATTAGCGCTGCGTTTTGCTGTAACTAAAACAGCGTTATCTCTTCATTGTTTGACGTTGTACTTTGTTCTTTGCGTGTGGTGCCGGAAGCATTTGTCGTTGTTAGGTCTTTAACGACGGTAATAGAGCTCACTAAGGTATGAAAGTGGGCTTCTAGTGCATCGCTTCCGCTATACAACACTTCGATGGAGTCTAGTGCGTTTTCGGAGAGCGCTTGAAGCCGAGACTCTTGGTGCTCAGTTAGATCAAGGGTCAGGACCGCTTCGCTTAGTTCTGATGATAAGTTTTGCATGATTTTTCGCGCATACATTTGTGTTTCACCAGAAACGTTTTTGATCAATGTCATAATCGTTTGAACTTGGTCGTGTTGTGCAGCGATCAGCGCATTCACCGTTAGCGTGCGGGTTCTAGCCTCAGTTAAGGCGGCTGCCTGCAGTAAAATATCACGTACCCGTCCGTATTTTTCTTCGTCTTGCCATGGCGCGTTTGTAATCATCAATACAAGATAATCAAGCCGAAACACCACAATGCGATTTCGCGAAAGTACGCGAATATTGCTTTGTCTTGCTTCATGCAGAACTTTTTGGGCGGTTTCATGCACTAGACCGTCGGGGAAAAACAATTCTTCTTGGTTTTTTTGTACCAAACAAAACGCATTTAGCTCTAATCGCTGACACACTTTAAACATGGCATTGCAGGCGTCTTCAATACTTACTGCAGTGTTGAGCCACTCAACCAGCTGCATTAATAAGCCAACTTCGGAGGCCGCTTTCATCGCGGTGATGGCTGCTTGAGAGGTATCTGCGACTTCGATCTCTAGGGCTTCATTTCGTTCTTGTAACTGCGCTAGTTGGTCAAGTTTTTGCACTATCCGTTCGATCGACCAATGCGAGAAAATAAAGCTATCGATGGGTAACTGGGTTAACACATCATTGGTTTTCGCGCTGGCGTTTTCTTGTAAGACTCCGAGTATCAGTGGAGAGCGATCTTCCGACTGGCTTCGCAGCCTTGTGATTAGCTTGGTGTAGTCATGCTCGGGAATGATTTCAATGAGGATCGCAACAGGGGATTTTGCGAGTGCTTTGTTTAGATTGGAATTATCAACTAAGGAGTCATTACTGGGGGGGAGATTGAGAGAGTAAACCTGATAGGATTCACTCAGTCTCGTCACGATGTTTTGAAGGTTGTTTTGATCTGCTGCAATAACAACAATGCTGCGCGCTTCCATGGCAATACCCGTATCGTTTATTTCATGCTGGCTACAGTTTAGCCAAGCGTGAGCGGAACACAATAGGGTTGAGGCGGTTTTCGTTAAGCGATCTTCCCAGTGACGCGAACGCGCTTGCTACCGGAAACAACTTTGGCCTCCCGCAATTTTCGAGTGGTTTCGATGCGTTGGTCAATAATATTCTTGCCGGCAATGATAAGACCCATGGCGACAAAGGCGCCGGGGGGCAAAATTGCGAACAGAAAGTTTTGATAGTCATCGATCAGCACTAATTCCCATGCCACGGCGGCTGGGCCGAAAATAAGGTGCATATTGGAAAACAAGGTTCCTTGGCCGACCGCCTCTCGCATGCCGCCTAAGAGTATTAAGACGAGGGTGAACCCAATCCCCATCATGAGTCCGTCGGTGGCGGCGGGTAGAATCGGATTTTTGCAGGCATACGCGTCTGCCCTACCGAGAATGGCACAGTTAGTGACGATGAGCGGAATAAAAATTCCCAGTATTTGATAGAGCTCATAGGTATAGGCTTTCATGAGAAGCTCCGCGCAGGTGACGAGGGAGGCGATAATCATCACGAACGCAGGTAAGCGGATTGATTCTGCGACGAAATTCCGGATAGACGAGACCGCAATGTTAGAACTAACCAACACTAATGTTGTGGCAAGGCCAAGTCCTAGTGCGTTAACAACGGTGCCTGTGACCGCTAATAATGGGCATAAGCCAAGTAGCTGAACTAGTGCAGGGTTGTTGTCCCACAAGCCGTTTTTAGCGAGCGCCTTAAATTCGGAAGATGCCATTAGAGTTGCTCGCTTTTCGTGTCAGATTGGAATGGACTAAAAAGACTCTCAGGAGCCAGCGCTAACAAAGCTTTCTGGTGTGTCTTATAGAACTGTAAGGATTTCAGTATTGCATTAACGATGGCGCGTGGTGTGATGGTCGCACCGGTCAACTGGTCGAACTGACCGCCATCTTTCTTCACTTTCCATTGTTCTGCCGGCGTATTGTCTAAAGATAAGCCGTTAAAGCCATTTATCCAGTCGGATTTTTGTAACTCAATTTTGTCACCTAAACCAGGGGTTTCACGGTGCTCTACCACACGAACGCCCTTGATGTTTCCTTGTGTATCAAGGCCCACGATTAGTTTGATTGGGCCTGAGTAACCATCTGGAGCAATGACCGGTAGGATCAAACTGACAGGGCGGCCGTCTAATTTTGCAATGTAGGCATGATCAGACTTGTTCAAGCCAAGTGCTTGAGCGTTGATCAAGAAAGCTTCGTTGAGAAGCGCGTTATTGTGCTCGTTCGCCGGTATGATTTCGTAAAGTGCTTTTGAACGAGCTAACGCGACTTGCTCTTTGATGGTTTTAGCTGTCATTTGCTGAGTGAGCGCGATGAGACCTGCCGTGATGACGGCGAAAATACCAAGCCCTAGCACCCCTTTAAGAATGCTGCTTTTCATGCTTAACGCGGGAGCTTCAGCGTCTTTTGGTTCGGTCGGTTCTTGGTTCGGATTAGTCATTAGCTGGACTCAAGAGTTCTCTTTAGCTTTCGCGCCGCGCTTTGCGCCTGCATAGCCATAGGTACGAGGCTGCGTATAGATATCAATAAACGGAGCGGCGAAATTCATTAATAGAACGGCGAAGGCAAATGCATCTGGATAACTGCCATAGACGCGAATTACGTAGGTCAGTACGCCAATGCCAAAGCCGTATACTAACCGACCCAATTTAGTGGTCGAAGAGGAAACGGGGTCTGTTGCGATAAAAAATGCACCCAGCATTGTCGCGCCACTGAGTAAGTGAATCGATAGCGGTGTAAATTGGTCGTAATCCCAGCCTAATACGAGAGCGGGTAAGGTTAGCCCTGCAAGTACCGCAAAAGGTGTTTGCCACGGAATAATTTTTAGTAGTAGTAGTACGATTCCTCCGCCCAAAAACGCGAGGTTAACCCATTCCCAGCCGAGTGAGACAAAATCGCCATATATCGGGTTTGCGCGCACTACTTCCGCGGTTTGTTGAGCAATCTCATGCTTGTATAAATCGAGAGGCGTGGCACCGCTATAAGCATCCGCTAACGGGGCGATCTCCCAAATCGAGGCGACTGTTGCCGACAAGGATGGGAGGCCTAGTTCGAGCAAGGGTCCAGGGCTCGCCCAATTTGTAGTCATGGCAACGGGAAACGAGACTAATACCAGTGCATAGCCCACCATAGCCGGGTTGAACGGGTTGTAGCCCATGCCCCCATATAAGTGTTTAGCGAATAGAATGGCAAATGCGGTCGCGATCAAACTGAGCCACCAAGGTGCTAATGGCGGTAATGCGATGCCCAGTAAGATGGCGGTAACCAGCGCACTATAGTCATTGAGATAAAATGCGATCGGTTTTTTTCTGAGAAACAATACTGAGGCTTCGCAGGCGAGTGCAACAATGGAGCACCAGACGACATTATGTACATTTCCCCAGCCAAAGAACCAGGTTTGGGCAATTAGCCCAGGAATGCACATGAGAATGACCCAGCGCATCATGTTGGCGGTTCGATTACTTCCTTTGCTGTGAGGAGATGACAGCGTAAGTAAAGCCATTAGCCTTCTTCCTGTTTTAGCGTAGCGCGTGCATCGAGCAATGCTTGGTTAGCTGCCTGAACACGAACTTTATTCTTTGCAACGGCACGCTCAAGTTTTTCGACCAGCTCAGGCTGATCTTGCTTTGCCTGCGTTAAAGAATCAGACATATTTGCTAGTTTCGCTTCCGCTTTTGCTAGATTCGTTTCGAGTTGAGATATGTCGGCCTGAGACAATGCAGGCGCAGCGTTGCTATTGATTGCAGTGCTCGGGGTCGCAGCGTTTTCTGACTGTGACTTTTCATAGCTTTGTTTCGCTTGATTGACGCGGACCTGATTTTTCTCGACCGCGCGAGTGAGCTTTTCAACCTGCTCAGGGGCATTCTCTTTTGCATTGTCGAGCGCGTCTAACATTTTATCGAGCTTCGCTTGGGCTTTACCCCATGCTTCCTTAAGTTCGGCAGGGCTGCTTGTCTTGTCTTGTTGTACAGTACTTTTTCTTGCTAAGGCTGCTTCAATAGCGGCCTGTTTAGGGTCGACACCGGAGTTGGCCGGCATCGCGTCCTTATTTTCTTCGTTCTTAGCGGCCAAGGCCTTTTCTGCTTGCGCCTTTGCTGCCGCATCAGCCCGTGCTTGTCGCTTGGCTTCTTTCTCGGCTTGTTCGCGCTCCAAACGCTCTACGCGCGCTTCGAAACGTATTCGCGCACGATCTGATTTTTCATGATCTAAGCGTTGTTGTTTGATTTCGCTTTTGGCGTGCCGATAGTAATGCACGAGCGGAATTGAGCTTGGGCAGACGTAAGAGCAAGCGCCGCATTCAATACAGTCAAATAGGTTGTGATGTTCTGCTTTTTCGTGCTCTTGAGCGCGCGCGAACCAATACAACTGCTGTGGTAAGAGCTCTGCAGGGCAAGCATCGGCGCACAATCCGCAGCGAATGCAGGCTTGAGCCGGGTCGCTAAGCGGCAGTTCATCATTGGCGGGCGCAAGTATGCAATTTGTCGTTTTGATTACTGGCGTATCCCGATCGTGCAGCGCGTAACCCATCATTGGGCCGCCTAGAATTAGTCGCTCGGGATTGCTAGGCTGATAGCCATAATTTTCTAACAGCCAACTGATCGGGGTACCTAAAAGAACCTCAACGTTGCCGGCTTGATTGAACTGTTGGCCGGTTAAGGTGGTGATACGTGAAATTAAGGGTTCTCCGAATCTTACCGCTCTATAAACTGCCGCTGCGGTGGCAACGTTTTGACAAACAATTCCGATGTCTGCCGGAATTTTTCCGCTCGGAACTTCTTTGTCTGTCAGTAGTTTAATTAGCTGCTTTTCTCCTCCTGACGGGTACTTGGTCGGCACCACAACGACTTCAATTCTGGTGCCCTTTACGGCGCTATTTAGCGCGGCAACAGCTTCCGGCTTATTGTCTTCTATACCAATCAGGCACTCGCCGGGTTGCAGTGCATAAGCAATAATTTCTATTCCTTTGACGATTTCATCGGCGCGCTCTCGCATGAGTCTGTCATCGGCCGTAATGTAAGGTTCGCATTCAGCGGCATTGAGAATAAGTGTGGCCACTTTATCTTGTTGAGGCGGTTGTAGCTTAATGTCGGTCGGAAAACCTGCGCCGCCCATGCCTGCAATGCCTGCTGCTCGCACCTTCGATTGAATGGCTTCAATGGAAAGGTTTTCGTAATGCTCTTCCGGCTCAAGTTCGCACCATTTGTCTTCGGAGTCAGGCGCAAGTATGACGCAAAGCTCTGTCATGCCTGAGGGGTGTGGAATGGGGCGGTCGCCGATGTCAACGATTGTACCGGAAGTCGGTGCATGCACATGTGTACTGACAAAGCCGTCGGCTTGTGCAATTCGCTGTCCTTTGAGTACTTTGTCTCCGACAGCTACGGTGATGATGGCCGGCTTACCAATATGCTGCTGAACGGGCAAAATCAGTTCAGGCGGTATTGGCGCGCGGCTAATCGTAGTTTGATTCGAGTCAGACTTGTGCTCTGAGGGATGAATACCACCATGAAAGTCAAATACGCGGCGAGATGTTGAAGCGATCAATGAGCTCATGCGGCGGAGATACTCTTAAAGGGCTGTGCGTCAGTCGCAATGATGTTTGATTGGCTGGGTGAGTTCCATTTCCAACCGGCAAGTCCCGCGTCGACGGGAACCATATCAATGCAGTCTACAGGGCAAGGCTCTACGCAAAGATCGCAGCCCGTACATTCTGACTCGATAACGGTATGCATGTGCTTGGCGGCACCTAAAATGGCGTCGACGGGGCAGGCTTGAATGCATTTAGTGCACCCGATACATTCGTCTTCACGAATAATCGCGACCTTTTTTACGGTCTCTTCTCCATGCTCTGCATCGAGCGCCATAGGCTCGACGTCTAGTAAGTCGGCAAGAGCTTGAATTGTACTTTCACCACCAGGAGGGCATTTGTTGATATCTTCGCCGTTGGCGATACCTTCTGCATAAGGCCTGCAGCCAGGGTGGCCGCATTGGCCGCATTGTGTTTGCGGGAGTATACCGTCGATCTGATCAACTAGCGGGTTACCTTCTACCCTAAACCGGATAGCCGCAAAGCCGAGCAAAGCGCCGAACGCAATAGCGAGTGCGGCAAGGGCTAGAATGGCGGTCGTAATAAGGCTCATTAAATATTCACCAGCCCGGTGAACCCCATGAATGCTAGCGACATCAGGCCCGCGGTAATCATTCCAATAGCAGAGCCTTTAAACGGCGTGGGTACATCGGCTACCGTGATGCGTTCACGCATCGCTGAAAACAAAACTAATACGAGCGCGAACCCAACGGCAGCACCGAAACCGTACATAATGGACTCAATAAAGCCGTTCTGCTTTTTGATATTCAGCAGAGCAACGCCCAGCACTGCGCAGTTAGTCGTGATCAGTGGAAGAAAGATACCTAACACGCGATATAGCAAAGGGCTGGTTTTACGTACCACCATTTCTGTGAATTGCACGACGACAGCAATAACGAGAATAAAGGAGATCGTTTGTAGGTACTCAATTCCAAACGGGGCGAGTAAAAATGTATATACCAGATAGCTACAAACGGATGACAGCGTCAACACAAAGGTCGTTGCCAGAGACATTCCCATCGCCGTTTCAAGTTTATTAGAGACGCCCATAAACGGACATAAACCAAGAAACTGTACTAGGACAAAGTTATTGACCAGTATGGTACTGATTAAAATGAGTAGATAGTCAGTCATTACTTAAGGTTTCGCTCTATTTTACTTACATGATTCGCATGCCGGGCTGAGCCCCGCTATGCGGCTCTAGCAACCAGATGTCTTTTCCGCCAGGACCTGCGGCGAGTACCATCCCTTCCGACATACCAAACTTCATTTTTCGTGGTTTCAGGTTGGCGACCAAAACGGTTAACTTACCCTCTAAATCTTCGGGTTGGTAGGCAGACTTAATGCCTGAAAAGACCTGCTTTGTTTCAGTGCCCAAATCCAACGTTAGCTTAAGCAACTTCTTGGCACCATCGACGTGCTCGGCTTGCGCAATCAAGGCGACGCGTAGGTCTACCTTGGCGAAGTCATCAAATTCAATTTCGGGTGCAATGGCTTCCCCTCCAGGCAATTCAGGCGCTGCCGATTCGGTTTTTTTGCCGAGCTGCATTTCCTGTTCGACCGCTATTTTTGACGCGTCGACCATGGCGTTGATCTTCGGGAGTTCAACGCGGGTCATCATGGGCTTGAATTTGTTGATACGATGATTCAATAAAGCTTGCGAACGCTCATCCCAGCCGAGAGAGATATTTAAGAATTGTTCAGACTTGTCTGCCATTGCTGGCAGTACTGGCGCAAGGTATGTAATTAATAGGCGGAACATATTGATGCCGGTTGAGCAAATTTGCTGCAAGGCATTATCTTGGCCTTCTTGCTTGGCAACCACCCATGGGGCTTGGTCGTCAATATATTGATTGGCGAGATCTGCAAGCTCCATGATTCTACGTATGGCCTTGCCAAACTCACGATGTTCATAGAGTTCAGCGATGTCATCGCCCGCGGCGACGAATTGGTCTAGCAATGCTTGCTCTTCGCAGGTGCTAGCTAAGGTGCCATCGAATCGCTTGGTGATGAAACCAGTGCAGCGGCTGGCGATATTGACAACTTTACCCACTAAATCCGAATTAACGCGTTGTGCAAAGTCTTCTAGGTTCAGGTCGAGGTCATCGACGTGGCTGGTTAGTTTGGCAGCAAAATAATAGCGTAAATATTCGGGGTCCAAGTGTTCTAGATACGTTCTCGCTTTAATAAATGTGCCGCGAGACTTGGACATTTTTTTACCATTAACGGTCACGAAACCATGAGCAAATACGGCACTCGGCGTGCGATAGTTCGCACATTTCAGCATCGCGGGCCAAAACAAGGCATGAAAATTAATAATGTCTTTGCCGATAAAGTGATAGAGCTCGGTGCGGGAGTCTGCATTCCAGTATTCGCCGAAATCAAGGTCATCGCGTTTGTCGCAAAGGTTTTGGAAGCTGGCCATGTAGCCAATCGGAGCATCTAGCCAAACGTAAAAGTATTTGCCTGGCTGACCTGGAATTTCGAAACCGAAATACGGAGCATCGCGGCTAATATCCCACTCTTGCAAGCCAGACTCTAACCACTCGGAGAGTTTATTGGCGATTTGTGGTTGTAAGGTTCCGCTGCGAGTCCACTCTTTCAAGAAGTCTTGATACTCAGGAAGGCGAAAGAAAAAGTGCTCGGATTCTTTGTCGATGGGTGTTGCGCCGGAAATCGCAGACTTAGGGTCGATTAACTCGCTAGGCGAATAGGTTGCCCCGCACGATTCGCAATTGTCGCCATACTGGTCTTCTGTTTTACATTTTGGGCACGTGCCCTTAATGAAACGGTCGGCAAGAAACAGCTGCTTTTCAGGGTCAAATGCTTGCGTGATCTTGCGTGATGCGATTTTGCCATCGGCGTCACAAGCTTTATAAACCGCTTCAGACAGTGATTTGTTTTCATCAGAGTGCGTAGAATGATAGTTATCGAATGCGATCAAAAAATCTGAAAAGTCAGCTTGGTGCTCAGCATTGACCCGATCTATCAGTTGTTCTGGTGTGATTCCTTCTTTTTCAGCCCGCAACATAATAGCCGTGCCGTGAGCGTCGTCTGCACATACGTAGGTGCAGGTTTCACCACGCTGCTTTTGAAAACGAACCCAAATATCCGTTTGGATGTATTCAAGCAAATGGCCTAAATGAATGGGGCCGTTGGCATAGGGTAGGGCACTGGTGACCAGTATTTTACGCACAGAAAACTCTCTATAAACAGGATGGAAACCGAGCATCACTCGCGTGTTCGGATCGAACTCATGATGACGCCAAAAACGGCGCTATCATACCTATGATTTGAGCACTTTTCACCCTACGATGTGATTGCTGACCTTGAACTATAACTAGATTGCCCCATAACGTCTTGAGCTTTGGGTTCTTTGTGACGGATAAGACCCCTTTATTGACAGCATTTGAATCTTTGGAGTTACCATGAGTATGGTCCAGCAGGCGGAATTGGAAGGCGCAGTAAAGTCATACACTGACCCTTACCTGAATCAAAACCTTTACGAGATGAAAGCGGTAAAGTCTCTGCAGTGTGAAGGTGGCGTCGTCACCCTTAAGTTATCCATGCCTTACGCATGCGAGGGTATCGTTGGCGGGATGAAGCAAATTCTGATGACCAATCTTGAATATCTTGACGGTGTTGAACAGGTCGTTATTGAGTCCGAGCAGAATATCGCTTCGACCAAAGCACCTAACAATGTGCCGGCCTTGAGCTCGGTCAAAAATATTATTGCCGTGGCGTCAGGAAAAGGTGGGGTAGGTAAAAGCACCAGTGCAGTTAATTTGGCACTTGCTTTGTCTCAAGAAGGGGCGCGTGTTGGTCTGTTGGATGCCGACATCTATGGGCCAAGCGTAGGCATGATGATGGGTTTTCCTGATGGGACAAGACCTAAGACTGAGGCAGACAAGTTTTTTATTCCTCTGGAAGCTCACGGCGTTCAAGCAATGTCGATGGCTTTTCTTGTTACCGACGATACGCCTATGGTTTGGCGCGGCCCGATGGTTAGTGGTGCATTGCAGCAGCTACTGACACAAACCAAGTGGGACGATCTTGATTACCTTATTGTTGATATGCCGCCAGGAACAGGCGATATACAGCTAACGTTATCGCAGAAAGTGCCGGTGAGTGGTTCTGTGATTGTGACGACGCCTCAAGACATTGCGCTATTGGACTGCAAAAAAGGCATCGAGATGTTCCGTAAAGTGAATATTCCGGTATTGGGTGTGCTGGAGAATATGAGCGTGCACATTTGCAGCCAGTGTGGCCACCATGAACCTTTATTCGGTGATGGCGGTGGTGAACGAATTGCTCAGTCATACGATACTGTCTTGTTGGGTCAGATGCCCTTGCATCAAACCATTCGGGAACAAACAGACGCTGGCACGCCAACCGTCGTTGCGGAGCCGGATAGTGAGGTAGCGTTGATGTATCGAGACATTGCTAGAAAGGTAAGCGCGCAAATGGCTGAGCAGAGTAAAGACGCACGTTCACCGTTTCCAGAAATAGTGATTAGTAGCGACTGATAGACAGTTGGTTGTGATAAAAAAGGCCTGCATTACAACAGGCCTTTTTTTATATATTAGGACGGTATGGCGATTAGCTTGGCTGGTCTTTCGCGCTAATGATATGAGGTGTTTGATTCCACTGTTGAATGAATCCAGGTACTTCGGAAGCGGGCATTGGTTTTGCGTACAAGAATCCTTGAGCGTAATCACAGCCTAAACTTGCCAGTATCTCTTCTTGCTTACGCGTTTCAATGCCTTCAGCGAGCACTTCGATAGAGAGGCTATCGGCCAGCGTGACAATACTTTTGACCAACGCTCTATCTGAATTGCTGTGAATGATTTCGTTAACGAATACGCGGTCCATCTTTATCTTCGATAGGATATGGGCGAATTTTTTGATGTAACCCAGTGAAGAATACCCGGTGCCGAAGTCATCGATACTAAACCGCAGGCCCGCCTGAAGCATTTGGTCGATGCGCTTAGTGACGATGGGGTCGTCATCTAGAACTAGGCGTTCCGTTACTTCGAGCTCCACCCAATCTAGGCGTTGCAAAAAGACTTTGTGGTCATTCACCCAGCTGTGCAAGCCACGATGATGGAAGTTGGTTGAGCTGAAATTCACCGAAATAATAAAGTCTTGCTTGAAGTCGGTGCGCCATTCTCGAACTTGTTCAATAGAGTTTTCAAAAACCCAGGTATCAATATCGAAAATCTGTCCCGTTTTTTCCGCAATGGGGATAAAAAGGTCAGGTCTTACTTTGCCTAAGTCGTCATCTTCCCAGCGCACAAGAGCTTCAAAGCCCGTGAGCGACATGTCTTTTAAATTGATAAGAGGCTGGTAATGGATTTCCAGTTTCTTGGCCGCGATCGCTCCCTGCAGCTTTGTTTTTATCGTATTGTTTAGCAGGATGTCGTGCATCATTGTTTGGTCGAAAAACTCAAAGGTATTTCGACCCGCTTCTTTCGCGCGATACATTGCCGTATCGGCTTTACGAATAAGTTCCTCGGTAGACTTGCCGTCTTCGGGGTACATGACAACGCCAATACTACAACCGAGCTGTAATTGAGAGTCGTTCAAGCTAAAGCTTTCTTTGAAGGTGTTGATGATCTCTTCGGCGACCTCTTCCGCTTTGGAGCGCGAAATACATTGAAATGTTGCAATAAATTCATCACCACCAAAACGAGCAACGTAGCCACTGTAGTCTTCAAATAAGCGTCGCAGACGGGTAGAGCTCTCTTGCAATATTCTGTCACCAGCACTGTGCCCTAAGCTATCGTTGACCTCTTTGAATCCGTCTAAGTCGATAAAAAACATCGCGAGTTTGCTGCGGTGATCACTATGGTCGTAGTGATGCATGTCTTCTTTCAGGTGGCGGTCGATGTGACGTCTGTTCGGCAGGTCGGTTAGTACGTCGAAGTTGGCTTGATACTCAAGCTGATTTTCATAAGACTCACGTGCCATCCCAAACTCAACGGTTTGCCGGCGCGCCTCGTTTAAGGTCTCAACCAAATCACTGAGTTCGTCGTCATAGTCTGGGCGGTCTAGTTTTATTGGTGTGAAAGATTTGGCGCTAATATTTGATAGATCCAAATTAGCGTCACGAATAGCTGAGAGATGTTTGGTGACGGCGCGGCGCACAATAATCGAAAGAATAAAGCCAATCATGCCGATCATCAGCGAGGTGCTGAGAATAATGATCTGCATTTGGTCAATAACATTATCGGTAATGAGGTCTTTGTTGACGTCAACTTCTAGTCTGCCGAGGTCTTGACCATTAAATTCAAGCGCTGCTTTTAAGTCGGGTTCACTGTCTAGGGTGCCATACTCGTAGCTATTACCCAAAGACTCAACAATACGAAGACTATGGATGGAGGGCATTCGATACATACCCTCTAGAAGAATTCTTGTGCTGTCCTGATCGACATTCCAAAGGCTTCGCGCAAGCTGCTCTTGGACCGCATTAATTGTTTTCTCACCTTCGGTATAAACGGTTTCACGGTCGACGATGTACTGCCGAAGCAATAGCGAAGAAACGGTGATCAGCGTAAATACGATACAAATAGAAATAAAGTAGAAGGATAAGCGGTGGCCAAGCTTATTGAACCTAAATCGTTTTTTAACGTCTTGAGGCATAATGCAGAGGTATCAAATAAATGGTTTAGAAAGCGAGCCCAGCACTGCCTTTATGGACTTCGCGACGCATTAGTTAGAATAGCCTAAAACGAACTGTAGTCGAGGGCAAATTAGCGACTATTATTGGGCATGAGGACATTGTCACGTGTAAACGTCTCAATCGGACGCTTATTCTTTCTGTGAGGGCTCTTTTTTGAGGCGTGCTGGCAGGGTATGATGTCGCGCAAATTATAGATACTAATGAGTAGTTAAGCATGGCGATTAAATCCGATAAGTGGATCCGCAGAATGTCGGAAACCCAAGGTATGATAGAACCTTTTGAACCTGGTCAGGTTAGGGAAGATGAGCAAGGGCGCATCATTTCATATGGCACATCTAGTTATGGTTATGACGTACGTTGTAGTAGTGAATTCAAGATTTTTACAAATGTACACTCTGTGACCGTCGACCCTAAAAACTTTGATGAAAAAAGCTTTGTCGATATTGATAGTGATGTTTGTATTATTCCACCGAACTCTTTTGCCTTAGCGCGCACTGTTGAGTATTTTCGAATTCCGCGCAGCGTATTAACGGTATGTTTAGGTAAATCGACTTACGCGCGATGTGGCATTATCGTCAATGTGACGCCGCTTGAGCCCGAATGGGAAGGGCATGTCACGCTTGAATTTTCAAACACAACTAATTTGCCGGCTAAAATTTATGCGAACGAAGGCGTTGCTCAGATGCTCTTTTTTGAATCGGATGAAGTGTGTGAGACAAGTTACCGGGATCGCGGCGGGAAGTACCAAGGACAGCGCGGCGTAACGTTACCAAAAACCTAGGAGCAGGCTGGTTTACAGTGAGTTGCTGACTAATGTTAGTCGTATGAGTTAGGGCTTAACAATTAGCGCCTAAAATGGAATGCCGAAGACACGCAGAGAGTGTGTCTTCGGCATTTTGCGTTTACGCTTGCGCTAATGCTTGTTCGATATCGGCAATAATGTCATCAGCATGCTCTATCCCGACAGAGATTCGCACTAAGTCTTCTGAAACGCCCGCTTTTTGCAGCTCATCGGGGTTGAGCTGGCGGTGAGTGGTGCTCGCAGGGTGACACGCAAGCGACTTGGCGTCGCCAATGTTCACTAAACGCAAGATCATTTGCAGTGCATCAATAAATCGTGCCCCGGCTTCTTGCCCACCGGTGATACCAAAACTAAGAATGCCGGACGCTTTGCCCTTGCTCATTTTTTTACACGTTTCAAAGTAAGGGCTGTCCGGCAACGCGGCATAGCGGACCCATTCAACCTTAGGGTGTGAGGTAAGGTATTGCGCTACTTTTTCAGCATTTTCACAATGCCTATCGATACGTAGCCCAAGTGTCTCGAGACCTTGAAGTATCAAAAATGCACTATGAGGCGACAGCGCGGCACCCATGTTGCGAAGTGGAACAACGCGACACCTTCCGATGAAGGCCGCAGGGCCGAGCGCTTCAGTATAGACCACGCCATGATAGGACGGATCTGGCTCGTTTAGCATCGGGAAACGTTGTTTGTTGGCGGCCCAGTCAAACTTCCCTGAGTCAACAATAATGCCGCCGATAGTCGTACCATGGCCACCGATATACTTGGTTAGCGAGTGGATGACAATATCAGCGCCATGTTCGAAGGGGCGGCACAAGTATGGAGTTGCAACGGTATTGTCGACAATGACGGGAATGCCATGGCGATGAGCGATCTCTGAGAGTTTTTCGATATCAACAACGTTGCCGGCAGGGTTTCCAATCGACTCACAAAAGATGGCGCGAGTATTGTCATCGATAAGTTGTTCCATCCCCTCATAGTCGTCATTCGCCGTCATTTTTACGTGAATGCCTTGCTGCGGGAATGTGTGTGCAAACAAATTGTAGGTTCCGCCGTAAAGCTGACTGGTACTGATAATATTGTCACCACTACGACAGATACACTGAATAGCATAGGTAATCGCTGCCATGCCAGAGGCGACGGCAAGTGCGCCAATGCCGCCTTCCATTTCTGCAATGCGCTGTTCAAGCACATCGGTCGTTGGGTTCATTATCCGCGTATAAATATTTCCTGGCACTTTTAGGTCAAATAAATCAGCGCCGTGCTGCGTGTCATCGAAGGTATATGAAGTAGTTTGATAGATCGGCACAGCGGCAGCTTTTGTTGTGCTTTCTGAGCTGTAACCATGATGTAGCGCAAGCGATTCCAAGTTCATAATGTCTCCCAAGTATTGTTGTTAGGCGGATGGCGTAGGCCAGTCGTTGCTTATCTAAAGGTATTTGTAAAATGAGCGCAAGAAAAATGTATTATTCGGCGAAGGTCGAGGTAGAACTCTAGCAAGTTGGCGCGGTCTGTCATGGACTCGCGCGGTTAACACTATATTAAAAAAAAGAGATACTAATGAAGAACGAGGCTGAAATAGAAGGAGTTATAAAGTATCAGCTGAACTTCTTGGAGCGTCCATTAGCAATGGATGCCGAGATATTGAGACAACTCAATGAGGCTAGAAAACAGATGCTGGACGAGGGCCTTATTGGTGCAGATGAAAATCGTTATGGAGGCCTTGGTTTTGGTAACTTGTCGCTTCGATGCAACACGACGCAATGTTCACGTTTTTTTATTAGCGGCAGTCAGACCGGGCACTTGCAAACTTTATCTGAGTCGGACCTTGCCTATGTGACAGGTTGCGATAATCGTCACAATACAGTGAATGCCGAGGGGCAATGCAAGCCGTCTTCAGAGTCCATGACTCATGGAGTGATCTACCAGAGCTGTTTGGCTATCAATGCTGTCATTCATGTCCATAGCCCCGATATCTGGTATCATAGCGCCGCTTTGGGCTTGCCTGATACAGCGGGTGATATTACCTATGGCACCCCTGAAATGGCCGCTTCGGTATCAGCGCTGGTGACGCGACATTCTCGTCACGAGCTTCCGTTAGTATTTACAATGCGAGGGCATGTCGACGGAGTGGTTGCTGGGGGCGAAAACTTACGGCAATGTGCCCGTGCGTTGCACCAATTTCGGGTGCGCGCTCAAGAGTTAAATTAACGCTAAAGAGTCTTAGAGTACGCATGAACAAACAGAAATTTATCAAGTCTTTATCGGCCATGACGGGCTGGCGCGAAACCGCATTTATTTTGGCTTTGGCAGAGCGAGCTTTGCCGAATTTAGATTTGTACTTGCGTAGTACAGAGCGTTCTTGCTTGGACGAGGCCTTATACCCTGATGGTTTTGATAGCGTCATGTCGCAAAGTTGGCAGGGCGGTATTATGAAACCGGCCGAAGAGCCCGTTGTCGAGTTGCTTGATACCTTGAATGACGCATTAGATTTGCTAGATGAGGACGAGAACTACGGTGCACTGCCCTCTAGAGATTGTTGTCATTTGTGGGAGCAAGCGCTGGCGTCGTCGTTAAATCAAGAAAAGAAGCGGGCTGCGGAGTGCAGTCAGGCTTCTTTGACAACAATTACTGACTTTATCGAATTCTCTGAAGGCGAAAATCTAAGCGACAATGCCTTGGTTAAGTTGTTTGATAGCCACCCACTTGTAGAGCGCGAATTCTCTTTTCAGTCTGAGCTATGTGAACTGTTGCGTAGTGCAAAACACCCCAGCAAAGATTTGATGGAGCAGGTGCGAGAGTTAGCGAATGATGAGGGTGTTAGCTCCATCGGTATTAGTCTGTCTTAATCGGATAGCTGTATTAATCTGAGTTTAATGGAGCATGCTATGAAAACCCTTTTTCGTATATGTCTAGTGTTGCAGATCTGGCTAGGTTTCGCGCTCAATGCCGCAGCGCAAGATGTGGTGGGCTTGGCGTGGCATTACCAGAGCGGTACGCATGAAGGTTACTTATTGGGATCGGTCCACTTTGCAGATAGCAGCTTTTATCCGCTTCCTGCCGCTATTCTCAATGCCTATGAAAACGCTCGCGAGCTAGTTGTCGAGGTCGATGACTCACTGGTCAGTGCAGACGAGCAGCAACGATTGTTGCAACGTTTCGGTCTATATCCTGAAGGGAAGTCGTTGGTAACGCAGCTTTCTAAATCAACGTTAACCCATATTTCTAAACTGTTGGCTGAGTTCAATTTAACGCTATCAGATGTTAATAATTACCGGCCCGGTATGTTGGCAATAACATTAACGGCGCTTCAGGCTGGCAAATTAGGTTACAGCGCTGAGCAAGGACTGGATCGCTACTTTATGCAAAAAGCGCGATATCGTAAGCGAGTGACGCAGATTGAAACGTTTCAGTCGCAGATGGCCTTGCTGGCTCAGTTGCCAGAAAGCGATGCCTTACTGCGTGATAGTTTTGAAAACATGGCCGACTATGCACAGCAATGGAACGCGACGATGGAGGCATGGAAAGCCGGTGATGGCCTGGCGCTTTATAATGCGACAATTGGCGCCGCGCTGGCTGAGCATCCTGATTTAAAGCCTTACTTTGATGTGTTGTTTTTTGATAGGCACCCCAAAATGCTAAACGTTGCGCAACAGTGTGCGTTGCAAGACAGAGGGTGCTTCATTGTGGTTGGCGCGGGTCATTTGGTGGGGCCAAATGGCTTGGTTCGTGCTTTACGCGACAATGGATATCAGTTGACGCAACTCAAATAACGGGGCAGAGGCTGCGCGCGCAACGTTAAAAGTGTCTTATAGGCGGCAGTGGCTGCGAATATAGTTATGACAGGTGTCAATAAAGTGCCGCTCTTCAGCGTTATTGATATGCACGAGGGCGCTTGAGTCTAGGTCAAGCATTGCGACGATACTGATGACTCTTCTTTCGTCTTCGCTTTGGGCGTTTTCTAATAGTATCGACGTTGGGTGCTTTTGCTCGAACCGCTGATGGTAGCAGGCCTTCAGCAATACTCTCAGTGACTCAGACAATGTGCTGCTCGAGCGATTCAAGTCATCATTTATGCGTATGTCTTGCTGTTCAGGCGCACTGTCGGTTCGTTGGTCTTTGTATATATCGTTCATCGCTTGCCCTCCTTTTCAAAGAGGTCATGCAATTTATATACACAGTTTTCGAAATCGTTAAGGCGCTAGATTAGTACTGAGGTGATAGCTGATGTTTTGTAAGTCGACATTGCCCGAGCGGCGGTGTCTTTGCTGGTGAAAAAGTCGGTGTCTTTTTTTAGATGTTCTGTTAAGGCTAAAACGCGATCGCGATGATTTCCTTATGGTGCCATTCGGTCTTTTGCTCGTTCTGCTAGTGCTTTATTTTCGGTTTTCTCAAGTATGTCCAGCTCATGATGCATGCCCGTTTTAGCTAGCATATGTGCGGTAACGGGAGCTGTAATAATCAAAAACAGGCCGATGAGTAATTCATGCAGACTTAAATAGCCTTGTTGATAGGTGACTAGCACCATTGACGCAACGAGAAGGCAACTCATACCAAGCGTTGTTGCCTTGGTAGGGCCATGGAGGCGAGTATAAAAGTCGGGAAGCTTAGCCAGCCCTAGCGAGCCAACAAATACAAAAATAGCACCGACGATAAGCAATCCCGATACGATTAATTCAATCCAAAATTCCATCATCTTGTCCTGACTGTGTTTGCCAAAAAGGCTGTATTTGTTTCTGATATTTGGCAGTTTGTTTTACCGCTTACTCGATAAGGTCGCCGCGTAAAATGTATTTGCACATGGCTGCCGTGCTGACAAACCCGAGCATTGCAATCAGCAGTGCCGCCTCAAAGTAAAGTCTTGTGCCTGCGGCAACACCAAACAATAAAATGAGCGCGATACTATTAATATACATGGTATCGAGGGCCAAAATTCGGTCGGGCCGACTAGGGCCAAGAAATAGTCGCCACAAGTTAAGTGAGAGAGAGATGCAAACTAGCGTAGTCGCAACCAATATTGCGGTACTTAGCATTGGAATATCTCCTTAAGAGGGCGCTCATAGCGTTGCTTAATTGATGTGATGAGCTCCTCTTCGTCAGATAGGTTCAACACGTGCACATAGAGCCACTGCCGGTCTTCTGAAATTTCTGCACTGACGGTGCCCGGTGTTAGCGAGACAGTGCTGGCAAGAATCGTAATCGGCAGCTCATGCTCAATATCGACCGGTACGGCCACAAAGGCAGGTTTCAATAGTTTGGCGGGGCCGATTACTAACAGCGCAACTTCAAAGTTGGCGGCGATAATGTCGCCAATAACCACAAAGATATAGCGAATGATAGCAAAAGGCTTTTGAAAGCTAGGTTGGGGGTCCTGCATGCCCGACGTCATTAGCGGTATGGCGATGGCCAAAAATGTTGCGAGTACTAAGTGGCCAGGGGCTACCGTATTGTTCAGCAGTAACCAAACGATAAACAGCAAAAACGAGTGCCCGGGCATCGGCAATAGGCGAAAACGAGGCTGAGCTTTCATTGTTCAATTCCTCCCGGAAGGAGAGCGTCCACGGATTGAGCTCTGTCGTGCAGCTGAGCCGCGGCTAGATTTGTGTAGTCTGTAACGGGACCGCCAAATATAACCATTAATGGCGATGCGGATAGCAGCAAAGCCACTGCAAGCAGTCTAAGTTTAGAGAGCGGCGCATCAATGGTACTTTCCCCTTCATGGCGCCAGAAAATCGTAGTGCCAGCTCGGGATATGGCAATTAATGAGGCAAGGCCTGCGATTAGTATGACTGGCCAGACCCAAGCAATTTCAGCCATGCCTTGTGCAGCTTGCAATACGAGAACTTTGCCGACAAAGCCTGATAACGGCGGCATGCCGACAACAGTGAGTGCCGCAATGAAAAAGGCGATACCGATAACTTTTCCATGTTTCATTTTGCGCGCAATGACATAGCGATCTTCGGCTTTGCCTCGTTGCTTCCCAATTAGGTCAGCTAACAAAAACAATGCGCCAGTCACTAAGGTGGAATGGACCATGTAGTAAAGGGCTGCTGAGGTGGCCGCCTCTCGCTGCATAGCAATGGCGAGTATCAAGGTCCCAACTGAGACGATGACTAAATTGGCGGCTGTTAATCTTAAGCTTGGGCTGGCTAGAACGCCCACAGCACCAAAGGCAATGGTGAGCAGCGCTAATGGCCACAGCCAAGGAATGGCAATACTGGCTAGCGCCCCAGCCTCTTCGCCAAAGACAACAGTATGCACTCGCAAAATACTATAAACGCCAACTTTCGTCATGATAGCGAATAATGCTGCCACGGGTGCACTGGCTGCCGCATAGGTTTTGGGTAGCCAAAAGTGCAATGGCAGCAAGGCTGCTTTCAAACCGAAAACCACTAACAATAGCAGACCGCCGGTTTTTGCTAAGGCTTGTTCATGCTCACCCAGTAAGCGAACTTTGTTCGCGATGTCGGCGATATTTAGGGAGCCTACGGTGCCGTAAATAATGCCTAGCGCAAACAGGAAGATACTTGATCCGACCAGGTTTAGGATGACGTAATGTACGTTAGCCTTTGTTTTTTGCTTGCCGCCCCCATGGATGAGCAGCGCGTAGGAGGCGATTAACAACACTTCAAAAAATACGAAGAGGTTAAATATATCGCCTGTTAAGAACGCTCCGTTAATACCCATAATTTGGAACATAAATAATGGGTGAAAGAACATGCCGTCATTGTCATCGCCGGCACAGGCGTATAGTTGCGCGCCCAAACCGAGTACTGATGTTAGCAATACCATCGTTGTTGAAACCCTATCAGCGATAAGCGCTATGCCAAACGGAGGCTGCCAGCCCCCGAGTATGTACATTTGTGTACCCTGCTGGTGGCTAGTAATTAGCAATAGAGTCGCAATGCCGACGAGAGCGAGCATCGCGCAAACTGCAAACACGCGATGTCGATTAATAGAGTTACTTAGTGGCGGCAGCAGCATAAATACTGCCGCGAGCATCGGCAGTAAGATAGGAAAAATAGGTAAGTGTTGCATTAACTATTCCTCTTACTTTGCGCGACGGATTTGGTCGGTTTTGCTGGAATTTGACCATCTACATGGTCATTTCCTTGATCTGCTCTAGAGCGCATCGCCAAAATCACAAGAAATGCGGTCATGGCAAAACCAATAACAATCGCTGTGAGTACCAGCGCTTGCGGGAGTGGGTCGCTATATTCGCTTGACTGGCCCAAGACTGCTGCCCCATCCAGCTTCAAGCGGCCGCTAGCGAACAGAAATAGGTTTACTGCATAGGAGAGCAGGGTGAGTCCCATCACGACAGTAAATGTTCGGCCTCGGAGTACGAGAAAAAAACCGCAAGTGGTTAGTACGCCGACACAGAAAGCATAAGTGGCTTCCATTACCCGTTCTCCTCAGTATTAATGCGTTCGCTGGTGGTTAGCTTGCCTAAGTTTGCGAGTATCAAGAGTACCGCTCCGACAACAGTTAGGTAGACACCTACGTCAAATAGCATGGCGCTCGCCAGTTCGAACTCGCCAATCCAAGGCAGATGGACGTAGTCAAACCATGACGTAAGGAAAGGCCGATCAAAGATCCAGCTGCCTAAACCAGTCGCGGTGGCAATTAATATTCCGCTCGCAATTACCCATTGATAGTCGACATTAATACGCGGTTTTATCCACAAAACGCCGTGAGCAATATACTGTTGAATAATGGCCACCGCTGTAATTAAGCCAGCGATAAAGCCGCCACCCGGAACATTGTGTCCGCGCAAGAAAATATAAAATGAGACCAATAAAGCAAGAGGAAGAAGGCTTTGGGATACCGTTTCAAACATCATTGGGTGAGGGTCATTACTCCACGCCCGTCCTCTATCATCACTGATTGGCAAAAAGATTCGCATCTTAGCGATGAGTTTAAAGATACCTAAGGCAGCAATGCCGAGTACGACGATTTCTCCTAGAGTATCGAAGCCCCTGAAATCAACCAGAATCACATTGACGACATTCGTTCCGCCGCCGCCTGTTTTACTGTTAGCAATAAAGAAGTCTGAAATGGTATTTGGCGGTGTTGTGAGCATCGCGTAGCAAATAGTGCCGATTACACAGCCGATAAGGCCTGAAATCAGCAAGTCTCCACTTAAGCGGCTGGGGCTGGATTCTTTCAGCGTACTTTGCGGCAAAAAGAAGAGCGCTAAAAGCAATAATATGATGGTAACAATCTCAACTGATAGCTGAGTAAGTGCTAAGTCGGGAGCGGAGAACTGAGCAAAGGCAAGAGACACGATTAGACCAACAACCGACAGGAAGATTAAGGCTGCGAACCTTCTTCGATGCCAGATTACGGTTGCGATGGCGCTGAGTATCATTAATACGGCGCCGGTTATGGTTACACCATCAAGAGGGATTTGAGGGCGCGAACCTGTATTCTGGGTTAAATCGAGTAGCGGGAATGCAGCCATCGCGAGCGTGAAAACTAGTAAGCAGGATATATAGCGTTGGAGCGAGCCGTTTTCCAAGGTTTTGATAACGTTCTGGCATGCGGTAACGAGCGATTGTACGGCGCCTTCAAACACATGTTTAGCGTCGGTCTCGTCGAAATGAGATTGAAATTGAAAAAGGTGGCGTCGGTTATAGTAAATGGTTATTCCGCCAATCATAGCCAGTACGCTCATTAGCAGTGGAATGTTAAGACCATGCCATATCGAGAGGCTATGAACAGGCACGTCATGGGCAAGCACTGAAAACGAAGCAACGCTCAAAAGGTCGCCTACAACATAAGCGGGAAAGATGCCGACCAGTAAGCAAAGCGTGACGAGGATCTCGACGGGTACTTTCATATAGCGCGGCGGCTCTTTGGGTGTTTTGGGTAGGTCTATTGGCTCGCCATTGAAAAATACATCATGAATAAAGCGCAGAGAGTACGCGACGGAGAATGCTGCACCGACTGTTGCTAACAGCGGGATCATCCAAGACAAAGAGCCGAGCATGCTTTGGTTAAGTGTTTCCGCAAAAAACATTTCTTTCGAAAGAAAGCCATTTAGCAATGGCACGCCGGCCATCGATAATGCTGCAACGATCGCCAATGTCGCCGTATAGGGCATGTACTTCCAAAGCCCATTGAGCTTGCGCATATCCCTTGAACCCGACTCATGATCAATGATGCCGGCGGCCATAAACAGTGAGGCTTTGAATGTCGCGTGGTTAATAATATGGAAAACCGCGGCGACAGCGGCTAGGTCCGAATTAAGGCCCAAAAGAAGTGTGATAAGGCCAAGGTGGCTAATCGTTGAGTAGGCAAGAAGCCCCTTCAAATCATGTTTGAATAGCGCGATATAGGCGCCTAGCAACAATGTTGTCAGCCCCGTGAGACTGACGACCAGAAACCATAGGTCTGTGCCGGCCAGAACGGGGTAGAAGCGAGCCATTAAAAATATACCCGCTTTGACCATTGTTGCAGAGTGTAAGTAAGCACTCACAGGCGTGGGCGCTGCCATTGCATGAGGAAGCCAGAAGTGGAATGGGAATTGAGCTGACTTTGTGAATGCGCCCAAAAGTATCAATATTAACGCGATAGGGTAATGGGCATGAGATCGAATTAGTTCGCCGTTAGCTAGCACGGTGTCTAGATCGTAACTATCCACCATGTTGCCAATCAGTAATAGCCCTGCGAGCAGAGCAAGTCCGCCAGCACCAGTGACGGTGAGGGCCATTCTCGCGCCTTTTCTTGCTTCTGACTTATGAGACCAAAAGCTGATCAGCAAGAATGAACTAATTCCGGTGAGCTCCCAGAACATCCATAACTGAAGTAGGTTATTGGAGGTGACAATGCCGACCATGGCGGTCATAAATAGCATTAAGTAGGCGTAGAAACGCCCCATGGAGTCTTTCTCTGAGAGGTAATAACGCGCATAAAGAATGACTAGCAGACCAATGCCAAGAATTAACAGCAAGAAAAGTAGCGAAAGACCATCTAGTCGGAATGAAAGATCGAGTCCCATGATAGGAATCCATTCGATGGATTGCCTAATGGTTTGTCCATCGAATATGTCGCCGGCATACATTAGAGCGAGTGTTAACGACCAAGCCGGCAATACTGCCACAGAGAAAGCGCAGACGCTGCGCCCGAAACGAGCCGTAAGCAAGGGGACTAAAGTGCCAATAAGTGGTAACAGTACGACCCATAGCAGATTCATAAGCGGGGGTGACTCCGGTTTAAATGGGGGGCGATGTTAACATTAGAATGATTGATAGAGATTGCCTTCGCCTTGTTTATTATTCATATTAATTACTTTGCCATGATCGAAATGTGATGTACTGAGTCGTCTGAAACGCTTGCGGACATCGTGTTTTATTCGTTTGTGGCTTGCTCGATTCACGGATAAGTAATCTGGTGTAGAGTTGTATCAAAAAAATACTACTTGCAGTAGTTTTTTTGAAGCTATCAGCGTTAAATTGTCTCTAATAAATACAATTAGAAGATTAGTGCTAATAAGGACAATTACAAGATGCTTTTTATGGTGAGATTTCAATGAAAAACGGGTTTAGGCGTTACCTATCTGTTGGCTTTCTACTGATGTCTCTGTCTCTCGGGTGTTTTTCGCAAGAGTCAGCGCAGGAGTACGCAATTGTTGGCACGGGTGGAGTGACAGGCGTTTATTATCCAGCAGGCGGTTCAATTTGCCGCATGGTCAACAGGCTGCGTTCTCAGCATGGCATTCGTTGTGCGGTAGAGAGTACTCAGGGGTCGATCTATAACCTTGAGAAGGTCCGAGAGCGAGACTTGGATTTCGCGGTTGTTCAATCTGATTGGCACTTTCATGCGGTTAATGGCTCTGCTGGTTTTGCTGACGCGGGTGCTGATACAACTTTGCGTTCGGTATTTTCTCTGTATGCAGAGCCCTTTACTGTGGTTGCTCGAGTCGACTCAGGAATAAAAACGTTTGGAGATTTAAAAGGAAAACGAGTCAATATAGGCAACATCGGCTCGGGTCAGAGGGCGACCATGGAAGCCTTAATGAAAACGCTGGGCTGGATGCAGACTGACTTTGCTGAGACGCATGCGCTTAAATCTGTGGACCAAGCGAAGGCGCTCTGCGATAACAGGTTTGATGCCATGGTCTTCGTGGCAGGCCACCCAAGCGCTTCAATTAAAGAGGCGACTACGTCATGTGATTCGCGCCTGATTCCGGTACGGGGGCCTGAAATAGATCAGTTGGTTGCGGCTAACAGTTACTATCAGCATATTGAGATACCGGGTGGGATGTATCGTGGCAATGATCACCCAGTGAAGACGTTTGGCGTAGGTGCGACCATCGTGAGCTCTTCCGAAGTGTCCTCGAAGGTGATTTATGAAGTGGTCAAAGCGGTGTTTGATAACCTTGAGTCGTTTAAACAGCTGCACCCTGCCTTTCAGGGGCTCAGCAAGAAAAAAATGCTAGAGCTCGGATTGACTGCGCCATTGCATGAAGGCGCGTTAAAGTACTTTCGTGAAGCTAGAGTGTTAGGTAAAAATTGAGATGGATGGGGTGAATGTTAAGGCGTTCTTAAGTGCCGACGAAATATGTTCTTTGAGAGAGTCATCAAACTTGCGAGCTTTTTCAATGTTTGCGTTTAACTGGGTATTGATTGGGCTCGCAATGGGGTTGGTCGCAAATTGGCCCTCAGTCGTAACGGTTATCATTGCGTTATTTATTATCGGAGGTAGGCAGCTAGGCTTGGGAATTCTCGTACATGAGTGCTCCCATCGCGGTTTTTTCTCGACCGCGCGGCTCAACGATTTTATGGGACAATGGTTTGCAGGCGTGGCCGTCCTAGTGCCCATCAATTTTTATCGACCGTATCACTTCAAGCACCATACCAGTACCGGCACAACAGAAGATCCGGACGTTGGCAATATTGCTCAGTATCCGGTAACTAAAGCGAGCTTTCGGCGAAAAATTATGCGCGACTTTAGCGGTGTTTCTGGCATGAAGGCAACGCTAGCTCTTTTGTTATATGTGTTGCCGGGCCGTGCCGGCAATGCGGTTTCTCTGGGTGTAAATAGCCAAGATATCGGCAAAGATTCTGGTTGGCAGATGGGCTTGCGTAATTACTGTCAGGTGCTCGCGTTTCACCTTGCTTTTTTTAGCTTACTTTATGCGCTTGGGCAGCCATGGCTCTATGGGTTGTGGTGGCTTGCATACTTAACAACTCATCCGTTTATTATTCGAATGCGGCAAATCGCTGAGCACGGTTCGATGCCTATGTTATCGTCAAAAGACGTTCGACAAACCACGCGAACAACGATGGCTGGATGGTGGGAGCGTTTATTGTTCGCGCCAAACTATGTGAATTATCACTGTGAGCACCACTTGTTGCCGACGGTACCCAGTTATCGCCTTCCTCGAATGCACCGTTTGTTAAAGAGCAAAGGCTTTTACAAAGGGAGCGAGGCGGCACTGGTTGAGGGTGGTTATCGTGCTGTTTGGCGTCTAGCGTCTGCTGGGTGACGGGCTAATATCGATAGAGGGAAAAGTGATACAGGAAAAGAATTAATAGAAAAGAAGTAAGCCGGTGCGCTATCGACCATATCGACAGCGCACCGATCGCGTCTATTTTGACAGTAGTGAAATATCAGCGACTCGCAAAAATAAGCCTCTCAACTGATTCAATAGTGCGAGGCGATTATTCTTAATCGCTTCGTCGTCAACCATCACCATTACATCATCAAAGAACTGATCTACCGGCTGATGCAAAGCCGCTAGCGAAGCAAGTGCTTCACCGTATTGGCCGGCGTCAAACAAAGGAACAACCTTAGCCGCTTGAGCCTCCAGCTGTGCTGACAATTCTATTTCGGCAGCTTCGCTTAGCAGCGATTTGTCGATGCTGGTGTTGGACATTTCAGTTTCTTGTTTCGATAAGATGTTCGAAACACGCTTGTTGGCGGCTGATAATGCTGCCGCCTCTTCTAAGCGACAGAAAGTATTGACGGCTTGAATTCTGCGGTCAAAGTCGACAGGCCTTGTTGGGCGACGAGCGTTGACGGATAAAAATACTTCTGCCGAAATATTTTCGTCTTCATACCAGGAACGAAAGCGCTCTAGCATGTAATCCACTAAATCATCGACGACGGATTCGTTTGCAAGTCCGTCATACTGCTCAGCGGCCCAAGACATGAGGTCGTTTAGGTCGATATCTAGTTCTTTCTCGACGATTATTCGCAGTACACCTAAAGCGGCCCGTCGCAACGCGAAAGGGTCTTTGGTGCCGGTGGGTGGCTGATTGATGCCAAATAGTCCGACGAGAGAATCTACTTTTTCTGCAATAGAAAGTGCGCAACCGGTTGCTGTGGTGGGCAACGGACCGCCTGCATACTTCGGCATATATTGTTCGTTCAAGGCGAGAGCGACTTCCTCTGGTTCGCCGTCATGCAGGGCATAGTGGTAACCCATTATTCCTTGCAGGTCGGTAAACTCGAGCACCATTTCGCTCACAAGATCCGACTTAGCTAGCTGTCCAGCTTTTTGTGCATAGCCTTCGTTATTGCCAAGATGCAAAGCTATTTTAGCGGCGAGTTTGGATACGCGCTCAGTCTTTTCGAAGACAGTGCCAAGCTTAGTTTGGAAAACAATATTCTTGAGTGCGTCCCGCTTAGCTAGCAAAGACGTTTTCTTGTCGGTTTCAAAGAAAAACGCCGCATCAGAAAGACGTGGCCGAATGACTCGTTCATTGCCGCTAATCACTTGCTGCGGATCTTTGCTCTCAATATTGGATAGCGTTATGAAGTGAGGTAGCATTTGCTGCTTGTCGTCTACCACGTGAAAATACTTCTGATGCTCTTTCATCGACGACACTAGTGCTTCCGCCGGAACGCTGAGGAAGCGTTCTTCAAAGTTTCCGAGCAGTGGCACTGGCCATTCGTTTAACGCGCAGACTTCGTCTAACAAATCCTCATCGATGACGGCAATGCCGCCGACGTCTTTAGCGGCAGCTTCAACGCCGGCGCGAATTTTATCTTTACGCTGCTCGTAATCTGCGATGACTCTGCCTTGATCGAGCAAAGTAGACTCATAGGACATCGCATCGTTGATTTCAATTTCACCTTGGCTGTGGAACCGATGGCCACGTGTGACTTTGCCATTTTGAATGTTGAGAATGCTTCCTGGCACGACTTCGTTGCCAAAGGTCATTAGTATCCACTGCACGGGTCGCACAAATTCAACACGTTGGGCGCCCCAGCGCATTCGCTTCGGAATAGGAAGTTTATTGAGCGATTGCTCAACAATATTATTCAGCAGTTGGATGGTTTGCTGGCCGGCCTCTGTACTTTTATAGACGAGCCACGCACCTTTGGGCGTTTCCATCTCTTCGAGCTCGCTAGGGTCGATGCCCAGCGAGCCGGTAAAACCTGTGAGCGCTCGAGTCGGGTTGCCGTCAGCGTCATAGGCCGCTTTCTTTGATGGGCCTCTTTTTTCAACAGACTTTTCTGGTTGCTGTGTTGCTAGGCCTTCTACCCGGATTGCGAGTCGGCGCGGGCTGGCAAAAGATTTGGATGCGCTGAACGAAAGGCCTGCATCAGCTAGGCCATCTAAAACACCTTTTGAAAATGCTGCTGAAAGCTTTTTAAGAGACTTGGGTGGTAGCTCTTCGGTTCCGATTTCTACGAGAAAGTGTTGAGTCGACATTACTTCTTGCCTCCTTTTTTAGCGCTGGCATTTTCTAAGCTGGCGAGTACTTCGTTGCGCAGTTCTTCAGGCGCCAATGGGAAGCCAAGTTCTTTTCTGCTGTCAAAATACGTTTGGGCAACCGCGCGAGCTAGGCTGCGCACCCTCAGGATAAAGCGCTGGCGCTCTGTCACTGAAATAGCATGGCGAGCATCGAGCATGTTGAAAGTATGTGAAGCCTTCAGAACGAGTTCATACGCAGGTAATGCGAGTCCTAACTCGATGAGTCGTTCGCTTTCTGACTCATACGTATCGAAGTTCTTGAATAAGGCATCGGTATCGGCATGTTCAAAGTTATAGGTCGACATTTCGACTTCATTTTGATGAAACACGTCGCCATAGCTGACATCGCCGTCTGGGCCATGTGCCCATATTAGGTCGTAAACGCTGTCGACGCCTTGCAAGTACATCGCGATGCGCTCAAGGCCGTAAGTGATTTCACCGGTGACCGGGAAGCATTCGAGCCCGCCGACCTGCTGGAAGTAGGTGAACTGTGTCACCTCCATACCATTTAGCCAAACCTCCCAGCCTAGCCCCCATGCGCCTAACGTTGGCGATTCCCAGTTATCTTCAACAAAGCGGACGTCGTGTACTTCGGTGTCGATTCCCATAGCCTTAAGCGATTCGAGATATAACTCTTGAATATTAAGTGGCGAAGGTTTCATGACAACTTGAAACTGATAGTAATGCTGCAAGCGATTGGGGTTTTCACCATAACGTCCATCAGTGGGTCGTCGACTCGGTTGGACGTAGGCCGCGTTCCACGTTTCAGGGCCGATTGAACGCAAAAACGTTGCTGGGTGAAAAGTACCTGCTCCGACTTCCATATCAAGGGGCTGGAGAATGACGCAGCCTTTGCTGGCCCAGAAATTTTGTAGGGCCATTATGAGGCCCTGAAACGTTTTAACGTCAGGAATGCTTGCGTTCGACACGGTTCTACCCATCCAGAATTCAAAAAGTGAAGTCGGGAGCAGAAGTGCGTTAACACGTCTGCCCAAAAAAAGAGCGGCATTATACCCTAGTTTATGCCGCTTCGGTGGTGACTATTGGTTGATGTACTTCAAAATTTCGACGACCTGCTCAGGGGTTTGAGTGACTGCCATCGCTGCGCCGTCTATTTCTTTGAGTGGATGGGTAATATCTGGCGCATGCATAACGATGATGGGCTTGCCCATGCCAATCGCAATACCTGCGTCAAACGCGGCATTCCATTGTTTGTATTTTTCGCCAAAACGGACCACAACAATATCGGCGCGTTTGATCATAGTGTTGGTGCGCAGGGCGTTTATCTTGGCACCTTTATGATCCTTCCAAAAGCTAGTGGGCTCGTCGCCAAGAATGCGCACGCCAACTTCATCACTGGATTCATGGTGAGTGATTGGGGTTAGGACTTCGACCTCTATTTTTGCTGCAGCAAGGCCGGCAGTGATTTGCTCGCGCCAGTCGGAGTGTATTTCCCCTGAAAGGTATATGGTGTATTTCATGAATTGAGTTCGCTTTGTTAGTAATGGAGCTATGCGCGCCAGAAGGCGGGCGTAAACAGTATCAATAGTGTGAATATCTCTAAACGGCCCATCAGCATCGCAAAGCAAAGTACCCATTTTGCGGTGCTTGGAAGGTCACCATAATGCTGGGCGACATCGCCAAGGCCGGGACCCAAGTTATTAATGCACGCGCCGACTGCTGACCACGCCGTAACTTGGTCGAGTCCGGTTGCTAGTAGCAACAAAAGCAATACGACGAACACAAATAAATAGACCGAGAAAAAACCCCAGACTGCTTCCAGCACGCGATCAGGGACCGGTTTGCTGCCGAGTTTGACGGGAATGATAGCGTTGGGGTGGATCAAGCGCTTGATTTCTCTTAGGCCCTGTTTATAAATCAGCAGTACACGAATGGCTTTCATTCCGCCACCGGTAGAGCCTGCGCAGCCGCCAACAAACGCAACGAGGAATAGCAGGAACGGCAGTACGAAGGGCCAAGCTGAAAAGTCGGCAGTCGAAAATCCGGTGGTGGTAGCGATGGAGACTACTTCAAAAAGACCCTTGGTAAAGGCTTCGGAGCCCTCGTATGTGTTGGTGAGCAAGAGGGTTGTGATCGTAATAACGGAGACAACTAACATTACTGAACCATAAAACCGAAACTCAGGGTCAGAAAAATATATGAGAGGGTTGAGTCTGCGCCACGCCGTAAAATGAAGTGCGAAGTTAATGCCCGACAAGAACATAAAGAATGTCGCAATGAGCTCGATAGAAGTGCTTTCAAAAAATCCGATGCTGGCGTCGTGCGTCGAGTAACCTCCGATAGCGATCGTAGAGAAACTGTGGGAAATAGCATCAAAAGGTGTCATGCCAGCCGCCCAATACGCAAGCGCGCAGATCACGGTTAGGCCCAAGTAGATATACCATAGGGCTTTGGCTGTTTCGGTGATTCTTGGGGTGAGTTTGCTGTCTTTTACTGGGCCGGGCGCTTCAGCGCGATATAGCTGCATACCCCCGATACCGAGCATGGGCAGTATTGCGACGGCGAGAACGATAATACCCATGCCGCCAAACCATTGAATCTGCTGTCGATACCAGAGGATTGATTTGGGTAGGTTATCGATCCCTGTAATAACTGTTGCGCCCGTCGTGGTGAGCCCGGAAAGTGCTTCAAAGTATGCGTCAACGAAACTCAATGAGGCGGTTTCAGAGAGGTAAAGCGGCACTGAACCGCTGAGGCTTAGGACTATCCAGAACAAAACGGTGACCACGAATCCGTCACGAACCCTGAGCTCCCTTTTTCGTCCTTTAAAAGGCAGCCAAACAAAGACGCCGGCACAGAAAGTGATCAGAAATGCATTCATAAATGCGTTGAACTGTCCGTCGTCATACCAAATAGATACAAGTAGCGGCGGGAACATTGTAAAGCTGAACAGCATTAGCAAAATGCCAAGTATTCGGCCGATAGTTGAAATGTGCATGCGAGAAAAGAATCCTGGGGAAGACTAAAAGAAGGTAAAACCAACTTGGAAGAGCTTTTCGACTTCGCGTATTTTGCGTTTGTCGACGAGGAACAAGATGACGTGGTCATCGGGTTCAATCTTTAGATGATCGTGTGCAATGAGCACTTCACTATCACGTACAATTGCACCAATGGTCGCTCCCGAAGGTAGCGCAATTTCGTCTAGTCGTTTGCCTACAACCTTGGATGATTTTTCATCGCCATGAGCAATGGCCTCAATTGCTTCAGCCGCTCCGCGACGCAGTGCGTGAACGTTAACGACATCGCCGCGGCGAATATGGGTCAAAAGGCTGCCGATCGTTGCCTGCTGGGGTGATACAGCAATATCAATTTCGCCGCCTTGAATTAGGTCGACATAATCAGGGTTGCTGATTAGCGTAATCACTTTTCGAGCACCGATTCGTTTGGCGAGCATGGATGCCATAATGTTGGCTTCATCGTCGTTGGTCACGGCAATAAATACATCTGTCTCTTCGATATTTTCTTCGATGAGCATGTCTTTCCCTGCAGCATTTCCTTGCAGGACAATCGCTTTGTTTAGCGACTCAGACAGCTCGATGCAGCGATCGCGGTTGGCTTCGATAACTTTTACTTGATAACGTCGCTCGAGCTGCTCTGCTAGACGAAATCCTATATTTCCACCGCCGGCAATGATGATGCGCTTGTAAGCGCTTTCTAAGGGTTGTAGTTCGCTCATGACGGCGCGAATATGGTCTGTTGCGGCAATAAAAAACACTTCATCGTCCAGCTGAATAACCGTGTCGCCAGAGGGAATAATGGGTTTTCCTTGTCTAAAGATGGCAGCGACTCGCGTGTCGATATTCGGCATGTGCATGCGCAGGTAGGATAGTTCATGGCCGATCAAGGGGGCGCCTTTACTTGCGCGTATCGCCACCAAACGAGCCTTGCCGCTCGCAAAATCCAGCGCCTGCAATGCTCCAGGGTATTCGAGTAGGCGGGTAATGTGCTTGGTGACGACCTGCTCAGGACTAATCAACACGTCGATAGGAAAAGCTTTGTTATCAAACAATTCCTTGCGCTCGAGGTAGGGTGTAGCTCTTACTCGACTAATTTTAGTAGGGGTCTTGAATAGCGTATAAGCCACCTGACATGCTGCCATATTGACTTCGTCACTATTGGCGACTGCAATGAGCATGTCGGCATCTTCGGCGCCCGCCATCTGCAAGATGCTGGGGTGGGAGCCATGGCCATGAATGGTGCGGATGTCTAAGTGATCTTGCAGTTCTCTTAGGCGCTTAGGATCAGAGTCGATGACAGTGATATCGTTGGCTTCATTGGCTAAGTTTTCCGCTAGTGTGCCGCCAACCTGACCTGCACCGATGATGATAATTTTCATAGTTGGTTAATGTGTTTCCAGTTTGCTAAGGCAAGCATAAAAGAATCCGTCATGGCTATCATTGCGCGGGAATAGTTGGCGACCAAAACCAGTGTCTTGCCCCCATTCCGCATCAATCGTAACGAGCGAAGCACTGCGTTCTTGTTTTAAGAAACGCTCAATAATTCGACTGTTTTCTTGGGGGAAAATAGAACAGGTTGCATATACCAGTTTGCCACCGGTGGCGAGCGTTTGCCATAGCTGCCGCAGCATTTCTAATTGAAGCTCAGCTAATTGTTTGATGTCGCCTTCGCGGCGCAATAGCTTTATGTCAGGATGCCTTCGTATAACACCTGTTGCGCTGCACGGCGCATCGAGAAGTATTCTGTCAAAAGGGACGTTATCCCACCAAGTATCGACCTGTTCAGCATTGGCTATTTTAATAGTGGCCGATAATGATAGGCGCTCTAAGTTTTCAGAAATTCTTTCGGCTCGCTGTGCATCCGAGTCTAAGGCAGTCATTCGAAGGTTTGGTTGTGACTCCAGCATTGCACACGTTTTTCCGCCGGGTGCTGCGCAGGCATCCAGTACTGTCATATTTGGCTGTAGGTCTAGCCATTCAATGCACAGTTGGGCCGCTTCGTCTTGCACGCTACAGGCACCGCTCATGAAGTCTGGCAGATCTGATACGGGGCACGGTTTTTCGAGTCGTATGCCAAAACTGGCGAAGTCGCAGGGCTGGGCTGAAATGGCGTTTTGTTCCAGCTTGGCGAGATATTCATCTCTGCTGTTATAGTGTGGGTTGACCCGAAGCATCATGGGCGGCTTTTCGTTATTTGCTGAAAAAATAAGCGATGCCTGGTCGGGCCAGTTGTGCTGAATTTTAGCTTGTATCCATTCCGGGTGACTTTGAGCGTGTGCGCCGGGGTCGTCACCGATATTTTCCTTGCTAAGTTTTCGTAAGATTGCGTTGATCATTCCTTTGATAGAACGAAGGCCTAACTCTTCTGCAGCGTTTACCGTTTCGTTGATCGCAGCATGGCTAGGTACACGCATAAATTGAAGCTGATATGCGCCAACCACTAATAACGGGTCGGCTAATTGATGCCGCTTTGATAGTGGGTGGTTCATCAAAGACTGGTATTGCTGCTTCAGCGCAAAGTACCAGCGGCAGCTACCAAATACGATTTCTTGAACCAGTGCTTTGTCTCTTGGGGCGAGGTTGCAGGTTGCAGGCTCTAGACAGCTAGCAAGAGACTGCTGGTTGCTTAGCACCTGGTCGAGGACCTGAGAAGCGATTACGCGAAGGTTGCTGGATGTGCTCATGAGTCGCTTTTCTCTATCACGCAGCCGATATCTAACAACGCTTTACCACCATTAATAAATTGCTCAACGCTAATACGTTTTCCGCCCGCTAACTGGAGGCTGGTAATATTGAGCGCGCGATTTGAGCAGGCGACCACTATGCCGCTTTTGTTTTTGCTAATAACGGTGCCGGCGGGTGCTTGTTTTGTCAGGTCGACAACATTCGCTTCGAATATTCTTACTCGTTGCTGTTCGGTTTCTAGATAGGCGACCGGCCAAGGATTAAAGGCTCGGACCATTCTTTCAATCTCTTCGGCGCTATTATTCCAGTCAATTAGCGCCTCTTGCTTGCTGAGTTTTTTTGCGTAGCTCGCTTGCTGGTTGTCTTGAGGCGTCAGCGTAATGGTGTTGCTGGATAACCTGCTTAAATAGTCGATGATGGCATTTCCACCGAGTATGGCGAGCCGGTCATGCAAACTTCCGCCGGTATCTTCTGGAGATATTTCGGTTTCGTTTGTTAGTATCATGGCGCCCGTGTCTAAGCCTTCATCCATCTGCATGATGGTGATGCCTGTCTTTTTATCTCCGGCTTGGATAGCGCGCTGAATGGGGGCTGCTCCGCGCCAGCGCGGAAGAAGAGACGCATGAATGTTGATGCAGCCTAACGATGGCGTTTCTAGCACTTCTTTAGGCAATATAATGCCATAGGCGGCGACAATCATTAGGTCTGCGTTAAGCTGTTTTAAGCCGTCTAGATCTTCCGCAGCTTTGAAATTCAGAGGCTGGTAAACCGGAATGCCGTGCAATAGCGCTTCTTGTTTGACGTCGCTTGCGAGAAGCTTTTTACCGCGGCCCGCAGGGCGGTCAGGCTGGGTGTAAACAGCCACTACTTCATGGCCATGTTGCAGAATAGTTTTTAGGCTGATCGCTGCAAATTCGGGGGTGCCAGCAAATATGATTCTCAATACGGTATTCTCTGTCGGAATAATTGAAAAAACGCGCGATTAAGCGCGTGCTCGATGTGATTTTTCAAGCTTCTTCTTTATGCGATTTCGTTTTAGCGTGCTGATGTAGTCAACAAACAGTTTTCCGTTAAGGTGATCCATTTCGTGCTGAATACAGACGGCTAGTAGCCCCCGAGCTTCAAGCTCGAAAGGGCTTCCGTCTCGATCAATGGCCTTAATTAGCACATGCTCGATTCGCTCTATGTCCTCGTAGAAGCCTGGAACGGAGAGGCAGCCTTCTTGCATTTTTTCCGGATCGCCCTCTAAGACTGTTATTTCGGGATTAATAAACACGAGCGGATCATTGTTCTCTTCAGAGATGTCGATCACGATCAGCTGGATGTGTTTGTCGACTTGTGTGGCTGCTAGTCCGATGCCTGGAGCGTCGTACATTGTTTCAAACATGTCGTCGATTAGGTGTGATAGATCTTGGTCGAAGGATTTTACCGGCTTCGCAATAGTGCGCAAACGCGAATCCGGATACTCCAGTATTTCTAATATAGCCATATACTTAGCGTTGTTTCTTAAGGAAAGGTGGGTGAATTTGTGGTGCGTGTCACGATATCGCTGCTACTATTATCTTATAGAAATCGAATTTAGTACAAATTCTAAAGCTATCATCTATAGTTAATAGATAAATATAGGTTTGAAGTGTCATTAAGTCGTTTAGGTTTGCGTCTAAAGCTTCTAAGGCATTGTTTCAATTCAGAGATAATCAAAAGATAGGCAGCTCATGTTTCGAAAGTTAATTGTTAAGTGTTCCATACTGCTTTTACTGGTGTCGCAATCTTTGTTTGCTGCCCCGGAATTTACTAATGATCACCCTGATCGTTATACAGTAGTGAAAGGCGATACCCTGTGGGATATTTCGGCGAGATTTTTAATGTCTCCTTGGTTGTGGCCAGAAGTGTGGCATGCAAATCCTCAGATCGCTAACCCGCACCTTATTTACCCTGGTGATGTTATTGGTTTGATATACGTTGACGGGGAAAAGCGTGTAACGACTGTCAAAGCCGGACCAAATAATGGTGTGGTTAAGTTAAGTCCGTCTGTCCGAGCGACACCGATTTCAACGGCTATTCCAACGATTCCTCTTGATGCGATAGGTAGTTTTCTTTCTGAAAACAGGATTGTGACAAAAGCAGAGCTAGATGAAGCGCCTTATGTTCTGACCGGTAAAGAGAATCACTTGATTACTGCGGCAGGCGATACGGTTTTTGCTCGTGGTGAGGCGGTTGCTGGTGCAACAATGGGGATCTATCGTCAGGGTGTTCCTTACTTTGATCCTGAAACAGAAGAGTTTTTGGGTTTGGAAGCTCGCTCTATCGCTACCGCTGATGTTAAAGCTATTGATGGAGAGGTTATTTCTTTAGGTATCGTGCGTTCATCTGAAGAGCTTCGACAGGCTGACCGATTGCTGCAAACGGAAGATCGAGTCATAAACTCAACGTTTACGCCCAGCAAGCCTGAAGGTGATATTCGCGGAAAAATGATTGCAGTAGATTCTGGCGTTGGCAACATTGGTCAGTATAACGTTGTGGTGATAAATCGAGGTACTCGTGAAGGAATCGAAGAGGGCAACGTTTTAGCCATTTATAAACTAGGCGGTGTTGTTCGAGACCCGATTACGCGAGAGAAAATTGAACTTCCCTCAGAGCGCGCTGGTCTGTTAATGGTATTCCGAGTGTTTGAGAAATTGAGCTACGGCTTGATTCTTAAAGCGACGCGACCATTGCATGTGATGGATGAGGTGAGAACTCCATAACAGCATTTTCTATGCAACCTCGTTAGATTAGAAAAGCAGCTTCGGCTGCTTTTTTTTGTTTTAAGATCAAGGATGATCATTATGTCTATTTCTCCAGCGTGTCGGCGCGTCTTGCTTTTGTCCTCTATCAAAGGCCTAGGTGTAAAGCGTTTTTATGAACTTTTCAGCGTTGTAGGGTCAACTGAGGCTTTATTTGCTGGCAAGTTTGTAGACGAATTGCGAGCTAGTCTTAGCCCCGCTTTGTGGCGATCAATTGCTGCAGTCCTCAGTAAAGCGAATTGCCAGTGCGATGACTTTTACCTTTTAACGGTTGAAAGTTGGCTCACGGGTTGCGACTCGCGAAGAGTTATTTGTATTGAAGATTCCTCTTATCCTGAACTCTTAAAGCAGGTGTTCAATCCGCCCCCGGTGCTATATTTTCAAGGAGAGCTATCTGTACTAGCTAGGCCTTCGATCTCTATTGTAGGGAGTCGTAAGCCAAGCTTGCCTGGCTTGCGCCATGCGCAGACGTTTGCTGGAGCGTTGGCGGCTAAAGGTGTTTGCGTAACCAGCGGTTTGGCTTTGGGTATCGATGGCGCGGCACATCGCGCAGCATTGCAGGTAGGCGGTGTTACCTGTGCGGTGTTGGCGACAGGTTTGGATCGAGTCTATCCTCGGCAGCACGAGTCACTAGCGAAAGAAATCATGAACCAAGGTCTTTTAGTCTCTGAAATGAAACTCGGTACGCCGCCGCTGCCACATCACTTTCCCCGTCGAAATAGAATCGTTAGCGGGCTTTCTCACGGTGTATTAGTTGTAGAGGCTGGCGTTAAAAGTGGCTCCTTAATTTCTGCGCGTTTCGCTATTGAGCAAAATAGAGAGGTTTATGCGGTACCTAGCTCAATTGACAATCTGCACGCCAAAGGCTGCCATCATTTAATTAAGCAGGGCGCTCGCTTGGTTGAGTGTGTTGATGACATTCTTGAAGATGCTCAGCTCTCTTCAATGATCAAGTCCGAAATGTCGGGCTCTGCCGTTGCCCCAAGCGCTGAGTATGTAGATTTAGATGAAGAAGAAAGAGCGTTGCTGCAGGTGATGGGCTTTGAATGCGTGACGTTCGATTTTTTATCTGAACAGTTACCCGAAACGGTTGACTATTTGGTGCAACGTTTACTAATTTTGGAAGTCAAAGGCGTCATAGCGCAGGTGCCAGGTGGTTATCAAGCGCTGAAAACAGTAAACTTCGGCGATCATAAAATCGTCTGAAGTAAGGGTCTATTACGGTGTCACAAGCTTTTGATTGGCAGGTGAGTTTTGCTGCCGCGTTGATACGTCGTGGAGCCGTTATCGCGTATCCAACTGAGTCTGTTTGGGGATTAGGGTGTGATCCTTATAATGCGAATGCGGTTAGGCGCTTGCTGAGGTTGAAAGATCGTGCTGAGAGTAAAGGCTTGATATTGATTTCGGGAGATGAAGGCCATTTCTGTGATTTGCTTTCAGGTTTGAATGCGGATCAGCTGGCGCTCTTTCGTAAAGAGCCGCCCCGGCCCACTACGTGGTTGATTCCCGATAACAATTTGTTGATTCCCTCTTGGGTTAAAGGTGAACATGCGTCGGTTGCCGTGCGGGTATCAAAACACAAGGCTATCACCGCACTAACTAAGCGTTTGGGATACCCTATTATCTCGACGTCAGCTAACCCGTCAGGGTCGCCCACAGCGATTAGTAGTCTTATGCTGCATAGATACTTCAATGTTGGCTGGGAACAGCCGCTCGCTTATATTCTGCCGGGCAGGGTTCGGCGGGGCGCCCAAGCGTCTACTATAAAGAATATCGTTAGTAATCAAATTATTCGGGGATAGGTTTGTATATGTTAGAGCAGGTTAAATCCTACTTATTGTCTCTCCAAGATGAGATATGCCGGGGGCTGGAAGCTCAAGATGGTAAAGCGGTATTTGTCGAAGATCTGTGGCAGAAAGAAAGTGGAGGAGGGGGGAGGACGCGCGTTCTAGCCGACGGTGTTGTTATTGAAAAAGGAGGTGTCAATTTCTCGCATGTGTTTGGCGACTCAATGCCAGCGTCTGCAACGCAAGCGAGGCCTGAGTTAGCAGGGCGCTCTTATCAAGCGATGGGCGTCTCTTTAGTCATTCACCCCTGGAACCCTTACGTGCCAACTTCTCACGCGAATGTGCGTTTCTTTATGGCTGAAAAAGAAGGAGAGGAGCCGATTTGGTGGTTTGGTGGTGGGTATGATCTCACGCCATTTTATCCATTTGAGGAGGACTGCGTGCATTGGCACCAGGTTGCTCATGGTGCATGTGAGGGTTTTGCCGAGGGCAGCTATGATAAATTCAAGGAGTGGTGTGACGATTATTTTTACTTAAAGCATCGCGATGAAACCCGCGGCGTAGGCGGGCTGTTTTTTGATGATTTGAATGAGTGGGGTTTTGACGAGTCATTTTCGTTTATGAAGTCCGTTGGAAATAGCTACTTAGAAGCCTATGTTCCAATTATGCAAAGACGAAAGGGTATCGAATACGGTGACCAAGAGCGGGCGTTTCAGCTTTATCGACGAGGGCGTTATGTTGAATTCAATCTAGTGTTTGATCGAGGCACTTTGTTTGGTTTGCAATCTGGTGGGCGCACGGAGTCAATCCTCATGTCGTTGCCGCCTTTAGCTCGTTGGGAATATAACTATCAGACCGAGCCAGGCTCACCAGAGCATGCATTGGTTGAGCGTTTTTTGAAGCCTAGAAACTGGTTGGAGTTGGGTGTCGATGGATAAGTATGCTGTTGTTGGAAATCCCATCAATCATAGTAAATCGCCGGTTATTCATACGATGTTTGCAAAGCAATGCGCCGAATCAATGCGTTACGATAAATATGAATTTCCGCTGGTCGGCTTTGAAGAAGCTGTCAAAGAATTCTTTGCTGATGCCGATAACAAAGGATTGAATGTTACCGTGCCATTTAAAGAGCGAGCCTATGCGATGTGTGAGGTCTTAAGTCCTCGAGCCAAGCTGGCGGGCGCAGTGAACACATTGTTTTTGGATGAGCATAGGCGCTTATTTGGGGATACGACTGACGGAGCTGGCTTGGTCAAAGATTTGAAAGATAACCATCAGGTTCAGCTAAAAGATAAAAAAATTCTAATCGTTGGCGCTGGTGGTGCGGTAAGAGGCGTTTTGCAGCCTATACTGGAAGAGAGGCCTCGTGAACTGGTTGTGTGTAACCGCACTATGTCCAAAGTTGATGAACTAGCGGCTCTGTTTATAGAGCACGGCAATATTCATGCATGTGAGTTTACCGAGCTGAGCGAGTCGTTTGATGTGGTTATTAATGGTACCTCTGCGAGTTTGTCTGGAGAGTTGCCTCCGCTTCCGATTAGCGTTATCGGTTCGCATACGGTGGTTTACGACATGATGTATGCAAAAGAAACTACCATTTTCAATGCGTGGGCTAACAAGAATGATGCTGCGTTAACCATTGATGGTTTGGGTATGTTGGTAGAGCAGGCGGCTGAGGCTTTTACTCTTTGGCGCGGGCAGCGGCCTCAAACTCAGCCGGTGATTAACGCACTAAGATAACTATGCAAGGCTCTTTGTGAGCTGAGCACAATAATAGGTTTAAACATGGATATAGCGACCCTTGTTGGTCTGGTCTTTGGAATCATTACCATTGCTGGTGCGATTTTGGTTGAGTCGAGCCTGCTGGATTTTGTAAATATTCCTGGTTTGCTTATCGTGGTAGTTGGTACGTTTGCGGTGTCTTTGGTGAAATATCGACTGAGCAGTATCGCGAGCTCTTTTCGTTTAGCGTTTGGTACGGTATTTGTTGATAAGACTGAGAGCCCTGTTGTCTTGATCGAGCAGGTGAGAGAGCTTAGTGGCATTGTACGAAAAGAAGGGATTCTTGGCTTGGAGCGGGCGGAAATTGAGGATGCATTTCTAGAAAAGGGAATTGCGCTGTGTATTGACGGGCATCCGCCAGAGTTTATTGAAGAGGTTCTAATACAAGATCTAACGCAGTCAATGGAGCGTTATGAGGTTGGTGAGAAAATATTTAAAGGTATTGCTGAGACCGCACCGGGCTTGGGGATGCTGGGTACTTTGGTTGGCTTAGTGCAAATGTTGAATAATATGTCTGACCCAAGCTCTGTCGGCCCTGCCATGGCGGTTGCACTACTTACGACGTTTTATGGCGCTTTTATTGCTCAAGTCATCGCCATTCCATTTGCAGAGAAGCTTAATTTGAAAGCGATGGATGAGCATCGGAATATGGCCCTAGTGATTACGAGTGTCCAGAACATACTCAAGGGACAGAATCCTAAAGTTATCTCAGAGGTTTTGGCGTCCTATCTTACGCCGAAAGATCGCGCTGCAACCGCAGCAGCAGAAGAAGAGTAAGCGCCATTATGGCTGCGATACCAAAACCCCGACCTAAGCAGGACTCCGGTGCTGGGTGGATTGTGACATTTGCCGACCTAATGTCGCTGCTCTTAACATTCTTTATTCTTTTGCTTAGCTTCTCCAAAACTGATTTGCATAAGTATGAGTTGATGGCACAGTCTCTCGCTGCTTCATTTGGGGTGTCCTTTGTGCAGGGCCAAGGTAACGTTGGCGGTCAGATTATCTTTGCGGATCAACCTGTATTGTCAGACCCGCTGGATGATGATCAGGATGCTTTGCAAAAAGAGTTTGAGGATGCGTTTGATGAGCCGGAGGAAGTTGAGCTGCTCGAGGACCCTGCGCCGCAAAGTGAAGTTAAACAGTTGGATCCCAATATCGAGCGTTTAACTGAGAGTTTGGTTGATCAGTTAGAAGAAGAAATTCTTTCCAATGCGCTAAGTGTCAGTTACGACGCAGATAAAGTGGTGGTTAGGTTTTCTGAGGCGACTACGTTTCCATCAGGTAGCCATGAGCTGAAAGGTGAGATGTTCAGCATTCTTGAAAAAATAGAAGGCGTGTTGGCTAGCTGTAATGGCGAAATCATTGTTTCGGGTTATACCGATGATTTGCCCGTAAACTCTTCACGGTTTCGGTCCAACTGGGACTTGTCGGCGGCTCGTGCTGTCAGTGTTGTGCATCAGTTGATTTTTAACAATAAACTAGATGCCAACCGTGTTAGTGCCGCAGGGCGAGCTGAAACGAATCCTCTGGCGCCGAATGATAGCCGTGAAAATCGGGCAAAAAATCGACGTGTCGAGATTAGTGTCTTTGACCCTGATTGCGAGAGTCGAGACTTCCAGTTTTAAACTGGCGAAAATCCTAATGCGCTTTATAATGCGCTTTTTATCTTATTAGGGGTCTGTTGTGAGTGGTCCAAGTCAACCAAAAGTAGAAGGCGAGCAGTGGAGCGATGAGCGTATCGGTTCTTTTTTGGCGTTAACGCCGCGTGATGAGCGTCATCCTGATTTTCATGTACTGATCGAAGCTTATCAATATATGGTGCCGGAGTTTTTTGGTCGTTTTGTTGAGCTATTTAGCGAAGCCGGGCGGGACATTAACGCCTTGTCACCGGATGGTGAAACGATTTTGGAACGAGTGGGCCAGCACGCTCGCGCGCAAGCGTACGCAGCGACCCTCGAGAAGTTTGGTGCTAAGAAAAGCTGCTAATTATGCGATTGAGTTTGATCGGCGATATGAAGGTTCTTTAGGTTTACGTAGTTTTTGGCGGAATAGCGGAAGAAGGATTTTTCTTTCTCGTTAAGTTCTCTTACTTGCTTGGCTGGACTGCCTCGGTAAACGTATCCAGAAACTAAGGTTTTGCCCGGAGAGACGAGGCTTCCCGCCGCCAGAACTACCTCATTTTCGACGATTGCGCCATCCATGACGATGGCGCCCATTCCAATCAATACGCGGTCGCCAATCGTACATCCATGCAAGAGCGCTTTATGGCCAATGGTGACATCATCGCCAATGATAAGTGGGTAGCCGTCTGGGTTATAGGGGCCTGCATGGGTGATGTGCAGGACTGATCCGTCTTGTACGCTAGTGCGTTTACCAATTGTAATTGAGTGCATGTCGCCTCTGACAACGGTCAGCGGCCAGATAGAGCTATCATCGCCGATGCTGACATTGCCTATAACAACCGCTGATGGGTCAACGAAAACGTTTTGTCCAATATTGGGTATTGCATTCTGATGAGGCCGAATCGAATTCATTGATATGTCCTGATGTCTCAAAGTTGAGAATTGTGTTGATTATCAGTGGAAGGATAAGAACTGTCGATATAAATTTTATAGTCAGCCTTAGGCTTTGAAAAACTATTCTTAATAACGCGAGATTTTATGACAAACCCTTTGTTGACGTCGAGTGAGCTTCCGCCATTTCCTGATATTTCCCTACCGCACTTTAGTGAGGCGATAGAAGAGGTGATTAAAGCGAATCGTGCGTTGATTCGTTCGTTGGAGTGTTTAGAAAACGTGACTTGGGCGAACTTTGTTCAGCCGCTAGAGTGCGCAGAGCAAAACCTTGGCTCGGTTTGGTCTTTGTTATCTCATTATAACGGGGTCCTTAATTCACCCGAGCTGCGGGATGTTTATGCAGTCTGTCTTGAGCGTGTTACAGAGTATAGAACTGAGCTCTCTCAGAATGAGCTGCTGTTTAAAGCCTATCAGACACTGGAGAGCTCGGTAGAGTATGAAGGCTACTCGGAGGCACAGAAGTCTTCTCTTGAGGCTATTTTGAGGGGGTTTCGATTGGGCGGGTGCGGCCTGAGCGAATCAAACAAGCAGCTCTTCGGAGAGCAGTCGAAAGCGTTATCTCGATTAAAAAATCAGTTTTCCCAGAACGTGCTTGATGCAACTCAGGGCTGGAGTAAATGGTTAGCTGACGGAGATGCTTTGCAGGGTCTCCCTGAAAGTGCGTTGGCTATGTTTGCGCAGAGTGCGAAAGATAAGGGCTACGATACTGGCTTTTTATTGTCTTTAGATGTGCCTAGCTATTTGCCAATTGTTACTTACTGCGATAATCGCTCGTTGCGTAGGGAAATTTATGACGCCTATATGACTAGAGCTTCAGAGCAGGGCGACGGAGAAAGTCGTTGGGATAACAGTGACATCATCGATAAAATTTTGTGCTTAAGAAAGTCTCAGTCGAGCTTGCTGGGTTTTAGCAATTATGCCGAGCTGTCTTTAGAGCCGAAGATGGCTAAGTCAGTAGAATCGGTTGTTGAGTTTCTCGAAGATCTAGCGCGAAAGTCGAAGCCCCAAGCTCAGCGGGAGCTTGATGAGCTGGTAGCATTCGCGACCAGCTTGGATGGCCCGTCTGAGTTGGAGCCTTGGGATATTCCTTATTATTCTGAGAAATTAAAGCAGCAAGATTTTGGGTTTTCAAAGGAAGAGTTGCGGGCGTATTTCCCTTTGCCCAGGGTTTTAGGGGGGATGTTGCAAGTTGCTTCGCGTTTGTTTGGAGTGTCATTTCGAATCGTAGAGTCTGCTCCGACATACCATGCTGATGTGGTTTTTTATGAGGTTTTACGCGATGGTCAGGTGATCGCTGGTTTTTATCTTGACCTTTATGCGCGCGACAATAAGCGTGGGGGTGCTTGGTTGGCGACTTGTCGCTCCAAATATCGACTGGCAGGCAAGGGCGTACAAACACCTATTTCGTTTTTAGTGTGTAATTTTACGCCGGCGTCGCATTCAAATCCAAGCCTATTGGTCCCTGATGAAGTTAAGACCTTGTTCCATGAGTTTGGTCACTGCCTTCACAGTACTTTGACAAGTGTCGAGGTGGCGAATGTGTCGGGTATATCAAGTGTACCTTGGGATGCTGTAGAGCTTCCGAGCCAGCTGATGGAAAACTGGTGTTGGCAAGAAGAGGTTTTACCTTTGCTGAGTGAGCATATCGATACTGGCGAGCCTTTGCCTGTGAGCTTGCTTAGCCCCCTTAAGAATAGTCAGAACTTTATGTCGGGAATGATGATGCTTCGTCAGACCGAGTTTGCCTTGTTTGATTTTGTGTTGCATCGTGACTTTATTCCTGGAGAAACCGATATTCTCAGCACTCTTGAGTCAGTAAGGGATCAAGTGGCGGTCAGTCGACCTCCCTCATATACTCGGTTTTCTCATGGGTTTAGTCATATTTTCGCGGGCGGGTATGCGGCAGGGTATTACAGTTATAAGTGGGCAGAGGTGTTGGCCGCTGACGCATTTTCAAGGTTTGAAGAAGAAGGTGTGATGAGCGAAGTGGTTGGAGAAAGCTTCTGTAAGGAGTTTTTAGAATTGGGTGGGTCGCGAGATGTAATGGATATGTTTATTGCATTTCGTGGTCGAGAGCCAAGAGTTGAATCTTTATTGAGACAGTCAGGTATTCAAAATGCTTAATAAACGCTTTATTGCTGGTGCGGTTTGCCCTCGGTGCGCAGAGATGGATCGCCTTGTTACGTTTGAAGAGGGTGGGGACACATTTAAAGAATGCGTCAGTTGCGGGTATCAAGAAAAGCAGATTGCTAACGTACAGCTTTCTGAGTTGGACACAAGGGTCAATCATGGTGAAAAAATTTCTGATGCAGTTGAACCCGTCAAAATGATGTTAGATGTTACTCCTAAGAAAGATTCTTAATTCAATGGCTTAAGAGAGCCCCGTCACACATTACTTTATATATTTGTTAAAAAGCATTGCGCCGAAAAAATCAAGCCCTTACACTGCAATCTTCTAATAAGAACCTTGTCTGTTACTTGAGCTTCTATAAAGCAGTAAGATAACAAAACAGAAGCCACGTCAGTACAAAAATAATAAAATAGTGGAGACCTACCGTATGCGAGCACGCCTCCTTCATTGGGCGCTGATTCTGCTGCTGCCTGCAATTCATGCAGCGGATGTCAGTGCAGAGTATGGATTAAATATGCCTCGCGGAGTGACTGACGTTAGTCATTCCGTTTACGACTTACACATGACCATTTTTTGGATTTGCGTTGCCATTGGCGTTGTGGTGTTTGGCGTCATGTTCTATTCCATTTTCAAACACCGAAAAAGTAAAGGAGCTGTCGCCGCACAGTTTCATGAAAGTACCACGGTCGAAGTCCTCTGGACGATCGTACCTGTTATTATTCTAGTTGCGATGGCTTGGCCAGCGACTAAAACGCTAATTGAAATGTATGATACGGCTGACTCTGAAGTTGACATCAAAGTAACGGGTTATCAGTGGAAATGGCGCTATGAGTATCTTGGTACAGGCGTTGATTTTTTCAGTAACCTGAGTACGCCGAAAGACGAGATCTACAACGCTAAAGAGAAAAACGAAAACTATCTCCTCGAAGTCGATAACGAACTCGTTGTCCCGATCAATAAAAAAATCCGATTCCTTATTACGGCTAATGACGTTATTCACTCTTGGTGGGTGCCTGACTTTGCAGTCAAGAAAGATGCTATTCCTGGCTTTATTAATGAATCTTGGACTCGTATTAATGAGCCGGGTATTTACCGCGGACAGTGCACAGAATTGTGCGGAAAAGACCACGGTTTCATGCCGATCGTCGTCCGGGCGGTGGAAGAAGACGAGTATCAGTCCTGGATTATAGCTAAGCAAGAAGAGGCAAAGGCTGAAGCTGCATTGGCTAAGCTGACGTTTACTCTTGAGGAGCAAATGGTTCGTGGTGAAGAAGTTTACAATACGAACTGTGCTGCTTGTCACCAAGCAAATGGCGCGGGTATTCCTCCAGCGTTCCCTGCATTGAAAGCTTCTGCAATCGCTCTAGGTCCTGTGGATAAACATATCGAAGTTGTTGTGAATGGTGTTGCTGGCAGCGCTATGCAAGCTTATGGCGGACAACTAAGTGATGTAGACATGGCTGCGGTAATTACCTATGAGCGAAATGCTTGGGGTAATGACACAGGCGATAATGTGTCTGCTAAAGATATTGTTGAATTCAAGAAGAAATAGGAGGGGTTATGAGCGCAACAGCAGAAACAGCAATTGAAAATACACATAGCGACGAGCATCACGGCCCTGCCAAAGGGATAGCGCGTTGGTTGTTTACAACGAACCATAAAGACATCGGTTCGATGTACCTATGGTTTAGCTTTATCATGTTTTTACTCGGCGGGTGCATGGCGCTCACCATTCGGGCTGAGCTATTCCAGCCTGGCTTGCAGCTGATTGAGCCAGAGTTCTTTAATCAGATGACGACCTTGCATGGTTTGATCATGGTATTCGGCGCGGTAATGCCTGCATTCGTTGGTTTGGCTAACTGGATGATCCCGTTGATGGTTGGGGCGCCGGATATGGCGTTACCTCGCATGAATAACTGGAGTTTTTGGATTCTTCCGTTCGCCTTCAGCTTATTGGTAAGTACCTTGTTCATGGAGGGTGGCGCGCCTAACTTTGGTTGGACGTTCTATGCTCCATTATCAACGACCTACGCTCCGGACACTGTCACATACTTTATCTTCGGCGTTCACATGATGGGGATTTCATCCATTATGGGGGCGATTAACGTTATCGCGACGATACTAAATATGCGAGCACCAGGCATGACATTAATGAAGATGCCGTTGTTTGTCTGGACTTGGTTGATTACGGCGTTTTTGTTAATAGCGGTTATGCCGGTATTGGCCGGTGTTGTAACAATGATGTTGATGGATGTTCATTTTGGCACGAGCTTCTTTAATGCCGCTGGCGGCGGCGACCCAGTGTTGTTTCAGCATATCTTTTGGTTCTTCGGTCATCCCGAGGTTTACATTATGATTTTGCCAGCATTTGGTGTCGTGTCTCAGATAATTCCTACCTTCAGTCGTAAGCCACTATTTGGCTACCACTCTATGGTTTATGCCGTTGGCTCGATTGCTATTCTGTCTTTCATTGTCTGGGCGCATCACATGTTTACGGTTGGGATGCCGCTCTTTGGTGAGCTGTTTTTCATGTACGCGACAATGCTAATCGCGGTGCCAACAGGGGTTAAGGTTTTCAATTGGATCGCTACGATGTTTAGAGGATCTCTAACCTTTGAAACGCCGATGCTGTTTTCAATCGCATTCGTTGTATTGTTTACCATTGGCGGTTTTTCGGGTTTGATGCTCGCCATTGCGCCGTCTGATTTCCAGTACCATGATACGTATTTTGTGGTTGCGCATTTCCATTATGTGTTGGTTCCAGGTGCCATTTTCGGGATTTTCGCGGCGGTTTATTACTGGCTGCCTAAATGGTGTGGCCGAATGTATAGCGAGGCGCTAGGTAAGTGGCATTTTTGGTTGTCATTTGTCGGTATGAATCTAGCCTTTTTCCCGATGCACTTTTTGGGATTGGCGGGCATGCCACGTCGAATTCCTGATTATGCATTGCAGTTTGCTGACTTTAACCAAATATCAACTGTCGGCGCCTTTATGTTCGGCTCGACGCAGTTGTTATTTCTTTACTTAGTGATTAAGGCGATTAGGTCTGGTGAACCTGCAACTGATCAGGTTTGGGAAAGTGCTGAAGGTCTAGAGTGGACGATTCCTTCGCCTGCGCCTTACCACACATTTTCAACGCCTCCAGAAGTTAAGTAGATAGTCAGACTTTTGTAGTAGAGAAGAAAGGGGGGAGTACCGTGGAGCATAAAAAAACCGTTGCGAAGTTGTTGTTGGCAGTAGTTGGCATGTTTGGGTTTGGTTTTGCGTTGGTCCCTCTTTACGACGTCTTTTGTGATATCACCGGTATAAACGGCAAAACAAAAGGTCGTTATGAACTATCGGATGCGCAAAACATGACGGTAGATGAGGCTCGCCTGGTGCGAGTTCAATTTACGACGAGTAATAATGAAAGTATGCCCTGGGAATTTCGGCCTGTAGTGTCGGAAATCAAAGTGCACCCAGGCAAATTGATGTCGGTGGACTTTTATGCAAAAAACCCAACATCAAGAAATATGGTGGCTCAAGCTGTGCCAAGTCTTTCGCCCTCTCAAGGGATAGACTACTTTCATAAAACAGAGTGTTTTTGTTTTAACCAGCAGGCATTAGGGCCGGGTGAAGAGGTATTGATGCCACTCCGTTTCGTTGTCGATAAAGCACTACCTAAAGAACTGAAAGTGCTGACACTGTCTTATACTTTATTCGACCAGCCCGTGGTCTCTGAAGTAGAGATGGAACAGGGTACTTTTAATTTACAAATAGCAGCACATTAAAAATAAAAATTTATGAGCTCTTCATTAAAGAGCTTATGAGAAAAAGGAGTCTACTATGAGTGCAGAATCTAGTTATTACGTGCCGTCTCAAAGCCGGTGGCCAATTGTCGCGTCGGTAGGTTTGTTTCTAACGTTTGTTGGGGCAGGGTCTGTGATGAACGCGAGTTCAGCAGGTGAGAGTACGGGCTTATCCTGGTTGATGTTCTTTAGTGGTGCATTGTTGATGGCTTATATGCTATTCGGGTGGTTTGGCCATGTCATCCAAGAAAGCCGAGCAGGAATGTATAGCACGCAAATGGATCGTTCATTTCGTTGGGGCATGAGCTGGTTTATTTTTTCCGAAGTAATGTTTTTTGCGGCGTTTTTTGGTGCGCTATTTTATGTAAGGGTTTTTGCAGTGCCTTGGCTGGGCGGAGACGGAAGTAATGCGTCTACAGGGGAGCTACTCTGGCCAGAATTCGAAGCAACTTGGCCTCTTTTGAGCAACCCTTCTCCTGAGTTGTTTCCAGGACCTACGGCGACCATAGACCCTTGGCATCTCCCTTTGGTGAATACAATACTTTTGATAGCGTCTAGTGTGACAGTGACGTTTGCTCATCATGCGCTTAAAGATGGTAAGCGTGCGGCGTTGAAAGCTTGGTTGTTCGCAACGATTGCTTTAGGTCTGGTGTTTTTGTTTTTTCAAGGTGAAGAGTATGTTGTGGCATACAATACTTTGGATCTAACGCTTGATTCAGGTATCTATGGCACGACATTTTTTCTATTGACTGGTTTTCACGGGGCGCATGTCACCTTGGGAACATTAATGTTAATCATTATGTTTTTTAGAGTTCAGAAAGGGCACTTTGATAAAGAGAACCATTTTGCCTTCGAAGCCACCAGTTGGTATTGGCATTTTGTCGATGTCGTTTGGCTCGGTTTATTTGTTGTTATTTATGTAATTTAGATCGCTTTGGTTCATCTCCCATTAGAATGCGTTGATGGGAGATGGGTTGAGCTGCAAGTATCCTGTTTGATTCGCAACGATAATAACTAACAATAGTAATGCTGCTAGGCCGACGCGTATGGTAAGTGCATTAACGGTACGTTTGCTTTTGTTGTGATCTTTGACTAGAAAAAACAAGCCTGAAAAGAGGCTTACGATGACTGCCAATAGTAGGATTCCAATTATTATTTTTATCATTTTTGTTCTCGCAAAAGTGGTTTAGGGTATGGGCAGTTTAGACTCCTTAATGGATGCAAACCACGTAATTCTCTCAAATATGCCGCAAAAATCAGTCATAAAGGGACCTCTTATCAAGGTCTGCATCTTTTGCGGTATTTTTTTACCCCTTACGCTTTGGCTTGGTTTTTGGCAGTTAGATCGGGCGTCTGAAAAGGCCTTGATAAAGGATAAGCAACTTGTGCGTTCAGCAGCTGATGCTATCGAGTTTGACCGTCAGCGCCTTGAAAATTTCGCGCGCTTTTCGTTGCGTGGGGAGTATGAATCAAAAAGTTACTTGCTCGACAATCGCACGCGAGATGGCCAGGTTGGATACGAAGTCCTAACCTGGTTTTTGTTAGAAACGGGCGAGCGTTTGCTGGTAAATCGTGGCTGGCTTAAGGCAGGGCGCTACCGGACAGATATCCCTGAAATTGCATCGCCACAGGGCGTTACGCGTTTAAATACGTATTATTATCTATCGGAACATGAGAACCCGGTTCTTCAAGACGATGCTGGATATGAGTCGGATTTCTGGCCGAGACGCGTCCAGTCTCTTAATTGGCGAAAACTTAACGCGGACAGAAACGACCCTACTGTCATTGGACAGTTTAGGTTATCTGATCAGCAGCAGGCGGGCGCTTATCTAACGAGTTGGCCCTTGTTGGGTATGATGCCTAGTAAGCATATGGGTTATGCAGTGCAGTGGTTCGCACTAAGTGCGACCTTAGTGGTTCTCAGTATTTTTGCATGCTGGCGAATTGTAAGTGATGGGCGAGTTAGGATGCCAAATTCTTACTGAGCTCTCAAAATAAATAGGAACAGGTTTTTATGAGCAGTCATGTTGAACAACCCCCAATGGACCCGAAACAAGTAAACAGAAATCGAATGAAGTTATTGGGGGTATTTGGCGTAGCGTTGATTCCAGTTATTGCAGCGGCGGTCATGTATTTTGGTGGAATTGCGCTCCCCACGGGAAAAACAAATAAAGGAAACTTACTTTGGCCGCCAATTGTACTGAGCGAGCAAAATGCGATTTCTCCAACGGTGAATGATGCAATCGTGCAAGACGGCTTATGGGTATTAATGCTAACCGGGCAGGGAGATTGCACTGATACCTGCCTTGAACGCTTGCATACGCTTCGTCAAGTAAATATCGCGATGGGTAAGGAGCTAGATCGAGTCGGTCGAGTATATGTTGGTGAGATGAGCGCGGAAACCAAAACGAATCTAACGTCGACGTACCCGAACCTCAAAGTTTTTGAGAGTAGTGCATCAAACTTAATTACGTTCAAAAATCAGGCGATTAACGCTTCGGGTGTAACTCCTCAGAGTATCGAGTCTAGCTGGAATATATGGCTGGTCGACCCGCTCGGGAATGTTATTTTGCAGTACGGTCTGGATAACGATGGTTATGACATGAAAGGAGATTTAAAGAAACTTCTGAAACTGTCAAATATAGGCTAACTGCTTCGACAAACTTTAAGGGTTGTTTTGCGGGCTCTTTTATTTTCGTCAATCATAGTAATGTTATCGGCGCAGGAGCAGAATGCTCGGGCGTGCAAAAAAAAATGTCTTGGCTCATCTTGTCGTTGCTTGCCTAGCGAGTGCAGTGGTGCAATGTCGAGAAGTTTCTGTGTTTATAGTGATACGCTATCTGTGTGGAGCCCTAGTGGCTATCAGTCAGTATGTTAAATCGAAAAAAATACCTTTGTACGCGAGAATGTTGCGGCTGTTTTCATCGTTTTGCTTGCACTATAGCTGCTCGACTTGAGTAATGTGATATGGTTAATACCACTGTCAATTCCGCTTGCGCATAATGGGGCATGTTAGTGGCAGCTGATGCCACAATTAAATTGAAATTTTCAGTTAAGCCGAAATCAACAAAAATAACGATAGGGCAAGACAATGACTACCCAAACGCTATCTGCGGAACAGCCCGCGAGCTGGAAAGACTATCTAGAACTGTGTAAGCCGAACGTCGTGGCGCTAATGCTGCTGACGTCTCTGATTGGGATGTTACTTGCGCAATATAGCCTTCCTAGCTGGGAGGTATTGATACTAGGTAACTTGGGTATTGGTTTTATGGCCGCCTCGGCCGCTGTGATCAATCATGTTGTTGACCGAAGGATTGATCTATTCATGTCGAGAACTCGCAATCGTCCTGTTGCAAAAGGGCGTGTCGACGCGTTGAGTGCATTATTGTTTTCTGCGTTTCTTGGCCTTACAGGAATGGCAATATTGGTCGTGTTCGCGAATGAGCTGACTGCCTGGCTGACATTGGCCTCATTGATTGGATATGCCTTGGTTTACACCCTCTATCTAAAGCGGGCAACGCCGCAGAACATAGTGATTGGTGGCTTGGCGGGCGCGGCTCCACCACTATTGGGCTGGGTTGCCGTAACGGGTCATATTGAAGCAGATGCGCTCTTGCTGGTACTCATAATTTTCGCTTGGACGCCTCCTCATTTTTGGGCATTGGCGATTCATCGAAAAGAGGAGTACGCGGCGGTAGGTATTCCGATGCTACCGGTGACGCATGGAGAGGCATATACCAAATTGCATATCTTGCTCTATACCCTTATTTTGGTCGCGATTACGGTATTTCCTTATCTGACTGGAATGAGCGGGGAAATCTATCTAGTGTCGGCAATGTTGTTGGGTGCAAGGTTTATTCATTGGGCTATTCGAATGATTCAGGGCAACTATAAGCACGCTGCGATAAAAACGTTTAAATACTCAATTACATACCTGATGCTTTTGTTCGTTGCTTTACTGGTGGATCACTTTACGAAGCCTATGTTGGCTGTTCTATAACTAAGGCGGCTCAATCGTCTTGCGTATCCAGAATGATGGTTACATTAGACAGAACCTCACTTAAGTCCAGAAGAGTTTGTGTGCGGCACACGAGCTCTTTTTTTCGGCTATCTAACGTGGCAACTTTGTTCGCAATTCTCCTAATCCCCTCTGTAATAAACTCATACGGATAGTGGTGATCTTGAACGCTGAGTTTGTTGATCTCTCTGACTTCTTGTGAAAAGACACCAATAACATCATAAATAAAATCTTTATGCTCGATAGCGGAAGCTTCCCAATAGGCGTCGTCGAGCAGTTCGAGAAACGATTCAAACTCATTGATCACGTGAGCAATGCTTGGTCTTGTCATGAGGGCCTCCAAAGCTTTTCTTACCCTTAAGAATAGCAGATACATAATTGTTGTTGGAGTCTGTTCATTTGAATCACTTGGTAACGCGCCGTCACTAAGTGATTCAAAACAGCCAAGGAGCCGTGCTGATCAAAAACTATACTGTTTTAATGCAGCGACAAAGTGGCTGATTTTGAGGCAGTAGTTATGCAATTGTTGGAAGTGCAAAAGGTGAGGTTAGAACAAGAAATTGTTCAAGCAAAAGAAAAGTTGAGGCAGCTCTCCCTTGATAGCTGCCAAGATTTATCTACGATAAGACAGCTTCAAGAGCAGCTAGAGCGGAATTGGCAGCTCATCGGGATGATCGATGAGCATTTAGGGCCAAGCGCGAAGGTGACGAATCTTCGAAAGTAACGAGACATCGGAGCTTACTCGGGTAAGGCGGTTCCCGCAAACGTGTAGAGAGGAGTTGTAATCAAGATATTGTCTTCGTCATAGATCAAGTCGTAGTTCGGATCCTCGACGATTGTTAGTCGCACGCCAACGCCTGGACTTGCAATAGCTAGTTCGTCCAATATTGCTTGTTTCTCGCAGTTCGTTGGATCAAATATTTCTGTCACGCCATCTGAGTCTAAAATGGCTTCGTTATATTCGGAGGCATAAATACGGACCTCTTGTGTTGCATAATCTGTCTCTAGCCGAATTCGTTTAAGGTTGGTGATTGAGGAATCGAGGGCTAAGGCGCGTTCTTGTAGAACGCCTGTCTCGTCTTGTCCGTCAGGGTCTGATCCGTCGCATTGGGCTTTGGCGGGCGCTCTTGTTGGCCCTGAGTCGCAGACAGTCACCTCGCCATCTGCATCTTCACAAAAGGTATTGCTGGTAGATATCTCTATCTGACCAAGGCTTAGGTCTTTGCCGTCATCAACCAACAAACTGCGAAAGCCGTCGGGGCTGTTAGCTAACGTGGACCGCTGCGTAAATGGATAAAACCCTCGAGTTTGGAAGTTAGAGGAATTGGCTTGTGCAAACCCAAAATAGGGGACGGTCTGACGTTGTTCGATATCAGCAAAGGCCTCTCGTAGTTCAGAGATCAAAAACGATTGCTGTACGATACGAGTGAAAGGGTTGTAGCTTAGGTTAAGTTCTGAGAACAAGACGGTGTTACTGTCTTGGTCAACAAAACGGATATTAGAATTTGTGTAATTGCAGAAGTCATCATCGGCACTAATGCCCCCGCTAATTTGAGTTCGAGCATCCTGAAACGCACCAATTTGAGTGTTAGAGTCGGTGGAGGCTAATAGGGACTCTATATAATCAAGGGGGTTATCTGCGCTTACAACTAGTCCGCCTGCCATTTCATAGTTTAGTCCGAACTGATCGTCCGCATCGCCGTTAACTAGATCACTGATCGAGGTTAGCGCGTTTTGTATATCGACACTAATGGATTCGCTTGGCTCGGCTGCTTCTAAAATGTCCTGCAGATATAGTCTGTAATCTCCGTTGTCTCTGCCCGGCTCGGTTACGTAAGGAGAAGTTGCTGGGTCGCTGAAGTCTAGACCAATCGTGACCTCCGCCTTTTCACCGTTCGCACACAGGCTCGCTGCGGTGTCCAAAGATGGTTCGCCGATTACACCGCAGGCGCTCAAAACTAAAGACGAGACAAGTATTGAAATTGCTAAAGGTTGGGGTCGGTTCATGCTGTAGAAATACTCTGAAAAAGATAAATGCGGCACGTTAATGCGTGCGATCAGTTACGCGCGAGATCATAGCATTAATCAAAAATAGGTGCGCGATGGAGTTCACTGATCCGACCTAGATGTCTTTTAGGCGAGACCAGGTTTCATGCAAAATAATGGCGTCATTTTCGGCACGATGTCTGTCTAAACCGAGTTCGGCGATGACGCTTTTGTGCATCTCTTGCCACTTCTCGACTTGCGAATTCGAGAGCAGTGTTGCAATAGAGTCTAATTCGAAGTTCGGCTTACAGCCGGCAGCTTTGTATAGACGATGCAGCCAAAAGCTATCGAACGTCCATGCATCACAATACACATCGCCCTGTAAAAAGTCGTTCAGCTCTTCAGCGACTTGGCTGACGTCTAAGCCCTCCGACTGAAGTGTCTCTTGTGTGATTCCATGGATTCGGAATGCTCTTTCAGACCAATCTTTCCATACTACATGAGGCTTTATCAGCCAGCTTTTTGTTTCGCCCGACGCGAGGCATACTCCAACCTCAATTGGGTAGCTCGCGACAAGGTCTAAGCTCGAAGCTTCAAAGTCGATAAAATGTGTCGCGGTTTCGGTCATGGTGTCGTCGTCGATGGTCAGTGTCAGCGGTCGCAATGTTATAGGCCACGACGGATAAACTCAAATGATACTCATCATAGAATTTAAGTATCTTCGCTATCAGTGAGTGCTGTTTATTTTATTACTAGCGTTTAGAATATCACGCTAAAGTAGCGGAGTATTTATGTCTGATAAAGTTGTAGTAATTTATTCTGGAGGGATGGACTCATTTACCTTAATTAATGAGTCCATGAGGCAGGGCAAGCGCGTTTATGCTTTGAGTTTTAATTATGGGCAGAAACACGCGAAAGAGCTGCATTATGCTCAGAAGGTTTGTGATGATTTGGGTTTGCCGCACAAAATAGTTGATATTACCTCAATTCATCAGTTGTTGATGGGCTCGTCCTTGACCGATGATATCGAGATTCCAGACGGCCACTATGAAGAAGAGAGCATGAAGTCGACAGTGGTACCTAATCGCAATATGGTTATGCTGTCGCTCGCGATTGCTTACGCTGTATCGGTGAATGCATCAGCGGTGTTGTTTGGTGCTCACGGCGGAGATCATGCCATATATCCTGACTGTCGCCCGGAGTTCGTCGAAAAGATGGCGGCTGTATCACGCGTCGCTAATTATGAAATTGTTGATGTTCAAGCGCCTTATTTGTCCTTGAACAAAATAGAAATTCTGGCGAAGGGCATCGCAATGGGGCTTGATTATGGTAAAAGCTGGACATGCTATAAAGGTAGGGAGCTCGCATGTGGTAAGTGTGGCTCCTGCCAAGAAAGGCTCGAGGCTTTTAGTCTAAATGATGCGGTTGACCCTTTAAAGTATGAAGGGCAAGGGTAGCGTCAAATGGATAAGCCGGTTGCAGAATCCTGCTTAAGGAACCAAGACGCTATTCTAGAAGCGGTTCGGCCTTATATAAATATGCCAGAGCGGCTAGTGCTAGAGATCGGAAGTGGAACAGGCCAGCATGCGGTGCATATCTCGTCAGAATTGCCTAATGTTGTTTGGCAGCCAAGTGATCTCGTTGACTTGTTACCTGGCATCCGTGCTTGGGTTGACGACTATTCTTTGCCCAATGTACGTCAGCCCCTTGCCTTGGATGTTAACGATGGTGAGAGCGCTTTAGCTCAGCAAGACCTTTATCATGTAGTTTTTACAGCAAACACTATTCATTTTGTGTCGATGGAAACTGCTTCTGCTGTTTTGAGAACCGCCGCGATCGCCTTGAAACGTGACGGAATCCTTTTTGTTTACGGTGCCTTTAGCGAGGCAGGGCGCTATACGTCAGATGGCGATAGGGCTTTGGACGAATGGTTAAAGTCCCGCGACCCATTGAGCGGGTTAAAGGATACGGCTTGGCTAGAGAGTAAGGCTTTATCTCAATCGCTAGAATGCGAAGCTCGCATTAAAATGCCCGCAAATAATCTACTGTTTGTGTTTCGCAAACGGAATTCCAATGTTTAAGCGCCACGGGAGATAGTATTGGCTACCTATGTTATTGGAGATGTACAGGGCTGTTATAGGCCCTTACTTAGGTTGCTTGAAAAAATCGCCTACGACCCGGATAAAGATAAATTGTGGTTCGCAGGTGATTTAGTCAATAGAGGGCCTGATTCACTTAATACGCTCCGATTGATCAAAGAAATTGCACACAAAGCGGTGCTTGGGAATCATGATCTACACCTTTTGGCATGTTTCTATGGAAATGAGTCGTCGATTCGAAAGAAAGATACGTTTGCGGACATTCTAAACGCGCCAGATTGCGAAGAGCTAATGGAGTGGCTAAGACAGCTTCCATTGATGGTTTATAGCAAAAAGAAAAAAACTGTTATGACGCATGCTGGTGTGCCACATATCTGGAGTGTTGAAAAAGCGTTTGCGCTGAGCAAAGAAGTGAGCAAGGTGATCAAGAGCGAAGATGCCCCAGACTTTTTTGATGCGATGTATGGAAACTCACCAGATCGATGGTGTGATGAATTATCAGGGCAGGCGCGCTTGAGGGTGATTACTAATTACCTTACGCGGATGCGTTTTATAACGGCTGCGGGGTCGCTCGATTTTTCAGCCAAGGAGACGGTTGATCATGCGCCAGAGGGGTATCAGCCTTGGTTTCGTTTTGATCGAAAAAATCCGGAAATTTGTCAGTACTTTGGCCATTGGGCGGCACTTGAGGGCGATACGGGGGTTAGTGGTATTCTAGCGACCGATACAGGTTGTGTCTGGGGGGGGAGCTTGAGCGCAATTAAGGTTCGGAATCAGGTGCGTACTTCTTGTTCTTGTTCTGAACTTAGTGAACCACAATGCTGACGGTGCATGCCATAAGGGCCATTCAGTTTGGAGCTCTGGTTGCGCTGCTTGCGGTTGCGTTTGGTGCGTTCGGTGCTCATGCCTTGAAGGAGTATCTAGATGCCTATTCGCGTGGAGTATTTCAAACAGCCGTTACGTATCAAATGTACCATGCGTTGGCGTTACTTTCGTTGGGTCCCCTTTTAGCACTTTGTAGCTCGCATCGAGCGCAATGGTGGTTGGTATTAAGTCGCAACGCTTTCCTTTTTGGCATCGTTTTCTTTTGTGGTAGTCTTTACCTCCTTTCTTTTAGTGGGCTTAAGGCGTTTGGTGCGATTACTCCAATCGGAGGGGTGGCTTTTTTGCTCGGCTGGGTGGCGATGTTGGTTGCTTTAACAATTCAACTTAAAGAGCAAAACGTTACGTAAATCTAAGCACGTTTAACAGTGAGAAATATGTGAACGACAAACTAGAGATAGAGCTTAACGGGAAGCCATTTTTTTTGGATAAAGCTGCATCGCTAACCCAATTGGCAGAGACGTTAGCGCTGAACGGTACGCGTTACGCGATCGAAGTGAATCAAGAAATTGTGCCGCGAAGCCAGCATGAATCGTTTAAGCTAAGCGATGCGGATGTCGTTGAAGTTGTCCAAGCGATTGGCGGCGGCTAAAGACTAATAAATTATCGGGAAACTATGAACAAATCTAAGCAAGCTGACACCTTAGTAATAGCGGGAAAAAGTTATCAGTCTCGGTTATTGGTCGGTACAGGAAAGTATCGTGACTTGGCGGAAACTGCAGCGGCGATTGAGGCGAGTGGCGCTGAAATTGTAACGGTTGCTGTGCGCCGGACTAATATCGGTCAAAACAATGACGAGCCAAATTTACTCGACGTCCTGTCTCCCGAAAAATATACGATATTACCCAATACTGCAGGCTGCTATACCGCAGAGGACGCTGTCAGGACGTGTCGCTTGGCGCGAGAATTGTTGGATGGTCATGATCTTGTAAAGTTAGAGGTTCTTGGTGACCAGAAGACGCTATACCCTGACATAACGCAAACGCTTAGCGCCGCGAAAACCTTGGTAGACGATGGTTTTAAAGTAATGGTTTATACCAGTGACGATCCGATTGTTGCAAAACAGCTGGAAGAGATAGGCTGCGTTGCCGTTATGCCTTTAGGTGCGCCGATAGGTTCGGGCCTGGGGATTCGCAACCCTTACAACATCAGGCTGATATTAGAGAACGCGTCTGTTCCGATTTTAGTAGATGCTGGAGTGGGTACTGCTTCTGATGCAACGGTTGCAATGGAGTTAGGTTGTGACGGAGTATTGATGAATACTGCAATTGCTGCGGCTCGCGAGCCCGTATTGATGGCAAGGGCGATGAATTTAGCGGTAGAGAGTGGCAGGGTGGCTTGGAAAGCAGGGCGAATGCCCAGAAAGCTCTATGCTTCAGCCTCTTCACCGATTGACGGACTTATTTCTTAAGGGAATCGCTCATGCCTGCTAACACCAAAAAACCAAACCGACGCCAACAAATTCTTGAGACACTTACGCAAATGCTCGAGGACAATGTCGGTGCAAAAATAACAACCGCACAGCTGGCGAAAAATGTAGGTGTGACAGAGGCAGCGTTGTATCGGCACTTCCCAAGCAAGGGCAAGATGTTTGAGGGCTTAATAGAATTTATCGAAGATGCGGTTTTTTCGCGTATTAATAAAATTAATGCAGACGCGGGGACTGGGCTTGAGAAGCTTCAACGGGTGTTGACACTTGTCTTGGCGTTTGCAGAAAAGAACCCCGGTTTATGCCGAATACTAATGGGAGATGCCCTCGCCGGTGAAAATCCGAAGCTAAGACAGAGAGCGCGTCAATTCTTTGAGCGGCTTGAAACAGAATTAAAGCAGATCATTAGGCAGGCTGAGGTTTCAGAGTCGAAAAAGTTGCGTTTAACGAGTGTGTTGGGCGCGAATCTACTGATCGTGAATATCGAGGGTCGTATTCATCAATACGTCAGAACGGAGTTCGCAGTAAAGCCAACAGCAGGTTGGACAGGGCACTGGCCTCTATTGGCAACAGGGATCTTTCAATAATAGGAAATGTAATTAGGGTTGCAGCGTTTGATGTAGCGCATCGTAGATTGCAGGGGTGCTGATTAATAGGTCATCGCAGTGTATGCAGTCTGGTATATGCGCGGGGACAGGGCTGAAGTGTCCACATCTTGCACCTGCTTGAAGTGCAATTAGCCTAGCGGCAGCAAAGTCCCATGGACTCAGTGACTCGAAATAGGCATCCAGCCGCCCGCAAGCTACCCAGCAAATATCCAATGCGGCAGAGCCAAGCCGTCTCAGGTCTTGGCATTCAAATAGTACTTTTTCAACGCGGTTAATAATCGGCGGAACACCAGACTTATCGTAAGGAAATCCCGTGGCAACGAGGCCTTTTCGCAATACGTCCAGCCCACTGACATGGATTGGTAAGCCGTTGAGGGCGCTGGGTTCGCCATGGACTGCAGAGAAGGTTTCTTCCATAAATGGGTTGTAAACTACGCCTACTTTTACCTCGCCTTCACAGGCGAAGGCGATAGATACCGCGACCATCATCTGCCCATGGGCGTAGTTGACGGTGCCATCTATAGGGTCAATGATCCAAATTGGAGACGCGAGGTCTGCGGCGATGGATGTATCGTTGTAGCCTTCTTCAGAAAGTACTCTATGTGAAGGGAAGCGCGCTTTGATGCGATCAACTATTAGCTTGTCGGCGGAGATATCTGCGCTGGTAACAAGCTCTTGCTGGTCCTTATAGCTATGCTGAAGGTCGCCTTGTTCGCGCATCTCACGTATTAAAGTGCCTGCACTTTTAGCGGTGTCTAGCGCGAATTCTCTGATTTCGTGTAAGTTAAGCGACATACGGCCTCCAGATGAAGCGATGACTAGCTAATGTTAGTTAGTCTGCTCGCGGGCGATCGCGCGGTACGCGATGTCATCACGATGAAACATCCCTTTCCAGCTAATTTTTGAGGCCTGTTCGTAGGCTTGTTGCTGAGCGATCGTGACATTGTCGCCGAGGCCTGTTGCACACAGTACTCGTCCGCCATTTGTGGCCACTTTTCCATCGAGCAGTTGGGTGCCCGCATGAAACACTTTTTGAGTTTCGCTATCGGCGCCTTCTAGTCCTTCAATCGTTAAGCCTTTTTCATAGCTGCCTGGATAGCCGCCTGCGGCCAATACTACGCCAACCGAAGCGCGAGGGTCCCATTGGGTTTTGCAGCTATCTAGAGTTCCTGATAGGGCTGACTGACAAAGCGATACGAGGTCTGACTGCAAGCGCATCATGATTGGTTGTGTTTCCGGGTCACCAAAGCGGCAATTGTATTCAATAACCTTGGGTTGACCGTCAGCGCTGATCATCAGGCCGGCATACAAAAAACCGGTATAGTCATTGCCTTCTTTTGCCATGCCTTCAATCGTGGGTTGAATCACTTGTTCCATTACACGCTGGTGCACTGCTGCAGTGACTACCGGAGCTGGAGAGTAGGCGCCCATGCCACCTGTGTTGGGGCCGCTATCGCCATTGCCCACTCTCTTATGATCTTGACTGGTTGCCATGGGGAGAATGTTTTTCCCATCGGCGATGACAATGAAGCTTGCCTCCTCGCCATCTAGAAACTCCTCTATTACCACTCGGCAACCTGCATCGCCAAATGCATTGCCCGACAACATGTCGGTAACGGCTTCTTCTGCTTGGCCTAACGTTTCTGCGACGATTACGCCTTTGCCAGCGGCAAGACCGTCGGCTTTCACGACGATTGGTGCGCCTTTTTCTCTCAAGTAGGCGAGAGCAGGCTCAAGCTCAGTGAAGTTTTGGTAGTCGGCCGTTGGGATATTATGTCTTGCAAGGAAGTCTTTGGTGAACGCTTTTGAACCTTCGAGCTGAGAAGCGCCTTTATTAGGGCCAAAACAGGGCAAGTCTCGTTCCGCAAAGTAGTCAACAATGCCATCAACTAAGGGGGCTTCTGGACCAACAATAGTGAGGCCTACGTTGTTCTGTTCGGCAAAGTTAGCCAAGGCCTGAAAGTCACCGACGTCGATGGCGACATTCTCAAGATTTTTTTCGCCGGCTGTTCCAGCGTTACCGGGAGCAACAAAAACTGTGCTGACGGAAGCGCTTTGCGCAGCTTTCCATGCCAATGCGTGCTCGCGACCACCACTACCGATAACCAATACGTTCATAGCAAAAACCTTTTCTAATCTGGGACAAATAAAGCGCGGCAAGGATACCGTATTCGAGAGCGGAGTTGAACGTTGATCTCGTTGATATAGGTGCTCTACGACGCTTTTATAGTGCGTTGGCGAGCTGTTCGAGTTTTTCTCTTGCTTTTCCTTCGATGGCGACCGCTTTATTGGTGGCGTTGTCCATCAACGCAAAAATATTATTCGCATCGGCGATCACCGTATTGGTACCTTCGAGGTATATGGTTTGGTCGATATGGCAGCTGGTGGTTCCAATGCGCATGACCTTGGTATGAATTTCGAGCGTTTCGTTGAGAAAGCTGGGGCGGCGATAGTTGATATTAATATTGACGAGGGTCAGTGCTAAATCATGTTGGGATAGAAACTGATCGGCACTGTAGTTCTCAAACAGCACCCAGCGAGCCTCTTCTAAAAACTCGATGTAGCCGGCATTATTAAGGTGCCCGCGTTGGTCTAGGTGGTAGCCTCTTACTTTGATTCGAATGTAATCTGTCACGCTTCATACTCCTTAAAGAACAATTTCAGTGTATCCATTCTCGCTAGGAGAGTGAAGCGTCCAGGTTGAATCTTTGGGTCTAGTGGCGGAAGTGTCTCATTCCGGTGAACACCATTGCCATGCCATGCTCATTGGCAGCATCGATGACTTCTTGGTCACGCATTGAGCCGCCTGGTTGAATGATACAGCTCACACCGGCGGCAGCAGCATTATCGATGCCGTCGCGAAATGGGAAGAATGCATCAGATGCCATTACAGAGCCAGCAACAACTAAACCCGCATGTTCTGCCTTGATAACAGCAATACGTGCAGAGTTCACTCGGCTCATTTGGCCTGCGCCGACACCAACCGTTTGAGCGTCCTTACCATAGACAATCGCGTTAGATTTCACCATTTTAGCGACTTTCCAAGTAAACATAAGGTCGGCTATTTCATCTTCAGTTGGCTGCCGGCTTGTAACAACTTTAAGTTCTTCTGGCGTAATTAAGCCGATATCTCGATCTTGCACCAGCAGGCCGCCGTTGACTCGCTTATAGTCAAGTCCGCGAACACTTTTGTTCCAGTATCCACACTCAAGCAGGCGCACGTTTTTCTTTTCAGAAACCGCCTGTCGTGCCCCTTCACTGATCTCAGGTGCAATAATCACTTCGACAAACTGTCTGTCTACGATAAGGCGTGCTGTGTTCTCGTCTAGACTGCGATTGAACGCAATGATCCCGCCAAATGCCGACTCTGGGTCGGTTGCATAAGCCCGTTCATAGGCTTCTGATAAGCTATTTGCTTCGGATACGCCACAAGGGTTGGCGTGTTTAACTATCACGCAGCAAGGCTGGTCAAATAGTTTGACCGTCTCCAATGCTGCGTCAGTATCCGCAATGTTGTTATATGACAGCTCTTTTCCTTGAATTTGTTGAGCGCTAGCGATTGATGCATCGGCTGGCTTGTCCTCAACATAAAACGCGCTGTTCTGATGCGGGTTTTCGCCATAACGCATATCTTGAGCTTTTGTCATTTGTACGTTGAAGGTGCGAGGGAAATTTTCGTTGCCGCCTGGGACCATAGTGCCAAAATAATTTGCAATAGCACCATCATAGCTAGCGGTGTGCTCATAGGCCTTGATCGCGAGATTAAAGCGAGTTTCCAAACTAGTAGCGCCTTGATTTTCCTGCATCTCTTGGAGGATGCTTGCATAGTCGCTAGCTCTAACCACTATGTTGACGAAGGGGTGGTTTTTGGCCGCCGCTCTGACCATGGTAGGGCCGCCAATATCAATGTTTTCTATCGCGTCTTCTAGGCTGCAATTTTCGTTCGCAATGGTTTGTTCAAATGGATATAAATTTACGACGACCATGTCAATCTGGCGAATGTCATGCTCTTGCATGACAGTTTGATCTTTGTCTCTGCGGCCAAGAATACCGCCATGGATTTTCGGATGTAGCGTCTTAACACGTCCATCCATCATTTCGGGGAACCCCGTATAGTCAGACACTTCTATCGCTGGAATGCCATTTTCTGTGAGCAGTTTAAAGGTGCCTCCAGTCGATAGAATTTCAACGTTTTGCTCGTTGAGCGCTTTGGCAAATTCAACGATGCCTGTTTTGTCGGAGACGCTTATTAGTGCGCGTTGCACCGCGACAAGATTAGCTGTGTTGCTCATGATAGTGTTCCGGGAAATGACAAGTAATAAAATTTAAAACGAAAAAAGGCGAGATCAGCTCGCCCTCTTTCAAAGTAATATTAGGCGCGAGGGCTTATAACAAACCGTACTGTTTTAGTTTCTTCCGCAGGGTGCCACGATTTAGGCCAAGCAGTACTGAGGCTTTTGTCTGATTGTTTCGGGTGTACTTAAGAACTTGCTCTAGCAAGGGAGCTTCTACTTCCGAAAGAACGAGTTGGTACACGTCTGTAACGGGTGCGCCGTCTAATTGAGCGAAATAGTTGCTAAGCGTGGTTTCGACACAGTCACGCAGCGTCGCGCCACCTTCGATTGCTGTATTTGTGCTATTGACCTGTTCTTGTTCTTTGTTGTCAGCAAGCGTTTCTGGGTTCATGCGGCTTTATCCTCTTTTTTTGTCTGTTTTTCAAAATAGTTGTTAATAGAATTTAGTTGTATCGCGGGCTCTGCAATTGCGTTGAACGCTTTACGATACCCAAGTACGTCTTCCTGGGATTTTAAGTACCAGCCGACATGCTTGCGGGCAATTCGAACGCCCATCACTTCGCCATAAAACTCGTGGAGAGCACGGACATGACTAAGCATAATGTCCCTAACTTGTATCGAGCTTCGTTTTTTTCTGTGAGTTCCTGTCGCCAAGTAATGATTGATGTCGTCAAAAATCCATGGGCAGCCCTGAGCTGCACGTCCGATAAGTAGGCCGTCAGCGCCAGTTTTATCTAGTACATGCAGCGCTTTTTCTGGAGAGTCGATATCGCCATTCGCCAGCACAGGAATTCTGATGGCCGACTTTATCGCTGCGATGGTGTCGTATTCGGCATTGCCTTGATAAGCACAGGCGCGGGTTCGGCCATGAACTGCTAGCGCAGAAATGCCGGCATCTTCAGCAATTCTGGCAATCGTCAACGCATTTTTGTTATTCGTGTCCCAGCCCGTTCGAATTTTGAGTGTGACGGGAATGTTTACGGCTTTAACGACGCTATCTAATATTTCACTGACCAGTGCTTCGTCTTTCATCAGTGCTGAGCCGGCTGCCTTGTTACATACTTTTTTGGCCGGGCAGCCCATATTAATATCGATAATTTGCGCGCCTTGATCCTGATTTAGTTTTGCAGACAGCGCTAACATTTCAGCATCGCCTCCTGCAATTTGAACGGAGATAGGGCCTTCTTCGCCAGTATGATCGAGGCGATGCTTAGATTTTCGTGTATTCCAAAAAGCGGGATCGGCAATGACCATTTCTGATACAGCTAGTCCAGCGCCATGTTGACGGCAAAGTGCTCTAAACGGGCGATCAGTTACCCCAGCCATCGGGGCCAGTATTAAACGGCTATTTAGTTCGTACGGACCAAGTTTAAGCACTCGTCTTCTCAGCGGCCATTGGGGTAGTTGAATAAAAGGGCGCTAATAATACTCTCAGATTATCGGCTATTAAAGGCTGAATACGGACTTTTTTTGGTTATATTTTGCGCGGATTGGTTGACATTTAATCGGAGTTTTGGTCTGTCGCTGGGTCGGGGGAGTTATTATCTTTTTGGGGGAAAAATTTCAGGCTGTAGTTCACCGCTTCTTTGCCGGGGTCAACAATCTCTAGTGAAATATGGATTCCTTCGTTGCTCGGTAACTGACGCCACTCTAAGATTTCAGGTACTAGGTACTGAGCAGGTTTAATGAGTCGTTGTGCAATCGTCTGGTTATTAATGTCGGAAAAGTAGAGGGCTATGTCCGGAAAATCTTGGGGATAGTCGGCCTCATTGGTGATCACGGCATCAATAATTAAAGCGTTTCGAGTAGTGGGGTGGCTTCGCACAACTAAGTTATGGCTTCGGATTTTTGTTATATCGCTAAGCTCGGGGAGCTCACATCCGGCGATATCGCAAAACTGCTGATAAAGAGCAGCGACCTGAGGGTATTTGGCGAGTTTTTCGTAATGAAACCAGCTAGCTAAGCCTACTAGTGTAAAAACGAGAAGGGTGTTTAGTGTAATTAGAGTAAACGAGGCAACTTTACTGCGCTTTGGTTTGCTTGGTGCGTCGTCGTAGTAAAAACTAATATGCTCTTGCTCATCGTTGTTTTCACTGAACGGCGCGAACTCAACATTTTCAGGTTCTGCGATTTCGTTATAACTAGCTGTGAATGCTGGCTCGATCCGCTCTTGTTTTTTCTTTGGAGACTCTGAAGGGCTTGATTCTGGTATGCTCCGGGCTTCTTGCTCTAGCATATCGGTCGCCCAGCTTTCGTCATCTGGTGCCTGGCGAGCTTCTTCTAATTCATTGGCATAGCTAGCATTTAGGTCTTTGCTGCGTGTTTCTTCAAGATCTTTAAATGAGTCGCTGAGCTCGTCGCCAAATGGAGAGTTTTGTGATGTTGTTTCGCTTTCATTGTCTTCTGTCGGGTTGTCTTGAATTAAGTCGCTGTTTAATTCTGTTGATGTATCGTCATGCTCCGCAAGGTCTTGTATCTCTTGCTCTAATTCGGAGTCAGTAGGAGGGTTCTCAGGTGCGTCTTTTGCGTCACCAAGACTATAGGCAATGGCGTCAAATACGTTCATGCAGGCGCCGCAACGAACTCTGCCGCTGGCGACAGCTAGTTGGCTTTCCGATACTTTAAATGCGGCTTTGCAGTGAGGGCAGCGAGTAAGCTTATCGGTGGACATGGTCTGGATTGATTCCTAGCGCGAGTGTTGGGTCAGAATGAGTGAACGTTTTCCGTAAAGTGTAGCTGGTTTTCTAGCGAGTGAGTAACAAGATCACGCTATTTGCGCGTACCACTCACCCGAGTCCAGTCTTCTTGTTGTGCAATGGGCTCTATTTCAACTTGAGAGGAGTAATGTTGTGCGAGTTCTTCGGCCTGATTTTTAAGTACTCCAGACATCACTAGGCTTCCTTCGCTCTTTAGGTATGACAGTATAATGTCTCTTAGGTCATGAAGAGGCTGGGCTAGGATATTGGCAACGACAATATCTGCTTTAAGTGAAGGTGCATCTTCAGGTAAGTAAGTTTCGATGCGTTCTGGCGCAATGCTGTTGCGGTCAGCATTGTCGCGCGTTGCAATCAGTGCTTGCGGGTCGTTGTCGATAGCGATCACTTTGCTTGCGCCAAGTAACAGTGCGGCGATGCCGAGTATTCCTGAACCGCAGCCAAAATCGACAACCGTCTTGCCGCTTAGCTCTGTACCATCCAGCCACTCAAGACATAGCGCTGTTGTTGGGTGAGTTCCTGTCCCGAAAGCTAGGCCTGGCTCAAGTAACAAGTTAATCACGCCGGTATCGGGAGTGGCTTCCCAGCTTGGGCAAACGCAAAGGCGATTGCCAAAACGGATGGGTTTGAAGTTCTCAATCCACTTACGCGTCCAGTCTTCATTCTCAAGCAGCTCTGCTGTTAGATTGGGGCAGGGAGCTGATGCCATTTGTGTAAAAACCGCTTGCGTTATTTTTAGCGCAGAGTCGATGTCCTCTTCAGCTGAAAATAACCCGGTGACGCGCGTTTCATTCCAAATAGGCGTGGTACCTAAAGCGGGTTCTAAAATCGGCTGGTTGGCGGCATCGACCATCGTGACAGCGGAAGCTCCAGCGGCAAGCAGGCTCTCTTCGAGTGCTTCCGCTTGGGTGGGGTCGATGGTCGCACTGAGCTGTATCCAGTTCATGTATATTCCTTAGTGAATGCAGTCAGCACTAATTGGCAAGTAATTTTTCTAGATAATGAATGTTGAATTCAATATCACGAAACCCTTTGTCTCTGGCAAGACGTTGATGAAGAGGGATATTAGAATTAATGCCAAGGATAATCATTTCTTCCAGTGCATTCTTGACTCGGTTTAACGCTGCGGTTCTGTCTTCGCTATGACAGATAAGCTTCGCTATTAAGGAGTCATAGAAGGGAGGCACTTTATAGCCGCTATATAAGTGAGAATCTACTCGTACGCCCATTCCACCAGGGGCATGAAAGTGAGTCACTGTGCCTGGACTTGGGATAAAAGTGTCAGGGTTTTCTGCATTGATTCGACACTCGATCGCGTGGCCTTTGAACATAATATCACTTTGAGCGAATGCAAGAGGTAGGCCGCTCGCGACACGAATCTGTTCTTTTACCAAGTTGATGCCTGTGATCATCTCCGTAACGGGATGTTCCACTTGGATGCGGGTATTCATCTCTATAAAGAAGTATTCGCCATCCTGATATAAAAACTCGAATGTTCCCACACCGCGATATCCAATATCTTTGCATGCGTTTACACAAGCGTCGAATACCTTTTGCCTGGCGGCTTCATTAATATTTGGCGCGGGCGCTTCTTCAATTATTTTTTGATGGCGTCGCTGTAACGAGCAGTCGCGATCGCCTAAATGAACGGCGTTGCCATGCTCGTCAGCAATAACCTGAACCTCAACATGCCTAGGGCGACCCAAGAATTTTTCTAAGTAAACGGTATCGTCACCAAAAGCGCCTTTTGCTTCTGCTTGAGTTACGGCAATAGAAGAAATTAGCTCGCTTTCTTCGTGAACGACGCGCATGCCTCGTCCGCCGCCGCCCGAGGCGGCCTTTATAATTACTGGGTAGCCAATTTTGCGAGCGATGGCGCGCGAGCGATCCTGATTGTTGGTTAAGGGACCGTCTGAACCTGGGACAGTCGGTACGCCCGCTTTGCGCATGGCCTCGATTGCAGAGACCTTATTTCCCATTAAACGAATGACGTTTGGGGTTGGACCGATAAACGTAAACCCACTGCGCTCAACTTGCTCCGCGAAGTTGGCGTTTTCAGCTAAAAAACCATAGCCAGGATGGATGCCTTCGCTGTTGGTGACTTCTGCGGCGGCAATAATAGCCGGAATATTGAGATAGCTTTCAGCGGGCAGGTTTCCACCAATGCAAACCGACTCATCCGCTAAGCGGACATGCATAAGATCGCGATCAACACTTGAATGCACGGCAACACTAGCAATGCCCATTTCCTTGCACGCACGCAAAATTCTTAATGCAATTTCGCCGCGATTCGCAATTAGTATCTTTTTGATCATGGAGTTGTGCTACACGATAGTGAATAGTGGTTGGTCAAACTCGACTGGTTCGCCATTTTCGATATGTATTTCTTGTACCGTGCCAGATGCATCGCTTTCAATTTGGTTCATCATTTTCATTGCTTCGATGATACACAAGACGTCACCCGCCTTTACAGTTTGGCCAACTTCCACAAAAACTGGCGCGTCTGGAGATGACGCTTGGTAGTAGGTCCCGACCATTGGAGATTTTACTTGGTGGCCTGCAGTTGCAGGGGCTCGTTGACTGACGTCAGCGGGGGAACTATAGGACTCTACGGAATGGGTGACTGACTGCGGCGCAGTGACCACTTGTGTTGTTGCATGGCCACGACTAATGCGGATGGATTCTTCACCCTCTTTTATTTCAAGCTCAGTAATATTGGATTCTTCGATAAGCTCTATCAGTTTTTTGACTTTTCGTATGTCCATGGTGGCCTCTTAATAACCCGTTGCTTTACAGCGTCGACAATGCGTAATCTAAAGCTGCGTCGTAGCCTTGACTTCCAAGGCCGCAAATAACGCCTGTCGCAATGTCTGAAAAATATGAGTGGTGTCGAAACGCTTCGCGCGAATGGACATTTGATAGGTGTACTTCGATGAATGGTATCGAAACACCGAGTAGTGCATCTCTTATCGCAATACTGGTGTGGGTAAACGCGCCAGGGTTAATAATGATAAATTTAACCGATTCGTTGCGTGCGTTGTGAATTCTGTCGATCAGCTCATGCTCTGCATTGCTTTGGAATGCTTCGAGTGAATGGCCTGCGTTTTTTGATTTTGATATGAGGCGCTGATGAATGTCGTCGACGGTTTCTGTACCGTAGATTTCGGGCTCTCGTGAACCTAGTAGGTTTAGGTTCGGGCCGTTGATCACAAGAATAGAAGGCATGGTGTTTAGGTCTCTATATTGCGGTGATCACACAATCGTAAGAAGTAAAACATCAGTTCGTTGATAATGCGTGATTTGAGCGCAAGTTTGCCTACAAATCTATGCATTTACAAGCATAATTACTACAAGTTGGTGGGTGGTTTACTGCAGTAGGTCGTTTATGTAAGAACGCACGGTGTTGCGGCCATCGTGTTTTGCTTGATAGAGAGCTTGGTCTGCTTTTTCGCACATCTGTTTAGCGTTCGCCTCCAGCTTTCCTTTCTCATAAGTGGCAATGCCACAGCTAAAGCTAACGCAGAATGACGTATCGCCACAGGGCTGCGGCAAGGTTGAAAAGCGCTCGCGGATTTCGCTCATGATCGTTTTCGCATCGCCTTCACTGGTGTTGGGTAATACGACAGCAAACTCTTCGCCGCCGTAACGCCCTATATGATCGGTTTTTCTTAGTCTTTGCTTTAGAAATAACGCAAGACTTTTAATGACTCTGTCTCCCATCGGGTGACCGTAGGTGTCGTTTACTTTTTTGAAGTGGTCCAAATCAAGCATCACAAAAGACAGAGGTTGTTCTTTGTCTTGGGCCTTGGTGACCTCTTGTTCGAGTAAGTGCAGTGTATGTGTGTGGTTGTAAAGTCCGGTGAGGCTATCTCGGATCATTAGGGCGAGTAGGGAGCGAGCGCGCCTGCCTCGATTATGGATGGTCGATGTTAAGTGTTTTGGATCGATTGGCTTCGTTAAAAAGTCATCTCCGCCTTGGCTCATTGCATGAAGCTGTTTATTGAGGTCGTCCTCGGCAGACAAGTAGATAATAGGAACGCTGTGAAATTTGTCTTGTTGGCGAATGACTCGCGCAAGCTCCATGCCGGTGCAGCCTGGCATGTACATGTCCATAATGATGATTTCAGGATGAAACTCTTCTAGCGCAAGGAGTACCTTCATTGGGTCTGTAATCGTAAGCGGGTGCATCCCCGCTTTTTTAAGGACCGTGTCGATATAACGGGCCTGTGATTGAGAGTCGTCTACCACCAGCACGCGATATGGTTCTTGCGGGCTTGCATGAGTGTAGCGCTCAATTTTCTCGATAAGCTGGCCGGGGTCTACTGTGGGGTAAAAAAACTCTTCTCCTCCGGATCGCGAGGCGCGCAATCTGGTCTGGATGTCATCCCGTTCAGAGCTTAGGTAAATAATGGGTACTGGTGTTTCATGTTTCGCTTGCAGCGCTTCTGCGGCTTCAAATCCGGACATTTTTTCATTGCCAAAATCGATATCCATCACGACGGTTTCTGGCTTGTTTTGCTGTGACGCCGCGATGAGGTTGTCAGCTTTTTCGAAACTAATAGAGCGAAAGCCAAAAAAATCTAACTGGCTAATGATTCGGTTAGCGAATTCTTTGTTGTTGATCGCGATATAAACAGGGGTCCGCAGGAATGTGCGTGGACCAGAGCTCAATGCTGTTGATGTGTCATCAGCGAGGTCGCTTTTACGCAAGGTTTGTTCATTTAGTTCTTGGATGAATGTGTCCAAGGTGCTAATCGACTCACTGCTTGGAGAGCTAGATGATATCAGCTTTAATAATGAGGTGATTTTGTTTGCGATTTCGTGTTGTTCTTGCATTTCAAAGCGCTCTGCCGAGTGCTTTAGTTTTTCAGCGGCGCTAGAAAGGTTGCTGAGCCTATCTTGGTCTTCCCAGTTGGCTTCTTTACATTTTTGATAGCTGTCTAAAACAATGCGAGCTTGGTTGGTGACGCGCTTGGAAAAAAGTTGTTTTAGCTTTGCGCTCTGGTTTTGCAAGGGCATTCAGGCTTCCCGTTCGCTAACGAAAAATAAACGACACTGACAAAGGCGAGTAATCGTCGTAGTTGTTTCATCTATCATTATTGCTTACATTTTCGATCTGTCTATATTGATATTGTTTTACGAGCGGAAATAATGTCAGACTGTGGTTTAGGCCATGGTTCTGTTAATTCAGCAAGCCGATGGCGCTTTTGCCTCCTTTTTATAACCACGGGTTTGATATGTCATCACATGTTGGCAAGCAGAAAGCTTCTTTGACGCAGTTGCTGACTGTCACGTTATCGCTCGCTTTAGTTTGTCTTCTTGTTGGTAATTTGGTGCTGAATATTCTGTCGACGAGAAGTTATTTACAGCAGCAGTTATATGTTCATGCGCAAGATTCCGCTACCTCTCTGGGCTTATCTTTATCGACCGTGATAGATGCGAATGATGATGTGTTGGTGAGTAGGATGATTGATGCAATTTTTGATAGCGGCGAGTACAGCAAGATACTTTACTTTGGCATTGATAGACGTCTGAGAGTAGATAAACGTTTGGTAGATGATGGCGGCGTTGTACCAGAATGGTTTCGATCGTTGGTCGAAATTGAGTCTCCAATGGCGACATCTCAGGTTATGGCCGGATGGCAGCAGCTCGGAGAATTGGTCGTGCAGACGAACGCTGATGCGGCACATCTTAAGCTTTGGAATGAAACGCAGAATCAGGTTATTTGGTTTGCTCTAGTCTTGTTTAGTGCGTTGTTGGCGATGCGAATTTTGTTGTCGCGTCTGTTGAGTCCACTGGCTGAAGTTGAGCGCCTGTCTAGAGAAATGAGTCATCGCAACTTTTCGTTCCGTATAGATGAGCCGCGAACGCGGGAGCTTGCGAACGTATCGGCGGCTATTAACAACATGGCGGAAACATTAGGGCGGCTATTTCGGCAGCAGTTAAGTGCGATAGAGAGTCTTCGTTCGCAAAGTCTTTTAGATTCCCTGACAGGCTTGTATAACAGGGAAGGTTTTGATCGTAGGTTGAGGACGGAGCTTGAATCTCGGCAGAGTGTGAAACAGGGTACATTAATTATCTTGAAAGTCGCAGATTTTGAGGCGATAAATCTGTCGCTTGGCAGGGAGCGTGGTGATGATATCCTTAAGGCTGTCGCTGGCGTGATTGGTCAGGAAGCAGTGGCGCGCGTAGATGGTTTTGCAGCGCGGCGCAGTGGTGCAGATTTTAGTCTTTTTTTGCCAGATTTGGTTGGTGACGAGGTTGAGAGCGAGGCGGTCGCATTGATGGCGCGGCTTTCGTCGCTAGGCTGGGTAAAACAAATGCTGAGAGACGATCTTCTGCACCTAGGGTTGGCGGCGGTCAAACCCCTCGACAATGTTGGAAGGCTGCTATCGAAAGCTGATATGGCATTGCGGTCTGCTCAGGAGCGAGGCGTGTCTGGCTGGATGCGTTATATGGATGGTGCTGATGGTGAATTGGTTGATGATGTAAAAGAGGCCAATCTCTGGCACCAGATTTTGCGAGATGCGATTGAGCGCGAGGATATTCTTCTTTATCGCCAAGGTGTTTATCTTCCATCGACTGGCGATGTTTTGTTCCAGCAAACGTTGGCGAGGATTGAGGTCGATGGCGGGTTAGTCGAGGCGGGGCACTTTATCCCGATGGCTCGACGGTTTAATCTGATGGTTGAATTGGACAGACTGGTTATCGGTCGAGCGCTTAGGTTGATGCGCGAGACCGGTCAGATATTAAGTGTTTCAGTTTCAGAAGCTTCTATCGCAAGCGAAGGTTTTTTGGCATGGTTTGAAGCGCGGTTGTCGCAGCACGTTAGTTTATGCGCTTCGCTCTATGTTCAGTTGCCGGAGTATGCGATTTGCCACAATGAAAAAGGAGCGGTCGCTCTTTGTGAAATGCTTAATCGCTTGAATGTAAAAGTAGTTATTGAGCGTTTTGGTATTTCTTCAGTGCCGTTTTCCTATTTGCAGCGACTAAAAATCGAAGCAATTAAGGTTGATCATAGTTTCGTTAGAGATGTGCATGAAAATATAGAAAATCAGTTTTTTTTACGATCCGTGATTCAATTGGCTCAGAGTCAGAACGTGGCTGTGATCGCTGTCGGTGTCGAATCGGAACGAGAGCTATCGGTATTGAAGGAATTGGGTGTGAGCGCTGTAATGGGTTATTTATTAGGGAGGCCAGAGCCCTTGCTATAGGGTGCAGAGCTTATGGGAAATATTGCGGATTTTTTTAGACATCGAAAAGAAGATTTTCAAGACTATTTAGGGGGCGGAGTTTTGCCAAAAATGATTAGTGGTGTTGTGGCGGTCTATTTGATTTTTGCTGTGTTTCTTGGCATTTGGTGGAGTAGTGAGCCTGACTTGTTCAATGTGGCAGATCGGGCGGCTAGTATTGCGAAGGAAAACTCTAACCAGGAGGCTGTCGGCGTCGCAACAACGTCCACATTGATTGCGGTGGCCGAAACGCTGCTTGAAAAGCCTGGAGGGTACGTGACGAATGACCTTTTTCCTCCGGGTGTTTGGTTGGACAATATTACTAGCTGGGAAATGGGCGTTTTGGTGCAGTTGAGAGACCTTGCGCGAATCTTTAGGAAGGACTTGAGTCGATCTCAAAGTCAGTCCAATGAGGATCGGGATCTTATTAAGGCTGACCCTCAGTTCCATTTTGACAATAGTAGCTGGGCTATTCCTGCGACAGAGAGTGAGTATCGCCGAGGTATTAAAGCGATGTATCGATATCTTTATCGCTTGTCAGATGAGCAACAGCCTGATGCTCAGTTTTACGCGAGAGCAGATAATTTACGCAGTTGGCTTTCCGAAGTTGAGAGTCGTCTGGGGGGACTGTCGAGGCGTTTAAGCGAAAGTGTTGGCCGGCCGCAACTGGATATGGGCTTGGCTGGGGATGCGACTGCAGTGCAGTCTACTTCGGGTGAGGGGCCTCAGGAGCGGAAAACGCCTTGGTTGAAGGTTGATAATGTATTCTATGAGGCGCGCGGTTCTGCTTGGGCTCTAGTGCATATATTAAGAGCAGTGGAGATCGATTTTGCGACCGTGTTGAAGGATAAAAACGCATTGGTAAGTTTGCAGCAAATTAGACTGGAGTTGGAAGCGACGCAGGATTCGCTTTGGAGTCCAATGGTGTTGAACGGAGGAGGCTTTGGGATGCTCGCAAATCACTCTTTGACCATGTCTTCTTATATATCGAGAGCAAGTGCTGCGATTATTGATTTGAGAAACCTACTAGCGCAAGGTTAGCTGGTTTCCTGCTGGATTTGGCGCATAGAATGCGACAGGTCTCGATTTTCTGTGTAATTTGTGAACGACTGTAAAGTTTTCGGTTCGTTCACATGTTTTAATTTCCGCCTTATTATACTGTCCTAATTAATCGAACCATTCGAATACTCCTAACTAGGTGTGGCTTTTGTTCAAATACGTTTCTCTCATGGCGTTGTCGCTTTCTATTTTTCTGCCGTTGTCTAGCGTTACGGCTGAAATGAAGTCAATGTCCGACCAAGCGCTCTCGGAAGTTGACGGAGCGGGTATTGGTTTGGTGATGGATGACTTTGTGTTTAGCCATGGCCATGACACGGCAAATGATAAGACGTTTCGTATTTCTGGCCTGACAGATCAAAGTGGCGCGCCTGTGACACTTAACGTTGAGCAGCTATACATTGCTCGGGCTGGGAGTAATTACGGATCGGTTCTAGATCCGGTTAATCTTGGGCGCCTTAATAACCCTTTTGAAATTGATTTGTTGAATGGCGATAGCGTGGGTCTTGCGGGCAAAGCTGTGCTGCAGTTAGCTGCGCCGACTAAAGTCGATGTTGCAGACGGCTATGACTGTCTAGATGCTGCTGCTGTGTTGGGTAGTGGTACGTGCTCGAGTCGGCCTTCTGAGGCGGGTTGGGAGAATGGTGAGCGGGCCGATTTGGGTTTGGAGTTGCAGGTTAATGTGGGGGTTGAGACGCCGAGGCATTTAAATTTTCATGCTGAAAGTGCGGTTTTTGATGGTTCATATGTGCGTCTTTGGGGAGATGATGCAGCGGGTAAAATGGCTGCAGAGTTCCGGGTAAATTTTTATACGCCAGAGTTAGAGATTTCGACTTGTACTAAATTAAATGAGGCGTGTGGTTCTGCCGTAAAAATGAAGGGTTTTGCATTTGAGCTTGCGCTTGGAAATAGTTTTCAGCCGCTTTATGTCGGTGCTGATGCTATTACTGGTGGGTTAACGTTGCAGTTGGCGCAACTTACGCACGAGTATATGGCGAATCTAGTACCGGCAACGGGGTTGTCTGATGGCAGCGCAGAAGGTGACGCAGCTTATGCATTTTTCAATGACTATTATAGCAACGCAGATTATCGCAGTAATGTTGCCATGACGGAGATGGAAATTGGCGGTGTTAGTTTGGGCTCGGCTAAAGTTGAAGGTTTGCTTATTCAGCATTTGGATGTGAAATTCAGGGACTTGGAGCCATGATGTTGTATTTGGTGCGGGTATTTGGCGTCCTCTTTTTAGGGTGCTCATCGGTGTTTGCTGAAATGGCGAGTATTGATGATGCAGCTCTTTCTGAGGTGACAGGTCAGAGCGGAGTTTACCTAACGGGTGAAATTAGCATTAACGAAGAGGGTGGCCCCCTTAACGATGATTATTTTGGCTCTTGCATTGATGTGACCAAAGTGTGTGGTGCTCGAATTGCATTACAGACTCAGCAAGATGGTGGGTGGTTCGTGCTTGATAACATTCAAGGCTCGATTGCTTTTGAGGGGCTGACATTTCAATTGAGAGCTATTAACTCCGGATTTGGTGGTGATGGGCTTTTGTTTAATAGGGACGTTATAGAAATTGGTTTGCCAGAAACGTTGAAGTTTGATGAGTTTCAATACACGGTAGCAACGAGTAATAGTGAGCGACCAGCAGGTGCTGCGTCTACTTTCAAGCAGGTTGATTTTATGACTGTTGAAATCGGTGGAGAAGTGACTCTTGAAGGTAATCTGCTAGTGTTCCCGACGCCATGATGAGAAATACTATGGTATTTGCAATTCAGCTTAGGTGTCTTGCCGCCGCTTTGATCGCAGTGCTTTGTTCGGCTGCAAATGCAGAGCTTCGAGCAATGGAGGATGAGGCGCTGTCCGGTGTAAGTGGGCAGGCAGGGATTACTCTGGATTTAGAGGCCAATGTTGGAATTGAGGAAGCGGCCTACTTTGAAGATGGCAATGGTATTGCTCTTCAGGGCGTGAGGCTTGCTTCGAGTATCGACCCAGATGGTTATGCTGAGTTTAGAATGCTTTTTGATATCTTGGCAGATGGTAGTCTAGTAATTGACTATAAATCAGGCAACGTGGCGCGCTTTGAAATAGAGGAAATTCGATTCGTTGATACGCCCGGTATTAGCCCTCTTAGCGAAGCGCCTAGCATTGGCGGGTTGTTTTTTGATTTTGATATCGGCGGTAGTGCTCAGATACGTAATACGGGTAATGGTCTGATAGGTCCTTCTTCGGTAGTGGGTGGGATTTATGATATCGATTTTTTGATAACACAGGGGCGTCTAGGCTATCGAACAAATGGAAATGAGTTCTTTTTGGACGGAATGAGTTTGGCGGTGAGATCTTACGGCTCTGTTGTAGGCGCTACAGCAGCGGGCGAGTTAGCGGTGGATTTGCCTAACTTTTTGGCTGAGTTGAGTGTGGATGCTATTCGTTTCAGTGATAACCCTAATAATCACGGGGTTTCGAATGATGTTGATACGGGTTCAGAGCTTCCTAGTTATGGCAGTTTGTGGGCCTCGCTCGATTTGACCACTTCTTGGCGAGCGCTTGCTGCGGGTCGAGTTGGTACTCAGGGTTTAACTATTAATTCGCAAACTACAATCAATTCCCTTGACCTGGCCTGGGGGGACGATACTGATTGGGGGGCTATTGGTTATTGGGCTGGTGTGTTGGGTGTGACTGGGCAGATTGATGTTACGTCTTTGACTGTGGATGTTTTGGAGGATCCGGATGCGCTTACTGATCCTGCTAAAGATTATGGGGTTGGATTGGCGCTTGCCTTCGAATCTGTTCGTGTAGGTCTTTATGCTCAGGATTTGGTCTTGGGTGATACCAAGCTTGATATTGATTCCTACTTGTCTGGTGCGGGCTCTGTTTCGTCTATTGGCTCTGTCGGTGTTAACTTGTTCTTTGCGGACGCTTTGTACGATGGTCGTTCTTATACGAATAGCTTTTATTTGCAGTCGGGAGGCAATGCTGCGGCAGGATATCAAGGATTGAGACTTGATACTCAGATGAGCGTAGTGGGAGCGGGGAATGAGTCGAACTTTGTTTATGTCGATAATGGAAACGCGCTGATGATGAGTGAGTTTCAGGCGTATGCTGATGGTGATTTGACCCTGGATATTACTGCCCAGGGTGTTTTATTGGGCACAGAGTTCTATGACGGGCTAAGGGTTGGTTTTGAAGACTTCGCATTCGGTTACCGGTTTGGAGGTTTTAAGACGGGGGCGGATACGGGGGATATTGATGATTTGAAGTCTAGAGAGTCTCAGGCGGCGCGGTCTATTCCTGGTTTTGGTGGTGGTTTGTTTGGTTTGGCTGGTCAGCCCTCCTTGGAAGGTATCCTCAATGGGCATATCACGCTCGGGCCTGGTGGCAATGTCGGGCAGGAAGGCATTACGGTGAATTCGGATATTTCTCTAACTCAGGGAGAGATGGCTACATACTTGGAGGGTGATGGCTCGTTTAGGGGTATGTGGTTGAGTGGTTTGAATTATGATGTTCATTTGCGCGATATGATGCTGGATGTTACGGATCAGGGGCTTCGGATCTATGAAAGTGAGAGCTGGAGCAAAATGGATGTAACGGACTTTCGTATTGGTGATCGAGTATCGGGTGCGAGTTTTGGCCGCTTGATGTTTGAGACGTATGAGGTTGGTTCTGTGAGGACTATTTCTGCGGGCGGCGCTGGTCAGGTTTGTGTTGGCGGTACTGGTGCTGACCAAGCTGCTTGTGGTGCAGATGGAGGTCGTTGGGAGGATCGGGGCGATCAAGGCTTGACGATTTCTAGTGAACGCCACTTCAAACAGAGTATAGAGGCTGAAGGCAAGCGTAATCGCTTTACGTGGGAAACCGGGCGAAACTTAGAAGGCACGGCTACGCCAGAGAATGGCACGGGTTTGCAACTGGTTTTTGATAACTTCACAACGAATGATGGAGATGGTATCACGGACGATTATGGTTTTAGGACTGACTATAATATAGATATTGCACAAGCCTATGTCGTCAAAAAGACTGATGGTGCTGATAGCAATGGTGTGACCGGTAATAAGGGCGATGTTAAAGTAATGAATGGCGACGGCTCTTATCGGTATGAGGCTCCTTCGTCTTTGACGCCCGCCGATCTTAGTAGTTTGCCGGTAGGTATTGCGACAAGAAGTCGCACCCATTTTAAGGAGCTAGACTTTGAGAGTGTGAGGTTGGGCCACCCTGTTGGCGGCGAGTCAACTCTGCTCTACGGTCTAAAATTACAAAACTTTGATGTCACTACCGATATAACAACAACGCCTTTGAACTAGTTTTTCAGCACTTCCCTTTTTTGTTTTCTCATTGCGATAACGAATTGTTAGTCGCTATACTTTCCTTCTGATTCTCTTTACTGGTGGACCGCGCTGTGGATTCCATGTCGTTGATTTCTTTGTTGGCTGATGGTCAATTTCATTCGGGTTCCGCTCTTGGTTCGGCGTTAGGTGTCAGTCGCACCGCTGTTTGGAAGGCGTTGGCCGTTTTACCTGAATACGGTTTAGAGTTAGAGACGGTGAAAGGTAAGGGGTATCGCTTATCCTGCCCTGTTCAATTGCTAGATCAGGGTGTCATTCTGCACGGTATTGAGTCCCCTATTCGAAATCGTCTTTCCTTTACATTGCTTCCGGTTGTGGACTCTACCAATTCAGAATTGATGAGATTGGGGGAGGGTGAGGATGAGTTTTCTGTGCTGTTGGCTGAGATGCAGACCAGCGGCCGTGGTCGAAGGGGGCGAGAGTGGGTGAGCCCTTTTGGTAAGAATGTTTATCTAAGTATGGCGTTCGGTCTTCCCGGAGGGCCCGAGGTATTGGCTGGGTTGAGTTTGGTGGTTGGCCTGTCGTTATCGAAGGTGTTGAGTCGGCATGCCAATAAGGCGTTAAAGTTAAAGTGGCCGAACGATGTGATGATCGATGGGAGAAAGCTCGCTGGTGTTCTGGTGGAGTTGAAGGGGGAGGCCACGACTGCCTGGTCGGTGGTTCTTGGTGTCGGTTTAAATTATGACATGAAGGAAGATGGCGAAAATGGTATTGATCAGCCATGGGCGTCTTTACGAGATTTCTCTTCTGTTGGCAGAAACGAGCTGATCGCGGAGATGATTCAGCAGCTGGTCGTTGACCTTGATCAATTTCGCCTGAGCGGCTTTTCTAGGTTTCGTGAAGAGTGGAATGATTTGGATTTCTTTGCGGGTAAGGAGATTGGTGTTGTTGGTCAGGCTATTATTGGGCGCTCTTTGGGTGTAGATGCCAAAGGCAATCTAGTAATTGATGCTGCGTCAGGAAAACAAACAGTAAATGCGGGAGAGGTAAGTGTCCGAGCTCGTAGTGCTTGAGGTTGATGCGGGTAACAGTAGTATAAAGTGGAGGATCGTAGAGTCCTCCTCCTTAATGGTTCGCGGCATTGTCCGGTGGTCTGAGTTATCTTCAGCCGGAGCATTTAATGATTTGCAGTCATTGGATTTTGGTAGAGTTGTGTTGGCAAGTGTTGCGGGTGAGGACAAAACAAATTCGTTATTGGCGGCTCTAGGTGATTGTTTCCCTTGCGTTGAGGTCGAGCGTGTCTATTCGGCTCAAGAAATGGGCGGTGTTCGCTTTGCATATGCTGATAGTTCGACTTTGGGGGTGGATCGCTGCTTGGCGATGGTCGCGTCTTATGCGGAGTTTAAATCTGGTGCATTAGTTCTAGATTGCGGCAGTGCTATGACTGCCGATTTTGTCGATGCGAGTGGTGGGCATCTTGGGGGATATATTTTTCCAGGGTTGCGGCTTTTAAAGCAGGGCTTGCAAGTAGGGACGGCATGTGTGCCTACCGATCAGGCGCAAGGTTTAGAGCTTTTGCCTGGATCATCTACCAAGTCATGTGTGGATAGGGCGATAAGTTTAATGGTTCGTTCGACGCTTTTGTCCTTATTGGAATATTCGGACTCTGTTGGGGTTAATTGTATTGTAATTACTGGTGGTGACGCAGATTGGGTGGCGGGGTTGGTCGATGTTGAATTTCATTATCGCCAAGACTTGGTGCTGGATGGTTTGTCGTTAATGGGTGTCTCGGAGAAAGTTCTGTGAAGTTGCTGATGTATGTGTTGCTGCTTCTTAATCTCGCTCTCGCTCTGGGGCAGTGGCTTGAGTATCGAAAAGTAAAAGTGTTGCCTGAGTTTTCAAAAGTTGCCGGCGTCGATCACATTGAGCTACTGGCAGGCGGGAGCACGGATGTTGCGCGTCAAGAATGCTGGCTGCTCGGGCCAATGCCTAGCGAGTCTCAAGCTGTGGCGGTACGTAATGATGTCGCTCGGGTTGACTATTTTGCTGAATTAGTTAGCAGCGATATTCAAAAGGCGCCTGGTTACTGGGTGTATTTTGGTCCATTGGCTAGTTACGACGACTCTTTGGTTCAGCTTAAGGAGTTTAAGTCCAAAGGGATTGATAGCTTCATAATTGGAGAGCCGCGGTTAAAGGGGTCAATCTCTTTGGGGGTCTTTAATAACATTGATTCTGCTAGGCGGATGACGGCGATAATGATGAGAAAGGGCTATCAGGTGAAAATGGCCGAAATACCGAAGTATGATAAAGAGTATTGGGTCTCCCTCAGAGTGCCTGAAAAGCCTGAGTTGAAGGGGGAGTTCGAGGTCTTTTTAGAGCAAGAAAAAAAGCAATTTGATGCCCGTAAAGTTTTTTGCAAATGACGGTTGCATCTAAAAAATGTTTCACTTACTATAGCGCCCTCTCAAAACGAGGGTGCAGGGCTGGTGTAGCTCAGTCGGTAGAGCAACGCACTTGTAATGCGTAGGTCGGGGGTTCGATTCCGTCCACCAGCTCCATTTTTTTTTGAGAGTTTGAGGGTCGTTAAAGCGGTTCTCGCTTGGAGGGGTTCCCGAGTGGCCAAAGGGATCAGACTGTAAATCTGACGCGCAAGCTTCGGTGGTTCGAATCCACCCCCCTCCACCAAAGTATTTTGTGGCGGGTGTCGTATAGTGGCTATTACCTCAGCCTTCCAAGCTGATGACGCGGGTTCGATTCCCGCCACCCGCTCCAGTAAATTATTTAATGTTGCTCATATAGCTCAGTCGGTAGAGCACTACCTTGGTAAGGTAGAGGTCACCGGTTCAATTCCGGTTATGAGCTCCAGTATACTATTAGTTTTGCGTGGTCTGCGCTCGTTGGGGCAAAGTCACCAATTGAGCGATTCTTGAGGAGATGTTCGGATGGCAAAAGAAAAGTTTGAACGAAATAAGCCGCACGTTAACGTTGGTACAATTGGCCACGTTGACCACGGCAAAACA